>JAFEEB010000004.1:38543-130502 GCA_018241325.1 Pseudomonadota bacterium | reverse complement strand
CGCCAAAGTCGTTCATGTTGACCAAAAACGCCTGGGTCTCCACCAGGTCGCTCAAGTCGGCGCCGGCGCTTTGCAGGATGTCTCGGATGTTCTCGATCACGGTGCGCGTCTGCACGCGGATGTCCAGCGTGGTCACGCCCAGCGCGTCGGCCTGGGCACCGGCAAAGCTGTTGTCGGGCCGGCGCGAACTGGTGCCCGAGACATACAGAAAATCGCCCGCGCGCTTGATGTGCGGAAACTTGCCGCGCGGCGTGGCCTTGCCTTCGACCACCGTCGCCTTGTTGGATGCGTTGCTCATGCGTGATTTCCTCAGGCCTTGATGCAGATGTTGGAAGTCTCACTGTAGAAGTCCAGCGACCAGCGCCCGCCCTCGCGGCCGATGCCCGAGAGCTTGACGCCGCCAAAGGGCGTGCGCAGATCGCGCGAGAACCAGGTGTTGACCCACACGATGCCCACGTGCAGCCGGGGGCTGACGCGGTGCGCGCGCGACAGGTTGGTCGTCCACACGCTGGCGGCCAGCCCGTAGTCGCTGGCGTTGGCGCGGGCAAGCACCTCGTCTTCGCTGTCGAAGGGGGCGATGTGGCACACGGGGCCAAACACCTCCTCGTTCAGGCAGCGCGCGCTGTCGCTCAATCCGGTCCAGACGGTGGGCTGCACAAAGGCGCCGCCGTCGCGCTCGTCGCCAAAGTGCGGCACGCCACCGCCGGTGACCACGGTGGCACCTTCCTCGACGGCCAGCTTGTAGTACGACAGCACCTTCTCGCGGTGCTCGCGCGAGATCAGCGAGCCCATGTCCACGCCCGGTTCGTCGGGCCAGCCGATCTTCAGCGCCTCGGTCTTGGCTTTGAGCGCCGCCACAAAGCGCTCGAAGATGGGCCGCTCCACATACACGCGCTCCGAGCACAGGCAGACCTGGCCGGTGTTGGTGAAGCTGGAGCGGATCACGCCATCCACGGCGGCGTCGAAGTCGCAGTCGGCAAACACGATGGCGGCGTTTTTGCCGCCCAGCTCGAAGGACACCTCCTTCACCCCGTCAGCCACCGCCTTCATGATGGCCGCGCCGGTGCGCGACTCGCCGGTGAAAGTGACGGCGTCGATGCCGGGGTGGGTGGTCAGCGCCTCGCCGGCCGAGCCGGGGCCGAAGCCGTGCACCACGTTGAACACGCCCGCCGGCACGCCCGCCTCGTGGAAGGCCTCGGCAATCAGCGTGGCCGACGAGGGTGTTTCTTCGGACGGCTTGCACACGATGGCGTTGCCGCAGATCAGCGCCGGCGCGGCCTTCCAAGTCAGCGACAGGATGGGCAGGTTCCAGGGCGAGATGCTGGCCACCACGCCCAGCGGCTTGCGCGTGGTGTAGTTGATCAGCTTGCTGCCGTCGGCCAGGTTGGTCTCGAAGAAGTCGCCGTGCGCCGTCTTGCCCAAATCGGCAAAGGTGCGGAAGTTGGCGATGCCGCGGTACACGTCCAGCTTGCGCGCCTGCGCCAGGGGGCGGCCGGTGTCGGCGATCTCGGCGGCCAGAAAGTCGTCGAAGCGCCGCTCGATGATGTCGGCCACGCGGTGCAGGGCGGCCGCGCGCTGCTCCACCGTGCTGCGGCCCCATTCGCCTTCAACGGCTTGGCGCGCCGCGCGCACCGCGCGGTCCACCAGGGCGGCGTCGGCCTCGTGCACCTTGGCCAGCACGCGGCCGGTGAGCGGGCTGACATTGTCGAAGGTCCGGTCGGTGGTGACGAAGGCGCCGTCCACGTAATTGCGGATTTCCTTGAGCGAGGGCGGCAGCGCAAAGCGTTCGGTCACGGCGGACTCCAGCAGGGGGGTGCCCCAGTCTAGGCCGCCCACGCTTGCCTTACAAGCGAAGACTTTGCCCCTTGATATAACCAAGGGGAATAGTTCAGAGACTGCGCCCCAGGCGCTCGCTCGTGGCCCGCAGCGCCGCCAAAAAGCGCTCGGTGGCCGCGCTGGGCGCGCGGTCGGCGCGCACCGTGTAGCCCACGGCGCCGAACGCGCCCAGGCCCCGGATGGGGAGCACCGCCAATTGGCCCCCTTGCGCAAAGCGCTCGGCCGCGGCCTGCGGCATCAGCGCGACCATGGGGCTGCTGGCCAGCAGTGCCAGGTTTGTCAGGATCGACACCGACTCGATGCGCCGCGCCGGCAGCCCCGCTGCGCCAAAGAAGGCGCGCACCGACGGCCAAGCCATGGAGTCCGGCGTGGGCACGATCCAGTCCAGCGCCATCAGCTCGGTCAGCGCCAGCTTGCGCCGGCGCGCCAGCGGGTGCTGGGCGCCCACCACCACGCGCAGCGCCTCGTCGTACACCGGCTGGCTGGCCAGGCGCGCGGACTCGGCGCCGGCCACCGCGGCTGTCGCGGGACCGGGCAGGGCGCCCACCACCACGTCCAGCTCGCCGCGCGCCAGCAGCGGAAACAGCAGCGTGTTGGGCCCCACGCGCACGGTCACCACCACGTCGGGCGCGCCGCGGCGCAGCCGCACGATCGCCTCGGGCAGCAGCGCGGCCGAGGCGCTGATCAGCGTGCCCACCACCACCTGGCCGCGCGTGCCCGCGTGGGTGGCGTTCAGCGTCTCGGCCAGCTGGCGCAGCTCGGCCAGCATGTGTGCGGCATGCGGCTCGAAGCGGCGGCCAAACTCGGTCAACTGCACGCCGCGCTTGCCGCGCACAAACAGAGCGCCGCCCAGCTGCGACTCCAGCTCCTGGATGGATTTGCTGATGGCCGGCTGCGTCATCGCCAGCTCGCCCGCGGCCGCCAGCAGCGAGCCCGAGGCGACCACCTGCTCGAAGATCATCAGCTGCTGCAAGCGCAGCCGCCGCGCCAGCGACTGGCGCGAATGGCGCGCCGCGCCGGGTTGCGCGGCAGTGTCAACGACATTGGAGTCGGCCATGGCGGCATTGTGACAAGCCACGCGTGGCGCTGATCAGGCGGTGCGCTTGCCTGCCGGCGCGCCACGCAGGACGTCCGAAAAGGCGTGCCGACCGATGGCGGGCCGTCAATGGCAGGCCAAAGCGCATGTGCACGGCCAGCGAGTGCGGCTGCCGCAAGGCCATCGAGACCGGTGCCACGGCTTGCCAGCGGGTCCGGGTTCTGGTGCGCCATCGACAAATAGCCGGAAAACAAGGCCGCAAACTGCGCCCATCAAGCGCAAGAAGCTACAAAAAACGAAGCAAACCGACGCCCGAAATGCGCGCGCAGGTTGCCGCCGGCGGCCCGTGGTTCAGCCAAAAAGGCCGTGCCGCTGGTGGGCCGGCCCATGTCGCGTGTCGCGCGTCGTCACGTGGCTGCGGCCATCGACAAACCAGGCGCGCACCCCGGGATGGGCGGCGACCAGCGCGTCGGCCCGCGCCGGGGGCACGATGCACAGTGCGGTGGACAGGCCATCGGCCAGCGTGGCGCTGGACGCGGCCACCGACACCGAGGCGTGGTAGTTGGCGCTGTGTCCGCTGCGCGGATCGAGCAGATGGTGCACGCGCGGGTCGGTGCCGAAGACCGTGCCGTAGCCACCGGATGTGGCCAGCGCCGGCCATTGGCCGCGGCCGTTGCCCAGCGCCTGGTCGAACAGGGTGCGCTCGGTGTGGCCCGGGTCGCGGACGGCGGCGCGCCAGGGCTGGCCGTCGGCGTGCCGACCCATGGCTCGCGCCTCGCCCAGGTCGAGCAGCACGTTGTCCAGCCCACCGGCGCGCAGCAACGTCGCAACCCGATCGGTGATGAAGCCTTGGGCGACGCCATTGAGCGTGAGCGCGGCGCCCGGCCGGTGCAGGCGCACATGGCCGCTGTCCAGCTCGACGTCGGCAAAGCCGACCGACGCCAGGGCCCGTTTTATCCGCGCGGGCGGTGGTCCGGCCGGAGCGGCGCCGGGCTGGCTGAAGTGCTCGAGGTAGGCATTGAACAGCGGCTGCACGCTCGGATCGAACGCGCCGTCGGTGGCACGCGCCAGCGACAGGCTGAAGGACAGCAACTCGACCAGTTCGGTCGGCGGGCCGGCCAGATGCCCCGCCGCGTTCAGGCGCGACAGCACCGAGTCGGATCGATAGAGGCTGAAGATGCCCTCCAGCCGCTCGATCTCGGCAAGACTGCGCGCCAGCAGCGCCTGGGCGTGCGCGCGGTCGGGATGGACGATGGACATCGACGCCAGGGCGCCCAGGGTCACGCCCTTCCAGACGACCGGTTGCGGCGTGGGCATCGCCATCGCGGCGGGACCGAGTGCGCTCCAGGATGCAGCGATGGCCAGAAAACGTCGACGTTGCGGCATGACAGGCTCCTTCAGGGTCGCGTTGCACCCGGTGCAGCCGCCGCGGCGGCCGGCGCGGGTTGCGCGCTGGAATGCGTGGATGAATGCTCGGCAGGGTCGCCCTGCGTGGGCGTGCCCTTGCCCGCGGGCTGAAGATCGACCGGCCCCAGCACGTAGGCATCGGGAATCTCCTTGAGGCGCAGCACCTTGCCGCCGTGCGCCTGGCGAAACGCGTCGGCCGCCGAGCGCTCGCCAAAGGGGATCGCCTCGGGCGCGCCCATGCCGCCGCGTCGGTCGCTCTCGATCACGTACCAGGCTTTGGTGGCGTCGATCCAGGTGCCGGCCTCGGGGTGTTCCCAGTCGCGTGCCTGACCCATGTCGTTGACGTACATGGCGGTGATGTTGCGCGGCTCCTCGGGCAAGCGCGTGAACGCGACGGTGTCACGCACCGACGAGAACCACAGTGGCTTGTCGCGCTGCGCCAGGTGAATCTGACCCTTGGGGCCGGCGTGATCGGCCAGCAGCATGCCGCAGTAGTAGCCGGTCGCCTCGAAGGCGACGTTGCCGGTCAGCTCGGCCGCCGCAGGCACGGCAGCCGATTGATCGGGCCGGTCGCAACCGCCCAGCAGCGCGCAGGCCGCCAGCACGGCTGCAAACCCGCGCCGTGCCAACGATGACCGCCGCGCCACGCGCCACACGAGGTGCGCGTTCATATCGGCCTCCTCTGAAAGACGAGGACGGCCAGCCCCAATGGCGCCAACACCCAGGCCGTCAACGCCGCCAGCAGCAGCCCGGTCGGCAAGCCGGTCGCAGCCCCGGGGCCCGCCATGCCGCTGTAGATCGCCGCGCCCGCGCTGGCGCTCATGTTGAACAGGCGATAGACGTCGGCCGGGTTGAGCAGCAGGGCCACGTCGAGCGCGCGGGTACCCAGATGGTTTCCGGCGTCGGCCACCAGAACGCCGAGCAGCGCCGTGTCGTAGAGCAGCACGAAGAACAGCCACACGGCCACCGCCAGGCCCGCTGCGGTGGCCCGTTCGCGCACCAGGGTGCTGGCGAGAGTGCCCATGGCCACGAAAGCCGCGCCCAGCATGACCGAGGTCAGCACCATGGCGGCAAAGCCGCCCCAGGCCTGCAAGACTGCCGCGCTCGTCAGCCACAGCGCCGCGGCCGCCACGCCATAGCCGATGAACGTGGCGATGGCGAGGATGACGATCTGCCCCAGCACCTTGCCGACAACCACCTGCCAACGCGCCACCGGATAGGCCAGCAGCAGCATCAAGGTTCCGCGCTCGTGCTCGCCGACGATGGCGTCGAACGACAGCAGCAGCGCGATCAGCGGCACCAGGAAGATGGTGAGACTGGACAAGCTGACGATGACCACCGCCAGCGGATCGGCCTTGACCGTGCCGGTGGGCGCGCTGCCCAGCAGCACCAGCGACAGGGCCAACGCCGCCAGCAGCAACGTGGTGGCCAGCACCCAGCGGTTGCGCAGGCCGACGCGGATTTCCTGCATGGCGATCAGTCCTGTCTTCATGCCGCCACGCCCGCTTCGCCCCGTGCCTCGACCAGGTCGCGGTACAGCGCCTCGAGTCCCGGCGTCGCGATCTCGATGTCCTGCACATCCGCGCCCAGGCCGCTGATGGCGTGCAATACCTCCATCTTGCGTGCGCGCGGAAGCTCGATCGCCAGGCCGTCTGCACGCGCGGTGCAGCGCAGGCCCGCGGGCAGACGGGCCGCCACGTCGGTCGCTGCCTGGGGCCGCAGGCGCAGTTGCATGCGCACCTCGGCGCGCACGCCGTGGCGCAACTCGCCCAGCGTGCCGGCGGCCAGCAGGTGGCCGCGATGCATGATGGCCACGCGGTCGACGCGTTGCTCGACCTCGGCCAGCGCGTGCGTGGACACCAGCACCGTCGCGCCGCCCGCGCGCAGGCCGTCGATGGTGTCGAACACCTCCACGCGCGAGGCCGGATCGAGCCCGCTGGTCGGCTCATCGAACAACAGCAGCCGGGGCTCGCCGATCAGCGCCTGCGCGATGCCCAGGCGCTGGCGCATGCCTTTGGAATAGGTGGCCACGCGCCGCCGCGCGGCCGCGGCAATGCCGACGCGCGCCAGCAAGTCCGCGTTGCCCGCGGGCGAACAGCCCTTCAGGCGCGCGTAGAAGGCCATCAGTTCGACTGCCGTCATGGCGCCGTGAAACGCCACGTTCTCGGGCAGGAAGCCCAGCGTGCGCCGCGCCTGGGCGCCGCCGCGCCCTGCCGGGTCCTGGCCCTGTACCTCGACCCGTCCCGCGCTGGGGCGGATCAACCCCAGCAGCAGCTTGATCAGCGTCGTCTTGCCGGCGCCGTTGTGGCCGACCAGCGCCGTCACCTCGCCCGGTCGCAGCGCCAGACAAACGTCCTCGACGGCGACCAGCGGCCCGTAGCGCTTGGTGACCTCGACCCACTGCGCGATCGGCGTCATGGCAGTGGCACGGCCGGCTTGGGCACGCGCACCGGGCGCATCAGCGGCGCGCTGTCGAAGACGCCGCCCGGATACAGCGCCGGAAAGCGCGCCTGCGCCCAGCGCACCAGTTGCACCGCCGGGCTGTTGGTCAGCAGCTTGGCCTGCGGGCGCGTCCAGAGGATTTCGTCCATGACGTCGTTGGGCCGGTAGGGCCGGTCGGCGATGCCGTCGCCATCGAGATCGAAGGCAGGGTTGTCGCTCCAGTAGTTGCCACGGCCGTTGGCGGCCCAGTCGATGAAGCGCGTGCCGACGTATTTGACCTGCACGCGGTTGGCGACGAAGGCGTTGCCGGTCATGATGTTGCCTTCGGAGCCCGCGGTGAAGTGGATGCCGATCGGGCAGCCCTCGAACCAGTTGTTCTCGAGCCGGTTGTTGTTGGCGTTGTAGACGAAGACGCACTTCTCGCCGCCTTGGCGCACCACGTTGCCGATGACCCGCGAATCGTTGGTGGAGTTCAGCAGCAGGCCATGGTCGCGGTCGCCGTCGGAGACGTTGTCCTCCACCTCGAGGCGCTCGGAATACATGATGGCCCAGCCGACATGGTTGCCGCGCGAGCGATTGCCGGCGATGCGGCTGTCGTTGGTGTACATGTAGTGGATGGCGAAGCGCAGCTTGGAGAAGGTGTTGTTCTCGAAGCGGTTGTGGTGGCTGATCTTGACGTAGATGCCGTCGCGCCCGTGGCTGATGGTGTTGCCGATGATTGCGGCGCCCGGCGCGTTCCAGATCGACACGCCGTTGCCGGCCTCGGCCAGACGCAGGTCCTGGCGGCCGTCGATGATGTTGTTCTCGACCCGTGAATCGGCGGCGCCATGCAGGTAGACGCCAAACAGGTTGTTCATGAGGCGGTTGCCGCGCACGATCGTGCGCGGCGCCGCCTGCTGCACGAGGATGGCCGAATCCATGGCCGGCAGGTCGGTGCCGGAGCCGGTGATTTCCAGCCCCTCGATCCGCACGTCGGGCGCCGTCACGGTGATGACGCTGCCCGTGCCCGTACCCGTGATGATGGCGCCCGCCTGACCGCGCAGCTCGAGCGGGCGATCGATCACGAGGGGGCCGGGGTGACGGCCCGGCGCGAGCAGCAGCACCTCGCCCGGCGCCGCCGCATCGACCAGCGGTTGCAGCGGCGTGCCCGGCTCGACCACGCGCTGGGCGGCGCCGGCGCTGCCCAGCACCGCCAGCCCCAGCACCATTGGCGCCAGAGCCCGCCAGCTCAGTTCAGGCACGCCTGGCCTCGACCAGCATGCGCCCCTTCATCTCCATGTGCAGGGCATGGCAGAACCAGGAGCAGTAATACCAGAAGACGCCCGGTCGGTCGGCGGTGAAGGTGACCGAGGCAGTGGCTTGCGGCGCCACCTCGAAATTGATGCCATATCCGCCGAGGCCGAAGCCGTGCGTCAGGTCTTCCAGGCTGTCGCGGTTGGTGACGTAGATCGTCACCTCGTCGCCCTGCCTGACCTTGAAGTCGGTCAGGCTGAAGGTGGGTGCCACCGAGAACATGTACACGCGAACCTTGTGGCCGTCGCGAATGACCTTGGCCGCTTCCTCCAGCGTCACGCCGTCGGCCTTGGCCTGCGCGACGGCATCGGCGAAGAACGGATCGTCGCGCTTCCAGACGCTGATCGGGTTGACCTTGGAGCGGTGGATGATGGTCGCGTCATGCGGTTCGGCATACGAGGGGCCGTCATGCACCAGGATCATCTGGTCGCCCGAGATGTCGATCAGTTGGTCGTTCTCGGGCTTCAGCGGGCCGACGTTGAGGAAGCGGTCCTTGGAGAACTTGTTGAGCGACAGCAGCCACTTGCCGTCGGCCTCCTTGGTTTGTCCCATCGACGTGTGGTTGTGGCCGGGCTGGTAGTGCACGTCCAGCTTCTGGATGATGGGGTCGGCGTCCTTGCCGTTGAACTTGTCGATCGCCTTGGCGATGTTCCACTTGCAGATCTGGCTGTCGATGAACAGCGTCGTGTAGGCGTTGCCCTTGCCGTCGAAGGCCGTGTGCAGCGGCCCCAGGCCCAGCTCGGGCTCGGCGACGACCACGTCGCGCGGCTTGATCTTGTCGTCGAACAGATCGTCGAACTTGCGCACGTCGAATACCGTGCAGGTCGGCGACAGCTTGCCGTTGGCGATGACGTGGATGCCGTCGGGCGCGGTGTTGATGCCGTGCGGGCTGTTGGGCACGGGGACGTAGCGCGTGTAGGGCGAATCTTTGCCGTCCTTCTTGCGGCCGTCGAGCACCGGCACGCCGTTGATCATCTGGGCCTTGCCGGCCTTGACTCCCTCCTCGATGCGCTGGATGTTGAAGATGGTCACCCAGTCCTGCTCGGCGGCCGTCATCTCGCCCAGCGTGAAGCCCTGCTCCGAGTTGTAGCAGGTGGAGAACGCGTACTTGCCCTGGTAGTCGGCATCGACGTTGTCCAGGTTGCCATCGACCATCACCTGCCAGGCGATCTTCATGGTTTCGCCGTCGATGGCGGTGAAGAAGCACCGGTACGCCGACTTGTCGTCGACGTTGGTGCCGTCGTTGGGCGAGGGGATGCGGTTTTCACCGTTGACGAAGACATAGCCGGTTTTCGGATACTTCTGCACGCGCAGGCCGTGCGCGCTGAAGGCATTGGGAATCTCGATGATCTTGTCGCACTTCATGACGTCGCAGCGCACGCGCGCCACGCGCGTGTTGGCCTTGTCCTGCATGAACAGGTAACGCCCGTCGTAGGTGCCGTCGGTGAACGACATGTGCGGGTGGTGCAGGTCGCCGTTGAGGAAGATGCCGCCGCGTTTTTGCAGGAACTTGCGCGTCTCCGGCGTCAGGCCCTCGGTCAGGATCTTGCGGCTTTCGTTGGTCAGACCCCAACCGGTGGCGCCATCGTAGTTGAACACCGGAACGCGCATCAGCTCGCGCATCGAGGGCAGGCCGTAGATGCGCAGCTCGCCCGACTGGCCGCTGGAGAAGAACACGTAGTACTCGTCGAGTTCGCCCGGGCCGACGTGGGTGCGCTCGAGCGCCGCCTGCAGCGCCGACTTGCTGGGCGCCTGCGCTGCCTGCGACGCCTGCGGTGCCGGCTTGCTGGCCGTTTGTGCAGCGGTGGTCGTGGCCTGTTCGCCCTGGCCACACCCGGCGAGCAGACCGGTGGCGGCCGCCCCGGCGGTAACAGCGACGGCCTTGACGCCGCCTCCGAGAACGGCGCGGCGGCTCGGGTCGTGATGCTCCGATCTGGATTTGTCCTCGCTCATTTCGCTACTCCTTGGTTTCTCTCTGTGATGGCGCTCAACCAGCGCCGGGTCATGCCGAACCGGGCAATTCGGACTTCATGCGGTGCACCTGCGTGGCCACCACCGCGCCGGTCGACGAGCGCATGGCCTCGCGCTTCTCGCGCTTCAGGCGCTTCTGGATCATCACCGGGCACTTGCGATCATGGTGGTAGAGCACCTGGCAGTGCAGGCAGCCGATGCACTCGTTGGGGTTGATGTGGCCCTCGGGGTGAATGGCCTCGACCGGGCACTCGTGATAGCAGCGCATGCACGGGTTGCCGCACTCGCGGTAGCGCTTGAGCCACTCGAACAGGCGCATGCGCCCCGGGATGGCCAGCGCCGCGCCCAGCGGGCACATGTAGCGGCAGAAAAACCGCTCGATGAACAAGCCCGGCAGCAGCACCGCCAGCGCGAAGACGATGAACCAGGCCTGGCGCATGAAGTGCAGCACGATGGCGGTCTTGAAGGGCTCCACCTCGGACAGCACCTCGGCCATGGCCAGCGAGCCCAGCGAGACGCCGAACAGGCCGAGAAAGATGATGTACTTGATCGGCACCAGGCGCTCGTGCACGGCCCACGGCACCTTGACCTGCGGCACGTGCAACGCCTTGGCGATGCGGTTGGCGAGCTCCTGCAGCGCGCCGAACGGGCACAGCCAGCCGCAGAACGGCCCGCGGCCCCAGAACAGCAGCGCCGCGGCCACCGAGGTCCAGAGGATGAAGATCAGGGGATCGATGAGGAAGGCCTCCCAGTGAAAGCCTTCGCGCAGCGCCGTGAGGAAGGTCAGCACGTTGACCACCGACAACTGCGCCTGCGCCACCCAACCGAGCCACAGAAGAATGATGGACAGGTAGACGAGCCGCACGCGGTCGAACAGCTTCTCGCGGCGCACGAACCAGGTCTGGAAGAAGAAGATCACCGTCAATGCCGCCAGCATCAGGCCGAGCACGACGATGGCGGCGATCTTGCTCTTCCACATGCGCTGCCACAGGGGCACCTGTTCCAGGTCGTCGAGCGCCGCCGCGCCGCTGCCCGCGCCCGTGGCCGCGACGGCGGGCGCCGCGGATACCGCTGACGCCGCCGATGCTACCGGCGCGGTGGCGGTGGCAGCCGGGGGGCCCGTCGGCGGGGCTGCGGCCCGGGTGTATTTCGTGGGCAGCTCGTAGGGCAGCTCGAACGAGACAAACGCCTTGTCGAGCGCGCCCGTGGGGCGCTGCACCAGCAGCTGCAGGCGCCAGGGGGCCGTCGCGTCGAACTCGGCGCCCTCGGGCACGACGAACACGTCGATTTCGCGAAAGTTCGGCGCACCCTCGGCCTGCAGCGCGCCAACGCGCCGGTGCCCGCGGTCGGTGAAGCGAATGGTCTCGGTTCCCTGCACCAGCTCGATCCGATCGAAG
This sequence comes from Pseudomonadota bacterium, assembly GCA_018241325.1. Lineage (GTDB taxonomy): Bacteria > Pseudomonadota > Gammaproteobacteria > Burkholderiales > Burkholderiaceae_C > Ottowia. Next base: position 119,120 of record JAFEEB010000004.1, on the reverse strand, counting down.
ATGCCGCCACGCACATAGCCCGAACCCTTGAAGGAATAGAGGCCGTCGCCGGCCACCAGGATCGCCTGTTGCCCGGGCGCCAGCATTTGCCGCACGGCGTCGAACTCGGCCTGGCCCAGCAGGCTGCGGCCGACGGCCGGCTGCGAAACCTGCGCCACGTAGAGGTCGATGAAGGGTTCATCCGGCGCGCCCGCTTGCGGTCGCTGGATGGCCTGCGCGTTGCCCGAGGCCTTGAAGGCATCATTGACCTTGCCCACGGTCAAATGCAACGCGGCGATGGAACCGTCGGCCAGCAACGCGGACCAGCTATGGATGCCGCCGGCTTGCGAATCGATCACGCGCTTGGGCGCCGCCGCAGCCGCCCCCGCTGAGGGCCCCGTGCCCCCCAGGCCGAGCAGGCGCGACACCCGCACCGCCGAGCGCACGATGCCTTCGCCGATCACCAGCACCGTCACCGTGGCGCCGCTGACGATGTCGGCCTTGGGAGGGCCCTTGCCCTCGGCTGCCGCCTTCAGCGGGTTGTAGCCGATGAACGGTTTGATCGAATCGACGATGCGCTGCTCGGGGATGCCGATCAGCACGATCGGCTCGCTGTGTGCCGCCAGATGCAGGCCGACGATCGTGCCGCTGGTGTCGAGCCCGACCAGGGTGTGGATGGGCTTGCCCGAGTAGCCGTTGGTGTTGACGAACTGCGAGCTCAGGTACGCGTAGCCGATCAGTTGCTCGCCTTTGAACGCGGGGGCCACCGGCGGATCGGCCCGCGTCGGCCCGAACCGGTCGGCGCCGGGCACCAGATCGGAAGGCTGCACGGTCTTCAGAAAGCTGTCCAGCGTTGGCGCACTCTGCGCCAGCGCCATCCCCCAGGACAGAGCAAGGAAAAAAGCGACGAGCACCGCCGTCGCGGCCTGTCTGAGTGTCTGTGTCAATGGCCTCTCCAGACGTCCGGTCGGACGGGTTGGGTACACGGCAGCCTCGAGCCAGTATAGAAATCGACCGCCGTGCAACGTGTTAACACCCGTAAGCGCAGCTCTGTTACTTTGGTTTTATTTGATCAGGGTCAAATGAAAGGATGTCGTTCGGACACTCATTGGGCTTACAAAGTGAGGGGCTGTCCGCGAACAAAGCAGACGGGAGATCGCCGCGCGCATCGCACGCGTACGCCCAGGCGGCGCACGTGGCTCGCCGCGGCGTCCCCCAAGCCCGGCAGCGGTCCATGGCCACCAGACAAGGAGCACCTCATGCCTGAACGCAGCTTGCATCAACCCCGGCTCCAGCACGATCCGCAGATCGAGTCGGTGAACATGCGCGACCTCGTGGGCATGGCCAGTGCCATCGAGGAGCAGGCCGTGCATCGCTACGGCGAGCTGATCGAGCACATGAAGCAGCGCGGCGAGGTCGCCACCGCGGCGGCGTTCGAGGTCCTGCTCGAGCACGCGCGCGAGCACGCCGGCGCGGTGCAGCAACGGGCCGCACAACTGGGCCAAGCCATCGGGCCCGCCGAAGCCTATGCCGCGCGCCTGCCGCCCAGCCTGTCGACGTCGTGGGACGAGAGCATCGACAGCGCCTTGTTGACCCCCTATCGCGCTTTTGCGCTGGCGGTGGACAACCGCGAGCGCGGCTTTGCCTTCTACAGCTATCTGGCTGCGCGCGCTGCCGATCCGCGTGTGAGGGAGGAGGCCGAAAAACTGGGCACCGAGCAATTGCGCCGCGCCGCCGTGTTGCGCCGCTTTCGTCGTCGCGCCTGGCATGGCGAACAGCGCCCGGTGCGATTGCCCGACCTGACGGTGAGCTCGCCCAAGGCCCTGGAGGAAGTGCTGGCGCAGCACGAGGCGGCCATTGCCAGCCAGTACGGCGCCCTGGCCGCGCGCCTGCGCGCGATCGGCGACCCGCAAAGCGCAGCGTTGCTGGAATCGATGTTGCCACCGTCCCTTGATCAGGCTGCGACAGCTCGGCGCAGCGCGGCGCCAGCGCAGGTTGCCGACCGGATCGACGACCATGTCGCGCGCGGGCGCGAGTCGATCGCCGAAGGCGGCGAGGACGCACGGACTTTGTTGGCTGGCTGGGCCCAGGGGCGCGCGGCGGGCGGCGCCACCGCGGGCTCGGTGGACCAGTCGTCCCACCTGCTGGTGGAAGCGCAAAAGCCGCTGGAAGCCTTCAGCGAGACGCTGGAGTCCATCATGCGCACCAGCGACGGCGCCATGTTCGAACGTGCCGCGGCGGCCATGGGCGATGTCATCGCCCGGCTGGCGCGCATCTCGCTGCAGGTGGCCCATCGGCAGCAGATCGGCCGCGCCTGAACAGTGGCCGGCCCGTGGGCCGCGTCATGCGCGTGTCGGGCGCGTCGGGCGATGCGGGGAGCGGCCCGCCACCCGGCCGATGCGCGGGACGTCCGCGCCGAGCGGGCGCCGGCGCGTTGCAGCCTCTATCGCCGCTCGAAGTCGATCACCACGCCCTCGGGCGAGCGCTGGCGGTATTCGATGTGCACGGCCTGGCCGTAGCGCGCCTGCAGCTGGCCCAGCAGCGGGATGGGGTCGTGGTCGTTGACGAAGCGCATGGTTTCGCCGGGGTTGAGCGCGTCGAGTGCGCCGAAGATGGCCGAGTGGCGAAAGCGCCGCGCGATGCCGCGGGCGTCAAAGCCGTAGATGGCTTCGGGGGTGGTGTGGTCGTGTCCGGGAGGGTTTGACATGGCTGTCTTCAGGCGCCGCCTTCACGGCGCAGGGGTTGCAAATCAACGCTGGAGCTGCTCGCGCTTTGGCCCGACCTTGGCCCATTCGTCCGCGTCGGGCAGGGCCGGGACCTTGCGCGAGATGGTCTTCCAGCCCCGGGCCAGCTCCTCGTTCAGCGGGATGAAGTCCAGCTGGTCCTTGGGCACGTCCTCGTCGGCGTAAATGGCGTTGACGGGGCATTCGGGCACGCAGACGGCGCAGTCGATGCAGTCCTCGGGCTCGATCACCAGGAAGTTGGGGCCTTCGCGAAAGGCGTCGGTGGGGCAAACGTCCACGCAGTCGGTGTATTTGCAGCGGATGCAGGCTTCGGTAACGACAAAAGTCATGATGAGGGACCTTGCGAGTCAGTCCTAAAAATGCATAATGAATACATCTTTTAATGTACGCCATGGCCCGCCCGCCCGCAACGCAAGTCCGCGTTGTCAGCAGGGCGGCCCGGGCGTGATTTTCGCCGATGCGAGTCACCACCTTTTCCGACTATGCCTTGCGGGTGCTGATGTATCTGGCGCTGCAGGAGGACCGCCGCGCCACGGTGGACGAAATCGCCGCCGCCTACGGCATCTCGGCCAACCACCTGACCAAGGTGGTGCACCAGCTGGGGCGCGCCGGCTGGGTGCAGACGGTGCGCGGCAAGGGCGGCGGCCTGCGCCTGGGGCAGCCGGCCGAGTCGATCCGCGTGGGCGAGGTGGTGCGCCTGTGCGAGGGCAGTGCGGCGTATGTGGAATGCATGGTGGCCGACCTGAGCCACCATTGCCGCATTGCGCCGGCGTGCAAGCTGTCGGGCATTCTGAGCGGCGCCTTCAAGGTGTTTTACGCCGAGCTGGACAAACACACGCTGGCCGACCTGGTGAGCGCGCCCAACGCGCTGGGCGGCCTGCTCAAGACCGAGCCGGCGCCGCTGGCCTGAGCCCTGGGCCGGTGTTGCCATGATGGGCGCCGTGCCGAGCGGGGACGACGCAGCCCTGTGGCTGCTGGCCTGCGTGCCGGCGCTGGCGCTGGCGATCGACCGCGTGCTGGGCGAGCCCGCTGCGCGCTGGCACCCCGTGGTGTGGATGGGACGCTACCTGGCCTGGGCCGGCGCGCGCGTGGCGCCGGCGGCCGGTGCACCGCGGGTGCGGTCCGACACGCGCACGCCGGTGCGGTCCGACACGGACACCGATGCACGCACGCCGGTGCGCTCCGACGAGCGCATCTTCTGGTGCGCGGCGCTGGCCTGGTGCGGCGCGGCGAGCGCGGTGTTTGCGCTGGCCTGGTGGCTGCAAGCCTGGGTGCTTCAGCAGCCGGTGTGGCTGGCCGCGCTGGCGCTGGGCCTGCTGCTCAAGCCGCTGCTGGCCTGGGCCATGCTGCATGACGAGGTGCTGGCGGTGGAGCGCGCGCTGGGCGAGTCGCTGGACGCGGGGCGCGCGCGGCTGGCGCGGCTGGTCAGCCGCGATGTGAGCGCGCTGACCGCGTCCGAGGTGCGCGAGAGCGCCATCGAGAGCCTGGCCGAGAACCTGAACGACTCGCTGGTGGCGCCGCTGTTCTGGTTCGTGCTGCTGGGGCTGCCCGGCGCGGCGCTGTTTCGCTTTGCCAACACGGCCGACGCCATGTGGGGTTATCCGGGCGTGCATGCCCTGAACGGCGTGCCGCGCGACTGGCGCTGGGCCGGCAAATGGGCCGCGCGCGCCGACGACGTGCTGGCCTGGGCGCCGGCGCGTATCACCGCCGCGCTGATTGCGCTGGTGGGCCGCCTGCGCGCGCCGGCGCGGCTGGCCGAGCAGGCCGCGCGCACGCCGTCGCCCAACAGCGGCTGGCCCATGGCCGCCATGGCTCTGGCCCTGGGCGTGCAGCTGCGCAAGCCCGGCGCCTACAGCCTGAACGGCGCCGCGCGGGTACCTGAGCCGGCCGACACCCTGCGCGCCTGCGCCATCGGCTCGGCCACGGCGCTGACGGCCACCGTGGGGGCCTGCGCGGTCTTGCTGGGATGGTGGTGTTGAAATGTCACAACCCCAGTCTCCACTCGCTGCGCGATGTTCCGCCAACCCCCTTGCAGGGGGCATCGCCAGTGACCGGGGAGACCCCGGCCACGGCGATCGCCGGCTTGGCCTGCTCCGCGGCCTTTGGACTCTTTTCGCTTCATCTGCTGCGGGTCGTCGGCAGCGCTTTGAAACAGCTGAAATAAATGCACAATTGCCCGCTTGAGCTCATCCAGCAAGCGCAGAAAGCTATGAAATGTGAAGTAATCCCATGCTGAGCAGCGTTCACGGCGGCCCCGACGCCGAGGGCGTGCCGGCACACGATTTGTCCAGCAACGGCAACGCCTGCGGGCCTTGGCCGCCCGCGCTGCACGCGCTGCGCACGGCCGACGCGCGCCACTACCCCGACCCCGCCTACACCGCCCTCACGCGCCAGCTGGCGGCCTGGCACGGCGTGGTGCCGGCGCGCATCGTGCTGGCCGCCAGCGCCAGCGAGTTCATCCAGCGCATCAGCGTGGCGGTGGCGCTCACGGCGGGGCCCGGCGCGGCCATGACTCAACCCGCGCACGCCTACGGCGACTACGCCCGCGCGGCGCAAGCGGCGGGCCTGGTGATCACGCCCGATGCGGCGCAAGCGGCGCTGTTGTGGGCCTGCGAGCCCTCCAGCCCGTTGGGCCAGCCCCAGCCCGATCTGGCCGAGTGGGTGGCGGCCTTGCACTGCGGGCAAACGCTGGTGCTGGACGAGGCCTACGCGCCGCTGCGCCTGCACGGCGCGCCCAGCCTGGAGGGCGCGGCGCTGGAGCGCGTGTGGCGCCTCATCACTCCCAACAAGGCGCTGGGCCTGACGGGGGTGCGCGCGGCCTATGCCGTGGCACCGGCCGACGCGCCGCCCGCGCTGCGGGCGCGCGTGCAGGTGCTGGCGCCGTCGTGGCCGCTGGGCGCGCATGGCGTGGCGTTGCTGCAATGCTGGGCCACGACGGATTGCCAGGACTGGCTGTACGCCTGCCGCGCCACGCTGCGCGGCTGGAAGGCGCGCCAGGTCGATGCGCTGCGCCATGCGGGTTGGCAGGTGGAGCCCAGCGACGCTCATTTTTTCGTAGCTTCTCGCGCCGATGGGGTGGGCGCTGGCGGCCCATTTGATCTGCAAAACGTGCTGTCCGCCCTGCGCCGGCATGGCATCAAGCTGCGCGATGGCGCCAGCTTCGGCCTGCCTGGCCATGTGCGCATGGCCGTGGCGCCACCGGCCACGCAAGACGCGCTGATGCACGCGCTGCATACGCCGAAGGCCCGCGCATGACGGCCGTGTGCGTGATGGTGCTGGGCACCAGCAGCGGCGCCGGCAAAAGCTGGATCGCTACGGCGCTGTGCCGGCACTACGCCAACATGGGCTTGCGCGTGGCGCCGTTCAAGGCGCAGAACATGAGCAACAACGCAAGGGTGGTGGCGGGCGCCGGCCCCTCACCCCAGCCCTCTCCCCAGAGGGGCGAGGGAGCAAACACCGGCGCCGACCGACCCCCTCTCCCGCATGCGGGAGAGGGTTGGGGTGAGGGCAGTGGCCACCCCGCCGCCAGGCCGCCCCCAAGGCGGGGTGTGGCCCCCTCGGGGGGCAGCGCACCATGCGCAGCAGGGGAGCGTGGGGGCCCGTTCCCCGGCGGTGAAATCGGCTCGGCCCAATACTTCCAGGCCCTGGCCGCGCGCGCCGTGCCGGACGTGCGCATGAACCCGCTGCTGCTCAAGCCCGAGGCCGACACGCACAGCCAGGTGGTGCTGCTGGGACAGGTCAGCCGCGAGCTGACGGCGCTGCCCTGGCGCGGGCGCAGCGAGCGCGTGTGGCCGCAGATCGCCGCCGCGCTGGACGCGCTGCGCGCCGAAAACGACGTGGTGGTGATCGAGGGCGCGGGCTCGCCGGCCGAGATCAACCTGATGGCCAGCGATGTGGTGAACCTGCGCGTGGCGCGCCACGCCGATGCGCGCTGCCTGCTGGTGACCGACATCGACCGCGGCGGCGCCTTTGCCCACCTGTACGGCACCTGGGCGCTGCTGCCCGAGGCCGATCGCGCGCGCATCCGCGGCTTTGTGCTGAACAAGTTTCGTGGCGATGCCAGCCTGCTGGCGCCGGCGCCCGAGCAGTTGCAGCAACTCACCGGCGTGCCCACGGTGGCCGTGGTGCCGATGCGTTTTGGCCATGGCTTGCCGGAGGAGGATGGGGTGTTTGACGATGGGGGCGCAGTACCCTCACCCCAACCCTCTCCCGCAAGCGGGAGAGGGAGCGAACAGTCCGCTGCGCGAAACGCATCGTGCGCCTCACCCCAACCCTCTCCCGCAAGCGGGAGAGGAAGCGAACAGTCCGCTGCGCGAAACGCATCGTGCGCTTCAGCCCAACCTTCTCCCGCAAGCGGGAGAAGGAGCGAACAGGCCGCTGCGCGACGCGCATCGTGCGCCTCACTCCAAACCTCTCCCCAGAGCGAACAGGCCGCTGCGCGACGCGCATCGTGCGCCTCACCCCAAACCTCTCCCCAGAGGGGCGAGAGGGCAAGACCGGAGCCGGCTCACCCCGACGCGGTTTTGCCCCCTCTCCCGCTTGCGGGAGAGGGCCGGGGTGAGGGTCTTGCTCCTTCCTCCACTGGGGGAAGGCCGGGATGGGGGCTCGCGACCGCAGAGCCCACTGCCACTGCCACCGCCGCGCCCCCACCCCAACTCTCCCCCAGCGGGGGAGGGAGCAAGCCCACCCGCGTGGCCATCGTCGCCTACCCCCGCATCAGCAACCTGGACGAATTCCAGCCGCTGAAGAACGTGCCCGGCGTGTCGCTCACCTGGGCGCGCCACCCGGCTGTGCTGGCGGGCGCCGACTGGATCATCCTGCCCGGCAGCAAGGCCACCGCGGCCGACCTGGCCTGGCTGCGCGCGCAGCGGCTGGATGCGGCCATTGCCGCGCACGCCGCGCAGGGTGGGCGCGTGCTGGGCATTTGCGGCGGCTTGCAGATGCTGGGCGAGGCGCTGATCGATTTGCACGGCGTCGAGCCCGAGGGCAATGGGCCGGGCCTGGGCTTGCTGCCTCTGGTGACCCGCTTCGAGCCCGACAAGACGGTGCGCCACGCAACGCGGTCTTTTGGCGATGTGATCGGCCCGTGGTCGGCACTGGCCAGCGTGCCGGTGTCGGGCTACGAAATCCACAGCGGTCGCACCGCCCAGCATCCGGCCATGGCGGCCCAGGGCGACGTGGCGCGCGAGGTGATGGCGGGCCTGGCCTGGCAGAACCTTGCAGGCAACGTGCTGGGCGTTTACCTGCACGGCTTGTTCGAGGATGCGGCCGTGCTGCGGGCGCTGTTTGGCGCGGGCGCGCCCTCGCTGGGCGCGGTGTTCGACGGCCTGGCCGATGCGATCGAGCGCGCTTTTGAGCCCGGCGTGCTGGCGGCGCTGATTCAATGACGCACGGCCACGAACGCCCGCGTGTGATACGGAAACCGGAGCATCTCCCGCCCGCGCAGCGCGGGATGCGTGGTGATCAGGTCCTCGATCTGCGCGCGCACACCGGCTTGCTCGTCAGCCGGCAGTGCGGCGATGAAGCTGACCGACATGAAGCGATCGACGATGACCTGCTGCGGCGGGCCCTCATGCACGTATTCGAACACGCTTTCGTGCAAGGGCCTGAAGGCGGCGTGCGGAAACGCCTGGCGCCAGCTGCCCTTGTAAAAGCGGGGTGCATCGCCCTCGTGCGGGATGACGATGCGCGTCAGCTCGGCCACCCAGTCCACCGACTCGTCGCGCACGTTCCACACCAGGCCCAGGCGTCCGCCGGCCTTGAGCACGCGCGCAAATTCATCCAGCGCGGCGCGCGTGGCAAACCAGTGAAAAGCCTGCGCGCAGACGATGGCGTCCAGCGCCGCATCGGCCAGCGGCAGCGCATCGGCCGTGCCGGGCAGGGCGCGCACGGCGGGCTGCGTGGCGGTGATCTGGGCGCGCATGGCGTCCACCGGCTCCACGGCAATCACGTCGGCGCCCGTGGCGGCCAGCAGCGGCGTGAACTTGCCGGTGCCCGCGCCCACGTCGGCCACCACGCGCCCGGGGCCCAGGCCCAGCGCATCGCGCAGCCAGCCGCCGAGCGCGCCCGGATAGTCGGGCCGCCCGCGCGCGTAGGCGGCGGCCTGTTTTTCAAACCCTTGCCGCGCGGCGGCGTGAACTGAATCGGACATATGAGCCTGCCTTCCATTCCCCACATCGAGGACTTGCATGATGCCGCACGGGCGGCCGCGCTGCGCCACAAGATCGACCGCAAGACCGTGCCCCAGGGTGCGCTGGGCCGCATGGCCGCGCTGGCGCAGCAGCTCGGGCTGATCCTGGGCACCACCGCGCCGCGCCTGGCGCAGCCGCAGCTGCTGGTGTTTGCGGCCGACCACGGCATCGCCGCGCGCGGGGTGTCGGCCTATCCCAGCGACGTGACCTGGCAGATGGTGGGCAACTTTCTGGCCGGTGGCGCGCTGGTCAGCGTGCTGGCGCGCCAGCATGGCATCGCGATGCAGGTGGTGGACTGCGGCGTGCGGCACGACTTTGATCCGGCGCCGGGCTTGATCGTCCGCAAGATCGCGCCCGGCACGCAAGACAGTGCCAGCGGCCCCGCGATGACGGCCGCGCAGTGCGCGCAGGCGCTGCAAAACGGCGCGGACATCGTGCGCGCCTTGCCCGGCAACGCGCTGCTGCTGGGCGAAATGGGCATCGGCAACACCAGCGCCGCCGCGCTGCTGGTGGCGCGGCTGGCGGACATCGACGTGGCCGAAGTGACGGGCGCGGGCACCGGGCTCGACGCCGCCGGAATCGCGCGCAAGACCGCCGTGCTGCGCCAGGCGTTGGCGGCCAATGCCGGCGCGAGCGAGCCGCTGGCGGTGCTGGCCGCGCTGGGCGGCTTCGAGATCGCCACCATGGTGGGCAGCGTGTTGCAGGCGGCGGCCGAGCGGCGCGTGATCGTGGTCGATGGCTTCATCGCCAGCGCCGCCGTGCTGGTGGCAAGCAAGCTGGCGCCCCATGTGCTGCAGCGCTGCGTATTCGCGCACCGCTCCGACGAGCGCGGCCATGCGCGCCTGCTGGAGCTGCTGGGTGCCCGCCCCTTGATCGACGTGGCGCTGCGCGTGGGCGAAGGCAGCGGCGCCGCGCTGGCCTGGCCGCTGCTGGTGTCGGCTTGCACCATCCTGAACGAGATGGCCAGCTTCGAGTCGGCGGGCGTGTCGGACAAGTCCTGAAAATTTGGGAGCCAGAAAACCGGACGCAGAGGACGCAAAGGATTCGCAAAGGACGCAAAAGGAATCCATTTGAATTTTCTTTTTTTGCGCCTTCTGCGTCATCTTTGCGTCCTCTGCGTCCGGCTGTTTCTTCTAACATCCGCAAGTCAACAAGGAGCACGCGCTTGAAAACCTGGAAGAAGATCACCCTCGGCACGCTGGCGGTTCTGGTCGTGGCCGCCGTCGCCGGCTGGTTCAGCCTGGACAAGGAAACGCGCGGCCTGCTGGCCACCGTGCCGACCAACCGCAACATCCTGTTCTGGAGCCAGTCGCAGCGCGATGCGGCCTTTCGCGCCATGGACCGCATCCCGCTGCTGGCCAAGTGGCACACCGCGCAGCCCGGGCCCTCGCCGCGGCCGCTGCCCGAGGGCGCGCCGCTCAAGCTGGCGGTGGACGTGGACGCCTACCTGACCGGCCAGCACGGCGCGGCGCTGCTGATCGTGCAAGGCGGCAAGCTGCGGCTGGAGCGCTATGGCCTGGGTTTTGACGGCAGCGGGCGCTGGACCAGCTTTTCGGTGGCCAAGTCCTTCACCTCCACCCTGGTCGGCGCGGCGCTCAAGGACGGCCTGATCAAGAGCATGGACGACAAGGTGAGCGACTACCTGCCCGACATGAAGGGCTCGGCCTACGACGACGTGAGCGTGCGCCAGCTGCTGACCATGACCTCAGGCGTGGCCTGGAACGAGGACTATGGCGATCCCAAGTCCGACGTGGCGCGCTTCAACAACCACGTGCCCGAGCCCGGCGTGGACGCGCTGGTGAGCTACATGCGCAAGCTGCCGCGCGCGGTGCCGGCCGGCACGCGATGGAACTACAGCACCGGCGAGACCAACCTGGTGGGCGTGATGCTGATGGCCGCCATCAAGAAACCCTTGGCCGAATACCTGCAAGAAAAAATCTGGCAGCCCGTGGGCATGGAGCAAGAGGCCACCTGGCTGCTGTCCAAGACCGGCAAGGAAATCAGCGGCTGCTGCCTGCAGGCCACGCCGCGCGACTACGCGCGCTTTGGCCAGTTCATTCTGGAGGGCGCCAAGGTGGGCGGCGAGCCGCTGGTGCCCGAAGGCTGGCTGCACGAGGCCACGCACAAGCAGGCCGACATCGGCACGCCCGGCCGCGGCTACGGCTATCAGTGGTGGACCTATGACGACGGCAGCGTGGCCGCGCGCGGCATCTTCGGCCAGGGCATCTTCATCGACCCCAAGCGCCAGCTCGTCATCGTGACCAATTCCGACTGGGACAAGGCGGGCGCGGCGGGCAACCCGCAGTCGGCGGCGCGCGAGGCGTTTTACCAGGCGGTGCAGCAGGCCGTCGATGCCGAGGCCGCGGGGCGGTAAGGCGCGTCCCGACACAAAAGCCGCGCCATGACCGCGCGGCCGGCGGCGCGCATCATGCGCGCTGGCCGGCCTCAGAGCGGCGCGACGTGGTCGAACCAGGGCATCGCGCGCTCGATGTCGGCGGCCAGTTGCAGCAGCGTGGCGTCGTCGGCAAAGCGGCCCACCAGCTGCACGCCGACGGGCAAGCCCTCGGGCGTCCAGTGCAGCGGCAGGCTGATGGCGGGCTGGCCGGTGGCGTTGAAGGCGCCGGTGAACGGGCAAAAGGCCGCCATCGCCTGCTGAAAACTCTCCAGCGTGTGCGTCTGCGTGGACAACACCCCCAGCGCCGGCGGCGGCGTGGCGGTGGTGGGCGTCACCAGCACGTCCACCGATTCGAAGAAGCGGCCGATGCGGCGCACCTGGGTGTTGATGCGCGCAAATTGGCTGGCATAGGCCACGCCGCTCACCGTTCGGCCCAGGCGCACGGCCAGCCAGGTCAGGGGCTCCAGTTCGTCCTCGCGCGCCGCGCGGCCCAGCGCCGCTTCGCGCGCCTGCACCTGGGCGGCCAGGCCCGTCAGCAACAGCAGGCTGCTGGCGCTGCCCAGCTCGCCAGCGTCGAAGGCGGGCGCCTGCTCGAAGACGTCGTGGCCCAGATCGGTCAGGCAGGCGACGGCAGCGTGCACGGCTGCGCGGCATTCCGGGTCCACGGCCCGCTGGGCGAAGGTCTCGGTGGTGAAGGCGATGCGCAAGCCCCGGGGCGGGCGTGCGATGAGCGCCAGAAAGGGCTCGGCCGGGTGCGCGGTGAAGTAGGGGGCGCCGGCGTCCGGCCCGGCCGTGGCGTCCAGCAGCGCGGCGCAGTCGCGCACCGAGCGCGTGACGGCGTGCTCGTGGCTCAGGCCGTGGCTGGCCTCGCCCCGGTGCGGCCCGGTGGGCAGCAGGCCGCGCGTGGGCTTGAGCCCGACCAGCCCGTTGCACGCCGCCGGAATGCGGATGGAGCCACCGCTGTCGGTGGCATGGGCCGCCGGCACGATGCCCGCGGCCACGGCGGCCGCCGCGCCGCCGCTGGAGCCGCCGGCGCTGCGCCCCAGCGCCCAGGGGTTGCGCGTGGGGCCGGTGAGCAGCGGCTCGGTGGACGCGCTCATGCCGAACTCCGGCGTGGCCGTGCGGCCCAGGATGCGCAAGCCGGCGCCGCGCAGGCGCGCCACGGTTTCGCTGTCGAAGTCCAGCCGCTGATCGGCAAACAGTCGGCTGCCGTGCGTCAGCGGCATGCCTTGCACCGGCGCGTGCAGGTCCTTGATGAAATAGGGCACGCCGCCCAGCGGCCCGGCAGGGGTGGCGTGGCGGGCCGCGTCGATGGCCGCCTCGCTCAGGTGCGTGACGGCGTTGACCTGCGGGTTGACGGCGTGCAGGCGATCGAGTGCGGCGTCGAGCACCTCATGGCTGGACAGGTCGCCGCGCTGGATGGCCTGCGCCAGCGCGAGCGCGTCGAAGCGGCGGTATTCGTCGAAGCCCAGGCCCATCAGCGCGCTCCCGTGACGACGGCCATGGCTTCGATCTCCAGGCGCCCGCCCAGCGCCAGCTGGCAGCCGCCCAACGCGCTGCGCGCCGGGTAGGGGGCACTGAAGTGGCGCCGGTAGAGGGTGTTGAAGGCGGGCCAGTCGTTCATGTCGGCCAGCATCACGGTGCACTTGACCACGTCGCTCATGGCAAAGCCGTGGTGCTCGAGCGCCTGGCGGATGTTGCGCAGCGCCTGCTCGGCCTCGGCTGCCATGCCGCCCGGCGCCAGTTGCAGCGTGCCGGGCAGGGTGCCCATCTGGCCCGACAGGTACAGCGTGTCGTCGACCCGTACGATCTCCGAGAAGGGCAGCCCCAGCGCCGCGAAGCCGGGTGAGTTGAGGTGTTGAACAAGAGGCATGGCGTGATGGAGGTTGGGGTGGTGGGCGTGCGCAGAGGCCTTCGCTGCATTGTGCACAGGGCCGCGGCGGATTGGCCCGATGCCTACAATCCGCAGGGCCCGGCCGATCCCGCGCCCATGGCGGCGTGTGAAATGCCGCCCAGGCTGGTTTGTTCGATGAACGCGTTGCGCCACTTTCTGCTTGCTCTTCAGTTTTTTACCCGCATTCCCGTCACCGGTCGGCTGGCGGCGTGGGTGGGCTACAGCCCCGCGATGCTGAACGCGAGCGCTGGGCACTTGCCGGGCGTGGGCTGGGTGGTGGGTGCGGTGGGCGCGGCCGCACTGTGCGCTGCGCTGCCGCTGTGGGGCGCGGCGGTGGCGGCGGTGCTCTGCACGGTGGCCACGGCCTGGCTGACGGGCGCTTTTCATGAGGACGGCCTGGCGGACACCGCCGATGCGCTGGGTGGCCAGGTCAGCCGCGAGCGCGCGCTGGAGATCATGAAGGACTCGCGCATCGGCAGCTACGGCACGGTGGCCCTGCTGCTGGCCCTGGGGCTCAAACTGGCGCTGCTGGCCCTGATCGCGCAGCGCGGCGCAGCGGCGGCCGCGGCGGCGCTGCTGGCGGCCCACGTGCTGTCGCGCGCGGCGCCCCTGGTGGTGATGCGCGCGCTGCCCTACGTCAGCGATGCGGGGCAGGCCAAGTCCAAACCGCTGGCCGAATCGCTCTCGGGCCGCAGCGCCCGGACTGCGGCATTGTGGTCCATCCCGGCGCTGGCGCTTGTCTGGCAATCGCAAGGTGCTATTGGTTTTGTAGTTTCTCTGCTGCTGTGGGGCTTGGCGCTGGGGGCCATGCTGCGCCTGTTGCGCGGGCGCCTGCAGGGCTTTACCGGCGACACGCTGGGCGCCACGCAACAGGTGTGCGAGCTGGCCCTGTACCTGGGCCTGGCGGCGCGACTGCCATGAAGCTGTGGCTGGTGCGCCATGCCGAGGTGGACTTGCCCGCCGGCATTTGCTATGGCCAGAGCGACGTGCCCGCGCGGATGGATGCCACCCGCCGCGCTGCGGCCCGGCTGGCGCGCGAGTTGCCCCACGGCGCCACGCTGCGCGTATCGACGCTACAAAGATGCGAGCTGCTCGCGCACGAGTTGCGGGCGCTGCGGCCCGATTTGGCCTTGAAGCCCGACGCGGGCCTGCGCGAGATGAACTTTGGTGCCTGGGAAGGCCGGCCCTGGTCGGCCATTCCGCGTGCCGAGTTCGACGCGTGGCTGGCCGACTTCGCCCACACCCGCCCCGGCGGCGGCGAATGCGTGGCCGATCTGATGGCCCGCGTGGCGGCTGCCTGGGACGGCTGGCAGCGGCGCCAGCGTGACGCCGTGTGGATCACCCACGCCGGTGTGGTGCGCGCGGTGCGCCTGCTGGAGCGCGGCGTGCGGCTGCCCACCGCGGCCCGCGACTGGCCGGCCGAGCCCCTGGCCTTTGGCACGGCCTGGGTGATCGAGCGTTGAGAGCCTGTGAAAAAATTCCTCACGCCCGCCTTGACTGCCAAAACGCCCCTGCTCGGCGTTGCAAATACTCGCCGTAGCCCGAGCTACGGCTGCGTTTTGCGCCTCGATCAGGAACGTTTTGGCAGCCCTTTCGGGCGCGCCGAATCCATTCACAGCCTCTGAGCCTCAAAACCCCATGCCGCGCACGCTGGCCTCGATCGCGGCGGCCGCGGCCAGGGGCTTTTCCATCGGGAACAGGTGCGTGCCCTCCAGCATCATCACGCGCCCCTTGGCCAGGCGCGCGGTGCCGTCGATGCCGCCCACCTGCTTCATCTCTGCCGACTGCAGGCCGCCGACGAAGGCCAGCGGGCACTTCAGCGGGTGGCGGCGCAGCAGGCCGTCGAGGTTGTGCGGCAGGGTCTCGTAGATGCGCGACTCGATCTCGCGCTCGAACGCCAGGCGCCAGGTGCCCTCGGCATCCACCGTGCCGTGATCGACATAGTCGCGCAGCACCGGCGGGTCCCAGCGGGCAAACAGCTTCTTGCCGGCAAA
Organism: Pseudomonadota bacterium; assembly: GCA_018241325.1. Lineage (GTDB taxonomy): Bacteria > Pseudomonadota > Gammaproteobacteria > Burkholderiales > Burkholderiaceae_C > Ottowia. Next base: position 103,923 of record JAFEEB010000004.1, on the reverse strand, counting down.
GTGCTGATAGACGGCCTCGCGGTCGTCCCACCGGTCGCGCCGGCGGCGGCTGGTTTGCGCGGGCGACAAGCGCTGCATCAGCGCCGTGCGCTTGACCACGCGCACCGCGCCGGCGCGCCAGCCGCCCAGCACGGGCGAGTCGAGCATGACCACCGCGCGCGCCAGCTCGGGGTGGCGCGCGGCGCACATCAGGCTGAGGATGCCGCCCAGCGAATGGCCCACCAGAATGGGGGCCTGCCCCTTGTCCGCGGCCTTTTGCTGCGCGGCAAAGTCGGCCAGCTGCTGCACCAGGTGCGGCCAGTTGTCGGTCACCGGGTATTGCGGGTCGTGGCCGAATTTCTCGATGGCGGCCACGGGGTAGCCGCGTGTGCGCAGGCTGCCCAGCATCACGCCGTAGGTGCTGGCCGGAAAGCTGTTGCCGTGGGAGAAGACGATGGAGGTCATGGGGACAGAGGAGAAAGGCAACTTTGAAGTGTAGAGCCCGCAGTCCCGATAATCACCCATGACCAAGACCTTACCCAAGGCGCTCACGCCGTCTTCTCCGCCTGCGGACAGCGGCGGCGCCCCGTTTTCCGCGCTGCCCCTGGCGCCCGCCATGCAGGCCAACCTGCAGCAGCTGGGCTACCTGGAGATGACCCCGATCCAGGCCGCCAGCCTGCCCCTGGCCCTGCAAGGCAAGGACCTGATCGCCCAGGCCAAGACCGGCAGCGGAAAGACCGCCGCCTTTGCGCTGACGCTGCTGGACCGGCTGAATGCGCGGCGCTTTGCCGTGCAGGCGCTGGTGCTGTGCCCCACGCGCGAGCTGGCCGACCAGGTGGCGGCCGAAGTGCGGCGCCTGGCGCGCGCCGAGGACAACATCAAGGTCGTCACCCTGTGCGGCGGCGTGCCGCTGCGCGGCCAGGCGGCCAGCCTGGAGCACGGCGCGCACATCGCCATCGGCACGCCGGGGCGCGTGCTCGACCACCTGTTTCGCGAAACCCTGAACCTGGATGCCGTGAGCACCCTGGTGCTCGACGAGGCCGACCGCATGCTGGACATGGGCTTTCACGACGACATGGTCAAGGTCATGCGCCAATGCCCCAAGGAGCGGCAGACCCTGCTGTTTTCCGCCACCTACCCCGACGACATCGCCCGGCTGGCCAGGCAGTTCATGCGCGATCCGCAGACCGTCAAGGTCGATGTGCGGCACGCCAGCGCGCACATCCGCGAGCTGTTCTTCGAGGTGAAGCCGGCCGAGCGCCTGCCGACCGTGGCCAAACTGCTCAATCACTTCAGGCCCGACAGCACGCTGGCCTTTTGCAACACGCGCCAGCAGTGCCGCGACCTGGTGAAGCTGCTGCAAGACCAGGGCTTTGACGCGCTGGCCCTGCACGGCGAGCTGGAGCAGCGCGAGCGCGATCAGGTGCTGGTGCAGTTTGCCAACCGCAGCTGCTCGGTGCTGGTGGCCACCGACGTGGCCGCGCGCGGGCTGGACATCACGCAGCTGGCCGCCGTGATCAACGTGGACATCACGCCCGATGCCGAGGTGCACGTGCACCGCATCGGCCGCACCGGCCGCGCGGGCGAGGGCGGCCTGGCGCTGGGCCTGGCGACGATGGAGGACATGGGCCGCATCGGGCGCATCGAGCAGTTCACCGGGCAAACCTCGCAATGGCAGGGCGTGGACACGCTCACGCCGGCTGAGGCGGCCCCGCTGCGCGCCCCCATGACCACGCTGCAGATCGTGGGCGGGCGCAAGGAAAAAATCCGCGCCGGCGACGTGCTGGGCGCGCTGACCGGCGAGGCCGGCTTCACGCGCGAGCAGGTCGGCAAGATTCAAGTGATGGAGTGGGCCACCTACGTGGCCGTGGCGCGCGACATTGGGGCGCAGGCACTGCAGCGGCTGAACGCGGGGCGCATCAAGGGCAAGAAGGTGACGGTGCGGCGGGTGGGGGAGGCGTAGCCTGACGGTATCGGCGCGAGCCGCGATGCCCCCGATCAGTAACCACGCAACAACATGTCCAGAGCAGTCTCGATGTCCAGCATTTGGGGTTTGGCTGTGGCACAGGGCTCACGCAGTTCGGCATGCAGGAAAACGGCGATACCCAACGGATGCAGGTGAGCGGCCTCATGACCCACCCGGATAACAGGGTTGAACCGTTCGGTCATGCCGGGAAACGCCCCGGGACGCGCCAGCGGCACGCACACGCGCTCGGCAAAACCAGACAGAAAATCGCTCTGAATCTGAAGGACGTAAGGGAAGTCGGCGCGATCGGCCTTGATGGGGTTGGGGTGAATGTCAAAGCGCGCCATCAGCCGCCTTCGCTGCGCCAGCGCCGCACACGCTGAGAGTACGGTTCGCGCTCGGCAGCCCAAGCGTTGTACTCGGCAATTTGCTGGGCATGCGCTTCGGCCCAAGCGGCGACGTCGCTTTGAGGCGATGCGGCCGCGTACGGGGCGCGTGGCTCTTGAACGGTGTGCGTGACGGGCACCACCTTGACTGGCTGCAGCACGATGCTGCCGTCGGCCTGCGTTTGCAGGTCGAACAACTGGCCGGCAAATTTCTTGCCCAGCGAAATTTGGCCGCTGGCGCCGACTTCCTTGAGCATGGTCGGGTTCCTCGATTATCGATGCTGCCATCATGCGGCATGAATTCGAGGACGTCAAGAATCCACGCGCTTGTTCAGTTTGGCCTTGAGGCTATACAGCGCCTCCAGCGCCTCGCGCGGGCTGAGGGCGTCGGGGTCGATGGCGTCCAACGCCGCTTCCACGGCGCTGGGTTCGGGTGCGGCGGTCGCCGGCGGCGGCGCGAACAGATCGACCTGCGCTTGATGGGCAGCGGCGCCTTGCTCCAGTTGCGCCAGCGCATGGCGCGCGTGGTTGACGACGGCGGCGGGCACACCGGCCAGGCGTGCGACCTGGATGCCGTAGCTGCGGCTGGCGGGCCCCGGTTGCAGCTCGTGCAGAAAGACGATGTCATGCCCGCTTTCGGCCGCGGTCACGTGCATGTTGACGGCGGCGTGGTGGGTGGCCGGAAACTCGGTCAGCTCGAAGTAATGGGTGGCAAACAAGGTGAAGGCCCCCGCCTTGTCGTGCAGGTGCGCGGCGATGCCCGACGCCAGCGCCAGGCCGTCGAAGGTGGAGGTGCCGCGGCCGATTTCGTCCATCAGCACCAGAGAATATTCGCCCCTGGATCGAGGCTGCGCCTCGCTCGTCCCCCGAGGGGAGTCAGCAAGCTTGGGGCGGCCCGGCGCTTCCTGGCGCGCGACGGCGTGCAGGATTTGTGCGGCCTCGGTCATCTCCAGCATGAAGGTGGACTGGGCGTTGGCCAGGTCGTCGGCGGCGCCGATGCGGGTGTGGATGGCGTCCAGCGGCCCCAGGCGGCAGCTTTGCGCGGGGACATGAGAGCCGATGCTGGCCAGCAGCGCGATCAGCGCCACCTGGCGCATGTAGGTGCTCTTGCCGCCCATGTTGGGGCCGGTGATGACCTGCATGCGCGCCTTGGGGCCCAGCAGCGTGTCGTTGGGGATGAAGGGCGTGCCGCTGGTCTCGGCCAGGCGCGCCTCGACGACGGGGTGGCGGCCGGCGCGAATCTCGATGCAGGGCTCGCGCACGAATTCGGGGGCGCACCAGTTCAAGGTCAGCGATCGCTCGGCCAGCGCGCACAGCGCATCGAGCGTGGCGATGGCGTTGGCAAAGCGCGTGAGCTGTGGCACGTGCGGCTGCAACTGGGTCAGCAAGCGCTCGTACAGCCACTTCTCGCGCGCCAGTGCGCGCTCCTGCGCCGACAGGGCCTTGTCTTCAAACGCCTTGAGCTCGGGCGTGATGAAGCGCTCGGCATTCTTGAGTGTCTGACGGCGGCGGTAGTCGTCGGGCACCTTGGCGGCCTGGCCTTGCGTGACTTCGATGTAGAAGCCGTGCACCTTGTTGAACTGCACGCGCAGGTTGGCGATGCCGGTGCGCGTGCGCTCACGCGCTTCCAGCTCCAGCAAAAAGGCGTCGCAGTTGTCCTGGATGGCGCGCAGCTCGTCCAGTTCTTCGTCCAGGCCGGGGGCGATCACGCCGCCCTCGCGGATCAGCGCGGCGGGCTCGTCTTGCAGGGCGGCTTGCAGCAGGTCGAGGGCTTCGGCCGGCGGATGCAAGTCTTTGGCGATTTGTGCCAACAGGGCAGGGCGCTCGCCGTGCTGCGAGGCAAGGGGTGCGCCCTCACCCCCACCCTCTCCCAGGGGGAGAGGGGGTAAAACGGGCGCGGCCGATCGCCCTCGCCCCTCTGGGGAGAGGGAGGGGTGAGGGGCGGGCGCGCGATCAGGATCAGAAGTAAAAAATGCCTCTGGCGCTTGCTGGACAAGCGCAAGTAGCTCTTGTTTTTGTAGTGCACTGCGCAGCGCCACCAGCTCGCGCGGGCGCACTTGGCTGAGCGCCAGGCGGGCCGTGATGCGCTCGACGTCGCTGGTGCCCTTGAGCGTGGCGCGCAGGCGCTGCCACCGGCCGCCTTCGCGCAGCGCGCCGATGGCCAGCAGGCGCGCGCTGGCAGCGTCGCGCGCGCGTTGCGGCGCCAGCAGCCAGCTTTTCAGCAGGCGGCTGCCCATGCCCGTCATGCAGGTGTCGAGCAGCGAAAACAGCGTGGGCGCGTCCTCGCCGCGCAGGGTCTGTACCAGCTCCAGGTTGCGGCGCGTGGTGGCGGGCAGCTCGATCAGCTCGCCCGGGCGCTCGACCGCCAGCGCGCGCACGTGGGTGAGGGCGCGGCCCTGCGTGTGCTCGGCGTAGGTCAGCAGCGCGGCGGCGGCGGCGTGGGCCTCGCGCAGGTCGTCGGCGCTCCAGGCGGTGAGGCTGGCGGTCTGCAACTGCTCCAGCAGTTTGCGCCGACCCAGCGCGGCGTCGAACTGGAAGGTGGGGCGGTGGGTGAGGGCGGCGCGTGCGTTGCCCAGGCGCTGCTCGAAGGCGGGCGGGGCGTCCTGCGGCAGCAGCAGCTCGCTGGGCGCAATGCGGTCGATCCATGCCGGCAGCGCATCGGCGGCGCACTCGGCCAGCTGCACCCGGCCCTGCGTCACGGCCAGCCAGGCCAGGCCCACGCGGCCCCGCGCGCCGGGGTGCACGGCCAGCAGCAGCGACTCGCTCTTGTCGCTCATCAGTTCGCTGTCGGTCAGCGTGCCGGGGGTGACCACGCGCACCACCTTGCGCTCCACCGGGCCCTTGCTGGTGGCCACGTCGCCCACCTGCTCGCAGATCGCCACCGACTCGCCCAGCCTGATCAGGCGCGCCAAGTAGCCGTCAACCGAGTGAAACGGCACGCCCGCCATCGCGATCGGCTGGCCGGCCGACTGCCCGCGCGTGGTGAGCGTGATGTCCAGCAGGGCCGCGGCGCGCTCGGCGTCCTGATAGAACATCTCGTAGAAGTCACCCATGCGGTAGAACAGCAGGGTGTCGGGGAAGTCGGCTTTCAGGCGCAGGTATTGCGCCATCATGGGGGTGTGGGCGGAGAAATCGGTTTCGGTCATGGAATGTGTTCAGGCCGGTGTCCGCATAGACTTGGCGTTTGTCATTGCGTGGACGCGGCGGCCGTGCCCGCAGTCTGCGTCGCGCCCATGTCTGCATCACCAAATCCCGTAGCCCTGCCCGACTGGAACGACCGCCCCGGTCCGCTGCTGCTGTTGACGATGGCGCTGGTGGGCGTGTTTGCGTTTTTGCAGGTGTATTCGGTGCAGTCGATTTTGCCTGAGCTGCAACGCGACCTGAACGCCACCGTGGTGCAGATCGGCAGTGCCGTGGGCGCCACGGTGCTGGCGGTGGCGCTGGTGTCGCCGCTGATGGGCATGGCCTCCGATGCGCTGGGGCGCAAGGCGATGGTGGTCGCCTCGGTGTGCGCATTGGCGCTGCCGACGATGGCGATGATCCAGGTCGAGTCGGTGCATGGCCTGACGGTGCTGCGCTTTTTGCAAGGCCTGGCGGTGCCGGGGGTGACGGTGGTCACCATCGCCTACATCGGCGAGGAGTTTCGCGGCGCGGCCATGGCGCGGGTGATGGCGGTGTATGTGGCCGGCAACGTGCTGGGCGGGTTTCTGGGGCGCTTCGTGCTGGGCCACCTGACCGAGTGGATGAGCTGGCGCGCGGCTTTCGGCGTGCTGGGCGGGCTGAACCTGGCGGGCGCCGTGCTGGTCGGGCGGGTGCTGCCGGCCTCGCGCCATTTCGTGCCCAACCTGCGCCTGGGCGGCGCGCTGCGCACCTTGGGCGAGCTGCTGCGCCATCCGGGTCTGCAGGCGGCGTGCGCACTGGGCTTGACGGTGCTGTTCGTGCAGGTGGGCATGTTCACCTACGTCAACTTTCATCTGGCGGGGGCGCCTTATCACTTCGGCCCGGCGGCACTGGCCAACGTGTTTGCGGTGTATCTGATCGGCGTGGTGGTCACGCCGCTCGCCGGGCGCCTGATTCCACGCCTGGGCGCGCGGCGCACCATCTTGCTGTCGGTGGGGCTGTCGGTGCTGGGCGTGGGGCTGACGCTGCTGCCGACGGCGGGCGGCGTGGTGGTGGCACTGGCGCTGGCTTCGTGCGGCACCTTCATCACGCAGTCGGCCACGCTGAGTTTTCTGGCCTATCGCATCACGCAGGGGCGTTCGCTGGCCAGCGGGCTGTATTACACGGCCTACTACCTGGGCGGCTTTGGCGGCGCCTGGGTGGGCGGCTTTGCGTATGCGCGCGGCGGCTGGCCCGGGACGGTGGCCTTGCTGCTGGGGGTGCAGGCGCTGGGTTGGGCGATCGCCTGGCGTTTCATGCCGCCGCCGCGGGTCCCGCCTGTGGTCGGATGAGCCGGTCGGCATCGGCGCGCACATGGGCGGCCAGGTCCGCGGCCAGGTGCAGGCTGCGGCATCAGCGGAATGCCGTCCAACCCTTTCGGGCGGCGCGTCAATGGGGAGGCTTGTCGGGTCCAGGGCGCTTGTTGCAGAGCAGAATCGTCACGCGTCAGAGCGCGGCCAGCCCCGTGACGGCCGATTCGAAGGATACGAGGATGCGTTCGGCGCGGTCGGCAGCGGGCATGTCCGGCAGCGGCACTTCGCGAATCTTGCCGTCGAGCGCCGATACCCAGGCCAGACCCATCGCCTCGTTGACGCACAGGCCGATCGCTTCGCCAAAGCCCGAGGCCAGAATTTCCGGCTTGACGCCGCGCTCGCCAGGGCCGGGAATGGAGGCGCGGTTCAGGGTGTTGCCATTGGGGGGCGCGCCGCGATCGGTCCAATACAGCCGGTCGCCTTCGACATGCAGGTCGATGGGTTCGGGCAGGTTTGTCCACAGCACTTCGATATCGCTGCGCGTGGCCGGCGTTTGTCCTTTGGGCAGCGTCAGGTTGGCGCGAAAGATACGACCCTGGCCGCCTTTGGACGGCCCTTTCTGACTCCAGTAAACGTGGCCGCGTTTCCGATCCACCGCGCAACCGACGCACTCCCCCAGACCCTGGTCGTCGCGAGGATTGACCACGACGTCTTCCAGACCCGTCCCGTCAATGCGTACCCGGGAAACCTTGAAGCCTTCCCGATCACCCCAGTAGAGCGTGCCCGCACCGTCGCTGGCGAGCTGCTTGCCGGTCGTCAGGCCGCCAGACGGAACGACGTCGAAGGGCGCCGATCCGTCCAGCTTCATGCCATGAACACCACCGTTTTTCGGCGAGTAGTCACGACCCTTTTCGCTGCGATCGTTCGGGTCGACGATCGGCTTGCCCATCGTCGTCCAGTAGACGACACCGTTTTCCACGACGACGCCATCGGGCGCGTCGCCGGTGTTGTCGGTCAGGTCTTGCACCGAGCCATCGGCCAGGTCGATGCGCACGAGACGCTTGTAGCGGATCAGCAGGGCCAGCAATGCTTTCATGGTGCTTTCTCAAAACGGCGGTTGCTGCGGGCGACGCATCTGGGCGCCGCACATCTGTCTGCGCAAGCTTCAATCGAGCGATGCGCCGGTCTGCTTGACGAGCCGGGCCCACACTTGTGCGTCCGCCTTGGCTTTCGCGTTGAACTCGTCGGGCCCGAGGCCAACGGCTTCGAAGCCGAAGCCGGCGATGCGCTCGCGCACGTCGGGCAGATCGCAGGCGGCCTTCACCTCGGCCGCCAGGCGCTGGATCACCGGCTTGGGCGTTGCGCCCGGGACGGCCATTCCGACAAATCCAACGGTGCGGAACACGTCGTCCTTGACCCCTTGCTCGACGAAGGTCGGCACATTGGGCAGCAGGGCGAGGCGTTTTTCGCCCGTGACGGCGATCGCCTTGAGCTTGCCGGCGTCAATCATGGACTTGGCCTGAACCACGCTGCCGAAGCCCATCGGAATCTGGCCTCCAATCAAGTCCTGGATCATCGGCGCCTCGCCCTTGTAGGCCACGTGATTCATGTCGCTGTGGGTCATCTGGCTCAAGTGCGCGCCGCTCAGGTGCGACGCCGAGCCGATGCCGTAGGAGCCATAGGCCAGCTTGCCCTTGTTGGCCGAGATGTATTTGATCATCGACGGCACATCGGTGGCCGGCACGCTGGGATGCACCAGCAGCACGATCGGCGCCGACGCGATCATGGACACCAGCGCGATGTCCTTGTTCGGGTCATAGGGCAGCTTCTTGAACAGGAAGGGGTTGATCACGAACTGGGTACTCAGGGCCACCAAAATCGTGTACCCGTCGGGCGCTGCCTTGGCCACCGCGCCGGTGCCGATCAGTCCCGACGCCCCGGACCGGTTGTCAACGATCACGTTCTGGCCGAGCTTCTTGCCCATTTTCTCGGCCATCAGTCGCGCCGTGGCGTCCGTGCCGCCGCCCGGCGGATAGGGAACCACCATCGTGATCGGCTTGCTCGGGTACGACTGTGCGTGGGCCGAGGGGCCCAGCGATGCAGCGGTCAACAGGATGAGGCTTTCGCGGCGGGTCAGTTTCAGTGTCATGGGGGCTCTTGGGGTGGTGTGGAAAGGTTCTCGGATGGCACGAGGGCAGGTGTTCAATCCGCCGGCTCCTTCAAGCCACGGTCTCGCTGGCGCGAAGTTGTTCGATCTCGCCGTCGCTGTAGCCGGCTTCGCGCAGGATCTCGCCGCTGTGCTGCCCCACGTCCGGCGCTTTGCGTGGCTTGACCTTGGCGACCCCATCCACGTGCAATGGACTGTCGATGGTCATCAAGGTGTCGTTGTCGAACGGCACCAGCACGCCGGCGTCGATGGCCTGCTGGTCGGTGACGGTGTCCTGGGCGCTGGCAACGATCTCGAACACCAGGCCGGCGTCGCCCAGAATCTTTCGCCACTCAGGACGATCGCGCGTGGCGAAGGCGGCGTCAAACTCGGCGATCAAGGCGTGGGCGTGCTTGAAGCGGTCGGCGCGCTGCACGAAGCGAGGGTCATCGATCAGGTTCTCGCGGCCCAGGCACTGGGCCAGAACCGGCCAATCGCGATTCTCGTTGAGGATGGTGAGCATGATCCACTTGTCGTCGCGGCAACGGTAGTAAGCCGTCAGGGCGTTGAAGTGCTGATCGCGCGGCGGCCGGGGGTAGAAGGTTGCGCCACACAGCGCCGCCTGCACCTGAAAACCATGGGCCCAAAAACCATTGGCGAGCAGCGAAGAACCCACCTGCGAGCCTTTGCCGGTGCGCTCGCGCTGGTACAGCCCTAGCATGATGGCGCCGAACAGCGAGATCGCCGAGGGGTGGTCGCCCATGCCGGTGAGCGCGCGCGCAGGCGGTGTGCCTGCATCTGTGCGGCAGCCGTCCATCAGGCCCGAGCGCGCCCAGTAGGCCGTCAGATCGAAGCCGGGTTTGGCCACTTCGGCCCCTCGCTCACCGTAACCGGTGAATGATGCGTAAATCAAGCGCGGGTTCAGTGCCGAAAGGGCTTCGTAACCGATGCCGAGTTTCTTGCGCGTCGCCAGCGGAAAGTTGGTGATGAACACATCGGCGCGTTCGGCCAGGCGCTTGAGCACCGCCAAGCCGGCGGGGCTGGCCAGGTTGAGCGCCAGGCCGCGCTTGTTGCGGTTGTCCAGCAGCCAGCCGTAGGGGTGCTCGCTGGATGGGTTGCCCGGCATGCGCGAAATCGTGCGCGCGGCGTCGCCCGCGCCGGGCGGCTCGACCTTGATGACGTCGGCGCCGAAGTCGGACAACACGGTGGCGGCGCCAGGGGCGGCGATGAAGCTGCCGCAGTCGATGACGCGCAAGCCGTCCAGGATGTTGGTCATGGGGTTTTCCTCGCGGTTGGGGCCCAGGGTGTCAGCGCCGGGCCGAGGCCATCATTGCTTCTGCGTGCCCGACGCGTGGGCGTTGCCGAGCGCGCGCAGCAGCGCGACCTGCCTGTTGTCGCGGGTGCGCTCCATCTGCTCCATCGGAATCTTGCCGAACGACGCCGCGGTCTGGCTGATGATGCGCTCGCGCAGCACGTCGTCCATCTCCACGGTGGGCACTTTCTTCCAGGCGGCCACCATGTTCTTGCCCAGTCCATCGGTGAAGAAGGCGGCCAGGCCACCCGGGCCACCGCCCATGTGGAACGAGCTGAAGGGCCCGTTGACGGCCCAGCGCATGCCGATGGAACTGGTGACGATGTCGTCCAGCTCATCGACCGTGACCACGCCTTCTTGCACCAGATAGCAGGCCTCGCGCATGATGGCGCGCTGCAGCCGGTTGGCCACGAAACCCTGGATTTCTTTCTTGAGCACGCGCGGCACCTTGCCCAGCGCGGCGTAAAACGCCACCGCGTCTTCGACGGCCTGGGGGTCGGTGCGCTCGCCCGGCACCACCTCAACCAGCGGGATCAGGTGCGGCGGGTTGAACGGGTGGCCGACCAGCAGCCGGCTTGCGTTTTGCATCTGGCTGCCTTGCTCGGTGGCGGGGCGCGCCGAGCTGGACGACAGCAGCAGCGCGTGGGCAGGCACCGCTTTTTCAATGCGGGCCCAGAGCTGCTGCTTCCATTCGGGCTTCTCGGGGCCGTTTTCTTGCACCAGGTCGACACCGGAAACCGCGCGTTCGAGGTCGGCCTCGAAGCGCAAATTCTTCTCAAGTCCCTCGGAAGGCAGCCCGAGCGCCTTGAGCGTCGGTGCGATCTCGACAAGATCGCTCTTGACGGCGGACTCGATGTCGGCGCGCGGGTCGTTGACCACGACCTTCAGGCCATGCGCCAGAAATAGCGCAGTCCAGGATGATCCGATCACGCCTGCGCCAACGACGGCGACGTTGCGATATCGGTCAAGCACAGCGGCATTCGAGTCAGTCATCTTTTTCTCCTGGATGTGAGTGCAGGCAGGACGCCGGCTATCGGGGCGTTGGCGACGGTCAGGCCGTGCGCTGTCTTTGATGCTTTACAGAGACGAGCACAGGTGCCCGCCGTCGACCGGCACGCAGGCACCCGTCATCCACGAGCCGGCATCGGTCGCAAACAGCAAAAACAGTCCGTTCAGCTCTTCGGGCTTGCCCAGTCGGCGCATCGGAATGCGCTTGATCAGCGCCTTGCCGTAATCGGTTTCCCACATCGCATCCGTCATCTCGGTGCCGATGTAGCCCGGCTCGATCGCGTTGACGCGGATGTCCCAGCGTGCCCATTCGAGCGCCAGGCTCTTGGTCATGTGCACCACCGCGGCCTTGGACGTGGAATAGGGCGTGATGCCCGGCATCACGCGCTCGCCCTGGATCGAGGCGATGTTGATGATGGAGCCACCTCGCCCGGCTGCCTGCCAGCGCTGTGCGGCGCGCACCGAAACCAGCCAGACGGCGCGCACGTTGACCGCCATCAGGTCGTCGAAATCCTTGGTGGGCAGGGTGAGCGCCAGTCCGTCGTTGGAGACGCCGGCGTTGTTGACGACGACGTCGAGCATGTCGCCCGAGGCGTCGATCTGCGCGAAGGCGGCGTCGATCGAGGGCTCGGACGCAGCGTCCATTTCGATGACGGTGACTTGCGGCGCGCCGAGTTGCTCCAGTTCCTTGGCGAGTTTTTCCAGCCGGCCCTTGCGCCGCGCCGCGATCACCACCTTGGCCTTGCAGCCAGCGGCCAGACGGGCGAAATTTTCACCGAGCCCGGACGATGCGCCGGTGATGAGCACGCGTTTGCCATTCAGTTTTGCGCCGAGGTCCATGTTGTCTCCTTGCCGTCGCGGTCGCGGGCCAGCCACTTCTTGCGTTTCGCAGGGCAGACTCGACCGTCTTGCTGAAGGTCAGAAGGCTGTCGTGACGCGTCTTGTCCGACATGATGCCGCTGCAAGCTGCGCTCGGCAAGGGTGACGTCGGCAAATTCGTTGGTGGCAGCGAATGACGCCGGACAGGCCATCTGGGGCAGAGAAAGCAGCGCTGATCGACTCGTTGGCTTGGCGCTTCATGGCGCCGCCGCCGGGCCGATGACGCGCAGCGCGTCGGCGCGCACGTGGGCGGCCAGGTCCTCGGCCAGGTGCAGGCGGCGCAGCAGCCAGGCGTTGGTGTTGGGCGCGAAGGGGTCGGGCAGGTTCTCGGGGATCGCGCTCAGGCGCTCGGGCAGCGAGGGGTCCCGCGGGATGTCGGACGAACGGACGTGCCACGGCTGATCGAGCTCGAGCGCCTGGCCGACGGCTTGCGCGGTGTCGGCCAGCGGCGCGGTGACGTCGGCCAGCACCAGCCGCTGGCGGCGCAGCAGCAAGATGGACTGAATGGCCGACAGTTGCCCCAGCAACTGGTAGCCGTGGCCCTGCAGCTGCTCCAGTGCGGCCATGGGCGGGCGCACCGCGCGCGGCTCGACCAGCGCGCGGCCGGTGGCCTGTACCAGGGCGGACAGGGCGTCGTAGGCCTCGCGCCGCGCCAGGCGCCAGGCCAGCTCGGGCTGACCGGTGACTTCGACCAGCGTGGCCAGCGCCAGCGACTGGCGCGCGTGCTGGGCCATGGCGCGGCACACGCGGCGCACGGTGGCGGCGATCTGCATGCGCTCCCACGAGGGCAGAACGTAGGAGAACGCCCAGGCAATGGCCGTGCCCAGCAGGGTGTCGCCCACGCGCTCGACGAAGTCAAACGTCGGATGGCCGCCGCTGTACAGCAGGTGCACCATCACCAGGCCCATCACCGAGCCGGCCACCGAGGTGACGGTGTAGCGCCGCACCGCGAAGGCGTGCGCCACGCCCTGCGCCACCACCACCACCATCAACAGCGCGATGGCGGGCGGCTCCAGCGCGAGAAAGGCCACGGCCAGCATGCTGCCGACCAGGGTGCCCAGCACGCGGTCGTTGCGCCGCTCCAGCGTTTGCGCCAGGTTGCCGCGCAGCACCACCACGATGGTCATCAGGATCCAGTAATCGCGCGAACCCCAGGGCAACAGCATGGCCAGCATGTAGCCGGTGCCGATGGCCAATGCCGCGCGCACCGCATGGCGCAGCGCCGGCTGGTGCCAGTGCCACACGCGCAGCAAGGGCTGCAAGGACCAGTAGGCGGGACTGACGAACAACTGCCAGCCGTTGCGCACCGCCGACAGGTCGGGCGCCTGCTCGCCGCGCGCGATGGCCGTCAATTGGCGTACGGCGGCGTTCTGGTCACCGATGCGCACGCTCACGCTGCGCAGCAGGGCAGCGTGGGCCACGGCCCGGACGTCGTCCGGGTTTTGATGGGCTTCGGCGTAGGCTTGTTCGCGCAGGCTGGCGAGCGCTTGCCCATGGTCGTGCGCGGCGGCAGGCGCGCGGGCCGCCAACAGGGCGTCGGCCAGGTCGGCCACGTCCTGGGCCATGGCGTGCAAGACGGTGGCCAGCTGTGCCAGCGTGGCCGACGGCCCGGGGTGGACGTGCTCGATGTCGAGCTCGCCGGCGATCAGGCGGTCGCGCATCTCCAGCGCCACCATCAGCATGCCGGCCAGCCGCTGGCGGCGCGGCGTGCCCGGCGCTTCGAGGATCAGGTCGCGCGCGGCCTGCAACTGCTCGGCCAGGGCGGCCTGGCGGCGCAGCACCTCGCCCAGGGCGAGCGGGTCTTCGGCGCCTTGCGGGTCGAGCGCGCGCGTGATGCGCCGGGCATGGAGGTCCAGCAGCGCGGCCAGGGTAAGCAGCAATTCCGCCAGGGTCTGCGTGCGGTAGCGCCCGTTGAGCACGAGTCCGCTGGCCGTGCCCCACAGCACGTACAGCGCGGCGCCCAGCGCGCACCAGCCGGTGCGCAGCAAGGCTTCGTGCAGGTCGGCGGCCGGCTTGGGCGCCATGGCCAGCAGCATGGCGAACATCACAGCCGCCGCCACCGGCATCCCGCGCCGTCCCCAGGCCGTGGACAGGAAGGCCAGGAAGGTGCCGGGCAGCAGCAACAGGCCCAGCTCCACCGGGTGCTCGCGCAGCAGTTGCACGGCCAGAAACAAGGGCACGCCCAGGATCGGCGCGGCGATCAGGTGCGAGAACTTGCCCCGGCAGGCGCGCGGGTTGTCGGAGATGAGCGCGATGATGGTGCCCACGCTGGCGTTGGCCGAAGCGACCGGGCCGAGCGTGGCATGGATGAGCGCCGTGATCAGGAACATGCCCAGCGCCACCGCGGCACCGTTGAGGACGTAGCTGCTCAGCAGCGCGCGGCGCATGGCGCGCAACCGCAGACGGGTCAAGAGGGCGTGGGCGGCCGGGCGGGTCATGCGGTGTTTCGCGGGCAGCGGCCCGCAGGGTCGGCCATTGTCACATGGCTATCATCGACGCATGAACAAGGCCTTCACGCGCGAGAGCGACGGCGAGGACGACGACGAGCCGGTGCAGCCGCCGCTGCCCGCCGGCGGCAAGAACTACATCACGCCCCAGGGCTGTGCGCGATTGCGCGCCGAACTGCTGGGCCTGATCGACGACGAGCGGCCCAAGGTGGTCGAGGCGGTGCACTGGGCGGCCAAGAACGGTGACCGCAGCGAGAACGGCGACTACCTGTACGGCAAGAAGCGCCTGCGCGAAATCGACCGGCGCATTCGCTTTCTCACCAAGCGCCTGGAGATTGCCGAGGTGACCGACCCCAGCCTGCACCACGGCGGCGAGCAGGTGTTTTTCGGCGCCACGGTGACGTACGCGGACGAGCAGGGCGCCGAGCGCACGGTGACCATCAAGGGCATCGACGAGGCCGAAAGCAGCCAGGGCGAGGTGAGCTGGATCAGCCCGATTGCGCGGACCCTGCTGCGCGCGCGGGTGGGCGACGTGCTGCAACTGGCCACGCCGGCAGGGGTGCGGGAGATCGAGGTGCTGGCGGTGCGTTATCCGCCGCCGCAGGCCTCAGCTTGACGTGGGCACGGTGCGCGTGGCGCGCAGCACCGACTGCGTCCAGCGCAGCGTGCGCAGCACGTGCTCGAGGTGCGTGCGGTCGCGCACCGTGATGACGAAGCGCAGATCCAGTGCGTCCTGCGCCACCTCGTCGGGCATGCCCAGGTGCACGATGTCGGATTCGGCCGAGGCGATGGCCGCGGCCACGCGCGCCAGCACGCCCTTGCCGTTGACCACGGTGACCACCACGCCCACCTCGAACGCGCGCACCGGCTCGTCGGCCCAGGCCACGGTGATGAAGCGCTCGGGGTCTTTGTGTTGCAGGCGGCGCGCCACGGCGCACTCGTCGGTGTGCACCACCAGGCCTTCGCCGCGCCCGAGGTAGCCCAGCAGGCCGTCGCCCGGGATCGGGCGGCAGCAGGTGGCGTATTTGATCGACACGTCGGCCGATCCGTCCACGGTGACGGCGCCTTGCGAGAGGTTTTCGTGGGCGGTGTAGCGCGCGCGGGTGAGCAGCAGCGCATCGGGCTTGACGCCTTGCTCGCCCAGCAGCGTGGCCAGCCGTTTGGCCACCATGCTGGCGCTGCGCTTGCCCAGGCCGATGTCCAGCAGCAACTCGTCGCGCGAGCGGTTGCCCGTAAAGCGCAGCAGCTTGTCCCAGGTCGGCTTGCTTTCGGGTCCGGTGCCGGGCGGCTGGCCCACGCCTTCCGCGCGCAGCGCCTGCGCCAGCAGCTTGTCGCCCAGGGTGCGTGACTGGTCTTGCGCCAGCGACTTGAGGTGGCTGCGGATCTTGGAGCGCGCACGGCCCGTGCGCACAAACCCCAGCCACGCCGGGTTGGGGCTGGAGACGGGGGCGGTGACGACCTCGACCACGTCGCCGTTGGTCACCTCGGTGCGCAGCGGCACCTGCTCGCCGTTGACCTTGGCGGCCACCGTGTGGTCGCCCACGGTGCTGTGAATGGCGTAGGCAAAGTCCACCACGGTGGCGCCGCGCGGCAACGCCAGGATTTGGCCCTTGGGCGTGAAGACGTAGACCGCGTCGGGAAACAGATCGACCTTGACGTTGTCCCAGAATTCGGCCGCGTCACGGGTCTCGTTCTGGATGTCCAGCAGCGACTGCAGCCACTGATTGCCCAGCTGCTCGCCGTGCAAATGGCCGTGCTCGCCGCTCTTGTACAGCCAATGCGCGGCGACGCCGGCCTCGGCCACCAGGTCCATCGCCTCGGTGCGGATCTGGAACTCGACGTTGATGCTGGCCGGTCCCACCAGGGTGGTGTGCAGCGACTGGTAGCCGTTGATCTTGGGGATGGCGATGTAGTCCTTGAAGCGGCCCGGCACCGGCTTGTAGAGCTGGTGCAGCACGCCCAGCGCGGTGTAGCAGGCAATGACGTCCGGCAGAATCAGGCGCACGCCGTACAGGTCGCTCACCTGCGCGAAGGACAGGCGCTTTTCGTCCATCTTGCGGTAGATGGAGTACAGCTGTTTTTCGCGCCCGATGATGCGCGCGGACAGGCCCGCCTCGCTGAGCGCGCGCTCCAGGTCTTGCTGGACTTTCTGGATCAGGTCGCGCCGACGCTGGCGTGCGCGCCCCACGGCCTTGGCCAGCACGCTGTAGCGCCAGGGCTTGAGGTGGCGAAACGCCAGGTCCTGCAGTTCGCGATAGGTCTGGTTCAGGCCCAGCCGGTGCGCGATGGGGGCGTACACGTCCAGCGTCTCGCCGCTGATGCGGCCCCACTTGCTGCGCGGCATGTCGCCCATGGTGCGCATGTTGTGCAGGCGGTCGGCCAGCTTGACCAGGATGACGCGCACGTCGCGCGCCATGGCCAGCAGCATCTTGCGGAAGGACTCGGCCTGACCTTCCTCGCGGGTGTTGAAGCGCAGTTTGTCCAGCTTGGTCAGGCCGTCCACCAACTCGGCCACGGGCGCGCCAAAATGCTCGACCAGATCCGCCTTGGTGACGCCGCAATCTTCCATCGTGTCGTGCAGCAGCGCGGCCATGATGGCGGGCGCGTCCAGCTTCCACTCGGCCACCTGGGCGGCCACGGCGATGGGGTGGGTGATGTAGGGCTCGCCGCTGTGGCGCAATTGGCCCAGATGCGCGGTGTCGGCAAACCGGTAGGCCAAGCGTACCTGCTCGATATCGGCCGCGTCCAGATAGCCCAGTTTGGACTCGAGCGCGGCAAAGCTGGCCGCAGCCGCGGTGACTGCGGCCAGTGGCGGGTCGATCGACGCGCTTGCCGTGCTCATTGCCCGAATTTAACCATGCGCGAGCCATTGGCGTGGCGGCCATGAAAAAAGCGCCACGAAGGGCGCTTTGGGGGATGTCCTGAGCGACGCTCGGGCTCAGGGCACTTTCTTGAGCATTTCCAGGCCAACCTGCCCGGCCGCGATCTCGCGCAAGGCCGTCACGCCCGGCTTGTTGGTGGTCTCGACCTTGGGCGCGTGCCCCTGGCTGAGCATGCGCGCGCGGTAAGTGGCGGCCAGCACCAGCTGAAAGCGGTTGGGGATTTTTTCGAGGCAGTCTTCGACGGTGATGCGGGCCATGGCGGTGTGTGGGGGTGTTCAGTCGATGTCGAGGGCTTTGAACGTGGCGGCGCGGGTGCGTCTTTGGGCGCCATACTTCAGGCGCTGCGCGTGCACGATGGCTTTGAGGTCAAAAAGCGCGCGTTCAAATATCTCGTTGATTATAACGTAGTCGAAGTTTCTTACCTGTCCGAACTCGCTGCGTGCGTTGGCCAGGCGCAGCTCGATCACCTCGGCCGAATCCTCGCCGCGGCGCTGCAGGCGAGCGCGCAACTCGTCCCAGCTGGGGGGCAGCACGAAGATCAGCACCGCGTTGGCAAACAGGCGCCGGATTTGCAACGCACCCTGCCAGTCGATCTCCAGCACCACGTCATGGCCAGCCTGCATGCGCGCGGCGATGGCCTGGCGCGAGGTGCCGTAGCGGTTGCCGTGCACCTCGGCCCATTCGAAGAAGTCGCCCGCTTCGATCATGGCGTCAAAGGCAGTGCGATCGACGAAAAAATACTCCCGCCCGTCCATTTCCTGGCCGCGCGGCGCCCGGGTGGTGTGTGAAATGGAGGGCGCCACGCCGGCGTCGAGCTCCATCAGAGCCTTGACCAGGCTCGACTTGCCCGAGCCGCTGGGCGCGGCGACAACAAACAGGTTTGCAGGGTAGTCCATGCGAAGGTGGCGGCGGGCCGCCAGAGGCTGCGGCGGCGTTCGGGAGGCGGTATTTTATCGATGCCGCTCAGGCCGCCGTGCGCACCGCCGCCGCGATGTCGAGCGCGCGCAGGCGCAGCGCCGGGTCGTACACGTCGCACACCAGCATCATCTCGTCGCAGTCGGTCTGTTCGGCCAGGGCTTGCAGGCCGGCGCGCACGGTGGCGGGGCCGCCGATCACGGCGCAGGCCAGGAAGTCGGCGATGCCGGCGCGCTCGGCTTCGGCGAGGCGCGCGAAAAAGCCCTCAGGCGGGGGTTGCAGCAAGCCGCGCTCGCCGCGCAGGATGCCCAGCACGCGCTGGAACACGCTGCCGGCCAGGTGCATGGCTTCTTCGTCGGTGGGGGCGGCCACCAGCGGCACGCCGATGATCACGTAGGGCTTGGCGCACTGGGCCGAGGGCTTGAACAGGCGCCGGTACAGCTCGATCGCGGGCAGCAGCAGCGCCGGTGCAAAGTGCGAGGCGAACGCGTAGGGCAGGCCGCGCTCGGCCGCCAGTTGCGCCGAAAACAGGCTGGAGCCCAGCAGCCAGATCGGCACGCGGGTGCCGGCGCCGGGCGTGGCGATCAGCTTCTGGCCAGGCCGGGGTTCGTCCAGCAGCTGCTGCAGCTCGGCCACGTCGCGCGGAAAGTCGTCCACCGATTCGACCCGGTCGCGGCGCAGCGCGCGCATGGTCATGGGGTCGGTGCCCGGCGCGCGGCCCAGACCCAGGTCGATGCGGCCGGGGTGCAGCTCGGCCAGCGTGCCGAAGGCCTCGGCCACCACCAGCGGGGCGTGGTTGGGCAGCATGACGCCGCCCGAGCCCACGCGGATGCGCTGGGTGCCGCCGGCGATGTGGCCCACCAGCACGGCCGTGGCCGACGAGGCGATGCCGATCATGTTGTGGTGTTCGGCCATCCAGTAGCGCGCAAAGCCCAGACGCTCGGCGTGCTGCGCCGTGCGCAGCGCCACCGCCAAGGCATCGGCCACGGTGCGCCCCTGGCGCACGGCAACCAGATCGAGCATGGAAAACGCGATATCCTGCAAAGCTTTGGCCATGCGCCGATTGTGCGCGAATGTCGCTGCACTGCGCACCCGTGGCACGCCAGCCCTCGAACCCTGCCGATGAAGCCCAACGACACTCCCCTGCAAGTTCTGCCGCGCGAGCTGTCGGCCTACCGGGCCGGCAACACCGGCGTTGACTACGTACACCGCTTCGACTCCGGCCGGCCCGGGCCGCACGTGCTCGTCAATGCACTGACGCACGGCAACGAGATTTGCGGCATGGTGGCCGCCACGCATCTGCTGGACACAGGCGTGCGCCCCTTGATCGGCGTGCTGACCGTGAGTTTTGCCCACGTCGAGGCGTATGAGGCGTTTCGCGCCGACGACCCGTTTGCCAACCGGCAGATCGTCCACAACCTGAACCGGGTGTGGTCCGACGCGTGGTTGAGCGGCAGCGAGGACAGCCCCGAGCTGCGGCGGGCGCGCCAGCTTCGCCCGGTGGTGGCGGCAGCCGACCACATTCTGGACATCCATTCCACCAGCCACGACGGCGGCGCGTTCTGGGTTTACCCGGACTTTGCGCGCAACGCACGCACGGCCTTGGCCGTTGGCGCGGGGGGTGCGGTCACCACCCATCTGGTGATGCCCAGCGGCCTGGGCAGTGGCACGCCCTTGATCGAGCACGGGCGGCACGGGCAGCCCGGCGAGGTGGCTGGCGCCGCCCTGGTGGTGGAGTGCGGGCAGCATTTCCTGCGCAGCTCGGCTGAGGTCGCCACGCGCACGGCGCTCGATTTTCTGGCCCACTTCGGGCTGATCGATGCACCGGTCGCCAACGCGACGCCTGCGGCGCAGCGGCGCTTTGAGCTGCTGCGCACCTGCATGGTTCAGACCGAGGCATTTCGGTTCACGCGGCCGCTCAGCGGCTTCGAAACCTTTGCCCAGGGCGAGCTGATCGCCAGCGACGGCGCGGCCGGTGAAATCCGCTCGCCGTGTGACGAATGCACTGTCTTCATGCCCACGCGCCGGCCGATTGTCGGGCGCGAGGCGGTATATTTGACGAAGCCGCGGTCGGCCTGATGCCACAGGGCCGGCGCATCCCTGTCGTGCAATGCCGAGCCGGAGGCGATTGGCCTGCGCTGCGCCCACCATTCAACATGTCCAGCAACCGTCCCTCGTCCGCTGAATCGATGGCGCTGCACGCCCGCGCAGTGGGTGGTGGCATGGGGCCCGCCGATCCGTGCTGCGCCGTGCCGCAGGCCCTTCGAAGGGTTTGATCGAATTTCGTCAAGCCGATGCACGCCCAGCACCTGAACCACCCCTTGGTCGAGCGCAGCAAGCGCGAGGCGCTGCTGCATGCCGCGCCCATGCTCGATCGCGCGATTCAGGCTGCTTGCGGCGCCATCGAGGAAGAACAGCGCAATGCGCGCTCGGTGTCGCGCCGCCTGCAACTGGGCGACGCGCATGCGGCGCTGCTGCGCTACGCGCCGCGCGTGCGCGCGGAATTCCCGCAGGTGTTGATGCAGCGCATCGAGGCCGCGCTGCGCGAGGACACCCAGCCCGACCCTCGGCGTCGGCCGAGCAGCGAGGATTCGGCCTTGGCCCTGCTGGATGACACCGAAGTGGCGCGCTTTGTCGAGGCTTCGCGTCTGCAGCAAAGCGCCATGCCCGTGATCGAGCGTTCGCTGGGGGTGCTCGACTCGCTGATGAGCTCGGTGCTCGGGCTGCCCGTGGTGCGCGCCGAGCTCAACCCGTTTCGCCCGGACGTGTACTGCGGGGCGCTGCTGCGCGTCCTTGAGGACCAGCCCGAGGCCGCCGAGGTGCGTGCGCTCTGGACGCGCCACATCGGCCGCCCCTTTGCCGCCGAATTGCACGCGCTGTACGAGGCCTTGATCGCCCTGCTGGAGGCCAGCGGGGTGGAGGAGGCGCGCTATCGCCTGAGGCTGACCGAAGGCAGCGGGCCCGGGGCGAGCCGGGGCGGTGGCCGCGGCGCCGAGCTTGCGGAGGGTGCCGGGGGCGCGGAGGGCGGTCGTAGCGGTGGCGGTGGCGCCACGGGGGGCGGGTTCGGCTCCGGCGGCGCGGGCGGCGCGGGCGATGCGACCGCCGCGCAGGGCGCGCACCGGGCACCCGTCGCGGGGTCCGGATCGGCGCGCGCGCGCGCCCGCGCTTTCATGCCGCGAATGGACCAGCTCTCGCAAGTGCGTCCGGCCGTGGGGGCGGCGATGATTCGCGAGTTTCTCTATCGACCGCAATGGGTGGAGGAATACGACGAACCCTTGCCGCCCGGTTACTACGACGCCGTGGACGCCGAGATGGGCGGGTTGGCGCGGCGCCCGCAAACAGCGTTCGATGCCGCCGCGCACGCGCTGGACCGTGAACAGCGGCGCAGCCAGGGTGTGATGGAGCGTCCGGCGCGGCCCGTGGGGGTGGAGCTGCCGCTGCCGCCGGACGACTGGGGCGAAAACGGCTCGGTGCAGGCGCGCGCGCGCGCGCTGATGGAGCTCAAGGCCAAGGCCAAGAAGATCAGCCAAGTGCTGGGTCTGGATGCGGTGCGCGCGCTGATCGACCAGGTGGCCGGCGACGAGCGCATGCTGGCGCCCGTGCGCGAGGCCTTCGTGGCGCTGGAGCCGGCGCTGCTGCGCATGGCGCTGGATCACCCGCGCTTTTTTGGCGACGAGGCGCATCCGGCACGGCTGTTCGTCGAGGCCGTTGCGCAGCGCAGCTTCAAGTACAACGACGAGTTCGATCCGGAGTTCGAGCACTTCATGCAGCCGGTGCGCGCTGCCGTGCGCGAGCTGGTCGAGTTGCCGGTGGCCGCGCCGAAGGACTTCGAGGAGCGGCGCCTGGCGCTGCAAACCGGCTGGAAGGCCCGTGACGATGGCGATCACGACGCGCGCATGCAGGCGCAGAACTCGATGCAGTTCGCCCAGGAGCGCCAGACGCTGGCCGACCGCATTGCGTGGGAGTTCAGCTTGCGCTCGGACCTGGTGGGCGTGCCCGCGGTGGTGGCGGACTTTCTGTACCGCGACTGGTCGCTGGTCATCGCCCATGCGCAATTGACCAACGCGGGCGCGCGGCTCGACCCGGGTGGCTATCTGGCGGTGGTCAGCGATCTGCTGTGGTCGGTCAACCGCGAGCAGGCCATCAAGCAGCCCGCGCGGCTGTTCGAGGTGGTGCCCGGCTTGATCAAGACCCTGCGCCGCGGGCTGGGCATGCTGGGCAAGGAGCCGGCCGAGACGCAGGCGTTTTTCGATGCGCTGATCCGCTATCACGATCCGGTGCTGCGGCTGCGACGCTTGCGCAGCGCGCAAGACGTCGAGGCGTCGGGCTTTGCGCGCACCGGCGACTCCTGGGATGCGCTGCCGGTGCTGGAGGAGCAGGCCGCAGAGCAGCCGGCGCCGCGCAAGGCCGAGCAGCCGTGGCTGGGCCGCCATGAACGCGAGGCGGCCGGGTTCGAGGACACGGCGGACGAGCTGGAATGGGCGCCGCCTGCCGGGCCGATGCCAGCCGAGGCGTCGGCCGGCGGCGCTGCCGATGCCGCAGTGCCCGTGCTGACCGAGACGGTCGAACCGGCAGTGGACGGCTCGGTTCAGCCGTCGCCGGCAGCGCCAGCGGCCGCAAGCCCGGCCGACCTGACGGAAAGCGAGCTGCTGACCCGCATTCGCGCCGAGGTGGCGCGCCTGCGCGTGGGTGACTGGGTCGATCTGTACGTGCATGGCGTGTGGCGCCGCGCCCAGCTGAGCTGGATGAGCGACAACGGCTCCCTGTTCATGTTCGTCAGCCATGGCGGGCGCGCGCACAGCATGACGCAGCGCACCTGCGAGAAGCTGATGCGCCTGCGCCACTTGCACCCCGTCGACATCGACCCGGTGGTCGAACGGGCGCTCAAGCGCTTGTCCGAGGGTGCCGACAGCGAGATCGAGCCCAGCGCGTCCCCCGCGCTCGTGTAGCGGTTGCCGTCCAGGTGCCGGACCGGCGGTTGTTGCGCGCAAGACCTCAGCGACTCGGCCGCGCCTCGCACAGCAGTCGAAAGCCGACCAGCACATAGCGCGTTTGCGGGCTGTTCCAGTTGCGAAAGGCCACGCGCGCGTAGAACGGCCAGGTGTGCCAGGAGCCGCCGCGGCGCACGCGCACGGTGCCCTCGGCCGGGCCTTGCGGGTCGTCGGTGGGCGAGCGCTGGTAATAGTCTTCGCCATACCAGTCCGCCACCCATTCCCACACGTTGCCGATCATGTCGTACAGGCCGAAGGCGTTGGGCGCAAAGCGGCCCACCGGCGCGGTGAAGGCGTAGCCGTCGCTGCCGGCGCCGGCCTGCTCGCGCCAGCGCGGCCAGTGGGCGGCGCTGCTGCGGTCGAAGGTGTTGGCCGTGGTCAGCAAGACCTCTGGATCGTCGCCGCCCGGATAGCGCGTGCGGGTGCCGGCGCGGGCGGCGTACTCCCATTCCGCCTCCGTGGGCAGGCGGCAGCGCGCGTTTTCGCGGGCGCTGAGCCAGCGGGCCATGGCTGCGGCGTCGTTCCAGGTCACGTTGACCACCGGGTGCTCGCCGGTCTGCGCAAAGCCCGGATTCAGCCATGAATAGCGGGGATCGCGCCCTTCAAAGGCGTCGTGGCGGCGCGTGCGCGCCGGGTCGTAGTCGGGGTTGAAGCCGTAGCCGCCGGTGCCGTCGCGGATCGATTCGGGCACGTAGCCGGAGGCCCGGATGAAGCGCTGAAACTGTCCGACGGTGACCGGTGTCTCCCCCAACCAGAAATCGCGCGTGATGCGCACGCGATGCACCGGCGCCTCGTCGGCCAGTTGCAGCAGGCGCCGGCGCTCGGCGTTGGGAAAGGCGCGGGCCAGGGCTTGGGCGGATTCGTCGCTGCCCATCCGAAATTCGCCGGCGGGCACGTGCACGAAGCGCATGCCCAGGCGGTTGGTGGCCGAGACGATGCGGGCCGGCGCCGCGCTGGCGGGCGCTGCGGGGTGCGGCGCGGCACACGCCGCGAGCAGGGCGGCGGCAAGCGCCAGCGCCAGCGCCAAGCGGGCGGCGGTACGGGTCGGCTGCGGGCGTTGGTCCTGGGACACGATGGCCCGGAATGCTCCGCGGCGCGCCCGTGGGTGTCAACCCGAGCAAACGCGGATCAGACGTCGAGAAACAGGGCCGGGTCCACCGAGGCGCGATTGAGCACCACGCTCCAGTGCAGGTGCGGGCCCGTGACGCGGCCGGTGGCGCCCACCCGGCCCAGCTCTTGGGCAACCGCCAGGGGGTCGCCCGGTTGCACGTCGATGCGGCTCAGGTGGCACATCATGGACAGCAGGCCACCACCGTGGTCCAGCCACACGGTATTGCCGTTGAAAAAATACTCGCCGACGTCGATCACCGTGCCAGGCAAGGGGGCGATCACGGGCGTGCCGGTGGCGGCCGCGATGTCCATGCCGCTGTGCGGATTGCGCGGCTGGCCGTTGAAGAAGCGCCGCTTGCCGAACGAGTCTGAGCGTTTGCCTGGCACCGGTGGGCGCATCTGCAGGTTTGCCGCCGGCGGGGCGCTGAAGCGGGCCATCACGCGCTGCTGGTGATCGCGCTCGCGCTCGTAGCGGGCCAAGTCGGCGGGCGACAGGTCCACGGTCTTGGGGGCCACCTTGAGGTGCTGCTCGGCGTAGCGCTTGGGGGCGATGGTGACGGCCACGCTGCGCTCGGCTTCGCCCTGCCGCACGCGGATGCTCTGGGTGCCGGGCGCTGCCGCCAGGGCGATGCCAAGCAGGGCCGTCCAGCTGATCGGGTCGCCCACGACCAGCAGAGGCATCTCGCCCGAAAATGCTTGGGGCCGTTCGGCGGCCGGCCCCAGATCGATGCGGGCAACGCCGCCGGGCACACGCTCGTCGCGCGGCCAGGGGCCCGTGTCGGCGCTGCGCGCCGCGGCGGGCCAGGCGCAGGCCAAGCCAGCAGCAAGCAGGGCGCGACGGGAGGGGGTGGCAGGGCGTGAATTCATGGTCGAACAGGCCGCGCGCGCCCAATCAGCGCGCGCGTGCAGCTATGGATATTGTAGTCGCCCACCGGACTCGCTTGCCCATGGCGCTGCATGTCCAGCGCGGTGCGTGAAACCCAAGAGCCATCAGGACGCCAAGCAGGCCGTGCCCGCGATCGCCGTGGCCGGAGCTGCGCCGGTCACCGGCGAGCCTTGCAGGCCGCGCCGGGCCCGTGGCCCGGCCCCTGCAAACGGGCTGAGGCCCGCGGCTCCAGACCTGCCGGCGCAGGTCTGGACAGGCCGAAGGGCCGCCGCCTCCGGCGGCGAGCACCAGGCGAAACATCGCGCAGCGAGTGGAGACTGGGGGTGTTTCATTTCAACTGGCCGCCTCCAGGCCGCCCTCGAAGTGCCGGCGCATGCAGGCGGCGGCGCGCTCGCCGTCACGCGCCATCAGCGCTGCCATCAGGTCGCGGTGCTCGGCCAGCGATTGCGTCAGGCGCCCTTGCTTGTGCAGCGAGTGCTGGCGGTGCAGCTTCATCACCTTGCGCAGGTCCTGCACCACCTGCAGGCGCCAGCGGTTGTCGGCCAGCTCCAGCAGGCGCATGTGAAAGGCTTCGTTCAGCGCGAAGAAGCGCTCGCTGTCGCGCACCGCGGCTTCCAGCTCCTCGTGCAGGGCGCTCAATTGGGCCAGCGCCGCGCCGGTGGCGTGGCGGGCCACGGCGCGGGCGGCGTCGGCCTCCAGCAGCGACAGCAGGTGGTAGACGTCGGCCAGGTCCTTGGGCGAAGCTTCGGTGACGTAAGCGCCGCGCCGCAGCTTCATGGTGATCAGGCCTTCGCTGGCCAGCACCTTGAGCGCTTCGCGCAGCGGCGTGCGGCTGATGCCCAGATCGCCCGCGATCCTCAGCTCGTCGATCCAGTCGCCCGGCGCCAGCTCGTGCGCGAAGATGCGCTGGCGCAGCCGGTCGGCCACTTCTTCGTACAGCGCGCGGGGGGCAAGGGTGGCGGTCACAAGGCGATGGAGGAAAAATAATTTTGCGAATTTTAGCCCCGAAACTGAATTTTGAATTAATAATTACGAAAATATCCAAGCGGTTCGGCAAGGCTTGCAACAGGCGTGCCCACCGCGAGACCGAACGCCGACACCCGGCCGCACAGCCCGAGATCGCCATGAGCCAAGACCCTGTCTCCTTCAAACCGTCCACCCTGGCCGACTGGCAAAAGGCCGCGCAAAAATCCGCGCCGGGCGGCGACGTGGGCGCCCTGGACTGGCACACGCCGGACGGCATCACCGTCAAGCCCCTGTACACGGCCGAGGATGTGCAGGGCTTGCCCTACGCCAACACGCTGCCCGGCTTCGAGCCCTTCGTACGCGGCCCGCAGGCCACCATGTACGCGGTGCGGCCGTGGACGATCCGCCAGTACGCGGGCTTTTCGACGGCCGAAGAGAGCAACGCGTTTTATCGCAAGGCGCTGGCCGCGGGCGGGCAGGGCGTGAGCGTGGCGTTCGACCTGGCCACGCATCGCGGCTACGACAGCGACCACCCGCGCGTGACGGGCGACGTGGGCAAGGCCGGCGTGGCCATCGACAGCGTGGAGGACATGAAGATCCTGTTCGACGGCATTCCGCTGGACAAGGTCAGCGTGAGCATGACGATGAACGGCGCCGTGCTGCCGGTGCTGGCCGGCTACATCGTCGCGGCCGAGGAGCAGGGCGTGGCGCAGGACCAGTTGGCGGGCACGATCCAGAACGACATCCTCAAGGAGTTCATGGTTCGCAACACCTACATCTACCCGCCGGCGCCCTCGATGAAGATCATCGGCGACATCATCGAGTACACGGCGGCGCACATGCCCAAGTTCAACTCGATCTCGATCAGCGGCTATCACATGCAGGAGGCCGGCGCCACGCAGGCACTCGAACTGGCCTTTACCCTCGCCGACGGCAAGGAGTACGTCAAGACCGCGCTGGCCAAGGGCATGGACGTGGATGCCTTTGCCGGGCGCCTGTCCTTCTTCTGGGCGGTGGGCATGAACTTCTACCTGGAGATCGCCAAGATGCGCGCCGCGCGCCTGCTTTGGTGCCGCATCATGAAGGGTTTTGACGCCAAGAACCCCAAGAGCCTGATGCTGCGCACGCACAGCCAGACCAGCGGCTGGAGCCTGACCGAGCAGGACCCCTACAACAACGTGGTGCGCACGGCGATCGAGGCCATGGCGGCGGTGTTCGGCGGCACGCAAAGCCTGCACACCAATTCATTCGACGAGGCCATCGCGCTGCCGACCGAGTTCAGCGCTCGCATCGCGCGCAACACCCAGCTCATCATCCAGGAAGAGACGCACATCACCAGCGTGGTCGACCCCTGGGCCGGCAGCTACCTGATGGAAAAGCTGACGCAGGAAATGGCCGACGCCGCCTGGGCCATCATCGAGGAGGTGGACGCCATGGGCGGCATGACGCAGGCGGTGGACAGCGGCTGGGCCAAGCTCAAGATCGAGGCCGCCGCCGCTGAGAAGCAGGCGCGCATCGACTCGGGCCAGGACGTGATCGTGGGCGTCAACAAGTACAGGCTGGCCAAGGAAGACCCGATTGATATTCTGGAGGTGGACAACGTGAAGGTGCGCGATTCGCAGATCGCGCGCCTGAGCGAAATCAAGAAAAAACGCGATGCAGGCCAGGTACAGAAAGCGCTGGAAGCTATTGAAAACATAGCACAAAGCGGCCAGGGCAACCTGTTGGCCGCCGCCATCGAAGCCATCCGTGCCCGCGCCACCGTGGGCGAAGTGAGCGATGCCATGGAAATGGTCTTCGGGCGCCATCGCGCCGACACGCAGAAAGTCAGCGGCGTGTATGCCGCCGCCTATCAGGGCGCCGAGGGCTGGGACAAGCTGAGGCACGAGATCGACGCCTTTGCCGAGGCCGAGGGCCGCCGCCCGCGCGTGATGATCGCCAAGCTGGGCCAGGACGGGCACGACCGCGGCGCCAAGGTGGTGGCCACCGCCTTTGCCGACCTGGGCTTCGACGTGGACATCGGCAGCTTGTTCCAGACGCCCGAGGAATGCGCGCGCCAGGCGATCGAGAACGACGTGCACGCGGTGGGCGTCAGCACTTTGGCCGCTGGCCACAAGACGCTGGTGCCGGCCATCCTGGCGGAGCTGAAGAAGCAGGGCGCCGACGACATCGTGGTGTTCGTCGGCGGCGTGGTGCCCCGGCAGGACTACGACTTTTTGTACGAGGCGGGCGTCAAGGGCATCTACGGGCCCGGCACGCCGATTCCGGCCAGCGCCAAGGACGTGCTGGAGCAGATCAAGGCTTCGAAAGCCTGATGATGTGATACAGTAATACTGTATTTCGATTGGAGAACATCATGGCCGTATCTGTTCGCATGGAGCCCTTGCTCGAGAAAGAGCTCGAGCTCGCAGCCCAGCGCCAGGGCATCACCAAGTCACAGTTCATCATCGATGCAGTGCAGCGGGCGCTCGGCCGCAAGAACCCGTATGAGTTGATGCTCAAGGTCAAGCAGGAGATGGCTCAGAATCCGCGCGCCCAGGAGTTGAGTCGGGTGTTCGCGGCCGAGCACGACGTTCCGTATGACACCGAGCGCTCGCGCGCTGCGTTGATCGCCAAGTTGCGTGCCAAGCATGGCCTCGGCGCTGATTGACGCGAGCGCCATGGTGGCGGTTTTTGGGCAGGGCGAACCACACGCCGATCGCTACCGCGATCTGCTGGAGTTGGCGGCGCTTGAAAACTGGTCGCTCTCGACGACATGGCCTTGCGTGACCGAGGCAAGCTACCTGGTGCCGCCGCCCAACCGCTTTGCGCTGCTCAGTTGGCTGGGGCAGGGCGCCGTGTCGGTGTTTCCGTTTCAGCAAGAGTCACTGTTGGACTTCGTGCCCCTGATGCAGCGCTATACCGAGCGGCCCCGTACCGAGATGGACCTGGCCGATGCCTCGCTGGTGTGGTTGGCTACGGAGACGGGGGTGACCACCGTCATGACGCTGGACGCGCGCGACTTTTCGCGCTACCGCCTGCCCGATGGGCGCGCCTTCGAGATTTTGTGAGTGGCGCGCATGACCCACGCCTTGCTCGATCCCCTGCTGCACGGCACGCCCGTGGCCCAGCGTCGCGCCATCGCCAAGGCCATCACGCTGCTCGAATCGACTCGCGCCGACCACCGCGCGCAGGCCGATGAGATGCTCACGGCGCTGCTGCCGCATACCGGCCGAGCGCTGCGCCTGGGGATCAGCGGCGTGCCGGGTGTGGGCAAGAGCACTTTCATCGAAACCCTGGGTCTCTATTTGATCGAGCGGGGCCACCGCGTGGCAGTGCTGGCCATTGACCCATCGTCCACCGTCTCGGGCGGCTCCATCCTGGGCGACAAGACGCGCATGGAGCGCCTGTCGGTGCTCGAGCAGGCCTACATCCGCCCCAGCCCCAGCAGCGGCACGCTGGGCGGCGTGGCCGAGAAAACGCGCGAAGCGCTGCTGGTGTGCGAGGCCGCCGGCTACGACGTGGTGCTCATCGAGACCGTGGGCGTGGGCCAGAGCGAAACCGCCGTCAGCGGCATGACCGACATGTTCGTGCTGCTGCAACTGCCCAACGCGGGCGACGACCTGCAGGCCATCAAGAAGGGCGTGATGGAGCTGGCCGACCTGGTGGTCATCAACAAGGCTGACATCGAACCCGCCGCAGCCATCCGCGCGCAGGCGCAGATCAAGTCGGCCCTGCGCTTGATCGGCCAGCAGGGCAATCCCGAGCACATGCGCCACGACGCCGCGCAGTGGCACCCCGACGTGATCCGCATCAGCGGCCTGAAGGGCGAGGGGCTGGACGAATTCTGGCAATGCGTCACGCGCTTTCGCGACCTGCAAACCGCCAACGGCAAGTTGGTGGTGCGCCGCCAGCAACAGGCGCGTGCGTGGATGGGCGCGCTCATCGACTCGGGCCTGAAGGCCGCCTTCAACCAACACCCCGCCGTGCGCGCCAGCCTGGCTGCCGTGACCGAGCAGGTGACGCAGGGACGGCTGCCGCCGTCCACCGCCGCACGCCAGTTGCTGGCCGCGGCCGGCTTTGCCGCCACCGCCAATTGACTGACTTTTTTAGTGAAGAGCCAAGATGACCACCATCCTTGAACAACTGGAAAGCAAGCGCGCCGCTGCCCGACTGGGCGGGGGCCAAAAGCGCATCGACGCGCAACACGCCAAGGGCAAGCTCAGCGCGCGCGAGCGCATCGAAGTGCTGCTGGACGTCGGCTCATTCGAAGAGTGGGACATGTTCGTCGAGCACCGCTGCGCGGACTTCGGCATGGACCAGACCCACATCCCCGGCGACGGCGTGGTGACCGGCTACGGCACCATCAACGGGCGCCTGGTGTTCGTCTTCAGCCAGGACTTCACGGTGTTCGGCGGCGCCTTGAGCGAAGCGCACGCCGAGAAGATCTGCAAGGTGATGGACCAGGCCATGAAGGTCGGCGCGCCGGTGATTGGCCTGAACGACTCGGGCGGCGCGCGCATCCAGGAGGGCGTGGCAAGTCTCGGCGGCTATGCCGAGGTGTTCCAGCGCAACGTGATGGCCAGCGGCGTGGTGCCGCAGATCAGCATGATCATGGGCCCCTGCGCGGGCGGCGCCGTGTACAGCCCGGCCATGACGGACTTCATCTTCATGGTCAAGGACAGCAGCTACATGTTCGTCACCGGCCCCGAGGTGGTCAAGACCGTCACGCACGAGAGCGTGACGGCCGAAGAGCTGGGCGGCGCGCTCACGCACACCACCAAAAGCGGCGTGGCCGACCTGGCGTTCGACAACGACGTCGAGGCCCTCTTGATGCTGCGGCGGCTGTTCAACTACATCCCCGCCAGCAACCGCGAGAAGGCGCCGCACCGTCCCACGCAGGACCCGGTCGATCGCATGGATGCCAGCCTGGACAGCCTGGTTCCCGAGAACCCCAACCTGCCCTACGACATCAAGGAAGCCATCACCAAGACGGTGGACGACGGCGAGTTCTTCGAGCTGCAAGCCGACTACGCCGCCAACATCGTCATCGGCTTTGCGCGCATGGACGGCCACGTGGTGGGCATCGTCGCCAACCAGCCGCTGGTGCTGGCCGGCTGCCTGGACATCAAGAGCAGCATCAAGGCCGCGCGCTTCGTGCGTTTTTGCGATGCCTTCAACATCCCCGTCATCACCTTCGTCGATGTGCCCGGCTTCATGCCCGGCACCAGCCAGGAATACGGCGGCATCATCAAGCACGGCGCCAAGCTGCTGTTTGCCTACGCCGAATGCACCGTGCCCAAGATCACCGTCATCACGCGCAAGGCCTACGGCGGCGCCTACGACGTGATGAGCTCCAAGCACCTGCGCGGCGACGTCAACCTGGCCTGGCCCAACGCCGAGATCGCGGTGATGGGCGCCAAGGGCGCGGTCGAGATCATCTTCCGCGAGGAAAAGAAAGACCCCGCCAAGCTCGCCGCGCGCGAAGCCGAATACAAGGCCCGCTTTGCCAACCCTTTCGTCGCCGGCAGCCGCGGGTATATCGACGACGTGATTTCCCCGCACGAAACGCGCAAGCGCATCTGCCGCAGCCTGGCGATGCTGAAAGACAAGAAGCTGGAGAACCCGTGGCGCAAGCACGGGAATATTCCGCTGTGAAGAGGCGCACACGATGAACGCAGATCAACGATTCGATGAATTGGCCCTGCGTTTGGGCTATTCGTTCGACGGCGAAATCAAGATCGGCGGCAACTACACGCCGTTGATCATGGATGGAGACGTTGCCTATGTCAGCGGTCAGGTGCCGCGCGTGGGCGATACCGTCATCGTTACCGGCCGTGTGGGTGCTGAGGTGTTGCTGGAACACGCGCAGTTGGGTGCCAAAATTTGCGCCATGCGCGCCTTGGCTCTGCTGCGCCGCCAGTTCGGCAGCCTAGATCGGATACGCCGCGTTCTTCGCGTGACGGTTTACGTGCAATGCACCGACTCGTTCACGCAGCACAGCGAGGTGTCGGATGGTGCTTCGGCCGTGCTGTTCGAGGTGCTGGGTGAAGCGGGGCTGCACACGCGTACTTCCGTCGGTGTTTTCCAGTTGCCCAAGAACGCCAGTGTCGAGCTGGATTTGATGGCTTCCGGCACGGCGAGATGAAGACGGTGACGAACGGGGCGCGTCGATGCGCGCAACCTGCTGGCGACCAAGCCGGCTGCGCCCGAGCGCGCGGCACTGGTGCAGCGCTTGCTGGACGCGGTGAAGTGATGGTTGCGCTAACTCAAACCCAGCACACGCGCCACGCCGCGCGAGATGGCGTCCATGTCCGCGTCGCTGACCCCACCGATCTGGCCTTGCAGACGGCTCTTGTCCACATTGCGCACCTGCTCGGTGCGCGCTTTCGAGCTGGTGCCGGCCGAAGGTACGGCCACCAGAAGAGGAAAGCGCACCGCCTCGGGCGTGGTGGTGAGCGGAACGATTACGACGGTGTTACGCCTGCGGTTGATTTCGTTGCTCGAGAGGATGACGCAGGGGCGTGTCTTGGCGATCTCCGAGCCCACGACCGGATCCAGATGAACCCAGAACAGGTCACCCCGCTGGATGGTGCGGTTCATCGCCCACCCGTGGGTTTGGCTTGCTGGGCGCGCATGCGGGCCTGGGCCTCGGCCACTTCGCGCTCGAAGGTTTCGCGGTCGAAGTCCGGGTCCCACACGTCCACCGGATCGGTCAGCGCTGCGTCCGCCCACTCCTGGCCTTCTCGCGCCAATTCGGGTTTGGCGGCTTCAAGGGCGTTCATGTATTCGCAGGCCGCCACCAGTTCGGGGTCTTCCTCGCTCAGTCTGCGGCGCAGCATGTCCACCAAAAACCGGTTGCGCTGGCGCGGCGCAACTGCGCGCGCCAGTTTCGCAGCCAAGTCTTCGGGCAAACGCAACAGCACTTGGCGGGGTGGAACGTTCAAAGTGTTCATCATGATTTCATGATATCAAATTATCAAATAGTTTGTTGATCGACGTTTCAGATTCAAGAGATCCGACATGTTCAAAAAAATATTGATTGCCAACCGCGGCGAAATCGCCTGCCGCGTCATCACCACCGCCCGCCGCATGGGCATCGCCACCGTGGCGGTGTATTCGGACGCGGACAAGAACGCGCGCTTTGTGCAACTGGCCGACGAGGCGGTGCGCCTGGGCCCGCCGCCTTCGCGCGAGTCATATCTGCTGGCCGACAAGATCATCGAGGCGTGCCAGCAGACCGGCGCGCAGGCCGTGCACCCGGGCTACGGCTTTCTGTCGGAGAACGCCGAGTTCGCCCGCAAGGTGGAGGAGCAGGGCATCGCCTTCATTGGCCCCAAGCACGCGGCCATCGCGGCGATGGGCGACAAGATCGCGTCCAAGAAGCTGGCGGGCGAGGCCAAGGTCAGCACCATCCCCGGCTGGAACGAGGCCATCGATTCGCCCGAGCACGCGGTGGAGATCGCGAAGAACGTCGGCTACCCGGTGATGATCAAGGCCAGCGCGGGCGGCGGTGGCAAGGGCTTGCGCGTGGCCTACAACGACCAGGAGGCCCACGAGGGTTTTGCCTCCTGCAAGCACGAGGCCTTGAGTGCCTTCGGCGACGACCGCGTGTTCATCGAGAAGTTCGTCGAGCAGCCGCGCCACATCGAGATCCAGGTGCTGGGCGACGGCTTTGGCAACGTGGTTTATCTGAACGAGCGCGAATGCTCGATCCAGCGGCGTCACCAGAAGGTGATTGAAGAAGCGCCTTCGCCCTTCATCAGCGAGGCGACGCGCAAGGCCATGGGCGAGCAGGCCGTGCAGCTGGCCAAGGCCGTGGGCTACCAGAGCGCGGGCACGGTGGAGTTCGTGGTCGGCAAGGACCAGGACTTTTATTTTCTGGAGATGAACACCCGCCTGCAGGTGGAGCACCCGGTGACGGAGCTGATCACGGGGCTGGACTTGGTCGAGCAGATGATCCGCGTGGCGGCGGGCGAGAAGCTGGCCTTCTCGCAGAAGGACGTGAAGCGCGAAGGCTGGGCCATGGAGTGCCGCATCAATGCCGAAGACCCGTTTCGGGGCTTTTTGCCGTCCACCGGCCGGCTGGTGCGCTTCGAGCCGCCGGCGCAGGACCTTCAGCAGGGCCAGGCCACCACGGCGCTGGGCGTGCGCGTGGACACGGGCGTGGTCGATGGCGGCGAGATCCCCATGTACTACGACTCGATGATCGCCAAGCTGATCGTGCATGGCAAGGACCGGGGCGATGCGATTGCCCGCATGCGCGAGGCGCTCAACGGCTTTGTCATCAAGGGCGTGCAAAGCAACATCCCGTTCCAGGCCGCGCTGCTGGCGCACCCGAAGTTTCAGGCCGGCGACTTCAACACCGGCTTCATTGCCGAGCACTACGCGCACGGCTTTTCGGCCGCCGACGTGCCGCATGCCGACCCGAGCTTTCTGGTCGCGCTGGCCGCTTGCCTGCACAAGTTCTATCGCAACCGCGCGCGCTCGTTGCAAGGGCAGTTCTGGGAGGGCAAGCAGCGCTCGCCGCGGCGCGACTTCACGGTCTGCACGCTGGGCCATGCGGGCGACAACCAATACGTCAACGTCACGCTGGAGGAGGGCGCCGTCGGCCCCGCCACGCGCGTCACCGTGCATGCACCGGCGGGCGACCGGGTCTATGACCTGCACCTGAAGCACAGCCTGGGCGACGCACGCATCGAAGGCCAGTGCAACGGCCACGCGTTTACCGCGCAACTGGAGCGCGGCCGCGCGCGCAACCCGTTGGCCATTCGCGTGATCCACAACGGCACCCAGCTCGACGCCCTGGTGATGCAGCCGCGCACGGCCGAGCTGCACCGGCTGATGCCCTACAAGGCGCCACCCGACATGAGCAAGTACGTGCTCTCGCCCATGCCGGGCTTGCTGGTGCAGGTGGCCGTCAAGCCGGGCCAGGAGGTCAAGGCCGGCGAGCGCGTGGCCGTGATCGAGGCCATGAAGATGGAGAACGTGCTGTTCGCCAGCGCCGACGGCGTGGTCAAGGCGGTCAAGGCCGAGCAGGGCGACAGCCTGGCGGTGGACCAGGCGATCGTCGAATTCGAGTAGCCGCGGCGCAAGGCGCGCTGGCGCCGCGTGCGCATGCAGGCACGGACTGCGCGTGGCCTCAGGGTTCGGACCGGGTCCAGGAGATGAACCCGGCCTTGTCCATGGCGCGCGGCGTCTTGCTGATGAATACGACCAGTCGCTTGCCGTCGGTGAAGTACGGATCTTCGGTCAGGTTGGTGCGCGGGTGCTCGCGGCTGGCCGCTTCGACGCCGTCGACATAACCCCAGCGTTCGACGTTGCCGCTGTGCAGCAGGGTCTCGAGCAGGCGAAAGCGCGCGTGATCGACTTGCGGGTCGATCACGTGCGTGGTCAGCGTCTTCGACCGGGTGGTCACCTTCACGCCGATGTCGCGACTGATCTGGCCGATCCAGACGGGCTGGCCCTCGACCTGCAATGGCGACAACCACAGGCGCAGATGGCTGCGCTGGGCAATGTCGGTGCGGGCATGCTGCATGGCCAGCTCCTGCGGCCGGCCGCCGACGTACAGCGGGCTGACGGGCGAAGTGCGGTCGCCGCCACCGAACGCAAAGGCCGAGACCATGCGTCCCACGCTGGCGGCGTTGATGGTTTCGGTGAAGTCCCAGCCGGCGCGAACCAGGGCCACCAGCACGTCGCGTTCGGCGCCGACGAAGACGATGTTCAGCGGGTCGCCCAGGCCCTTGCCGTCGGCGTCGGTGGTGCAGCAGGGCATTCGTTCGATCTCGGCGCCGAGATCGCGCACCGTCACGGTGCGAGCGCTCTGGTGTTCAGTCGCGCGCCGGATGCGGCTGGCCTCGTAGTCGAAGCTGCCGTCCGGCTGGTCTTCGGCCAGATCAAAGCGCAGCACGCGGCCCACGCCCAGCAGTTCCACGTTCATCAGCTTCAGGCCGCGATCCTTCGTGGTGTAGACAAAGCCGCTGACCGTGTGGCCCGGCGCCACATGCAGCTTGATGGCGTCGTCGATCAGCCTGGTTTGGGCGGCGCGCAGGGCGTCTGCCGGTACCTGGGACTTGAACAGCCGTGCGACTTCGCGGGGTGCGTAGTAGCTTGCGTCCATGAACGAGCGCATGAGCCAGTAGGGCTGCGGGCTGTGGTTCTCGATCTCCAACCACACCGGCTGCACGCCGCGGTCGGCCAGCGGCAGGCCGAAATGCGCCTGGCTCTCGGCCGCGCGCAGTGCGGTCGCGCGCACGCTCACCTGGTCGCGGGTACTCACCTGTGCGCGGGCGCGCTCCAGGTAGGCCGTGGCGCTGGCTGCGGTCGCCGCGGGTGTGGCCACCGCGGTCGGGCCGCCCGGACTGGCACACGCCACGAGCAGCAGGGTACCAAGGGCCGCCGCCGCGAGACGGGTTGCGCCGGATCGGCGAGGTCGGCGTGCAGATGGAAGAATCATGGTCGAGGATGCGAGGCTTGCTGGTGGATGACTGTGATGGCGGCCAGCGCCAGCGCGGCGCGCGGCACGTCATCGACGAACAGGCCGCGCAGCAGCGGCAATTGCCGCGACAGCGCAATGGCGATGGCCCAGTGGTCGGCGTTGACGTAGCCCAGCAGCGCACTGCCGGGTACGATGGCATCGTTGGTGGCGAGCTGGCCGTCGTTTTTGACGTCGAAGTGTGCCAGTTGCGCGGACGTGCCGCGCAGCGGCACGGAGATGTGTCCCGGGTCGGGCAGCGCCACCAGCGAATAGAACGGCACGTGCAGCCGCAGATGGTTGGCTTGCCACCAGCTGTGGCGAACCCCGCGGCGCAGCGATTCGAGCTCCGACCCATCGCCAGCGGGGCACGTCGCCAGGGGCAGGTGCTCCAGCAGGGTTTTTTCCAGACCGCTCATGTCATCGGCCAGAGGGGTGCCGCCCACCGCGCCAGCCCAACTGACAACGGCGGCAACCTGGCGCGTGGCGTGCGGGTGCTGCACCAATGCCTCCATCACGTCGGGCAAGCCTTTGGAGTAGCCGAAAACGATTTGCGGTCGGGGGTCGGCCGCTGCGCTGGACAGCTGCTCGGCGATCAGCTCGGCGTTGTGTTCGGTCGAGCCGCGCCCTTCGACGGACAGGATGTGGACGTCGAACCCCTGGCCTCGCAGTGCATCGGCGACATCCTGGAACGGAGCGACCAGCGAGCCGGCGCAGCCCGACAGCAGGCCCGGCACGAACACCAGACGGTAGCGGCGCGCCAGTTCGGTGGCGCTTGCCAGCGGTGTCGGCCCCGCACCGGTTGCGGCGCGTTCGTCTGGCAGACGGCGCAAGACTTGCGAGCAATCGGTCTCGGCGGCCAATTGCTGGCACAGCACGCGGCGAAACGCCGGCCGCAAGTCGCGCCCTGGCGCCCATGAGGTGCCCGGGGTCGGCACCGCGCCCTGCCCCACCGGCGGGGCGGTGGAGCATGCCTGCAGCGCCACCGCGGTGGCGGCCGCCGCCAAAAGGCCGGCGCAGCGGTGCCGGGGCGTCACGATCATTTTTTGCCGAATCACGATGCAGGGCGCATGCAGAAAGCGCGGGCTGGTATCAATTCAATAGTACGCAGGGCATTCAGCGAGCGCGCGATCACGGGTTGTCGAAGAACCGAACAACCCATGAAATCTGATAGAGCAGCAGCATCGTGACGAACAGGGCGTGAAAGCGCATGTTGCGGGTCTTGATGGCGACCATGCACAGCACCAGCAGGATGGGTGTGCGGATCATGTACTCGCGGCCGAAGCGCGCAAAGTGGGCGTCGCCCTTGATCCAGGTGTCGATCACATCGAGCAGGTAGCTGAACGCCAGCAGCGCGAAGAACCACGCACGCCGCGCCAGAAAGTAGTCCCGGTAGCCGGCGTAGTCGGCCATGCTGGCCGGAAACAGCAGGGCGCAGAGCAGAAACAGGACGATCGCGTAGCTGATGACGAACGCATAGGTGCCAAAGGACCAGTGGGTCACCGCGTAAAGCCCGAACTGCCACCACCAGAAGTGGACCAGGGCCAGCAGCAGCGAGGCCACCCAGGTCAGATGCACCCAGTCGGGGCGGTATTGCGTCGGGTGCTGGACGATGCGGGCCACGCCCGACAGCAGGGTCGTCACACCCAGGCCGATCACCATGCCCATCACGACGCGGACGTGGGGAAAGATGTCGTGGACGTTGGGGGATGTATCAAGCACGTGGAGTGAAGGCCGCAGCGGTTGAGAGCAGGCAAGGGCCGTCCGATGAACGGGGCACCCTAGAATAAAACACTTGCAATACCGTTGCGTGAAGGGGCTGCATGGTCAACTCGATCGCCCGCCAGGGCAACCAGATCGACCACTCCGTCGGGGTCATCCTGCCCAGGAAGGTGCTGGCACGGCTGAAGGTGCAAAAGGGCGATTCGCCGTTTGTCACCGACCGTCGCGGCGGCGTGGCGCTGCGGCCCCATGTCGCCGAGTTTGCCGCCTGGCTGCGACGCGGCCTGCAGCCGCGGCGACGACGGTGACCCAGGTGCTCCGGCTGGCCATTCACGCCACACCCGGCGCCAGGCGCACCGAGGCGGCGGGCGCGCATGGCGGGCTGCTGCGCGTGCGCCTGGCCGCGCCGCCCGTCGATGGCAAGGCCAACGCGGCGCTGATCGACTGGGCTGCCGGCGCCTTTGGCGTGCCCCGGCAGTGCGTGCAGTTGCTGCACGGCGGCACGGGACGCCACAAGATGCTGGCCATTGCCTTGGCCAATGCGGCGGCGCTGGCGCAAGCCCAGGCGCTGGTCGCCCAGTGGATGGGTCCCGGGGCGGACAAGGGTCGGCATGATGGGCGTGCACCCGGTGCCTGACACGGGGCGGGTGCCCAGGCCGCTGTCGCGTCGCGCGCTGGTCGTCGCGTTCGGCGCCGCCGCGACGCACGGCGCGCTGCCCGCCATGGCGCGAACGGGCGCGCCCGACGTCGACGCGATGGCCGGCGCCGGCGCGTCGCCTGCATGGCCCACCGCGCCGCCGCTGCTGGCAGGCCGCCAAGCCCAGATCTTTGGCGCGCTGGCTGCCACCTTGCGCGACGGCGTGCCCGACGTGCAAGGCATCGCCGTCGTGCACCGGGGCCACCTGGCTTTCGAGTTCCATCGGCCGCCGTGGTCGGTGGGCAGTCTGCACGACGTGCAGTCCGTCACCAAGAGCGTGCTGGCCCTGCTGTTCGGCCAAGCCATGGCCGACGGCCACGTGCGCGGGCCCGACGAGCTCGTGGCGTTGCGCCTGCCCGCCATGCTGCGCCTGAACGCCGACCCCCGCGTGCAGCGCCTGCGCTTTGCGCACCTGCTGACGATGACCGCCGGCTGGCCGCCCGACGAGACGGCGCAGCCAGGCCGCGACGACAACTTGCGCCAACTGCTGCTGCGGCCCTTCGTGGCCGAGCCCGGCGCGCGCTTTGCCTACGACAACGGCGCGGCCAACCTGCTGGCGCTGGCGCTGGCCAGCGCCGTGGGCGAACCGCTGGCCGACTACGCGCGCCGGCGCCTGTTCCAACCCCTGGGCATCGAGCGCTTTGCCTGGCGACGCGGCGCGCAGGGCCATGCGCTGGGCGCCTTCGGCCTGTCGCTCACCACCCCGGCCATGGCGCGGCTGGGCGAGCTGGTGTTGGGCGAGGGCCAGTGGCAGGGCCGCACGGTGGTGCCGCGCGGCTACATGCGCGCGCTGGCGCAGCGGCACAGCGCCGGTGGTGCGCCGCTCGGCACGGCCTACGGCTACCTGTGGTGGCTGGGCGCGGGCAGCATCATGGCCAGTGGCTATGGCGGGCAATGGATTCATGTCGATCCGGCGCTCGATCTGGTGGTGGCGCTCACCTCGCGCCGCACGCCCGAGAGCGCCGCGCGCGGGCAGGGCGCCACGCTGATCCGCCGCGACATCCTGCCGGCCGTGTGGCGCCTGCAGCGCGCGGGACAATTGCGCCATGAACGACGCCACGGCCCTGCTCATCGTTGACGTGCAATACGGCTTCATGCCCGGCGGCGGCCTGCCGGTGGCGGGCGGCGACGCCGTCGTGCCCGTCATCAACCGCATCGCCCCGCGCTTTGCCAACGTGGTGCTCACGCAGGATTGGCACCCGCGCGACCATGTGTCGTTTGCCGCCAGGCATCCGGCGCGCCAGCCCTTCGAGACCATCGCGTTGCCGTATGGCGAGCAGGTGCTGTGGCCCACCCATTGCGTCCAGGGCACGCGCGACGCGGCGCTGCACGACGGGCTGCAGGTCGATCACGCGCAACTCATCATCCGCAAGGGTTTCCGGCG
This sequence comes from Pseudomonadota bacterium, assembly GCA_018241325.1. Classification (GTDB taxonomy): domain Bacteria; phylum Pseudomonadota; class Gammaproteobacteria; order Burkholderiales; family Burkholderiaceae_C; genus Ottowia. Next base: position 63,382 of record JAFEEB010000004.1, on the reverse strand, counting down.
CGACATCGACAGCTACTCGGCCTTCGTCGAAGCCGACCGTCGCACGACAACGGGACTGGCCGCCTGGCTGCACGCGCGCGGCATCACGCGGCTGTGGCTGTGCGGCCTGGCCACCGATTTCTGCGTGGCCTGGAGCGCGCTGGACGCGCGGGCGGCCGGCTTCGAGGTCACCGTGATCGAGGATGCGTGCCGCGCCATCGATCGGGACGGCTCGCTGGCGCGGGCCTGGGCCGACATGGCGGCGGCGGGCGTGCGGCGCGTGTTCTCGGAGCGAGTCTTTGAACAGAATCGGCCGTGAGGCGGCATGAACAAACCGCGGTAAGCTATCAAAAAGATAGTTGTCAGGCAGTGCCCTGGCGGCCCTTGCCCAAGAGCGGCTCGATCAGGTCCAGTGGCAGCGGGAAGGCGATGGTCGAGGTCTTGTCGCCGGCGATCTCCACCAGCGTCTGCAGGTAGCGCAGCTGGATCGACTGCGGCTGGCGCATGAGCGTCTGCGCGGCCTCCATCAGCTTCTGCGCCGCTTGCTGTTCGCCCTCGGCATTGATGATCTTGGCGCGGCGCTGGCGCTCGGCCTCGGCCTGGCGGGCGATGGCGCGGATCATGCCCTCGTCCAGGTCCACCTGCTTGATCTCGACGTTGGACACCTTGATGCCCCAGGCGTCGGTGTGCTGGTCCAGGATGAGCTGGATGTCGCGGTTGAGCTTGTCGCGCTCGGAGAGCATCTCGTCCAGCTCGTGCTGGCCCAGCACCGAGCGCAGCGTGGTTTGTGCCAACTGGCTGGTGGCCTCGCGCGCGTCTTCGACCTGGATCACCGCCTTCTCGGGGTCGATGACGCGAAACAGGATCACGGCGTTGACCTTGACCGGCACGTTGTCGCGCGAGATCACGTCCTGCGGCGGCACGTCCATGACGACGGTGCGCAGGTCGATGCGCACCATCTGCTGCATGATCGGGATCAGCACGATGATGCCCGGCCCCTTGACGGCCTGAAAGCGCCCGAAGAGGAAAATCACGCCGCGCTGGTATTCGCGCAGGATCTTGAGCGAGGACAGAACGATGGCCAGTGCGATGACGATGAGCACGGCCAGCACGGGGTAGATGGAGAGGATCACGGCATTTGCTCCTTGAGTGGTGCGGGCGGCGCGGGTTGCACGTCCAGCACCAGCCCGCGCAGGCCGGTGACGCGCACGGTTTGGCCGCGCTTGAGCGGCACGGCGCACTGGGCCTGCCAGCGCTCGCCGTGCAGGTGCACCAGCCCGCGGCCTTCGAAGTCGGCCACCACCTCGGCGGTGGCGCCGATCATTTGCTCGCGCCCGCTGACCACCGGATGGTCGCGCGAGCGCAGCGCCAGCCAGACGATGCCCGCCATCGCGCCGGCACCGGCGATGGCGATGCCGGCCACCACCGGCAAGGCCAGGCCGTAGGCCGGCGCGCTGGTGCGCAGCAGCACCACCGAGCCGATCACGAACGAAATCACCCCGCCGATGCCCAGCACGCCGTAGGCCGGCACGAAGGCCTCGGACACGATCAGCACCACGCCCAGCAGCATCAGGCCCAGGCCGGCGAAGTTGACCGGCAGCAGTTGCAGTGCGTACAGCGCCAGCAGCAGGCAGATGGCGCCGACCACGCCCGGCACGATGCCGCCCGGATGTGCGCCCTCCATCACCAGGCCGCCAAAGCCCAGCAGCAGCAGGATCAGCGCCACCGAGGGGTTGGCGATCACGGCCAGGAAGCGGTTGCGCGCGTCGGGTTCGATGGCCTCCACCGTCGCGCCGCGCGTGTGCAGCACCTGCGTGCCGGCCGCCGTCTCCACGCTGCGGCCGTCCACGTCGGCCAGCAGGGTGCTCACGTCGGGCGCGATCAAATCGATCACGTGCTGCTTGAGCGCCTGATCGGCCGAGATGCTCACGGCCGCGCGCACCGCCTGCTCGGCCCAGTCGACGTTGCGCCCGCGGCGCTCGGCCAGCGCGCGGATGTAGGCGACGGCGTCGTTGGTGGCCTTGCGCATTTCCGTGCTGGCCGGCGCCGGTTCGGTCGAGGACGCGCCACTGGCCGGCGCGCGCGGGGGCGGCGCATCGTTGCCGCCGATCAACGCGATCGGTGTGGCCGCGCCGATGTTGGTGGCCGGCGCCATGGCCGCGATGCCGCAGGCATACAGGATGTAGGTGCCGGCGCTGGCCGCGCGTGCACCGGAAGGCGCCACGTAGCCGATCACCGGCACGCGGGCTCCCAGGATGGCCTTGACGATGTCACGCATCGCGTCCGACAGGCCGCCGGGCGTGTCCAGCTCCAGCACCACCGCCTGCGCGCCGCGCTGCTGGGCGTCCTGCAACCCGCGCACCACGTAGTCGGCGCTGGCCGGGCTGACGGCGCCCTCGAGCCGCAACAAGACCACGGCGGGCGGCGACGCACCGGCCCCCGCGGGCGCGGCGGCCATGGCGGTCGCCGCGCCGAGCAGCGCCAATACGCTCACGACAATGAAGCGCCACACCGACATGCACCCATCAAAGCACGATGGCACGGGCTTTGCAAATGCCCCCGAGACTTGACGGCAGGGAGTGCAGGGTTGTTGCGCGCCGGCTGCGGGCGAGCCCCTGGGCGACAATGCGCGCCATGCAATCTCCACACGCATCGAACCAGCCGCGCGTCGTGCTGCTGGGCACCGGCGGCACCATCGCGGGCTCGGGCACCAGCGGCGCAGCGGTTGGTGCCGGCTCGGCCGCCTACCAGTCCGCGGTGGTGACGGCGCAGGACCTGATCGCCGGCGTGCCGGGCCTGAGTGCGCTGGCCGAACTGCAGGCCGAGCAGATCTTCCAGATCGACTCGGCCGACTTCACCGACGAGCACCTGCTGCGCCTCGCGCGGCGCGTGGCCGCGCTGTGCGCGCGAGCGGACGTGGACGCGGTCGTCATCACCCACGGCACCGACACGATGGAGGAGACGGCCTACTTCCTGCATCTGACGGTGCCGAGCGGCAAGCCCATCGTGCTCACGGGCGCCATGCGGCCGGGCACCGCGCTGGCGGCCGACGGCCCCGCCAACCTGCTGCACGCGGTGGCCGTGGCCGCGCATCCCAGCAGCGCCGGGCGCGGCGTGCTGGTGGTGATGAACGAAGAAATCCACAGCGGGCGCGACGTGGCCAAGGCGCACAGCCTGCGCATGGACGCGTTCGCGTCACCGCACGGCGCGCTGGGCGCGGTGGTGGAGGGCGCGCCGCGCTGGTACCGGCGGGTGGAGCGAGCGCACGGCAAGACGAGCGAATTCGACATCGATCGCATCGACGCGCTGCCGCTGGTGGGCCTGGTGGCCAGCCACGGCAACATGCGCGTCGAGATCTACGACAGCTGGGCCGCTTTGGGCGCGCGCGCCATCGTGCATGCCGGCTTTGGCGGCGGCACCGTGCCCGACTATTTGAAGGCGCCGCTGGCCGGCCTGCGCGCGCGCGGCGTGCTGCTGGTGCGCTGCTCGCGCACGGGCGACGGGCCGGTGGTGCGCAATGCCAGCATCGACGACGACGCGCACGGCTGGGTGGTGGCCGACGACCAGAACGCGCCGCGCGCGCGCCTGCTGGCGGCGCTGGCGCTCTCGCGCAGCAGCGATCCGGCAGCGGTGCAGGCGGTGTTTCTGCGCTACTGATCGGCCGGCGCCACCTTCGCCACCTCGACCGGGCCGATGTAGCGCTCGCGCTTGTGCGCCTGGATGCGCTGCACGTCCACCAGCACCAGGCCATCCACGCAGTGGCCGAAATCCGGGTCCACGCCAAAGTCCAGAAAGCGCACGCCGCCGGGCTCGGCCACCTCGGCGTACTGCTTGTACAGCGTGGGCACGCTGCAACCCATGTTGGCCAGCAGCAGCTTCAGACGCATGAAGTCCGCCGCGCTGTCGCCCTTGCCGTGCGCGCTCGCGTCCAGCTCGGTGCCCGGCACAAAGGGGCGGCGGGCTTCGGCCAGGCCGGCTTCGCCGTAGTGGCTGCGGTAGTGGTGCACCAGCAGCTCGCGGGCGGCCTGGGGCATGTCGCGCGACAGCGAGACCGGGCCGAACAGGTAGCGGCACTCGGGGTAGCGGCGCACGTAGGCGCCGATGCCGAACCACAGGTAGTCCAGCGACCGGCGCCCCCAGTAGCGCGGCTGCACGAAGGAGCGGCCGAGCTCCAGCCCCTGCTCAAGATACGCGTTCATGCCCGCGCCAAAACGGAACAGGCTGTGCGTGTACAGACCTTCGGCGCCCATTTGCCGCAGCACCGGCGCGGTGCGCACCATGCGGTAGGCGCCGACGATCTCCAGCTCACGCGGCTCCCACAGGATCAGGTGGTCATAGTGCAGGTCGTAGCGGTCCAGATCGCGCCGCTGGCCGCTGCCTTCGCCCACGGCGCGAAAGGCCAGCTCGCGCAAACGCCCGACCTCGCGCAGCACGGGCGAATCCAGGCCGCCGCGAAACAGGTGGATGCGCTTGCCGTCGGGTGTTTGTCCCAACAGCTCGCACGCGCCCACGGCCTGGGCCAGCGCGCTGCGATCGACCGGGTGGGCGACGGCGGTCTCGGTGTGCAGCAGGCCCGGGCGGTCCTGCGCCACGCGGTAGAGGTGCTTGCAAAACAGCTTGGCCTTGGCGGCGTCCGGCAAGGGCATGGCGGCGTGGCTGCCGTGCGGGATGGGGTGGCCGATGCGCAGCGCGATGCTCTTGCGGTGCTGGCCGAACATCTCCTGCACCAGCAGCAGCGTGGCCAGCGGCTTGTAGCACATCGATGCGCCGTAGAACAGCGCCGAATTGCGCCCGTCGATGTGCACTGGCACGATGGGCGACTGCGTTTGCGCCGCCAGCCGCAGAAAGCCGCTGTTCCAGCGCCCGTCGCGCACGCCGCCGGGCTGCAGGCGCGACACCTCGCCGGCCGGAAAGATGATGACCGCCCCTTCGCCGCGCAGATGCTCCAGGATGGCCTTGAGCTGCCCCGCGCCGCTGCGCCCGCCCAGCACCGTGACCGGCAGCAGCAGGCGCTGGAGCGGCTCCAGCGCCGCCAGCAGGCCGTTGGCCACGATCTTCACGTCGCCGCGGATGCCGCCCACCAGGTTGAGCAGGGCCAGGCCGTCGAGCGATCCGATGGGGTGGTTGGCGACGATGACCACGCGCCCGCGCGCCGGGATGCGCTCGCGCTCGTTGTCGCGCACGGCGCAGCTGAAGGCGAAATGCTCCAGCACCTGCTCGACGAACGGAAATCCCTCCAGGTGCGGGTAGGTCTGGGCAAAGCCGCGAAAGCTCTGCTCGTGCAGCAGGCGGCGCAGCAGGCCGCGCACGCCCTTGCTCAGCCAGGGGTGGCGCTGCAGTTGCGGCAGGTGCAGATCGACGATCTGGTCCACGGAGATCATGGCGCGGGCTCCCGGTGATGGCGCCCGGATGGCGACCTGGGTGCACCCATGGTGCCTGCCCCGCATGACAGGCCCGCGACAGCTTCATGACAACCCCGGGACAGGGCTTTCGTGGCGACCCCGGCCTCGGGCGCGAGCTCAGCCCGGCCGCTCGAGCGCGGCGCGCGCGGCCTCGACGCGGGCATGCACCACGCAGCCTGCGGCGTGGTCGTTGATCAGGCCCATGGCCTGCAAAAACGCATGCACGGTGGTCGGGCCGACGAAGCTGAAGCCGCGCTTTTTCAACTGCTTGGACAGTTGGACCGAGGTGGGCGAGGTCGTGACGCCCTGATGCGCGGCCTGTTCGGGCACGGCGGGCTCGTGGCGCCAGATCCACGCGGCCAGCGAGCCTTCGGCGCGGATCAACTCCTGCGTGCGGCGCGCGTTGTTGAGCACGCTCTCGATCTTGCCGCGGTGGCGCACGATGCCGGCGTCCAGCAGCAGGCGATCGACCTCGGGCGCGCCCCAGCCGGCCAGCGTGTCGATATCGAAGCCGGCGAAGGCACGGCGAAAGTTCTCGCGCTTTTCCAGGATGGTGCGCCAGCTCAGGCCGGCCTGAAAGCCCTCCAGGCACAGCTTCTCGAACAGGCGCCGGTCGTCGGTGACGGGAAAGCCCCATTCGGTGTCGTGATAGGCCAGGTACTGCGGCGTGGCCAGGCACCAGGCGCAGCGCAGGTGGCCGTCGGGGCCGGGGGCGGTTTGCATGGGGGCTCCAGTACGGGTTGTGATGGGGTTGAACAGCCGGACGCAGAGGACGCAAAGATCACGCAGAGGGCGCAAAAGGTTCAAAAACCATTCTGATTTTTGCCAGGAAATTCAATTGGGTATTTTTTGCGTCCTTTGCGATTTCTTCGCGTCCTCTGCGTCCGGTATTGCAGCGGCCTCTACGCCCCTTCGCTGCGTTGCACCAGCACGCGCTGGCGCACGGTGTCGATGTTGTCGCGCAGGGCATAGAGCTCGTCAGCGTGCGCCAGCGGCACGGCGATCTGGTTGGCCACGCGGTCGAGCTCGTCCAGCTCGTCCAGCAGCGCGGTGCGCGCCACGCGGGGGTCTTGCGCGCGCGCTTCGATCTGGCGCAGCCGCGCATACCAGCGGAACACGCGCCGGCGCACGCGGAAGGTGTACAGCGGCGGCACCACGCGCGACAGCGGCAACAGCAGCACGATCAGCCCGCCGATCACCAGCCACATGCGCTGCACCAGGTTGCTGGCCCAGAACGGCAAATAGCGCTGCCAGAACGCCGGTGTGCCGTTGATGGCGCGGTCACCCTCGGGGCTGACGGGCAGCTCGCTGGTGCGGGTGTTGGGAAACTCGCGCGCGCCGTTGAGCCAGCCGGCGCGGCTGTGGATGGTTTGCGCCGCTTGCGCAAACAGCTGGCGCAGGGCCGGGTGGGTTTGCTCGCGTGTCAGCAGCGAGGTGGTGGCCGCCAGCAGCGTGACGTCGTGCGGCGGCAGGTCGGCGGCCAGGTCGGCCACCCCGCGCGGCAGCGTGACGGTGCGAAAAAACGGAAAGCGGCGCGTGTAGGCGTCGGCCTGCGTCAGCTCCAGCGGGGCCACGCCGGGCATGCGCAGCAAGCGCTGCACCACGGCCGACTGCGGCGCGCTGGTGAGCACCACGGCATCGAGCCGGCCGGCCTGCAGCGCCTGGGCGGCGGCGGGGGCGTCCAGCTCGCTCAGGCGCACGTCGCCCGCGTCCAGGCCGCTGGCCTTGAGCAGGCGCTGCATCAGCGCGGGCACGCCGCTGCCGCTCTGGTCCACGTTGACGCGCAAGCCCTTGAGCTGGGCCAGCGTGCCGGGCGCGCGCGGGGCGGACGCACCGCGCGGCGAGCGCACGAAGATCCACAGCGGCTCGTAGAACAGCGCGCCCAGCGACTGGATCGATTCGTTGGGGTCGGTGACCGCCGCCGTGCCGCTGGCGGCGGCCGACGCGTTGGCCACCACGGGCGCGGCGCCGCTGCCGCCACGCACGAAGGCCACATCGACGTCGCCGTCTTGCAGCAATTGCAGGTTGGCCACCGAGCCCTCGGTGGGGACGAGCTGCACGGTGATGCCCTCGCGCGCCAGCGCCTGGGCATAGCGCTGGCCAAAGCCCGCATAGGCGCTGCCCTCGGGCCCGGTGGCCAGGCGCACGGTCTTGGGCGGCTGCGGGTCGAGCCACACGTAGGCCGCGGCCAGCAGGCCCACGGCCAGCAGCAGCACCGGGCCGGCGCTGACGAGCAAATCGCGGATGGCGAGCAGGAGCAGGGTGAGGCGGCGCATGGGCGTTCGGGGTGTTGCGGGGGCGGGTGCGGCTCAGGCGACAGCGGGCGGCGGCAGGACAGAAATCACGGCGTTTGGCCTTGGAGCGCATGCAAATCAAGCGCGGGAAGCTTCCAAATCAATAGCAGATGGCAGCCACAGGCCATCCGCCTGCAAGCCCCGCGCCGCGCGCACCGCATGGACGCAGGCGCGCGCCACCGCCTCGCTGGCCATGGCGCACAGCAGGTTGAAATCAATGGCCGGCGCGTGGCCCGTTGACAGGGCAAACAAGGTGTCGCCGTCGCTCATCGTGTGCACCGGGCGGATGGCGCGCGCCAGGCCGTCGTGGCCGGCGCCGGCCAGGCGCTGGGCGCGCGCCTTGATGAGCGGCGCGTCGGTGGCGACGACGCCGATGGTGGTGTTGCTGCCGGCCAGGATGGCCTGCGGCGCCTCGCCGGCCAGCAGGGCGCGCACGCTGTGGCGCAGCGCCTGGCCGTCGGGTGTGCGCGCGCCGGCGATGGGCGCGCCCGTGTCGGGGTCCACCACGTCGCCCAGCGCGTTGACGGCGATCAGCGCGCCCACCGTCACCTCGCCCACGCGCACGCTGGCGCTGCCGATGCCGCCTTTCATGGCCGAGGCCATGCCGAACAGCTTGCCCACCACCGCGCCGGCACCCGCGCCCACGTTGCCCTGGGCGGGCGGCGCGCGGCTGGCGGCCTGGCAGGCGGCGTGGCCCGCGTCGGCGCCCGGGCGAATGCGCGCATCGCCCACGTGCAGGTCGAACAGCACGGCGGCCGGCACGATGGGAACCAGCTGCCCCGGCGCCGTGCCCACGGGCAGGCCCAGGCCGTGTTCCTCCAGCCAGCGCATCACGCCGCTGGCGGCGTCCAGCCCCCAGGCGCTGCCGCCCGACAGCAGCACCGCCTGCACGCGCTCGACCAGGTTGGTAGGCGCCAGCAGGTCGGTCTCGCGCGTGCCGGGCGCGGCGCCGCGCACGTCCACCCCCGCCACGGCGCCGCCGCCATCGGGGCCTTGCGCCAGCACCACGCTGCAGCCGGTGGGGCGGCGCGGGTCGGTGTGCTGGCCGACCTGGATGCCGCGCACGTCGGTGATCGTGTCGGCGCGTTCGATCGGCGGATGTTTGGGCGTGTTCATTTCAAGGCGGCCCGGAGCTGTTGGGCGTAGTCGTTCAACGCCGCCGGGCCCGGGTCCTTGCGCGGCCAGGCCAGATCCACCCCGTCGCCGGCATGGCGCGGCAGCACGTGGATGTGAAAGTGCCCCACCGTTTGCCCGGCCACGGCGCCGTTGGCCTGGAACAGGTTCAGAGCCTCGGGCGCGAACGCGGCGCGCGCGGCCAGCGCCACGCGGCGGGCGGTCTGCATCACGGCGCCGGCCTCTTCGGGCGTGAGGTCGAACAGCGTGGCCGCGTGGCGCTTGCTGGCCACCAGCACGTGGCCGGGGTTGACCTGGCCCAGGTCCATGAAGGCCAGCGTCAGCGCGTCTTCGTGCACGCGCGCCGACGGGATCTGGCCGGCGATCAGTTTGCAGAAAATGCATTCGCCCGCGGGCGAGGTGTCGGTGAATCCGGGCATGGCGAGAAACTCCTTGAGGCTTGACGGCGTCGGCGCGAGCGGGTGTTATAAACCGTGCAGCCGGATCGGGTGTTGGCGGATGTCGCGCCGCGAGGGCCACCCCGACGCAACACATGAATGGAGAGTTTCACCGATGACGAGTTCCACCGGAGATGACCTGGGCAAACTGGTCCTGCGCCTGTGCCTGGGCGTTTTGCTGCTGCTGCACGGCATTTCCAAGCTGCGCTACGGCGTGGATTGGCTGGCGGGGCCGCTGGGCGCGCGCGGCCTGCCGTCATTCGTGTCCTACGGTGTTTACCTGGGCGAGGTGCTGGCGCCGATCCTGGTCATCCTGGGACTGTTTTCGCGCCTGGGGGCGCTGATCATCATCGCGAACATGCTGTTCGTGTTCGGCCTGGTCCACATGGCCGACTTGCTGACCCTGTCCAAGACCGGCGGCTGGACGCTGGAGCTGCAGGGCTTCTTTCTCTTCACCGGTCTGGCGGTGCTGTTGCTGGGCGCCGGACGCTTCAGCCTGGGCGGGATCAACGGCCGCTGGAACTGAGAGGCTGAGAGTCTTTTGCTCATGCCCGTTGATCACGCCCAAACGCACCCACTCGGCGTTGCAAATGCTCGCCGGAGCCCGAGCTACGACTGCGCTTTGCGCCTTGATTGGGCGCGTTTGGACGCGTTCCTCGGGCACGCCCAAAAAACTCTCAGCCTCTGAGCGGGCGGGAGGCAATCCCCATGCCCGCCTTGCGCGCCAAAACACCCCCCAACGCCGCAAGAAAATCCTCGCAACGGCACCGCTGTTGCTGCGGTTTTCGCCTGGATTTTCGCCTAGATGGAGGGCGTTTTGACGCACCTTTCGGGCACGCGCGGTTTCCTCTCACCGCCTGACGCGGCGCCGCTTGAGCCCGAGGGCGCCGCGGCCTGCGGCGGCGGGCGCCGGGTGCCACCGCACGCGGCGCGTGCCGCGCTGGCGGCGCTTCAGTTCACAGCCACTTCTGCATCAGCAGCGCCTGGCCCTCGCGCGGGTCGAGCACGTAGGGCGCAAAGCCGAAGCGCTCGTAGCTGCGCAGCGCGCGGGCGTTGCCGGACAGCACTTCCAGCGTCAGCTTGCAGCAGCCGCGCTCCTGCGCGTGCTTTTGCGCCGCGGCCAGCAGAGCCTGGCCCACGCCGCGCGCGCGGTGCGCGGGCAAGACGACGAGGTCGTGCACGTTGAGCAGCGGCCGCGCCTTGAAGGTGGAAAAGCCCTGGAAGCAGTTGACGAGGCCCACCGCCTCGCCCTCCAGCCAGGCGATGAAGCTGATGGCCAGCGGCACCTGGGCCAGGCGCTCGCACAGGCTGGCGCGCACCTCATCGGCCAGCGGCGCGCCGCCGCCCATGGGGTCGATGGCGTAGGCGCCCAGCAGATCGACCAGGGCCGTGCGGTCAAGGGCGCTGGCGTAGTCGGCGCGGCGGACGGTGATTGGCGGCATGGGCGGAGGTTGGTGATGGGCTGACGTGGGCGCTACGACGCCATGGGTGTCTGCATGCGCATGCCGTCGTTGGTGATTTCCACGTGATCCACCTTGCCCAGAAGCTCGGGGAAACTTTCAAATCCGTATTCCTGCCAGTTCCAGCGCGGCTTGACGTATTTGCCGACCACGTCCAGGTTGGCCCAGCCCTTGGCGCTCTTGAACTTGTTGAACGCTTCGTCGAGCAACTTGATGAGGTCGCCAAAAGGGATTTTTCGGCAATACATGCGGTTGGCGTCGTCGGTGCGAAATTGCAGGCCTCGCAGCTCGCGCAGCATGCCCGAGAGCTTGGCATAGCCGTAGGTGCGCGAATCGAAGTCCGGCCGCGTTTCGCTGATGACGTTGCCGATCTTGCCGACGAAGGCCCAGCCCGTGGCTTCGTCGGTTGCGTCCTTGATCGACTTGGTCAGCAGGCTCTTGATGGCGGCGTCCATTTGGCGTGGCTTGGCCACCGGCCGGGCGGTGCCGGGTGGGTCGGTCAGGGTCTCGGTCGATGCGGCACTGGTTTCATTTTTGGTTTTTCCGGCTTCACCGAGGTTCTCGATGTAGAAGAACCGGTCGCAGGCTTGCCGGAATGCCTCCGGCGTCTTCTCTCTGCCAAAACCATAGACCACGCGCCCCGAGGCCCGGATGCGCGAGGCCAGGGGCGTGAAATCGCTGTCGCTGGAGACCAGGCAGAAACCGTCGAAGTGGCCGCTGTAGAGCAAGTCCATCGCATCGATGATCAGCCCCATGTCGGTGGCGTCCTTGCCCTTGGTGTAGGCGAACTGCTGGATCGGCACGAGCGCGTGCCTCAGAAGAATGCTGCGCCAACCGCTGAGCAGAGGGCTGCTCCAGTCGCCATAGATGCGCTTGACGCTGGCGATGCCGTACTTGGCGATTTCCTCCAGCAAGTCCTGTGCGCAGGCGGCCGTCGTGTTGTCGGCGTCGATGAGGACGGCCAGTTTTTCGGGCTTCAGGCTTTCGCTGGACATCCGGGCTTCTCGGTGCCGGGTGGCGTCAGGCCAGCTCTTCGATGGGCAGGCAGCTGCAAAACAGGTTGCGGTCGCCATACACGTTGTCCACCCGGCCCACCGGCGGCCAGTACTTGACGCTGCCCGGGCGCTGCCGCGCCAGCGCGCCGCCCACGTCGCGCGGGTAGGGGTGGGGCCAGTCGGCGGCCAGCAGGGTGGCGGCGGTGTGCGGGGCGTTCTTGAGCGGGTTGTCGTCCTGCGGCCACTCGCCCTTTTCGACGCGGCGCACCTCCTCGCGGATGGCGATCATGGCGTCGATGAAGCGGTTCAGCTCGGCCAGGTCTTCGCTTTCGGTGGGCTCGACCATTAGTGTGTTGGCCACCGGAAAGCTCAGCGTGGGCGCGTGAAAGCCGTAGTCGGCCAGGCGCTTGGCCACGTCCTCGGCCATCACGCCGCTGCTTTCCTTGAAGGGGCGCAAATCCAGGATGCACTCGTGCGCGACGTGGCCGTTGGCCGACGCATAGAGCGTGGGGTAGTGGTCCTTCAGGCGCTGGCTGATGTAGTTGGCGGACAGGATCGCAGCTTCCGTCGCGTGCTTCAGGCCTTCGGCGCCCATCATGCGGATGTACATCCAGCTGATCGGAAGCACCGCCGCATTGCCAAAGGGTGCCGCGCTGATGGCCCCCACGCTCCCCGCTGCGCGTGGTTCGCTGCCCCCCGAGGGGGCTGACCCGCCTTGGGACGGCCCGGCGGCGGATCGCGCCGCGCTGATGGCCCCCACGCCGCCTTTGACGCCTCCCTCGCCATGGCCGGGCAGGTAGGGCACCAGATCCTCGACCACGCACACGGGCCCCACGCCGGGCCCACCGCCGCCATGCGGAATGCAAAAGGTCTTGTGCAGATTCAGGTGGCTCACGTCGCCGCCGAACTCGCCCGGCGCGGCCAGGCCGACCAGGGCGTTCAGGTTGGCGCCGTCCACGTACACACGCCCGCCGTGGCGGTGCACGATCTGGCACAGCGCCTTGACCTGGGTCTCGAACACGCCGTGCGTGCTGGGGTAGGTGATCATCACGCAGGCCAGGTTGGTGCTGTGCTTTTCGCACTGGGCCTGCAAGTCCTGCATGTCCACGTTGCCGTTGTCGTCGCACTTGGTGACCACCACCTGCATGCCCACCATCATGGCGCTGGCGGGGTTGGTGCCGTGCGCGCTGGCCGGAATCAGGCAGATGTTGCGCTGGCTCTGGCCTTGCGCGGCGTGCCAGGCCTTGATGGCCAGCAGGCCCGCGTACTCGCCCTGGCTGCCGGCGTTGGGCTGCAGGCTCACGCCCGCATAGCCGGTGATGCTGGCCAGCCATTGGCACAGCTGGTCGTTCAGCAGCTGGTAGCCGGCGCGCTGCTCCAGCGGGGCAAAGGGGTGCACGTGGGCGAACTCGGGCCAGGTGATGGGGATCATCTCGCTGGTGGCGTTGAGCTTCATGGTGCACGAGCCCAGCGGGATCATGCAGCGGTCCAGCGCCAGGTCCTTGTCCGAGAGCTGGCGGATGTAGCGCAGCATGGCCGTCTCGCTGTGGTGCGTGTTGAACACCGGGTGCGTCAGATAGCCGCTGGTGCGGTGCAGCGCGGGCGGGATCAAATCGGGCGCGCTGCCCTCGAGTGCGGCAAAGTCGGGCAGCGCCTTGCCCTCGCCGGCAAAGATGCGCCACAGCAGCTCGACGTCGGCGCGGGTGTGCGTCTCATCCAGCGAGACGCACAGGTAGATGTCCCAGCTCTTGCGCAGGTTCGCGCCCATCTGCACGGCGCGGGCAGCTATTGAATCGGTAGCGTCGTCGGTCTTCAGGCTGATCGTGTCGAAGGCGCTGTCGTGATGGTGGTGCGAAAAGCCCAGTTGCACCAGGCCCGCCTTCAGGATGGCCGTCAGGCGCGCCACGCGCTGGGCGATGCGCTTCAGGCCCTCGGGGCCGTGATAGACGGCGTACATGCTGGCGATGACCGCCGGCAGCACCTGCGCGGTGCAGATGTTGCTGGTGGCTTTTTCGCGGCGGATGTGCTGCTCGCGCGTTTGCAGCGCCAGCCGGTACGCGGGCTGCCCGTGCACGTCCACGCTCACGCCCACCAAGCGGCCCGGCAGGCTGCGCTTGAAGGCGTCCTTGCACGCCATGTAGGCGGCGTGCGGGCCGCCGGCGCCCATGGGCATGCCCAGGCGCTGCGTGTTGCCCACCACGATGTCGGCGCCCATCTCGCCGGGCGACTTGAGCAGCGTGAGGGCCAGCAGGTCGGCGGCAAAGATCGCGGCCGCGCCCTTGGCCTGGATCTTCTTGACCTCATCGCTCCAGTCCATCAGCCAGCCGCTGCTGGCGGGGTACTGGATGAGCGCGGCGAAGTAATCGTCCTGCGCGATCGCCGCGTCCCACTCGGCGGCCGAGTTGGCCCGCTTGAGCGCCAGGCCCAGCGGCTCGGCGCGCGTTTGCATCACCTCCAGGGTCTGCGGGTGCGCATCGCCGAACACCACGATCACGTTGCCTTTGGCCTTGACCGAGCGGCGCGCCAGCGTCATGGCCTCGGCGGCGGCCGTGGCCTCGTCCAGCATCGAGGCGTTGGCGATGTCCATGCCGGTGAGGTCGGTCACCAGGGTCTGGAAGTTGACCAGCGCTTCCATGCGGCCCTGCGAGATCTCGGCCTGATACGGCGTGTAGGCGGTGTACCAGGCCGGGTTCTCCAGGATGTTGCGCAGGATGACGCCGGGCGTGTGCGTGCCGTAGTAGCCCTGGCCGATGAAGCTCTTGAGCAGCCGGTTTTGCCCCGCGATCGCCTTCAGCTCGGCCAGCGCGTCGGCCTCGCTTGCCGGCGCGGGCAAGTCCATCGGCGCGGCGCGCGCGATCGAGCGCGGCACGATGGAGTCGATCAGCCGGGCCGTGGACGGCTCGCCGATGACGGCCAGCATCTGCCGCTCGTCTTGCGGGGACAGGCCGATGTGGCGAGCGATGAATTCGCCGGGGTTCTCAAGGTCGTGCAGGGCAGGGTGGCTCATGGCGGGGCGAACGGATCGGGTGCTTCGAATACAGGAGCTGCCGGCGCCCGCCAGGCGGGCGCAAGCGGCCGATTTGACTTGAAACCCGCACGCAAGCGAGCCGGCGCGCGGGACACTTCAGGGGCGGTCAGTCCTTGCTGAACTCGGCGTAGGCCGCTTCGTCCATCAGCGGATCGAGCTGGCTGGCATCGGTCATCTTGACCTTGAAGAACCAGCCCGCATTCATCGGGTCGCTGTTGGCCAGGCTGGGCTCGGCGCGCAGGGCTTCGTTGACCTCGGTGACCTCGCCGCTGATGGGCATGTACACGTCGGCGGCGGCCTTCACGCTCTCGACCACGCCGGCCGTCTCCTTCTGGGCGTAGCCCTGGCCGACGGCAGGCAGATCGACAAACACCACGTCGCCCAGCGCGTCCTGCGCGTGGTGCGTGATGCCGACGGTGGCGATGTCGCCCTCGACGCGGATCCATTCGTGGTCTTCGGTGTACTTGAGGCTCATGGTTGCTCCTGGATGAATAGCTGGTCGCGCAGCATGGACAAGCGCTGGCGCGTTGTTTGATTGAAAATTCAGCGGTGATAGCGCGTGGGCACGAAGGGCGTGGCCACCACGACCATGGGCACGGGCTTGCCGCGCACCATGGCAAACAGCTCGGTTCCCACGGTGGCGTAGCCGGGCTTGACGTAGGCCATGGCGATGGCTTTGTCGAGTGTGGGACTCAGCAGGCCGCTGGTGACCTGGCCGATGCTTTGGCCGTCCAGGTTTTCGAGCACGGCGGGCTCGCGCACGGGCACGCGCTCTTTTGCGACGAGGGCGATGCGTTGGCGCTCGAGCTTGTGGGTGCCGTCCAGCTGGCCCAGCACCGCGTCGGCGCCGGCAAAGCCCCCGGCACGCGCACCGCCGCTGCGCCGCACCTTCTGGATGGCCCAGTTCAGGCCCGCCTCGATGGGCGTGGTCGTCGTGTCGATGTCGTTGCCGTACAGGCACAGGCCCGCTTCCAGCCGCAGCGAGTTGCGCGCGCCCAGGCCGATGGGCTTGACCTCGGGCTGGGCCAGCACGGCGCGCGCCAGTGCCTCGGCCTGCGCGGCGGGCACCGAGATCTCGAAGCCGTCCTCGCCCGTGTAGCCACTGCGCGTGATGTACAGCGGCGTGCCCTGCCAGGTGAAGGCGCCGCCGGTCATGAACACCAGCGCCTGCACGCCGGGCACCAGGCGCTGCAAGGCGGTGACGGCCTGCGGGCCTTGCAGGGCCAGCAGGGCCTGATCGGGCAAAGGTTTGACTTGGCAGCGCGTGCCGATGCGTGCCTGCATGTGCGCGATGTCGCCCGCCTTGCACGCGCCGTTGACGATCAAAAACAGATGATCGCCCCGGTTGACGAACATCAGGTCGTCGATGATGGTGCCTTCGTCGGTCAGCAGCAGGCCGTAGCGTTGCTTGTCCACGCCCAGGCCTTGCACGTCCACCGGCATCAGCGTTTCCAGCGCGGCGGCGGCGCCCTCGCCGATCAGTTGCAGCTGGCCCATGTGCGAGACGTCGAACAGGCCCGCGGATTCGCGCACCTGCTTGTGCTCGGCGATCAGGCCGCTCTTGTATTGAACCGGCATCGAATAGCCGGCAAAGGGCACCATGCGGGCGCCCAGCTCCAGGTGCAGGGCGTGCAGCGGGGTGGTGAGCAGATCGGTGGTATCGGACATGCGCGGTCTCCACGAAAGGAAATGGGACGCAAGCCCTGCGGCTTGCGAGCATGCCCGGCTGTCCGCTTTACCTGAGAGATTCATGCGGGCGATGCCGCACTTGCTCCTTCGGTGGAAGGCCACGCCCGCACGCGGTGCAGCCTTCTCTCTCCAGCCCGGGGGCGCCCGGTTGCCCGGGCGTTTGCCAGTCCTTTTGCCTGAGCGTTTGGGCCTTGCGGGGCCGCGCGCCTTCGGCGGCGCCGCGCCCACCTCTTGCGGAGGCGGGGGGCGCGCTCTCCTGACAGGCCGTGATTTTACGGGCTATTTGGCATAGACCAGATCGCGCAGCGCCAGCGAAATCCAGGGCACGTAGGTGATGACCATCAGGCAGGCCAGGATCACCAGCACGAAGGGCACCAGGTCGCGGATGATCTTGTCCAGCGACAGGCGCGCCACGGTGCACACGGCAAACAGGTTGACGCCAAACGGCGGCGTGATCATGCCCAGCGCCAGGTTGACCACCATGATCAGGCCGAAGTGCACCGGATCGACGCCGAAGTGCGCGGCCACCGGCGCCAGGATGGGCCCCAGCACGATGATGGCGGCGCTGGTCTCGATGAACATGCCGATCAGAAACAGCGCGGCGTTGACGCCCAGCAGGAACAGGTGCGGCGACTGCAGCGTGGCGCTCAGCCACTGGCCGATGGCGTCGGGCACGCCGGCGCGCGTGATCAGGAAGGCGAACAGCCCGGCGTTGGCGATGATGAACATGATCACGGCCGAGGAGATGACCGACTTGCGCAGCGCATCGGCCAAATCCTTCAGGCCGATCTCGCGGTGCACCCCCATGCCGACCACCAGCGCGTAGGCCACGGCCACGGCCGCCGCCTCGGTGGGGGTGAAGATGCCGCCGTAGATGCCGCCCAGCACGACGACGGGCATCATTAGCGCCCAGGCCGCCTTGCGCGTGGCCGTCCACACGCCCAGGCGGCCGTCGCCGTCGTGCTTGCCCCAGCCCTTCCATTTGCAGTACAGCCAGATGAACAGCATCAGCCCGCCGCCGACCACGATGCCGGGGCCGAAGCCGGCGATGAACAGCTCGCCGATCGACACTTCGGCCGCCACGCCGTACAAAATCATCGGGATCGAGGGCGGGATGATCACGCCCAGCTCGGCGCTGGTGGCTTGCAGCGCGGCGGCCCAGGTGGTGGGGTAGCCGTGCTTGATGAGCGCCGGGATCAGGATCGCGCCGATGGCGAACGTCGTGGCCACCGACGAACCCGAGACCGCCGCGAAGATCATGCAGGTGAGTACGCAGGTCATCGGCAGGCCGCCCTGCACGCCGCCGACGATGCTCTTGGCGAAGTCCACCAGCCGGCGCGAGATGCCGCCGGTTTCCATCAGGTTGCCGGCCAGGATGAAGAAGGGGATGGCGGCCAGCGGAAACTTGTTGAGCGAGTTGAACATCTCCTTGACGGAGATGAGCATGGGCGCGTTGACGATCTGCATGCCGGTGATGGCCGCCAGCCCGATCGACACCGCGACCGAGGCGCTGAGCGCGAAGCCCAGGATCATGGTGATGAGCATGGCAGAGGTCATGCGATGCCTCCACGGACGTTAGTTCTGCGCGCGGTGCGTGCGGTGTTCACGGGCTGGCCAGGGCTCCCGTGGAGCGGGCTTTGCCCGGCCACTGGGAGCGCCCCTTTGAGGGGGAGGCACGCGAAGCGTGCTTCGGGGGTGGGTGTCATTGCGCCGTCTCCAGCTCCATCCGGCGCGGATCGAGGTAGTTGGCCACGATGCCCAGCAGCGCGAACACCGCGCCCACGGGCATGGCCACGTAGGCCCAGAACATGGTGACCGACTCCAGCCCGGCGACGGTCTGCACGCCGCCGCGGATGGCGTAGTCGGCGCCCCACCACAGGATGATCAGCATCAGCGTCAGCGCGGCCAGCGCCACCACCAGGTCGAGCACGCGCTTCGCCCGCTCGGGCGCGGCGCGGTACAGCGCGTCCACGCTCACCATGGCGCCCTGGCGAAAGGCCATGGGGATGCCCAGAAACACCATCCAGATGAGCGAGAAGCGGATCAGCACCTCGCTCCACTCGGCGGGCTCCTCCAGCACGAAGCGGGTGACGATCTGGAACACCCCCAGCGCCGAGGCGATGACCAGCATCAGGCAGGCCAGCACCATGGCGATGCGTGTGGTCCAGGACTCCAGCGTCAAGACAAACGCTTTCATGATTGCCCCATGTTCTTGAATAAAAAAAGCCCGTCGCGCAGAGCGGACGGGCGCCGATAGCTATCGAAAAAGTAGCATACCGTTCAGCGGTCCGGGCAGCCGCCGCGGATCACTTGTAATTGCGGATGCGGTCCATGTTGACCTTGCCGAACTGCTTCTCGAAGTCGGCCTCGACCGGGGCCAGTGCCTTCACGAAGGCCGCCTTGTCCACGTCGGTGTCCACCTGCATGCCCTTGCTGCGCAGCAGCTCGACCCCCTTGGCGTCGTCTTCGTCCACGCGGGCGCGGTTGGCCTTGGTGCCTTCCTTGGCGGCCTCGACGAAGGCTTGTTGGTCGGCCTTGGACAGCTTGTCGAAGCTGCCCTTGTTCATCAGGAAGATGCAGGGCGAGTACACGTGGCCGGTGAGCGACAGGTATTTCTGCACCTGGTCGAACTTGGCCGAGATGATGACCGACAGCGGGTTCTCCTGCCCGTCCACGGTGCCCTGCTGCAGCGCGGTGAACACCTCGGGGAAGGCCATGGGCGTGGTGATGATGCCCAGCGCCTTGTAGGCGGTGATGTGCACCGGGTTTTCCATGGTGCGCATCTTCAGGCCCTTGACGTCGGCGGGCTCCTTGATGTCGCGCTTGCTGTTGGTCATGTTGCGAAAGCCGTTCTCGGCCCAGGCCAGGCCCTTCATGCCCTTGGCGTCGAACTTGGTCAGCATCTCCTGGCCGATGGGGCCGTCCAGCACGGCGCGCGCGTGCGCCTTGTCGCGAAACAGGAAGGGCACGTCCAGGATCTTGGTCTCGGGCACGAAGTTGGGGATGGGGCCGGTGGAGGTGAAGGTCAGCTCGTGCGTGCCCAGTTGCACCGCCTCGATCGATTCGCGCTCGCCGCCCAGCGAGCCGTTGTAGAAGGTCTGAATCTTGTAGCGGCCATTGGTGCGCTTTTCGACCTCCTTGGCGAAGACGTCGATGGCCACGCCCTGGTGCGAGTTCTGCGCGGTGGAGATGTTGATGCGCATGACGGTTTGCGCGCCGGCGGCGGCCATCAGGCCGAAGGCCAGGCCGAGGCCCAGGGCGATGGAACGGATCTTCATGGGGCAAGCTCCTGAAAATGGGGACGAAGGGGACAAGAAAAGGCGCGCTGCGCGCGCGCCGAATGCCAAGGCCATTATGCGGGCGCGCGGGCCGGAGATTTCACGGGGTTTTCGCGCATGCAATCCATTGGTGCCGCCCGGGTTACGCATGGATACCCGTGTCACGTGTGGGTGGTACGCCGTGCCGTGGTCTGGTGCGTTGTGGTGGTGGGCGGGCGCTGTTCGGGGTTTCCGAACGGGCCGCGCACGAGGAGTTTCACCATGACGAAAATGCTGCGTGTTTTGGCCGCCGGCCTGCTGGCCGCTGGCGCCCTGGGCGCTGCGGGCGTGGCGCAGGCGCGCGACGTGTATTGGTCGGTGGGCGTGGGTGTGCCCGGGGTTGCGGTCGGCGTGGGTGCGCCGCAGCCGTACTACGCGCCCGCACCGGTGTACATGCCGCCACCGCCCGTGTACTACCGGCCGCGCCCGGTGTACGTGGCGCCGCCGCCCGTGGTCTATGGGCCGCCGCCGGGCGCCTATGGGCCGCCGCCCGTGTACTACGGCGGCGGCTGGCGCGACCGCGACGACTGGCGTCGGTACCGTCGCTGGCATCACCGCGACCGCGACCGCGACTGGGACGATTGACTTGCGTGCAGCGGCGGCGTCCGGCCTTGCACGGGCGGAGGGCGCCGCCTACATGGCCTTGAAGCGGTGCGCGTAAAGGCGACTGACCGCCAGCGGCTCGGCGCAGCCGCGCAGGTGCAGCTGGAGCTTGCCGGCCTCGTCGCGCTGCACGGTGTCGATGGCGTCGGCGCGCACCACGGTGGCGCGATGAATCTGCCAGAACGCGTCGGCGTCCAGTTGCGGCAGCAGGTCTTTGAGCGGCGTGCGCAGCAGGTGCTCGCCGCTGGCGGTGACCACGCGCACGTACTTGTCGGCCGCTTGCAGAAACAGCACCTCGCTCACCGGCACCATGCGGATGGTGTTGCCGGCCGCTCCCGCGGGGCTGACCGGGAGCTGGCGCAGCACCGGCAGGGCGGCGGTGGGCGCCGCGGGCTCCAGAGCGGCCAGCAACTGGCGCAGCTGCTCGGCGGTGGCTTGCAGCGGGTTGCTTTTGTTTGCTTCTGAATTGATAGCTGCTTGCGCTTGCTGGTCAAGCGCCCGACGCAGTTTTTGCACGGATTTTTGCAAGCGCGCGGGCTGCACGGGCTTGAGCACGTAGTCCAGCGCCTGCGCCTCGAAGGCCTGCACGGCGTACTGGTCGTAGGCGGTGACGAAGGCCAGGGCGGGGAAGGGCTTGGCGGCAAGGTCCCAGGCGTCGGCCAGTTCGGCGGCGGCATCCAGCCCGCTCATGCCGGGCATGCGGATGTCCAGCAGCAGCACGTCGGGCGCCAGGCGCAGCGCCTCGCGCACGGCGCTGGCGCCATCGCCCACGGTGGCCACCACGCGCAGCTCGGGCCAAGCCTTGGCCAGTTCGTGTTGCAGGGCGGCGGCCAGCAGGGGCTCGTCTTCGGCGATCAGGGCGGTGGGGGCGGCGGGGTTCATGCGGGGCTTTTTTCGTCCAGCGGCAGCGTGATGCGGATCGTGGTGCCGGCGCCCGGCGCCGATTCGACCGCGCAGTGCGCGCGTTCGCCATAGGCCGTGGCCACGCGCTCGCGCACCTGGGCCAGGCCGAAGTGCGCGCCGCTTGCGGTGGCCCGCGCGGTGTCGAAGCCGACCCCGCTGTCGCGCACCACCAGGACGAGCCGGTCGTCCTCGCGCGCGGCCGTCACCTCGACGCGCCCGCCGTCGATGCAGGGCTCCAGGCCGTGCTTGATGGCGTTCTCGACCAGCGGCTGCAACAGCAGCGTGGGCACCGGCCATGCGCGCAGCGGCTCGGGCAGATCGAGCGTGGTGCGCAGACGCGGGCCCATGCGCACGGCCATCAGCTCCAGGTAGTCGGTGAGAAGCGCAAATTCGTCGGCCAACGGGTGCAGGGTGGCGCGGCTGGCGCCCAGGGTGGCGCGCAAGTAGCCGTCCAGCCGGTCCAGCATGTGCTGGGCGGCGGGCGGATCGAGGGCGATCAGCGCGCGCAGGTTGGCCAGGGTGTTGAACAGCATGTGCGGCTCGAGCTGGCTTTGCAGCAGCGCCAGGCGCGCCTGGCTGGCGTCGCGCTCGGCGGCGGCGATCTGGGCTTGCAGCGCGGCCTGGCGTCCGCGCGCGTGGTAGTAGAAGCTGGCCACCGCGCCGGCGGCGACCGTGATCAGCAGGCTCAGCACCAGATCGCGTTGCGAGTACCCCGACGGACTGCCCAGCATCCAGAACCCCAGCGGCCGGCCGATCAGAAATCCGGCGGCGAGCCCCGACAGGGTCAGCGCCACTCCGCGCCAGCCCTTGGGCCAGCCATGCCCCGGGTTGCCCGGACCGCGGTAGCAGAACTCGCGGGGCACCAGCAGGCGACCAAACTCGATCACGGCCCAGGTCAGCATGCCGATCGTGATCGAATGGACCAGTTGCCGGCCATAGCCGGTGTCGGGCCAGATCATGGTGGTGAACACCGCCACCACGCAGCAAAAGGCCAGCACCTGCAGGCCGTGGCGCAGGACATCGCCCGCGGGAATCGACGGGTGGCGGGAGGTCAAGGCAGCAACTCGATGGTGGGCCATTCAGGGTTCGTTGAAGCGGGCCGATGGAGTCGGATTCTCAGGCAAACCCGCAGCGCCCTGGGCGGGCGCTGGCCTGTCGCGAGCGGGCGCGACGGGTGGGCGCGCCGAGCGTTCGCGCGCCGGCGTGGCCGGGGCCATGGGCCATGGGCCATCGAGGCTCAGGCGCTCAGGGCGAGGGTGCCCCCGCGCGCTTCGGCGCGCGCATAGGCGGGGCGGGCGTGGATGCGCGCCAGCCAGTCGGCCAGACGCGGGTGGCTGCCGGCCGTCAGGCCGGCGCGCGCCTGCGCCGCTTCGAGCGGAAAGCTCATCTGCACGTCGGCGGCGGTGAAGGCGGGGCCCGCAAACCAGTCGCGCGCGGCCAGCTCGCCCTCCATGTAGTCCAGGTGCAGCTTCAGCTGCGGCGCGATGAACCCCGACATCGCCTTGCCGACGATGCCGCGCGCCACGGGTTTGGCGAAAAAGGGCATGGGCGCGCCGGCGATGCGGTCGAACACCAACTTCATCAGCAGCGGCGGCATGGCCGAGCCCTCGGCGTAATGCAGCCAGTAGCGGTAGCGCAGCGCCTCCGGCGTGCCGGCGGCAGGCGCGAGGCGGCCAGCACCGTAGCGCTCGACCAGGGTTTCGATGATGGCGCCCGACTCGGCCAGCACCAAACCATCGACGGTGACCACGGGCGACTTGCCCAGCGGGTGGATCTGCTTGAGGGTCGGGGGCGCCAGCATGGTCTTGGGGTCGCGCTGGTAGCGCACAATGTCGTAGGCGAGCTCCAGCTCTTCCAGCAACCACAGGATGCGTTGCGAGCGGGAGTTGTTCAGGTGGTGGACGGTGATCATGGCGGGTGGCCCTTGCGGTTGCGGTGGGTCACGGTAGTGTGCGGCCTTGCAGCTTCATGCGTTCCGCTTGCAGCAAACGCTCGTGCAGGCCGGCGCCGCCGCCGACCAGCCAGACCACCAGGCCGTGAATCGCCAGGCCCAGGCCCCAGCCGGCCAGCGGAAAGATGAACCAGGGCCGGCCGCTGCCCACGGAGATCAGCGCCAGGCCGGCGTTGACGCAGACGAAGACCAGCGCGTGCACATACCAGCCCATCTTGGCGCCGGCGCGCTTGCGCGCCAGGCGCTCGATCCGGGCGCGCTCGGCGGCTGGGGCGTCCGGCGCGGGGGTGTGGGAGTCGAAGGAGGACATGGCGAATCCTTTTTGATGTGGTGAGAGGAGGGCTTCAACCGGCTTGCAGCACCGGGCGGGCGGCCAGGCGCAGCACGCGCAGCGAGCGCACGGCAAACAGGCCCGACAGCAGCCCATACAGCGCCGTGACCGTGATGGCAAAGCCCAGGTGCCGGGCCAGCGTGGGCTCCAGTGCCAGTTGCACGCCCACGCTGTACTTGATCAGGAACACGCCGAGGATCAAAACCATGGGCACCCAGCTGCCGGGCAGGAGAAACTGGCGCGAGGCGGGGTCGAAGCGCGTGCCTGCCGGCGCTGCGGCGCGGCTGCCCAGGGCCAGCGCGCCGGCAAAGCACAGCGCCCACAGCGCCCCCAGCGCCGGCAGGTGGCCGCTGGCGCCAAAGGCCGACTGCACGCCCCACAGGGCCAGGCCCAGCATGGCCAGGGGCATCAGCGCCAGCCGGCTGGCGGCCACGCGGCGTGCGCGCGTGGCCGAGTAGCCCAGGGCGAGCAGGCCCGCCAGCAGGGCGCCGACCCAGACGGGCGTCTCGCGCACGATGTCGACGATGGCCGAGGGGTGCTGGCTGAGCAAGGTGGTGAGCAGCATGGTCAATCTCCGGTGGTGGGTGAAATCAATGGCGCGATGCTGACCGCCGGCGGCTGGGCGCGCCAGCGGGATGCGATGAAATGCGCGACGGCGGCGCGAACGGCCTGCGCCGCCGATGAAATGCGCACGGCGGGCACGCATCGGTCGGCGCCAAGCCGTGAGGCGCCCTAAAATCGCCGCCCGAAGCTACAGATGTCGTAGCGATTGGAAGGGATGTCGCGTGGACACGCTGTTGCTGCTCAAGGCCGCCATCATGGGCGTGGTCGAAGGCCTGACCGAGTTTTTGCCCATCTCCAGCACCGGCCATCTGATTTTGGCCGGCAGCTTGCTCGACTTCACCGGCGACAAGGCCAAGGTGTTCGAGATCGCCATCCAGACCGGCGCGATTTTGGCCGTGGTGATCGTCTATTGGCACAAGATTCGCGACACGGTGGCCCAGCTGCCTCGCAGCCGCTCGGCGCAGCGCTTTGCGCTCAACGTGCTGATTGCTTTCTTGCCGGCCGTGGTGCTGGGTTTGCTGTTCGGCAAGGCGATCAAGGCGCACCTGTTCACGGCGCCGGTGGTGGCCAGCACTTTCATCCTGGGGGCCTTCGTCATCCTGTGGGCCGAGCGGCGCCCGCCCGGCGCGGCGCGCGTGCAGCGCGTGGACGACATGACGGCGTGGGATGCGCTCAAGGTCGGCCTGGTGCAGTGCGCCGCCATGATCCCGGGCACCAGCCGCTCGGGCGCCACCATCATCGGCGGCATGCTG
>JAFEEB010000004.1:135-38538 GCA_018241325.1 Pseudomonadota bacterium | reverse complement strand
GGCCATCCCCACGCTGATCGGCGCGGGCGCGTATTCGCTCTACAAGGAGCGCGCGCTGCTGTCGTGGGCCGACTTGCCCTTGTTCGGCGTCGGCCTGCTGCTGTCCTTCGTGAGCGCCTGGATTTGCGTGCGCTGGCTGCTGCGCTACATCGCCAGCCACAGCTTCGTGCCCTTCGCGTGGTATCGCATTGCGTTTGGGCTGGTGGTGCTGCTGACGTGGTGGAGTGGCGCGGTGGTGTGGGCCAATTGAGCGGTGGGCCGAACGAGCGCGCGCCACCGCTTTACATTTCTTCAAGGGCCGCATACCGGGCGCTTGCGCCGCCCGGCTACGATGCGTTGCCCATAGACAACAACCCGAACCATGACCGATTCCCCGTCCACGGCACCGCCGCCCCTGTCCCCAGCGCCGCCGCGCCGACGCTGGCTGGGGCGCGTGCTGGCCTTGCTGCTGGTGCTGGCGCTGGTGGGCACTGCCTGGTGGCTGGTGCAGCGCAGCAAGGCGCCGGCGGGGGGCGCGCCGCCCGCGGGCGGGCGGGCGGGCGGGCCACCGGGCGGGGGCGGTGCGGGCGGCGTCACGGTCGGTGTGGCGACAGCGCGGCAGGGCGACTTGCCGGTGGTGATCGACGCACTGGGCACGGTCACGCCACCGATCACCGCCACGCTGGTACCGCAGGTTTCGGGGGTGCTGCTGGAGGTGCTGTTCACCGAGGGGCAGATGGTCACCAAGGGCCAGGTGTTGGCGCGCATCGACGTGCGCCCCTACGAGCAGACGCTGCTGCAGGCGCGTGGTGCGCGGGCCAAGGACGAGGCGCAGCTGGCGGCCGCGCGCGTCACGCTGGGGCGCTACCAGACCCTGCTGACGCAGGACTCCATCGCCCGCCAGGACGTGGACACGCAGGCGGCGCTGGTCAAGCAGCTGGAGGGCGTGGTCGAGGCCGACCGCGCCAGCGAGCGCGCGGCCGAGCTGAACGTGGGCTTTGCCAGCATTCGCGCGCCCATCAGCGGGCGCATCGGCCTGCGCGCGGTGGACCCCGGCAACCTGGTCAATGCCAACAGCGCCACCGGCATTGCCAGCATCACGCAGATCACGCCCATCGACGTGGTGTTCAGCGTGCCGCAAGACCGCGTGCTCGCCGTGCAAAAAGCCCAGCGCCAAGGAGCGCTGCCCGTCACGGCGCTGGACCGCGCCCGCACGCAAACCCTGGCCGAAGGGCAGTTTCTGACGCTGGACAACCAGGTCAACACCACCACCGGCACGGTGCGTGCCAAGGCGCGCTTTGCCAACAAGGACGGGGCGCTCTTTCCCAACCAGTTCGTCAACGCGCGCCTGCAACTGGGCAGCGCCGCGGGGGTGCTCGTGCCGGTGACGGCGGTGCGCACCGGCCCGCAGGGCGATTACGTTTACGTGGTGGACGCCGAGCGCACGGCGCACATGCGCACCGTCACGCGCGGCCTGGCCACGGTGGACCAGGTGCTCGTTGCCCAGGGCCTGCACGCCGGCGAGCGCGTGGTGACCGAGGGCGGCGACCGCGTCAAGGACGGCGGCCGGGTGCAGCTGGCGGCAGATGCGTCCACGGGTGACGGCAGCGCGGGCCACCGCGGTACGGCCAGCGCGGCCGCCGGCGCCAGCGGCGCGCGCCCGGCGCAGCCCATGGATTCGGCATCAAAACCGCTTGCAACGCCCGACCAGCAAGCGCAAACAGCTACTGAATCAGGAGCGACCGGAAGCGCTGTGAAAGGCGCCGCCGCCGGCCACGCCGGCGCGCTTGACCACCTGCCGCCCGAGCTGCGCGAGAAGGTGCTGTCGCTGCCGCCCGAGGAGCGGCGCGCCTACGTGCAGAGGCTGCGCGAGCAGCGCGCGGCGCAAAAGCAGCAGTGAGCGAGGCGCGCCAATGAACCGGATCGCATGGGCGCCTTTCCCCTTTGGGGGAGGGCGGGGATGGGGGCCAGCGGCGCGCCCCAGTGAGCCGCCGATGGCCCCCACCCCAACCCTCCCCCAATGGGGGAGGGAGCGGGCCCTGCTCGCGGCGCCGCGCCGGAAAGCCGACGGACCAGACATCGCATGAACGTCTCGCGCCTGTTCATCCAGCGCCCGGTGGCCACGGCGCTGTTCATGCTGGCCATCGTGCTGGCGGGCCTGGTGGGCCTGCGCTTCTTGCCGCTGGCGGCGCTGCCGCAGGTGGACTACCCCACCATCCAGGTGCAGACCCTGTACCCCGGCGGCAGCCCCGATGTCATGAGCCGCACGGTGACGGCGCCGCTGGAGCGCCAGTTC
Source organism: Pseudomonadota bacterium (assembly GCA_018241325.1). Classification (GTDB taxonomy): domain Bacteria; phylum Pseudomonadota; class Gammaproteobacteria; order Burkholderiales; family Burkholderiaceae_C; genus Ottowia. Next base: position 36,263 of record JAFEEB010000004.1, on the reverse strand, counting down.
GGCCAGATGCCCGGGCTGGCGCGCATGAGCAGCACCAGCAGCGCGGGGGTGTCGATGATCACGCTGCAATTTGCGCTGAGCCTGAAGATGGACGCCGCCGAGCAGCAGGTGCAGGCGGCCATGAACGCGGCCGGCTCGCTGCTGCCGGCGGACCTGCCGGCTCCGCCCGTGTACGCCAAGGTCAACCCGGCCGACGCCCCCATCATGCAGCTGGCGGTCACCTCCGGCAGCCTGGCCCTGCCGGCCGTGCAGAACATGGTCAACACGCGCCTGGCGCTCAAGATCAGCCAGATCGACGGCGTGGGCCTGGTCACGCTGGCCGGGGGGCAGCGCCCCGCCGTGCGCGTGCAGGGCAACCTGGAGGCGCTGGGCGCCATGGGCCTGGGCCTGGACGCAATCAGCAGCGCCATCGCCACCGGAAACGCCAGCACCGCCAAGGGCAACTTCGACGGCCCCAAGCGCCAGTACAGCATCAACGCCAACGACCAGTTGATGACGGCCGACGACTACCGCGCGCTGATCATCGCCTACGTCAATGGCGCGCCGGTGCACCTGTCGGACGTGGCGCGCGTGATCGACGGCTCGGAGAACGACCGCCTGGGCGCGTGGACGGGCATCAAGGCGCCCGCAGCCCAGAGCGATGTCGTGGAATTGAATTCCGCCATCATCTTGAACGTGCAGCGCCAGCCCGGCGCCAACGTCATCGCCACGGTGGACGCCATCAAGCGCCAGTTGCCGCAGCTGGAAAAGAGCCTGCCGCAAAGCGTGCAGCTGACGGTGCTGACTGACCGCACGGTGGGCATCCGCTCCTCGGTCGAGCACGTGGAGATCGAGCTGGTGCTGGCCGTGGTCATGGTGGTGCTGGTGATCTTTGCCTTCCTGCACAGCCTGCGCGCCACGCTGATCGCCTCGATCGCCGTGCCGATCTCGCTGATGGGGACGGTGGCGGCCATGTATCTGCTGGGCTACTCGCTCAACAACCTGAGCCTGATGGCGCTGACGATCGCCACCGGCTTCGTGGTCGATGACGCGATCGTGATGATCGAAAACATTGCTCGTCATCGCGAACGGGGCAAGCCGCCCCTGCAGGCCGCGCTGGCGGGCGCCGGCGAGATCGGCTTCACCATCATCTCGCTCACGGTGTCGCTGATCGCGGTGCTGATTCCGCTCTTGTTCATGCAAGAGGTCATCGGGCGCCTGTTTCGTGAATTTGCCGTCACGCTGGCCATCACCATCCTGTTCTCGGCCCTGGTGTCGCTGACTTTGGTGCCGATGATGTCGGCGCGGCTGCTGGAGCCGCTGGACCATGTCCACAACCGCATCGGGGCCTGGATTCAGGCGCGCATGGACTGGACCATCGCCCGCTACGACCGGGGCTTGCAGTGGGTGCTGGCGCACCAGCCTTTCACGCTGGCGCTGGCGCTGCTGACCCTGGTGCTCACCGTGGGGCTGTACGTCGTGATTCCCAAGGACCTGTTCCCGGTGCAGAGCACGGGGCAGTTGCAGGGCCGCGTGCAGGCCTCGCCCGACGTGTCCTTCGACCGCATGTCGGCGCTGCAGGGCGAGGTGGCGCGCCTGGTGCTGCAAGACCCGGCGGTGCAGTCGCTCAGCTCCGTGGTCGGCGTGGACGCGGCCAACAACAGCGCGCTGTCCTCGGGCCGGCTGGTCGTCAACCTGCGCGCGCGCGCCCTGTTCGGCGAATCCGAAGCCGCCATCATGCAGCGCCTGCGCCAGCGGGTGGCCGAGCAGGTGGCGGGCGTCACCTTGTTTTTGCAACCCACGCAAGACCTCACCATCGACTCCGACACCGGCCCCACGCAATACCGGTTCGACCTGGAAGGCGTGGACACCGCGCTCGTCAACCAATGGGCCCAGCGGCTGGCGCAGCGCCTGCAGGGCGTGCCCGAACTGCGCCACGCCACGACCGACGCGGGCGCCAGCGGCCCGGCGGCGATGGTCAGGCTCGACCGCGACACCGCCGCGCGCCTGGGCGTGACCACCAGCGCGCTGGACAGCGCCCTGTACAACGCCTTTGGCCAGCGCATCGTCTCCACCATCTTCACCGAGACCAACCAGTACCGCGTGATCCTGGAGGCCGCGCGCAATGACGCCACCAGCCTGCAATCGCTGCGCGACATGCCGGTCAAGACCACGGGCGGGGGCGTCACGCCGCTGGGCTCGATCGCGCAAGTCGTCGAGGAACCGGCGGCGCTGACCGTGCAGCGCGTGGGCCAATACCCCGCCGCCACGGTGGGCTTCGACACCGCGCCCGGCGTCAGCCTGGGCGCGGCGGTGCAGGCGGTGCGCGCGGCGGCGCAGGCCGAGGGCTTGCCGGCCAGCATCAACCTGCACTTCACCGGCGCCTCGGGCGCCTACGAGAGCTCGCTGGCCAACCAGCTGTGGCTGATCCTGGCGGCGGTGGTGTGCGTGTACATCGTGCTGGGCGTGCTCTACGAGAGCTACGTGCATCCGCTCACCATCTTGTCCACCTTGCCATCAGCCGGCGTGGGCGCGCTGCTGGCGCTGTGGGCCACCGGCCACGCGCTGGACGTGGTCGGCATCATCGGCCTGGTGCTCTTGATCGGCATCGTCAAGAAGAACGCCATCATGATGATCGACTTCGCCATCGAGGCCGAGCGCGGCGAGGGCAAGACCGCCGTCCAGGCGATCCACCAGGCCGCGCTGCTGCGCTTTCGCCCCATCCTCATGACCACCTTGGCCGCACTGGCCGCCGCCGTGCCGCTGATGCTGAGCTGGGGCGACGGCGCCGAGCTGCGCCGGCCGCTGGGCATCGCCATCTTCGGCGGGCTGGTGCTGTCGCAGCTGCTGACCTTGTTCACCACGCCGGTCATCTACCTGTGGTTCGATCGGCTGGGCGGCGGGGTCGGGCGCATGGCGGATGCCGACGCCGACGAACCCGAAGGGGTGCGGCCGTGAAGCGCGCGGGCCTTGCGCTCTCGCCTCCCTGGGGAGAGGGTGGGGGGCTGGGGCGATCGAGTCGCTCTCCGACGCGCCCATGCCCGGTCTTGCTCCCTCGCCCCTTTGGGGAGAGGGCTGGGGTGAGGGGCAGTGGCCGTTCAAGTGCCAGCGGCTGCGGCCGAGCCCCGGTCTTGCTCCCTCGCCCCTTTGGGGAGAGGGTGGGGGTGAGGGGCTTTCTGGCGTTGGAATTGTTGACGTCGTTTGCTTCGTCGCTGGCTCTTCATGCCTCGGCTGGCCGGGATGTGCGCCCGGCGGCGCACCTACTTTCTTTTGCGTCGCTGTATGGACCGGACACATCATGGACAGGTGTGCGAAGACATGGTGGACGGATATTGCCGCACAGCTCATTGCTCGTGCAGGTCGATTTCGCGCAGCTTGTGATGCATGAAGTAAACGCCATAGAGCCCATCGTGCGAGCCCAGCGCACGTACTGCCACGGGCAGGCCGCGCAAGGCACTGGAGAGTTTGTAGCGCCTGCCCTGGAATTGCATCTCTCCCAGCGCCTTGATCATCACCACGGTGTCTTGTGGCCCGTACTCGATGGCAGGCAAGAGATGGGGATAGCTGCGCTCGCTCATGCGGTAGCGACTCGCTGGTGTGGCCATATCCAGCGCCTGGTGCGGCCGCTCATGGTTATAGACCTCTCGCCAGCGATCGAAAGCGACCTGGGCGTGCTGCAAATTCGCAAAGCTTGCACCGCTCAGCACCTCGGCCTTGAGCGAGCGGTGAAAGCGCTCGTCCTTGCCATTGGTCTGCGGGTGATAGGGACGGCTGAAGCTCACTCAGATGCCAAGGCGGATCAGCCACAGAGCCAACTCGCTGACTTGCCCGGGCTCGCGCGGCGAGCCCCAGGGTGCGCCGTTGTCGGCGTTGATGCGCACCGGCAGCCCATAGGTGCGAAAGACCTCGGTGAGTTGACCCCGCACGGTGGCGCCTTCCTGCCTGGCGCAAGCGCGCAGCGCCAGATTGAAGCGCGAGTGATCGTCCAGCAAGGTCAGTGGATGGCAGCGCCCTGCGGGCGTGTCCACGTAGCCCTTGAAGTCGATTTGCCACAGGGCGTTGGGCTGCTCGTGCTCGAACCGCTGCCAGGGCGTGGCCGCTGCGCTTGCCTGGGCGCTGATCAGGCCGTGGCGATTGAGGATGGCCGTCACGGTGCTGGGCGCCACGCTTTGAAGCCCCAGGTCCTGCAGTCGCCGGGCGATCTTGCGCCCACCCCAGGCGGGATGCTCGCAGCGCAAGGCCAGCACGGCTTGCTGCAGCGGCGCAGCGGTGGTGCGCGGGCTGCGGTGCGGGCGCCGCGTCACGTCGATCAATCCGCCAGCGCCTTGCTGCGCAAAGCGCGCCAGCCACTTGTAGCCCGTTTGCGGGCTGATGCCAAAGCGCCGACACAGCTCGCGTCGGTTGGCTCCTTCTTGTTGCGCCAAGGTAACGAACTCTTCGCGAAGGCTCATGGTGTCTCGAGTGCTCCAGGGCATGGTTTTGTCTCCTGCGGTCACCACGACCACAGGTGTCCACCATGTCTTCGCACACCTGTCTACCATGTGCCCAGTCCATACACGTCGCCAAAGAAAAGTAGGCAAAAGAAAGGCGACCCCACTGGCCGTGTCCCTTCGCTGCGCTGCGGGCAGCCTGCGATGCTCGGTCGTGGGGCGGTGCTGCGGAACTCGCTTCGCGCTGGCGCGCTGCGCTCAAACAGCCGCAGCAAGTCAGATCACGATGCATGGGCATGCTCTGCTCCCCATGCCCGCCCCACGCCCTGCGCTTCTCGGCACGGCCAGAGGGGACTTGAACCCCAATACGGGCCATCGCTGCGCTCGGCCCCGGTGTTGGCTTTTGCCCGGGCCGAGCACAGCGATGGCCCGTGTGGGTTTCCCTCCCCCTTGAGGCTGCGCCTGCGGCGCAGCGCTTGCGGGGTGGCGCGTGCAGCGCAGCATGCACGCGCTTCGTGGTCTGACTCGCGGGGGTTGTTTGAGCGAAGAGAGCGCAGCGAACGCAGCGAGTTCCACCGCGCACCCCGCAAGCGCTGCGACGCAGGTTGGCCCCGAAGCGAAGCGCAGGGGTCGCAGACGTGGGGGCGCTTTGTGTTCGCATAACTTCACTGCGCGAAGTGAGCGAACCCCGCTTCGCGACCTTTTGCCTCCTTTTCTTGTGCGTACAAGAAAAGGAGGTGCGCTGCCGGGCGCATATCCCGGCCAGCGGGAGCGTGCAGGGCTAGCCACCCATCGAACCGCAGAAAACCCGTCCAACGTCCAGCCCCTCACCCCCACCCTCTCCCCAAAGGGGCGAGGGAGCAAGGCAGGGCGCACATCCAGGCCCGTTGATGCATCCAAGGCCGCTGCCCCTCACCCGACCGTCGCCTCGAAGGGGCGCGGGCGTCAATCCGGGGAGAAGGCATGAACCTCTCGCGCCCCTTCATCCAGCGCCCCATCGCCACCGTGCTGCTCACGCTCGGTCTGGCACTGGCGGGCATCGGGGCGTTTTTCGGCCTGCCCGTGGCGCGGCTGCCGGCGGTGGACTTTCCGGTCATCTTCGTCAGCGCCAACATGGCCGGCGCCAGTCCGGCCGACATGGCGCGCACCGTGGCCACGCCGCTGGAGCGCACGCTGGGCACCATTGCCGGCGTCAACGAGATGACCAGCTCCAGCAGCACCGGCTCCTCGCGCGTGGTGCTGCAGTTCGATCTCAACCGCAACATCGACAGCGCCGCGCGCGACGTGCAGGCGGCCATCAATGCCGCGCGCATCGACATGCCGGCCAACCTGCGCAGCAACCCGACCTACCGCAAGGCCAACCCGGCGGCGCAGCCCTTCATGATCCTGGCGCTCACGTCTGCCACGCGCACGCCCGGGCAGATCTACGACGCGGTCAACAACATCATCAACCAGCGCCTGCTGCAGGTGCCGGGCGTGGGCGACGTGACGCTGGGCGGCGGCTCGCAGCCGGCCGTGCGGGTGGAGCTGGACCCGTTCGCGCTGGCCGAACTGGGCATCAGCGGCGACGACGTGCGCGCCGCGCTGCAGGCCAGCAGCGCCTTGCGGCCCAAGGGCGTGGTCGAGCTGGGCGGTGCGCAGGACGGGCGGGCGCTGCAGGTGCTCACGCCCACCCCGCGCCTGCGCGCAGCCGACTACCGCAACCTGATCATCGGCATGCGCGCCGGCGCCGAGGTGCGCCTGAGCCAGGTGGCGCGCGTGATCGACGGCGTGCAGGACACGCGCACGCGCGGCATGTTCAACGGCCAGCCGGCCATCGTGGTCAACATCACGCAGCAGCCCGACGCCAACCTGATCGCCACGGCCGACGCCATCGACGCGCTGCTGCCCAGCCTGCGCGCGCAGCTGCCGGCCGACATCGACCTTCAGGTCGCGATCGACCGCACCGGCTCGGTGCGCTCTTCGGTGCGCGAGGTCGAGATCACGCTGGTCATTTCGGTGCTGCTGGTGGTGGCGGTGGTGGGCCTGTTCCTGCGCAACCTGCGCGCGGCGCTGATCCCGGCGGTGGCCACGGTGGTGTCGCTGCTGGGCACCTTCGGCGTGATGTTCGCGCTGGGTTTTTCGCTCAACAACCTGACGCTGATGGCGCTCACCGTGGCCACCGGCTTCGTGGTGGACGACGCCATCGTGGTGCTGGAAAACATCTCGCGCCACCTGGAGATGGGCCGATCGCGCCTGCGCGCCGCGCTGGACGGGGCCCGGGAGGTGGGCTTCACGGTGCTCACCATCAGCGTGTCGCTGATCGCGGTGTTCATCCCGCTCCTGTTCATGGGCGGCCAGCCCGGGCGGCTGTTTCGCGAGTTCGCCGTCACGCTCTCCAGTGCCGTGATGATCTCGCTGGTGATCTCGCTCACCACCACGCCCATGCTGTGCGCACTGCTGCTGGCGCGCCACGCGCCAGGCGCCGATGCCGCCGGTGCGTCGCCCCGGCGCAGCGTGGCGGGGCGACTGCGCGCGCGCCTGGGCGGCTGGCTGCGCGGCGGCGAGCAGCAGCTGGTGCGCACCTACACGCATTCGCTGGACTGGGCCCTGTCCGCGCCCTGGGTGGTGATCGGTGTGCTGCTGGTGGTGATCGGGCTGAACGGCTACCTGTTTTCGGCCATCACCAAGGGCTTTTTCCCCGAGCAGGACAACGGCCAGCTGATCGGCGGGCTGCGCGCCGACCAGAGCATCTCGTCGTCCGCCATGGCCGACAAGCTGCAGCAGGCGGTGGACATCATTCGTGCCGACCCCTCGGTGGGCACCGTGGTGGCTTTTGCCGGCGGGCGCAGCTCGGGCGGGGGCTTCCTGTCGGCGGCGCTCAAGCCGGCCAAGGAACGCGCCCGGGGCGAGAGCACCCGCAGCGTCATCAACCGGCTGCGTCCGCAGTTGTCGCGCATCACCGGGCTGCGCGTGTTTCTCAACCCGGTGCAGGAGCTGCGCATGGGCGGGCGCAGCAGCAACAGCACCTATCAGTACACGCTCAAGGCCGACAACGCGGCCGACCTGAAGGACTGGACGCTCAAGCTGTCGGCGCGCATGGCGCAGGACGCGCGCCTGACCGACGTCGACAACGACCAGAGCGACAACGGCGTGGAGACCTACGTGCAGGTCGATCGCAGCAAGGCCGCCAGCCTGGGGGTGCAGCTCTCGAGCATCGACGCGGCGCTGTACAACGCCTTCGGCCAGCGCCAGGTGGCCAACGTCTACACCGACCTGAACCAGTACACCGTGGTGATGGAGTGGGCGCAGCGCCACGCCCAGTCACCCCTGGCCTTGAGCGATGTCCAGGTGCCCGCCGCGCGCAGCGCCACGGCCAGCACACCCACCACGGGCGGCAGTTCGGCCAATCCGGCGCTGCGCAGCGCGTCCACCGGCCAGCCCATTTCGGTCAGCCCGGCCGCCATGGTGCCGCTGTCGGCCTTTGCCCGCGTCAGCGAGCGGGCGGTGCCCACCTCGGTGTTTCACGATGGGGGCGAGCTGTCGGCCACGCTGTCCTTCAACCTGGCCGACGGGGTGTCGATCGAGCAGGGGCGCCAGGCGGTGCTGGGCGGCGTGGACGCCATCGGCATGCCCAACAACGTGCGCGGCGACTTCTCGGGTGCGGCGGCGCAGGCGCAGCAAACGCAGTCGCAGCAGGGCCTGCTGATCGTGGCGGCCATCGTCGTGATCTACATCGTGCTGGGCATGTTGTACGAGAGCCTGATCCATCCGGTGACGGTGCTCACCACCCTGCCCAGCGCGGGCTTCGGCGCGGTGCTGGCGCTGTTGCTGTTCAAGATGGAGTTCTCGCTGATGGCGCTGATCGGGGTGTTCCTCTTGATCGGCATCGTCAAGAAAAACGCCATCCTGATCATCGACTTCGCGCTCGAGGCCGAGCGCGCGCGGGGCCTGACAGCCACGCAGGCCGTGCGCGAGGCCTGCCTGCTGCGCTTTCGCCCCATCCTCATGACCACGCTGGCGGCGGGCCTGGGCGCGCTGCCGCTGGCCATCGGCTTCGGCCAGGGGGCCGAGCTGCGCCAGCCGCTGGGCGTGACCATCGTTGGCGGGCTGATCGCCAGCCAGCTGCTGACGCTGCTGACCACGCCGGTGGTCTATGTGCTGCTGGACAAGCTGCGCCGGCGCCGGGCCGGCGAGTCGAAATTGGCTCATGCCGTGATGAGTTGAGCCCCGTCCGGTGCCTTGCTCACCGGACCCATGCGCCACCGCGCAACCACCAGCCACCGCCCGGGCGCTGTTCCCAATGGTGTGCTCGCCAGTGGTAGCCGGGGTTGGCGCGCACGTAGCGGCCGGGCACCCACACGTGCCGCCCGCCATACCAGTTCCAGTAGCCGCCCACCCACACCGCGCCGACGAAGGGCACCGGCGGGATCACCTCGACCTGCGGCGGCGGTGGCGCGGCAGGCGCGTACACATCACCCGCGGCCACGGCCACGGGCACGGGGGCCGGCACAACGGCGCAGCCGCTTGCCAACAGGCCGGCGGCCAAGACGGCGCCGGCGCCGAAGAGGGTTCGAACAGACGATTTCATGGTGAATGCCTTTTGGGTTGTGATGGAAATACGGGGTGAGGTCATCTCGGCTGGCGGTCAACGCGCCCAGTGGAAGGGCGCTGCCGCAACCACCTCGGCTCGCAGGGGTGGCGGTGGCAGCGGGGCGACGATGGCGTTGACCGCCACGGCCGCACGCGCCTGCGCGCTCGCGGTGGTTCCCAGCAGGCCGAGGCCCAGCGCACAGGCCAGCGCCAGCGGCGCGTCGCGCGAGGAAACGAGTGAAAATCGCATGGTGTTCTCCTTGGCGAAAGCAAGCGCCGTCGGGCGTGCTTTCAGCGATCCAACGGCTGGGTGGGCCGCGCGCTGACGCGCTTTACGAAACTTTGCCCGCCCGATGGCGATCCTTGAAACCGAGCCGTCATGCTCACCAGGCTCGCCTTTTCCCATGCCCATTGCTTTTCCTTCGAGATCCCCATCCGCCGCATCGACGCCTCGGCCGCCTCGCGTCTGGCGGCAGGTGACGGGGCGCAGCCTGCTGGTGCTGCTGCTGGCGCAAGCCTTCACGCTGTTCGTGGCCGTGCCGCTGGCGGCCTCTCATCTGTCGGGGCTGGTGCTGGCCGACCTGTGCCGGCTGACCTTTGCCGGTGTCTGCATTCGCGTATTCACGCGCAACCGGCTGGTGCGCGCGTTGCTGGTGGCGGGGCTGGTCGCGATGATCGCCATTCCCGCCCTGGCCGGGCATGCCGGCAGCTACCACAGCCTGGTGCGCCAGCACGAGTGGTTGACCTGGATCGTCGCGGTCTTCAACCTCACGGTCACGGCGCTGGTGGGGCGCTACGTCTTCGGCCCTGGCCGCGTGGGCGCTGACCGGGTGCTGGGGGCGATCCTGATCTACCTGAACGTGGCCGCCCTGTTCGCCAACGTCTTCAGTCTGATCGTGCTGCTGCATCCCAGCGCCATCAGCGGCTTGTCTCCCCTCAGCCTGATCGACATGCCCGACAAGCGCGCCGCCGACCTGACCTACTTCAGCCTCAGCACCATCACCTCCACCGGCTGGGGCGACCTCAAGCCGCTCCATCCGCTGGCGCGCGGCCTGGCCAACCTGGAGGCCGTCATCGGCCAGCTGTTTCCGGCCACGCTGGTGGCGCGGCTGATCGGCCTGCACCTGGCCCACGGGCGGCGCGGCGCCGGCCGCCGGCCGCCGGGCAGCAAGCCGCAATAATCCAAGGCCCGATCCCGCCCCATTTGTCATGGCACGTTTGCACCGTTCGATCCGCCCCGCCGGGCCCCGTCATGCCCCGATGCGCCGCGCGGCCGCCGTGGCGCTGGCGCTGCTGCTGGGCGCCTGCGCCAGCCCGGCGCCCAGCACCGCACCGACCGCGCCAGTGTCGGCGGCCTGGAAAAACGCGCCGCCACCCGGCTGGATCAGCACCGCCGACGCGCCCAAGGATTGGCAACAGGGGCGCTGGTGGGCGCTGTTCGACGACGCGGACCTGGACGCGCTGATGGGGCGCGTCGAGATCGGCAACCCCAATCTGGCGCTGGCCCTGGCCAACGTGGCCCAGGCCGAGGCGCTGCTGCGCCAGGCGCAGGCCCAGCAGTGGCCCACCCTGGGCGTGCAGCTGGGCGCGCAGCGCGGCGGACGGCCGACCTCGGGTGCCGGCAGCCTGCAGGGCGCCGCCAGCTGGGCGCCCGATTTGTGGGGCCGGCTGGCCGATGCCGTGCAGGCGCAGGGCGCCAAGGTGCAGGCCAGCCAGGCCGACCTGGCGTCGGCCCGGCTGGCGGCCCAGGGCAGCCTGGCCAGTGCCTACTTCAGCGTGCGCGAGGCCGACGCCGAGTTGCAACTGCTGGACGACATCATCACCGGCTACCAGCGGGCCGTGACCATCACGCAAAACCGCTACAGCGCCGGCGTGGCCGCCCACACCGACCTGCTGCAAGCGCAAAGCACGCTGGCCAACGCACAGGCCAGCCGCGCCGCGCTGGCGGGCAGCCGCAACAGCAGCGAGCAGGCCATTGCCCTGCTGGTGGGCGAGCCGCCGGCGCAATTCGCGCTGGCGAGCGCGCCCTGGTCGGCCGCGGTGCCGGCCCTGCCGGTGGTTCTGCCGTCGGAGCTGCTGCTGCGCCGCCCCGACGTGGCATCCAGCGAGCGCGCGGTGGCCGCGGCCAATGCCAACATCGGCGCGGCGCGCGCGGCCTACTTTCCCAGCCTGAACCTCAGCGCCGGCCTGGGCGGCAAGGCCGGCAGCCTGGCCACGCTGGCCTCGGCGCCCACGCTGGCATGGTCGCTGGGCGCGACGCTGGCGCAAACCCTGTTCGACGCCGGCGCGCGCGACGCCGCGCTCGATCAGGCGCGCGCCGCGCAGCAAGCGGCGACGGCCAGCTACCGCCAGAGCGTGCTGACGGCGCTGGGCCAGGTCGATGGCCAGCTCAACGCCATGGCCGCGCTGAGCCAGCAGATCGAGCACGCGCGCGCCGCCGCCGAGGCCGCCGCCGGCGCCGAGCAGCGCATCCTGAACAGCTACCAGGCGGGCCTGTCGGCCTACACCAACGTGGTGACGGCCCAGGCCACGTCCCTGTCGGCGCGCCGCAGCGTATTGCAACTGCAGGTGCAGCGCCAGCAGGCGGCGGTGGCCCTGGTGCAGGCCATGGGCGGCGGCTGGCAGGCGCCGTGGGGCGTGGCCGCATCGTAGGCGCTCGGCCCCTGCGGGTCACGGTCGGTGGCGCGAGGTCTGCGCCGCGAATCCGGGCCGTGCCGGGAGGCTTTCTACAATCGGGCGCATGCCCATGCACTTCGATCTGGTGGATCTGCGCCTGATGGTGCACATCGCCGACGCCAACAGCATGACGCGCGGCGCCGAGCTGTCCTTCATCTCGCTGCCGGCGGCCAGCACGCGCATCAAGAACCTGGAGGAGGGCATCGGCACCAAGCTGCTGTACCGCACCAGCCAGGGCGTGACGCTGACGCCACCCGGCCAGGCCTTCGTGACCCATGCGCGCCGGGTGCTCGGCCAGCTCGAACATCTGCGCGGCGACATGCAGGAATATGTGCGCGGCATCAAGGGCCATGTGCGCGTGTTCGCCAACACCACCTCGCTGGGCGAGTTTCTGCCGCCGGTGCTGCGCCAGTTTCTGCGCCTGCACCCGGACGTGAACATCGACCTGCGCGAGCGCCTGTCGCACGACATCGTGCGCGCCGTGACCGAGGGCCAGACCGACATCGGCATCGTCGCCGGCCTGGTGCGCACCGAGAACCTTCAGACCTTGCCCTACCGGCGCGACCGCCTGGTGCTGGTGGTGCCGCGCGGCCATGCGCTGGAGGGGCGCACGCTGATCGACTTTGCCGACACGCTGGAGCTGGACCACGTGGGCCTGAACGAAGCCAGCGCTCTGCACGCCTTCCTGCGCCAGGCCAGCGACCAGGTGCACCGCTCGATCAAGCTGCGCATCCAGGTCGGCAACTTCGAGACCGCCTGCCGCATGATCGAGTCCGGTGTCGGCGTGGGCGTGCTGCCCGAATCCGCCGCCAGCCGCCACGCCCACGCCATGGCCATCGCCCTCGTGCCGCTGACGGACGCCTGGTCGGTGCGCGAAATGCAGATCTGCATGCGCAGCCTGGAGGCGCTGCCCGCATTCGCGCAGGAACTGGTGCACCTGCTGGTGGCCGATGCGCAAGGGCAGCCGAAGCGGGGTTGACCCCATCGGCGCCCATCGTCACGCGCCTGTTCTCGATCCCGGTGCCGGCCTTGGCTGCACGACAGCGGGCGGCCCGGCAGGGGGACTTCATGAACGCGAAAGAGGCGCTTTCACAAACAGCGATTGCGCCGTGACGCGTCAGCGCCGAAGATGGCAGGCATGACGCAAACCCCCACGCTCGACGCCGCCACGCTGGCCCACCTGCAATCCTGGCAGGGCAGGAGCGAGACCACGCGCGACACCCTCACCGCCGCGCCGGTGCGCGCGCTGGCGGCCACGCTGGACCGCGACGATCCGCAGCCCGGGCCGGGTACCACCGTACCGCCGCTGTGGCACTGGCTGTACTTTCTGCCGCATGCGCGCCAAAGTGAAATCGGCGCCGACGGCCACCCCAGGCGCGGCGGCTTTCTGCCGCCCGTGCCGCTGCCGCGGCGCATGTGGGCGGGGGGGCGATTTCGCTGGGAGGTGGGCAACCCGCTGCAGGTGGGCCAGGACGTGGAGCGCACTTCCACCATCCAGTCGGTCAAGCACAAGGTGGGCCGCACGGGCGAGCTGCTGTTCGTGCTGGTGGAGCATCGCTTCTCGAACGCGCAGGGTCTGGCGCTGACGGAGGAGCACGACATCGTCTACCGCAGCGCGGCACAGCCGGGTGACGCGCCGCCGCAGCCGCAAAAGCCGCCGCTCGACGGCCAGGCCGCCTGGTCGCGCGGCATCACGCCGGACGACGTGCTGCTGTTTCGCTACTCGGCGCTCACCTTCAACGGCCACCGCATCCACTACGACCGCAAGTACGTCACCGAGGTCGAGGGCTATCCCGGCCTGATCGTGCACGGCCCGCTGATCGCCACGCTGCTGCTGGACCTGCTACGCCGCCAGCTGCCGCAGGCGCCGGTGGCGCGCTTTGAGTTTCGCGCCGTGCGCCCCACGTTTGATCTGCACCCCTTCAGCGTGCACGGCAAACCGTCGGGCGATGGCAGGGCCGTGGAGCTTTGGGCCCAGGACCACGAGGGCTGGCTCACCATGCAGGGCATGGCGACGCTGGCTTGGATGCTCTTAAAACAATAGCTGCTTGCGCTTGACCATCAAGCGCTGCAGGCAAAAAACACTTTCAATGATCCAGCACACCAGCTCCAACAATTACCCCGAAATCCGCGACGCCATCCGTGCGCTGTGCGCCGAGTTCCCCGACGAGTATTTCCGCAAGGTGGACGAGCAGCGCGCCTACCCGGCCGAGTTCGTCGATGCGCTGACAAAAGCGGGCTGGATGGCGGCGCTGATCCCGCATGAGTACGGCGGCAGCGGCCTGGGCCTGACCGAGGCCAGCGTGATCATGGAAGAGATCAACCGCGCGGGCGGTAACTCCGGCGCCTGCCATGGCCAGATGTACAACATGGGCACGCTGCTGCGGCACGGCAGCCAGGCGCAGAAGGAGAAATACCTGCCGAAGATCGCCAGCGGCGAATGGCGCTTGCAGTCCATGGGCGTGACCGAGCCCAGCACCGGCACCGACACCACCAAGATCAAGACCACGGCGGTGAAGAAGGACGGCCGCTACGTCGTCAACGGCCAAAAGGTGTGGATCAGCCGCATCCAGCACAGCGACTGGATGATTTTGCTGGCGCGCACCACGCCGCTGGCCGAGGTGACGAAGAAGAGCGAGGGCATGTCCATCTTCATGGTGGACCTGCGCGAAGCCCAAGGATTGCCCCCACGCTCCCCTGCTGCGCAAGGGTCGCTGCCCCCCGAGGGGGCCGTTTTTGCCTCGGGGCGGCCCAGCGGCAAAAAGCCGGGCATGACCGTGCGCCCCATTCTCAACATGGTGAACCACGAGACCAACGAGCTGTTCTTCGAGAACCTGGAGATCCCCGAGGAGAACCTGATCGGCGAAGAGGGCAAGGGTTTCAAGTACATCCTGGACGGCCTGAACGCCGAGCGCACGCTGATCGCAGCCGAGTGCATTGGCGACGGCTACTGGTTCCTGGACCGCGTGACCAACTATGTGAAGGACCGCCAGGTGTTCGGCCGTCCCATCGGCCAGAACCAGGGCGTGCAGTTCCCGATCGCCGACGCCTTCATCGAGGTCGAGGCCGCGAACCTGATGCGCTGGAAGGCCTGCGAGCTGTTCGACAGGCACGAGAGCATGGGCGCCCAGGCCAACATGGCCAAGTACCTGGCGGCCAAGGCGTCGTGGGAGGCGGCCAACGCCTGCCTGCAGTTCCACGGCGGCTTTGGCTTTGCCTGCGAATACGACGTGGAGCGCAAGTTCCGCGAGACGCGTCTGTACCAGGTGGCGCCGATCTCGACCAACCTGATCTATTCCTACGTGGCCGAGCACATCCTGGGCCTGCCGCGCTCGTTCTGAATGAAGGCAAACCTCAAGCAGCCGGACGCAGAGGACGCAAAGGTTTCGCAAAACACGCAAAAAATCATTTGCATGAGGGTATCGGCAACGCCATGCGTGTTTTCAATCCTTCATTCAATGCTTGAATTTTTTGCGTCCTTTGCGTTCTTTTTGCGTCCTCTGCGTCCGGCTGTTTTGATGAAACGGAGTCATCCATGCCCCGACCCCTCGACGGCATCACCGTCGTCTCTCTAGAACACGCCGTCGCCGCCCCTTTCTGCACACGCCAGCTCGCCGACCTGGGCGCGCGCGTGATCAAGGTCGAACGCCCCGGCAGCGGCGACTTCGCGCGCGGCTACGACCAGCGCGTGCACGGCCAGTCGTCGCACTTCACCTGGATCAATCGCAGCAAGGAAAGCCTGGCGCTGGACGTGAAGCAGCCCCGGGCGAAAGAGGCGCTGCTGCAGCTCTTGAAGACCGCCGACGTGCTGGTGCAAAACCTGGCGCCCGGCGCGGCCGCGCGCATGGGGCTGTCGTATGAGGCGCTGAAAGAGCACAACCCCAGGCTCATCGTCTGCGACATCTCGGGCTACGGCGCCGACGGGCCGTACCGCGACAAGAAGGCCTATGACCTCTTGATCCAGAGCGAGGCGGGCTTCCTGTCCGTCACCGGCACGCCCGAGACGCCCAGCAAATCCGGCATCTCGGTGGCCGACATCGCCGCCGGCATGTATGCCTATACCAACATCCTCTCGGCCCTGCTGCTGCGCGGCAAGACGGGGGAGGGCAGCCATATCGACGTGTCGATGCTCGAAGCCATGGGCGAGTGGATGGGCTACCCGCTGTACTACGCGTTTGACGGCGCGCCGCCACCGCCGCGCACCGGCGCATCGCACGCCAGCATCTACCCCTATGGGCCGTTCACCGCCGGAGACGGCGGCACCGTGATGCTGGGCCTGCAGAACGAGCGCGAATGGAAGGCGTTTTGCGACGGCGTGCTGCAGCGCCCCGAGGTGGCGGTGGATGCGCGCTTCTATTCCAACGCGCTGCGCAACCAGCACCGCGCCGAGCTGGAACAGCTGATCCTGGAGATCTTTGCGTCCATGACCGCCGCCCAGGTGGTCGAGCGCCTGGATGCGGCCGGCATCGCCAACGCCCGCGTGAACGACATGGCAGACCTGTGGGCGCACCCGCAGCTCAAGGCGCGCGGGCGCTGGCGCAGCGTGGCCACGCCCGCCGGCGAGGTGCCGGCCCTGCTGCCGCCGGGCGTGAACAGTGCCTTTGATTACCGCATGGACGCGGTGCCCGCCGTGGGCCAGCACAACGCCGCCATCCTGGCCGAGCTGGGGTGGACGGCGGAGCAAATCGACGCGCTGCAGGCGCCGCAGGCGATTTGACCGATGAGCACCGTAGCCCGCCCTCACCCCCGCCCTCTCCCAGAGGGAGAGGGAGTGAAAACCACAGCCGGCCGGTCGCCCTCGCCCCTTTGGGGAGAGGGAGGGGTGAGGGGCCGCTCGCACAAGGCAACCATTTTCAAAAAGATAGCTGCCGGCGCTTGACCCGCCTGCCATGGAGTCCGAAATGAAGCAAGAAACCCAAGCCACCATCCACCCCCTGGCCCAGTTCGCCGCCCAGCTCCAATGGAGCGATGTACCCGAGCCCGTGCAGCGCCGCGCCGAAGACCTGTGGGTCGATTGGTTCGGCTCGGTGCTGGCCGGCTGCCGGGCGCGGCCCGTCGCCAGCATCACGCGCTTTGCGCTGTCGCAGGGGCCGGCCTCCGGCCCGAGCGAGGTCATTGCGCAGGGCGCCACCAGCTCGCCCATGATGGCGGCGCTGGCCAATGCCGCCGCCTCGCATTTCGCCGAGCAGGACGACGTGCACAACGGCTCGGTGTTCCACCCCGCGGCCGTGGTGTTTCCGCCCGCGCTGGCCGTCGCGCAAAGCATCGGCGCCAGCGGCGCCGAACTCATGGCGGCCTGCGTCGCGGGCTACGAGGTCGGCATCCGCGTGGGCGAGTTCCTGGGCCGCAGCCATTACAAGATCTTCCACACCACGGCCACGGCCGGCACGCTGGCGGCGGCCGCCGCCGTGGGCCGCCTCTTGAAGCTGACGCCGGCGCAGATGCAGCACGCCTTCGGCTCGGCCGGCACACAGTCGGCGGGGCTGTGGGAGTTTTTGCGCAGCGGCGCCGACAGCAAGCAGCTGCACACCGCGCACGCAGCGGCTGCGGGGCTGATGGCGGCCTGTCTGGCGCAAGACGGCGTGACTGGCGCGCACGACATCTTCACCGGCGCGCAAGGCATGGCCGCCGGCATGTCCAGCGATGCCGACCCGGCCAGACTGACCGACGGCCTCGGCACGCGCTGGGCCACGGCCGAAACTTCCTTCAAATGGCATGCCTCGTGCCGCCACACCCACCCCGCCGCCGACGCCCTGCTGCAGGTGATGCGCGAGCACGCCCTCAAGCCAAACGACATTGCTCAGGTCACCTGCCATGTGCACCAGGGCGCCATCGACGTGCTGGGCCCCGTGGTATCGCCCAGCACCGTGCACCAGAGCAAGTTCTCGATGGGCACCGTTCTGGCCCTGGCCGCGCGCTTTGGCGATGCGGGTTTGACGGAGTTCGACGCCGACTACCTGGCGCCGGACACAGTGGCCCTGCGCGAGAAAGTGCGCATGGTGCTCGACCCCGAGGTGGACGCCGCTTACCCGCAGCGCTGGATTGGCAAGGTCACGGTCACGACCGCCGATGGGCGCGAGCTGCACGGCCGCGTCGATGAGCCCAAAGGCGACCCCGGAAACACCCTCTCGCGCGCAGAAATCGAAGCCAAGGCGCTGCGCCTGGCGGCCTATGGCGGCGCGGTGAGCGCGGCCCAGGCGGAAAGCGCCGTAGCCGCGCTGTGGCAGGTGGCGCAGTGGCCGCGGGTCGCCACCCTGCTGGCCGCCAGCCGCTGAGCGCCGCGCCGCCACACACCCGAATTCACCCCAACACCACCACCACCCCAGGAGACATATGACACCCGGTACCTTCACCCCCTTCAGCCGCCGCATCGCCAGCGCCTGCGCCCTGCTGGTCCTCGGCCTGTCCGGCGCGGCGCAGGCCGCCTGGCCCGACAAGCCCATCACCCTGGTCGTGCCCTACAGCGCCGGTGGCCCCACCGACGTGGTGGCGCGCGTGCTGGCTGTGCCCATGGGCCAGTCGCTGGGGCAAACCGTGATCGTGGAAAACACCGTGGGCGCCGGCGGCACCATCGCCCCCGCACGCGTGGCGCGCGCCAAGCCCGACGGCTACACCATCCTCATCCACCACATGGGCATGGCCACGGCGCCGGCGTTGTACAAGAAGCTGCCCTACAACCCGCTCACGGACTTTGAATACATCGGTCAGGTGCTGGACGTGCCCATGACCCTGCTGTCGCGCAAGGACTTTCCGGCCAGCACCTTCCCCGAGCTGCTGGACTACGTGAAGAAGAATGGCGAGAAGGTGACCCTGGCCAACGCCGGCACGGGCGCCGTGTCGCAGCTGTGCGGCATGCTGTTCATGCAGCAAGTCGGCGTGAAGCTGACCACCGTGCCCTACAAGGGCGCCGGCCCGGCCATGAACGACCTGATGGGCGGCCAGGTCGATCTGCTGTGCGACCAGACCACGCAGACCGCGCCCGTCATCGCGGACGGCAAGCGCGTCAAGGTGTTTGGCGTCACCACGCTGCAGCGCCTGGCATCCATGCCCAACATCCCCACGCTGGACGAGCAGGGCCTGAAGGGGTTCGACCTGAAGGTGTGGCACGGCATGTACGCGCCCAAGGGCACGCCCAAGGAGGTCGTCGAGCGGTTGAACAAGGCGCTGAACGTGGCGCTGAAGGACGACAACGTGAAGAAGCGCATCGCCGAACTCAGCTCCGATCTGGCCTCGCCCGACAAAGCCACGCCAGAGAGCCTGCGCAAGCTGCTGGAGAGCGAGACCGCGCGCTGGGGCAAGCTCATCAAGGCCGCGGGCGTGACGGCCGATTGAGATGACCCCCCTGAGTCGCCTTCGGCGCCTTCCCCCCGCTCTCTTCGGGAGGGGGACAACGCCAGTGGCCGGCGCAGGTCCGGCCACGGCGTTCGCTGGCATGGCCTGCTCCGCGGCCCCCTGATTCTTGAGTGTTTTCGCCGCGGACCGATGCATGGCGCGACTCCCGAACCGAGGCCGCTTCAATGAAACCGACCATGTCTGATCTGGTGCGAGGGGCCTGCTCCTTTCTGTTCGTGCCCGCCACGCATCCCGCCCGTTTGCCCAAGGCCCTGGCCAGCGGCGCCGACGTGGTGATTGCCGATTGGGAAGACGCTGTGGCACCCGCCGACAAACCTGCCGCGCGCGACGCGCTGGCGCAGGCCGTGGCCGGGCTGGACGACGCGCAGCGCGCGCGCGTGCTGGTGCGCATCAACCCTGAGGGCACGCCCTGGTTTGCCGACGACCTGCGTGCGTTGGCTGCGCTGGTGGTGCAGGGTTGCGCCGGCGCCGTCGTCCCCAAGGCCGAGAGCGCGGCAACCCTGCATGCCGTGGCCCAGTCGGCCGGTGCGCAGGCCACGCTGGTGGCGCTGGTGGAAAGCGTGGCCGGGCTGGACGCGGTGGAAGCGCTGGCCAGCGCACCGCAAGTGGCGCGCCTGGCATTTGGCCACCTCGACTTTCAGGTCGATGCCGGCATCGCCTGTGGCGACGATGAAGCCGAACTGCTGCCGATCCGCATGGCCATCGTGCTGGCCGCGCGCCGCGCAGGTATTGCGGCGCCGATCGACGGCGTGACCGTGGACACGCGCAACCCCGAGCGCATGACGCACGACGCCGAGCGCGCTTACCAAATGGGCTTTGGCGGCAAGCTGTGCATCCACCCCGCCCAGGTGGCGCCGCTGCATGCCGTGTTCGACCCCGATGAAGCCGCCGTGGCGCAAGCGCTGCGCGTGCAGCAGGCCTTGCGCGAGGCGGGCGGGGGCGTGTGCGTGCTCGACGGCCGCATGGTCGATGCCCCGGTGCTCAAGCGCGCCGAAGACACACTGCGCCGCCATGCCTGGGCGCGGCAGCGCGCCCGCGCGTCGAATTGAGCACTATCAATAATATAGCTGTCTGCGCTTGATGGGCGGGCGCCGCAAGGCCGTTTGACTTGAAGATTCAGCGGGCCGCGGCGCCACGCGTTCACGGCGCCGGCGTCTTGGGCGCGTAGTCGCAGCAATCGGCCACCGCGCACTGCCAGCAGCGCGGGGTGCGCGCCACGCACACGTAGCGCCCGTGCAGGATCAGCCAGTGGTGTGCGTGGTTCAGGTATTTGGCCGGCACGCGCTCGAGCAGCTTTTGCTCCACCGCCAGCGGCGTCTTGCCCGGTGCCAGGCCGGTGCGGTTGGCCACGCGAAAGATGTGCGTGTCCACGGCACAAGTGGGCTCGCCAAAGGCCACGTTCAGCACCACGTTGGCGGTCTTGCGGCCGACGCCGGGCAGTTGCTCCAGTTCTTGCCGCGTGCGCGGCACTTCGCCGCCGTGCTGCTGCACCAGGATGCGGCAGGTCTGCATCAGGTGCCGGGCCTTGCTGCGGTACAGGCCGATGGTCTTGATGTAAGTCTCCAGGCCATCCAGGCCCAGGTCGATGATCTTCTGGGGCGTGTTGGCGACGGGAAAGAGCCGCCGCGTGGCCTTGTTGACCCCCACGTCGGTGGCCTGCGCCGACAGCAGCACGGCCGCGAGCAACTCGAACACGCTGGTGTACTCCAGCTCGCTGGCGGGCAGCGGGTTGGCGGCTTGCAAGGTGGCGAAAAAGCGCTCGATCTGGTTGGGGCTCATCTCGTCGATTTTGACGCGGACACAAAAAAGCCCGCTCCGATCAGGGAGCGGGCTTTCAGAAAAAAGCTGGGGTGGCTGATGGGACTCGAACCCACGACGACCAGAATCACAATCTGGGACTCTACCAACTGAGCTACAGCCACCACGTCAAGCCCAAGATTATAGCCGCTCCCATGCAGGCGATAGCCATGAAAAAGCCCCGCGAGCGGGGCTTCGAAGCTTGGGAGCCGGGCGATTCAGTCGCTGCTGCCGCCCAGGCCCAGCAGGGCCAGCAGACCCTGGAACACGTTGAACAGGTCCAGGTACAGCGCCAGCGTGGCGCTGATGTAGTTGGTCTCGCCGCCGTCGATGATGCGCTTCAAGTCATAGAGCATGTACAGGCTGAACACGCCCACGCACAGGGTGCTGATGACCATCATGCCGGCGGTGGAGCCGACGAACACGTTGATGATGGCGCCGGCGATGATGATCAGCGCGCCGACGAATAGCCACTTGCCCATGCCCGACAGGTCGCGCTTGATGAAGGTGGACAGGCTGGCCATGACGAAAAACACGCCGGCCGTGCCGCCCATGGCGGTCATCACCAGCTCGCTGCCGTTCTTGAAGCCCAGCACCACCGCGATCATGCGCGAGAGCATCAGGCCCATGAAGAAGGTGAAGGCCAGCAGCACCGGCACGCCGGCGGCCGAGTTCTTGGTTTTCTCGATGGCGAACATGAAGCCGAAGGCGCCGCCCAGAAAGACGACGAGCCCCAGGCCGCCGCCCAAGCCCAGCGTGATGCCGGTGGCGACGCCCATCCACGCGCCCAGCACGGTGGGGATGAGGCTGAGCGCCAGCAGCCAGTAGGTGTTGCGCAGGACTTTGTTGCGCTGCGCTTGCAATGCGCCCGTGTCGGGGGCGCTGCCATATTGGGTAAATGCGGGTAGACGGTCGTTCATCGGTCAAATCTCCTTGGATCGGGCCTGAGGCTGCCACCGCGGCGGCCGTTGAGCTCATTGTACGTAGAGTCCGAGCGATCTCAGAAATTCCCTTGCGTTTGCACGATATGCAAATGGCGGCGCTTGAATCCGCGGGTTTTCCCGGGGGTTATTCCGAAATCTGTATACAATCCATCGCAAAAGCCGCATGGGCTGCGCGGACGATGGCGTGAATGCAGCCGATTTTTGGGATCCAGCATGAAAACGAAGTTTGTACTCGAGGCGGCCGACGTCAAGGCGATTGCCGCGGCGGCCGAGGACGAGGCGCGCAAGAACGCCTGGCCGGTGACGATCGCCATCGTGGATGACGGCGGCGCGCTGCTGCACCTGCACCGGCTGGACGGCGCCGCGCCCATGAGCGCGCACGTGGCGCCGGCCAAGGCGCGCAGCTCGGCGTTGGGCCGGCGCGAGAGCAAGGGGTTCGAGGACATGATCAACGGCGGTCGCACGGCGTTCCTGTCCGTGCCGGTGCTCGATGGCCTGATGGAAGGCGGCGTGCCGATCATGAAGGATGGCCAGTGCATCGGCGCGGTCGGCGTGAGCGGCGTGAAAGCGCCCGAGGACGCGCAGGTGGCGCGCGCCGGCGTGGCGGCGCTGGGTTTGTAGAAATTATTGAAAAATATGGCTCTTGCGCTTGTCTGGCAAGCACAGGCAGCTATATGTTTGGTAGTGATTTCGCCGCAGCGTCGGCATGCCCGGGTTTTCGTGATGCGCCGTGGCGACGCGCAGCGCCTCAGAAGGTGACTCAATAGTTCAGCCGTTCGGGGCGCACCTCTTGCAAGATGGTGGTGGCGATTTCCTCGATCGACTTGGTGGTGGTGGACAGCCAGCGGATGCCCGCACGGCGCATCATGGCCTCGGCCTCGGCCACCTCCATGCGGCAGTTGTCCAGCGCGGCATAGCGCGAGTTGGGACGGCGCTCGGCGCGAATTTCGGCCAGCCGGTCGGGCGCGATGGTCAGCCCGAAGATTTTCTTGCGCCACGGCGTCAGCGCGGGCGGCAACTGGCGCCGCTCGAAGTCCTCCGGGATCAGCGGATAGTTGGCCGCCTTCAGTCCGAACTGCATGGCCAGGTACAGGCTGGTGGGCGTCTTGCCGCTGCGGCTGACGCCCACCAGGATCACGTCGGCGCCGGCCAGGTCGCGGTGGCTCTGGCCGTCGTCGTGCTGCAGGCTGAAGTTGATGGCCTCGATGCGGTCGTGATAGGCCTGGTTGCGGCTGATGTCCGAAAAGCGCCCCACGCGATGCAGGCTTTTGATGCCCAGCTCGGCCTCGATGGGCTGCACGAAGGTGCCGAACATGTCCAGCAGCATGCCCTTGCAGCCCTCGCGCAGGATGGCCAGCATCTGCGGGTCGACCAGGGTGGTGAAGACGATCGGCCGCTGGCCCTCCAGGTCGTGCACGTGATTGATCTGGCGCACCACCTGGTGCGCCTTGTCGGGCGTGTCGGTGAAGGGCAGGCGCACGTGGCGCGGGCTGATCTCGAACTGCGCCAGGATGGCGTTGCCGAAGGTCTCGGCGGTGATACCGGTGCCGTCGGAGACATAGAAAACCGTGCGGTGGGTCATGGCGTGCCAGGGTATGCAGGCAGCGGGCTCGGCCGGCGCCTGTTTCTCTAGAATGGCGCCCATTATGCGAATCCGCATGCCGCGTGCCGCGCCAAGTCCAGCGATGAGCTTGCCTGCGCGGCGGCGCGCCCCCTCATTTTTGCGCCGCGCCCGTCTCCGGAGCTGCCGCGCGCCCCGGTTTTCAAACTCTGGAGTTTTCCCATGTCCGAACGCTTTGCACCGGCCGCCCTGGTCGTGCCCTTTGAACAACTCAGGATGACCGACGTCGAGGCGGTCGGCGGCAAGAACGCCAGCCTCGGCGAGATGATTTCTCAACTGCCTGACGGGCTGCGCGTGCCCACCGGCTTTGCCACCACGGCGCACGCGTTTCGCGAGTTTCTCCAGCACCAGGGCCTGCATGGCCGCATCAGCCAACGCCTGGCCGCGCTGGACGTGGACGACGTGCGCGCGCTGGCCGAGGCGGGCGCCGAAATCCGCGCCTGGGTCGAGAACCAGCCCTTTCCGGCCGATCTCGAAAAGGCCGTGCGCGATGCCTATGCCAACCTGTCGGCGGGCAACGCCCAGGCCAGCTTCGCCGTGCGCAGCTCGGCCACGGCCGAGGACCTGCCCGATGCCTCGTTTGCCGGCCAGCAGGAGACGTTCTTGAACGTGGTCGGCATCGACGCCGTGCTGCACAAGATGAAAGAGGTGTTTGCCAGCCTCTACAACGACCGCGCCATCAGCTACCGCGTGCACAAGGGCTTTGCGCACGACGGCGTGGCGTTGTCGGCCGGCGTGCAGCGCATGGTGCGCAGCGATTTGGGCGCCGCCGGCGTGATGTTCACCATCGACACCGAAAGCGGTTTCGATCAGGTGGTGTTCATCACCAGCAGCTACGGCCTGGGTGAGACGGTGGTGCAGGGCGCCGTCAACCCGGACGAGTTCTACGTGCACAAGCCCATGCTCAAGGCCGGCCACAAGGCGCTGATTCGCCGCAACCTGGGCAGCAAGCTGATCCAGATGGTGTTCGCCACGCCCGAGGAAAAGGCCGCCACTGGCAAGCTGGTCAAGACCATCGACGTGCCGGCCGAGCAACGCAACCGCTATTCGCTCACCGACGCCGAAGTGCAGCAGCTGGCGCGCTACGCGCTGGTGATCGAGCAGCATTACGGCCGTCCCATGGATATCGAATGGGGCAAGGACGGCCAGGACGGGCAGCTCTACATCCTGCAGGCGCGGCCCGAGACGGTGAAGAGCCAGGCCCAGGGCAAGACCGAACACCGCTACAAGCTCAAGGGCAGCAGTACCGTTTTGGCCGAAGGCCGCGCCATCGGCCAGAAGATCGGCACCGGGCCGGTGCGGATCGTGCACAACATCAGCGAGATGGACCAGGTGCAGGCCGGCGACGTGCTGGTCACCGACATGACCGACCCCAACTGGGAGCCGGTGATGAAGCGCGCCAGCGCCATCGTCACCAACCGCGGCGGGCGCACCTGCCACGCCGCCATCATCGCGCGCGAGCTGGGCATCCCGGCCGTGGTGGGCTGCGGCGACGCCACCGAGACACTGGCCAACGGCACGCTGGTGACCGTGAGCTGCGCCGAGGGCGACACCGGACGCATCTACGACGGCCTGCTGGAGACCGAGGTGACCGAAGTCAAGCGCGGCACCATGCCGCCGATTGCCACCAAGATCATGATGAACGTCGGCAATCCGCAGCTGGCCTTCGACTTTGCCCAGTTGCCCAACGAAGGCGTGGGCCTGGCGCGGCTGGAGTTCATCATCAACAACAACATCGGCGTGCACCCCAAGGCCATCCTGGACTACCCGCAGGTCGATGCCGATCTGAAAAAAGCGGTCGAAAGCGTGGCGCGCGGCCATGCCAGCCCGCGCGCCTTTTACGTGGACAAGGTGGCCGAGGGCGTGGCCACCATCGCGGCGGCCTTCTGGCCCAAGCCGGTCATCGTGCGGCTGTCGGACTTCAAGAGCAACGAATACCGCAAGCTGATCGGCGGCAGCCGCTACGAGCCCGAGGAAGAAAACCCCATGCTGGGCTTTCGCGGCGCCGCGCGCTACATCAGCGAGGACTTCCGCGAAGCCTTTGCGATGGAGTGCGAGGCCATCAAGCGCGTGCGCGACGAGATGGGCCTGGCCAACGTGCAGGTGATGGTCCCCTTCGTGCGCACGGTGGGCCAGGCCGAGCGGGTGGTCGCCCTGCTGGCCGAAAAGGGCCTCCAGCGCGGCGTCAACGACCTGAAGGTGGTGATGATGTGCGAGCTGCCCAGCAACGCCGTTCTGGCCGGGCAGTTCCTGCAGCATTTCGACGGTTTTTCGATCGGCTCCAACGACCTCACGCAGCTCACGCTGGGGCTGGACCGCGACAGCGGCATGGAGCTGTTGGCGCACGACTTCGACGAGCGCGACCCGGCGGTCAAGGCCTTGCTCGGCATGGCCATCGCCGCGTGCAAGGCCGAGGGCAAGTACGTCGGCATCTGCGGCCAGGGCCCGAGCGACCACCCGGACTTCGCCCGCTGGCTGGCGGACGAGGGCATCGCCTCGATCTCGCTCAACCCCGACAGCGTGATCGATACCTGGGCGCTGCTGGCGAAAATATGAAGCACCCCCAGTCTCCACTCGCTGCGCGATGTTTCGCCCACCCCCTGAAGGGGGCATCGCCAGTGACCGGGGAGACCCCGGCCACGGCGATCGCGCGCATGGCCTGCTCCGCGGCCTTGCGGCTCTTTGCGTTCCATCCGTTGCGCGATATTTCGCCTACCCCCCTTGCAGATGGCATCGCCAGTGACCGGGGAGACCCCGGCCACGGCGATCGCGCGCATGGCCGGCTCCGCGGCCTTGCGGCTCTTTGCGTTCCATCCGTTGCGCGATATTTCGCCTACCCCCTTGCAGATGGCATCGCCAGTGACCGGGGAGACCCCGGCCACGGCGATCCCGCGCATGGCCGGCTCCGTGGCCTTGCGGCTCTTCGGGTTTCGATCGTCGCGGGTGGCGCATAGCGCGATCGGTCGTTGACATGTCGGTTCCCCACCCTGCACCCACGCATCGCGCCCGCGCGGCGTGGTGGCGTGGCGGGCTGCTGGTGGTGTGGGCGCTGGCGTCGTTTGGGGTGGCGTTTTTTGCGCGCGACCTGACGCAGGTGGTGGCCGGCTGGCCGATCAACTACTGGTGGATGGCGCAGGGCGGCGTGCTGGTGTTCATCGCCATCGTGGCGGGCTATGCGTGGGCGATGAATCGCCAACCGGACGCGGACGACGAGGGTCTTGATGAGCCGGCGCGCGACTGAGCCGGCCGCGTCGGGCGACGGGCGCTATCACCGCCTGATGGCGCTGTTCATCGTCGGCTTTTTGGCGTTTCTGGCGCTCATGGCCTGGGCCGAGCGCAAGGGCCTGTCGCGCGATTGGATCGGACCGATCTTTTTGTTTCTGTCGGTGATGTCGTATGCCGGCGTCGGCATCTACGCGCGCACCACCGATCCGCAGGAGTTCTACGTCGCCGGGCGGCGCATTCCGGCGATGTACAACGGCATGGCCACGGCCGCCGACTGGATGAGCGCGGCCTCGTTCATCAGCCTGTCGGGCGCCATCTATCTGCAAGGGGTGTCGGGCACGGCCGCGCAACCGGGCGGCCTGGCCTATGTGCTGGGCTGGACGGGCGGTTTTTGCCTGGTGGGCCTGCTGATCGCCCCGCGCTTGCGGGCCATGGAGCTGTACACCGTGCCCGATTATTTTGCGGCGCGCTTTGGCGCCGGCCCGCGCTGGGTGGCGGCGCTGGGGGCGGTGGCCTGCTCGTTCATGTACGTGGTGGCGCAGATCTACGGCATCGGCCTGATCGCCTCGCGCCTGACGGGCGTGCAGTTCGAGATCGGCATTCTGCTGGGCCTGGGCGGCGTGCTGCTGTGCTCGTTTCTGGGCGGCATGCGCGCCATCACCTGGACGCAGACGGTGCAGTACGTGGTGCTGCTGCTGGCCTTCCTGATTCCGGTGTCCTGGCTGGCCTACAAGCAGCTGGGCACGCCGCTGGCGCCGGTGGTCTACGGCGAGCAGCTGCCCAAGATCGCGCAACTGGAGGACGAGCTCATCGCATCGCCCGCCGAGCATGAGGTGCGCGAGGTGTTCGCGGCGCGCGCGCAGGAATACGCCCAGCGCCTGCAAGACCCCGCCACCGCGCTGATGCGTGAACGCGCGCGGCTCGATGCCCGCCTGCGCCAGCTGAAGGCGCAGGGCGCCGATCTGTCGCAGCTGATGCAGGTGCGGCGCGAGCAGGCCGCGCTGCCGCAAGGCGCCGAGCAGGCGCGCGAGACCTGGACGCGCGCCATGCAAGAGGCGCAGGAGCGCGCCAAGCCCCTGGGCGGATTGCCGCGCCAGGGCCAGGCCTTTGTGGGCAACCCCGATGGAACACCGGCCGAGCGCGCCGAGTTCAACGCCTCGCGTCTCAATTTTCTGGCCCTCATGTTCTGCCTGATGGTGGGCACGGCCAGCCTGCCGCACCTGCTCACGCGGTTCTACACCACGCGCAGCGTGGCCGACACGCGCCGCTCGGTGGCCTGGTCGCTGGTGTTCATCGCGCTGCTGTACCTCAGCACGCCGGCGCTGGCGGTGCTGGTCAAGTACGAGGTGATGCAGCACCTGGTGGGCAGCCAGTTCGGCGAGCTGCCCAACTGGATCGCGCAATGGGCGCGCGTGGATCCGGCGCTCATCTCGGTGCAGGACGTCAATGGCGACGGCCTGTTGCAGTTTGGCGAAATCCGCTTGGGCGCGGACATGATCATGCTGGCCACGCCCGAGTTGGGCGGCTTGCCCTATGTGGTGTCGGGCCTGGTGGCCGCCGGCGGTCTGGCGGCGGCGCTGTCCACCGCCGACGGTTTGCTGCTCACCATCAGCAACGCGCTGGTGCACGACACCTCGCCCATCCGCGACAAGGTGGTCGTGGTGTCCGAAAACCGCGTGATCCTGTCCAAGTTCGCGCTGCTGGCGGCGGCCATGGTGGCGACCTTTGTCGCGGTGCTCAAGCCGGCCGAAATTCTGTCGCTGGTGACGGTGTCGTTCTCGCTGGCGGCGGCCACGTTTTTTCCGGGGCTGGTCACCGGCCTGTTCTGGCGGCGCGCCAGCGCGCGCGCGGCCACCTTCGGCATGCTGGCCGGCGCGGGTGTGACGGTGGGCTACATGCTGTGGGCCCACCCTGGCTTGCGCGCCTGGTGGGGCCTGGCGCCGGGCGGCCTGTGGTGGGGCATTCACCCGATATCGGCGGGCGTCTTCGGGGTGCCGGTGGGCTTTGCCGTGATCGTGGCGCTGTCGCTGTGGCAGCGGCGCGCGGACGAATCCGGGTCAGAAGCGCCGGCTCACGTAGCGTGATCCCGCCAGGCCAAAGCGCCAGGGCAGCGCCTGCGCCTTGCTGATGCCCACGCGCGGGCCGGCGATCACCTCAATCGCGCCCGTCGCATCCGGCGCGCGCAGAACAAACGGGGGCTCGTCCAGCGGCAGTCCGTACAGGGCCTTGGTGATGCCCAGCGCCTGCCCCACGCGGCCCGGGCCGGCGCACAGCAGGCGCTCGTCATCCAGACCGCGCCGCTGGCGCATGCGGTCCAGCCCGTGGGTCGGCTGCAGCGCGCGGATCAGCACGCCGGCGCCGTGCCCGCTTTCGCGGCAGACGAAGTTCAGGCACCAGTGCAGGCCGTAGTTGAAGTACACGTACGCATGGCCGGGCGGGCCGAACATGGCGCGGTTGCGCTCGGTCGGGCCGCGGTGCGTGTGCGCCGCGGCGTCGGTCATGTCATACGCTTCGGCCTCGACGATGAGGCCGCCCACGCCATCGACCAGCAGCGTGGCGCCGATCAGCGATCGCGCCACGTCTACCGCGTCGCCGGCAAAGTCCTGGCGTTGGAGGGCTCGAGTCATGAAGGTGAAGCTGCGGCGATCTGCGCGCCTCACTCGATGTTCTGCACCTGCTCGCGCATCTGCTCGATCAGCACCTTCATGTCCACGCTGACGCGCGAGAGCTCCAGCACCGCGGATTTGGAGCCCAGGGTGTTGGCCTCGCGGTGCAGCTCCTGGATCAGGAAGTCCAGCCGCTTGCCGACTTCGCCGCCCTGGTTCAGCACGGCTTCGATTTCATCCAGGTGCGCGCCCAGGCGCCCCAGCTCTTCGGCCACGTCGATGCGGATCGCGAAGGCGGCGGCTTCGGACAGGGCGCGCTCTTGCGCCGCCGTGCCGGGCACCTGCGCGCCGGCGTCGGCCAGGGCCTCGTTCCAGCGCGCGATGAAGCGCTGCTTTTGGGCCTGCACGGCCTGCGGCACCAGGGGCTCGGCTTGGCGGGCGAGCTGGCGCAACTCGCTCACGCGCGCCCGCAGCAGCTGGCCCAGGCGTTCGCCTTCGCGGGCGCGGGCGGCCATGAAATCGTCCAGCACCGTTTGCGTCAAGGCCAGTACCGCCTTGACCGGCCATTCGCGCGGGACGTCGGCAGCGCCCGCCAGGCGCTGCACGTCGGCCACGCCCAGCGGCGCGGCGTCGGGCAGCCAGGCACGCACCTTGTCTTGCAGGCTGGACAGCTGCTGAAGCAGGGCGGTGGACGGATCGCCCACGGGGCTGGCCGCGCGTCCTTCGAGCACGGCGCGCAGCTCGAGCTTGCCGCGCTTGACGCGCTGGCCCAGCAGCTCGCGCAGCGGCATCTCGTGCTGGCGCATCTCGTCCGGCAGCCGAAAGGCCAGGTCGAGAAAACGGCTGTTGACCGAGCGCAGTTCGATCGTCAGGCCCGCGGGACGCGGCGCTTGCGACGCGGCGTCGCCGAAGGCATCGGCGGCGCCGAGCCGGCCGCTGGCAAAGCCCGTCATACTGTAAACTGGCATGTAACATTCCTTGGGTTGCAGGGCGGCATTGGGTTTCGCGGTTCGCGGGTTCCAGCGCGCAACGTCGATGCAACCGAAGCCCGCAAATTATGGCAAAGCCCAAGCCCGCCCCCTTGCCGTCCGACACCATGATCGGCGGATATCGCGTGCTGCGCAAGTTGGCAGGCGGTGGTTTCGGGCTGGTGTACCTGGCCGTGGACGCGTCGGGCCAGCAGGTGGCCATCAAGGAGTATCTGCCCACGGCGCTGACGCTGCGCGCGCCGGGCGAGTTGGTGCCCCAGGTGGCGCCCGAGAAGCTCTCGCTGTATCGCCTGGGCCTGAAGAGCTTTTTCGAGGAAGGCCGCTCGCTGGCGCAGATTTCGCACGCCTCGGTGGTCAGCGTGCTGAATTTTTTCCGCCAGAACGAGACCGTTTACATGGTGATGAACTACCTGGAAGGCGCCACCTTGCAGGACTTCATCGTGACGGCGCGCGAGCTGAAGAAGGACAAGGTGTTTCGCGAGTCCACCATTCGCTCGCTGTTTGACGAGATTTTGCGCGGCCTGCGCGTGGTGCACCAGCACAAGATGCTGCACCTCGATTTGAAACCCGCCAACATCTTCATCACCGACGACAACCGCGCGGTGATGCTCGACTTTGGCGCGGCACGCGAGGTGCTGAACAAGGAGGGCAACTTCACGCGCCCGATGTACACGCCGGGCTTTGCCGCCCCCGAGATGTACCGGCGCGATGCCACCATGGGCCCCTGGACCGACGTGTATGCCATCGGCGCCTGCATCTACTCCTGCATGCACGGCTATCCGCCCAACGAGGCGCCGCAGCGCCTGGAGAAGGACCGCCTGGCGTTGTCGCTCACGCGCATGCGGGGGCTGTATTCGGACAGCCTGATCGAGATGGTGGAGTGGTGCATGGCGCTCGATCCGCTGTCGCGCCCGCAGTCGGTGTTCGCGCTGCAAAAGGAGCTCTCGCGCGAGGGCGAGCGGCGCTACACCAAGCTGTCGGTGACCGAGAAGGTGCGCCTGGGGCTGGACAACGTGCTGACCGACACCAAGAAGAACATCAAGCGCGCCACCCACTTCGCCACGCGGATGAGATAGATGGTCCACCCCCAGGCTCCACACGCGGCGCGTTGGCGCGTCACCTCCCTGCGGCGGGGCATCGTCAGGGACCGGGCTGGGCCCGTCCACGGTGATCGCTGCAACGGCCGGCTGCGCGGCCATCGGACTTGTGCCGCTGCGGTCGGCATTCGGCTGCATGGACGACGGGCATGAAGTTCTCCATCTTTCAGCTCAGTCGCATCGGAGGGCGCGAGAAGAACGAAGACCGCATGGGTTATTGCTACACGCGCGACGCGGGCCTGTTCGTGCTGGCCGATGGCATGGGTGGGCACCCCGACGGCGAGGTGGCGGCCCAGATTGCCTTGCAGACGTTTTCCGCGCAGTTCCAGCGCCGCGCGCACGCGCGCCTGGCCGTGGTGTCCGATTTCCTGTCGATCGGCGTGATGGCGGCGCACCACGAGATCATCCGTTACGCCAGCGCGCAGGCCCTGCTGGACACGCCGCGCACCACGGTGGTGGCGGCAGTGGTGCAAGATGGCGTGCTGCATTGGGTGCATTGCGGCGACTCGCGCCTGTATGTGCTGCGCCAGGGCAAGCTGCTCGCCCGCACGCGTGACCATTCCTACGCCGAATCGCATCAGGCCCAGGCCGGCGCCGCGCCCGAGGTTCTCAACCGCAACGTGCTGTTCACCTGCCTGGGCTCGGTCGCGCGGCCCATGTATGACCTGGGCGGGCCGATTCCGCTGCTTGAAGGGGACAAGGTGATGCTGTGCTCCGACGGGCTGTGGGACAGCGTGGAAGAGACCGACATCATCGAAACCCTGTCCACGCTGCCCGTGGCGCAGGCCGTGCCGGCGCTGGTCGAGCAGGCGCTGCTGGAAGGCGGCGAGCGCTCGGACAACGTCACCGTGCTGGCGCTCGAATGGGAAGCGGCGCAGCCGGCCTTTGCCGACAGCGGCTTCACGCAGACCGAGCTGATGGACCGCGACAGCTTTGCCTCCACCATCCAGGCCGCCGAGATCGACCCGCTGCTCGACGAACTGGACGAGCAGGCCATCGAGCGCTCGATCGCCGAGATCAACGACGCCATCCAGCGCAGCGCCGCCCGGCGCTGAGCGCGCCGCCCAGGGCGCGTGCCGCGACCCGTCGGCACCTGTTTTTTTTGCACCCCCCCCCCATTTATGACGGAAACCACAGCCCATCACCGCGCAGGCCGCACCTTCGACAGCCTGCGCCCGGTGCGCATCACGCGCCACTACACCACTTATGCCGAGGGCTCCGTGTTGATCGAGTTCGGCGGCACGCGCGTGCTGTGCACCGCCTCCGTCGAAGAAAAAGTGCCCCCGCACAAGCGCGGCAGCGGCGAAGGCTGGGTGACGGCCGAATACGGCATGCTGCCGCGCGCCACCCACACGCGCGGTGACCGCGAAGCCGCGCGCGGCAAGCAAAGCGGGCGCACGCAGGAGATCCAGCGCCTGATCGGCCGCAGCCTGCGCGCCGTGTTCGACCTGAAGGCGCTGGGCGAGCGCACCATTCACCTGGACTGCGACGTGATCCAGGCCGACGGCGGCACGCGCACCGCGAGCATCACCGGCGCCTTCGTGGCCGCGCAGGACGCGGTGAGCTGGCTGCTGGCGCAAGGGCGGATTGCGGCCTCGCCCATCATCGGTCCGGTTGCCGCCATTTCAGTAGGCATCGTCGCCGGCGTGCCGCTGCTGGACCTGGACTATGACGAAGACTCGGCCTGCGACACCGACATGAACGTGGTGATGACCGGCGCCGGACACTTCGTCGAGGTGCAGGGCACGGCCGAGGGCGCGGCCTTTTCGCGCGCCGAGATGGATCGGCTGCTGCAACTGGCCGACAAGGGCATTGGCGAGCTGATCGAGCTGCAACGCCAGTCACTCTTGAATTGATAGCTGCTTGCGCTTGCTGGTCGTGCGCTGCAATGGAATTTGCTCATGAAAATCGTGCTGGCCTCCCACAACGCCGGCAAGCTGGCCGAGCTGCAAGAGCTGCTGGCGCCGCTGGGCATGAGCCTGGTGCGCCAGTCGGACTTGGGCGTGGGCGAGGCCGAGGAGCCGTATCGCACCTTTGTCGAAAACGCGCTGGCCAAGGCGCGCCATGCCAGCGCGGCCACCGGCCTGCCGGCGCTGGCCGACGACGCCGGTCTGTGTGTCGATGTCTTTGGCGGTCAGCCCGGCGTGGACACGGCCTTCTACGCCACGCGCTTTGGCTACCCCAAGGGCGACGCCAACAACGTGCGCGCGCTGCTGGAGCAGATGCAGGGCATCGAGCAGCGGCGCGCGGCCTTGGTGAGCACACTGGTGGCCTTGCGCAGCGTCGATGACCCCGAGCCCCTGATTGCGGTGGGCCGTGTGGTCGGCGAGATCGTGTGCGAGCCGCGCGGCGCGGGCGGTTTTGGCTTTGACCCGGTGATGCTCATCCCCGCTCTGGGCCAGACCTTTGCCGAGTTGCCGTCCGAGGTGAAAAACGCGCACAGCCACCGCGGTCAGGCTGCGCGCGTGATGCTGGAATTGATCAAAGAGCGATGGATGTGAGCGCACCCATGGACGTCGTTGCCCTGATGGGCCCGGGTCCGTTGAACTTGCCCGCGCTGCCGCCGCTGTCGCTGTACGTGCATCTGCCCTGGTGCATCCGCAAGTGCCCGTACTGCGACTTCAATTCGCACGCGCTGCGCCCCGAGGTGGACGCCGATGCGCAGGAGCAGCGCTACGTGCAGGCGCTGCTGGCCGACCTGGAGTCCAGCCTGCCGCTGGTCTGGGGCCGGCCGGTGGTCAGCGTGTTCTTTGGCGGCGGCACGCCCAGCCTGTTTGCGCCCGAGAGCATCGCGCGCCTGATCGAGGGCATTCGCGCGCGCCTGCCGCTGGTGCCGGCGTGCGAGATCACGCTGGAGGCCAACCCGGGCACCTTCGAGCGCGAGCGCTTTGCCGCCTTTCGGGCCGCCGGCGTCACGCGCCTGTCGGTGGGCGTGCAAAGCTTCAACGATGCGCATCTCAAGGCCCTGGGCCGCGTGCACGACGGCGCGCAAGCGCGGGCCGCGCTGGCCGAGGCGGCGCGCGCCTTCGACACCTTCAACCTCGACCTGATGTACGCGCTGCCGGGCCAGACGCTGGCCGAGCTGGAGCAGGACGTGCGCACCGCGCTGTCGTTCGCGCCGCCGCACCTGTCGATCTACCACCTGACGATCGAGCCCAACACGGTGTTTGCCAAGTACCCGCCGCGCCTGCCCGAGGAGGACGTGGCCTGGGACATGCTGGACCGCATCACCGAACTGACCGGCGCCGCCGGCCTGGAGCGCTACGAGGTGTCGGCCTACGCGCGGGCCGGCCACCGCTGCGTGCACAACCTGAACTACTGGCAGTTCGGCGACTACCTGGGTATCGGCGCCGGCGCGCACGGCAAGCTCAGCTTTGCCCACCGCGTGCTGCGCCAGGTGCGCCACCGCCTGCCCGAGCGCTACATGCAGCAGGCGCTGGCCGGCGACGCGGTGGCCAGCCACCACGAGGTGACGCCGGGCGACCTGCCGTTCGAATTCATGCTGAACGCGCTGCGGCTGAAGGACGGCTTTGCCCTGTCCGAGTTCAGCGCGCGCACCGGCCTGCCGGCCGAGCGCGTGCGCGCCGCCCTGCGGCAGGCCGAGGACCAGGGCTGGTTGGAGCCCGGCGGAGCCGGCCTGCGGCCCACGGCGCGCGGCTTCGACTTTCTGAGCGACCTGCAGCAGCTGTTTCTGCCGCCGGGCTGAGTTCAGATCGCGTTGAGCTGCGTTGGCGCGGTGAAGCCAGCACGCTCGACCAGTTCAGGCAGCAGGCTTGGCCATTGGGCGCCGGTGGCGACCATCCGCATCTGCGCCTCGTCCATGAAGCCGGCGCGCACGCCGGTGTGCATGAACTGCAGCAGCGCGTCGTAGTAGCCGTCCACGTTCAGCAGGCCCACGGGCTTGCCGTGGTAGCCCAGCTGGTGCCAGGTCCAGATCTCGAAGAACTCTTCCATCGTGCCGATGCCGCCGGGCAGGGCCAGGAAGGCGTCGGCGCGCTCGGCCATGCGGCGCTTGCGCTCGTGCATGGTGTCGACCACGTGCAGTTCGGTGCAGCCGCGGTGCGCCTGTTCGCGGTCCACCAGCGCCTGCGGGATGACGCCGACCACGCGCCCGCCGGCGGCCAGCGTCGCGTTGGCCACCACGCCCATCAGGCCGCTGCGGCCACCGCCGTACACGAGCTGGCCGCCGCGCTCGCCGATCCAGCGGCCCACGCCAGCGGCTGCCTCGGCAAAGGCGGGGTTGGCGCCGGGGCGCGAGCCGCAGTAGACGCAGATGGAAAAGGCGGGTGCGGCGGCAGAAACAGAAACTTCGGACATGGCGATCAGGTGAGAAAACGGTGATAGAGCGCGGCAGCCCAGATGGCGCCGGCCAGCAGCAGGGCCAGCAGCACGGCCGCCGAGCCCAGGTCCTTGGCGCGCTTGGAGAGCAGGTGCCAGTCGTCGCCGAAGCGGTCGATGGCGGCCTCGATGCCGCTGTTGAGCAGCTCGACGATCAGCACGCCGACGACGGAGCCGGCCAGCAGCGCCACCTCGACCCAGCCCTGGCCCAGCCAGAAGGCGAGCGGAATCAGCGGCACGGCCAGCGCCACCTCCTGGCGAAAGGCTCCTTCGTCCCAGGCCGCGCGCAGCCCCGCCAGCGAGTGGCGCAGCGCCGGCGCCAGGCGGGCCAGGCCAGCGTGGTTCTTGCGTGGCGGCTGGGGGGGCGGGCTGGCGATCACGGGCGCGCCCCGTCCGCGGCGGGCCGCACGTCGATCAGGCGCGTGCCGGCCCAGATGTCGTGCCAGAACTGGCGGTCGGCGCGAAAACGGCTCAGCAGCGCCCACACCAGCACCCAGCCGA
>JAFEEB010000004.1:0-129 GCA_018241325.1 Pseudomonadota bacterium | reverse complement strand
TCGCCCGCGCGCAGCGGAAACGGCGCCATCGCCGCCAGCGGCGGCAAAAACCACACCCAGCACAGCAGGTAGCGCAGCAGGGCGCGGCCCTGCGACAGCGGCCGGCCCTGGCGGTCGACCACGCGGATG
>JAFEEB010000049.1 GCA_018241325.1 Pseudomonadota bacterium | reverse complement strand
CACTTCGTTGTTGAATCCGCCACTTGAATTTCGCCCCTTGACGGGCCCGCGGGCCGCCGCCCTGGGCTGGCGCAGGGCGGCAAAGGCACAATCGGGGGCCATGACCCATCCGATTCACGCCCCTGTTTCGCGGCTGGCGCTGCTGGCCGCAGCCGCCCTGCTGGCCGCCGGCTGCGCCAGCACCACCAGCGGCAGCGTGGCCGCGGGCGGCAAGGGCCGCTCGCAACTGCTGCTGGTCTCCTCCGATGAGGTGATGCAGCAGTCGCTGCAATACTACGAGCAGCAAAATAAGCAGGCCCGCGCCAAGGGCGAGCTGATCACCAGCGGCGCCGAATGGAGCCGCGTCAACGCCGTCATGCAGCGCCTGACGCCGCAGGTGGCCGCCTTCCGTCCCGACGCCGCGCGCTGGCCCTGGCAGCTGGTGCTGATCAACGAGGACATCGTCAACGCCCACGTGATGGCCGGCGGCAAGATCACGGTCTACACCGGGCTGATCCGCAAGCTCAAGCTCAGCGACGACGAGATCGCCGCCGTGATGGGCCACGAGATGGCGCACGCGCTGCGCGAGCACACGCGCGAGAAGATGTCGCAGGCGGCCGCGGGCGACCTGGCGATCTCGATCGGCGGTGCGCTGCTGGGCGCCGGCGAGGGGGCGCAGCAGATCGCCGGCCTGGGCAAGCAACTGGCGCTGGACTTGCCTTTTTCGCGCGGCATGGAAAGCGAAGCCGACCTGTACGGCCTGGAGCTGGCCGCGCGCGCCGGCTACGACCCGCGCGCCGCCGTCACGCTGTGGCAGAAGATGGCGCAGCTGGGCGGCAGCAATGGGCCCGGCTTCTTGTCCACCCACCCGGCGCCGGGCGACCGCATGGCGGCGCTGGAGGCGGCCATCCCGAAGGTGATGCCGCTGTACGAAGCGGCGCGGCGCAAGGGCTGACGCAAGGCAGCGCTGCGCAAGTTGCCGCGCGCGCTGCATCGCGCAGACTCGTTTCGCGTCGCCCTACATGGGGCCCTGGTGCGCAAAACGCACCACCGTGACGCCGGCGCGCGCCTGGCGCGTGGAGGGCATCACCAGCACGCAGTCGTCGTAGGGCGTGACCGCCGCCTCGCCCCGCCCCGGCCCATCGTGGTGGCCGATGACCGTGCCGGCTTTCTCGATCACCTCCAGCCCGGTAAAGGGCCGCACGAAGGCGAAACGCTCGCTGCGCGCCACCACGGCGCCATCGACGGTGAGCGCCCATTGGCGCGGCGCGTCGGGCTGGCGCCAGCCGGGCAGCGCGGCATCGAGCGCGGCAGCGTCCAGCGCGCCGGCCTGCTGCAAAAAGCGCACGCACATGTCCTGCGCCACGGTGCGGCTGGACAGCACGCCGTGAAAGCCGCACTCCAGCAGCAGCGAGCGGGTTTCGGGCGCCACGTGGTCAGGCTCGCCGAAGCGGCCGAAGTCGCGCATGCGCACGCCGTCGGAGTGGCCGGCGTCGATGACGATGTGCCCGGGCGTGTGCAGGCCCTGCGCCAGATCGAGGTTGCGCTGGTGCACGCCGGTCAGCAGCAGGGGCGCGCCGGCCTCGTGCATGGAGTGCAAGTCCAGCAGCCAGTTGGCGCGCTGCACGAAGGGCGCCAGCGCGGCCGCGCGGCGGCGCTCCAGCGTGTCGGCGGCGCGCAGGCGATCGGGCACCCACTGGCGGTTCAGGTCCTGCTCGACAAAGCGGGCGGCGTCCGGGTCTCGCGGATCGAAGCGGTCGAAGGCGGCCAGGTTGCAAAACGCCAGCGTCAGCGTGCCGCGCTGCGGGCGCACGCCGGCCTCCAGCAGGCCCTTGAGCGCCCAGGCGCCGCACAGCTCGTTGCCGTGAATCAGCGCGCTGATGAGCACGGGCTCGCCGCTGGCGCCGCTGTCGAAGTGCCACACGCCCTCCACGCCGGTGTTGCCGGCGCGCCAGGCGCTGATGTCGGGGACGGGCAGGTCGAAGGTGGGCATGGATGGGCCTTTCAGGCGGTCGGCTCAAGGCCGCGCCGCGTTCAACTGGTCGCGCGTGGCCTGCGCGGCGGCGCGCGCGGCTTGGGCAAAGTCGGCGCCACTGCTGGCGTACAGGATGGCGCGCGAGCTGTTGACGACGATGGGGCCGTCGGGCCGCCAGCCCGCGCGCACGGTGGCCAGCACATC
The DNA here is from genome assembly GCA_018241325.1 of Pseudomonadota bacterium. Lineage (GTDB taxonomy): Bacteria > Pseudomonadota > Gammaproteobacteria > Burkholderiales > Burkholderiaceae_C > Ottowia. The sequence goes on along the minus strand of JAFEEB010000049.1, from coordinate 24,734 downwards.
GCCGCCCTGCGCGCCCACGCCGGGGATGAGCAGCGGCACGGTGGGCGCCAGCGCGCGCACGCGCTCGATCTCGGCCGGGTAGGTCGCGCCCACCACCAGGCCGAGCTGGCCGTTGGTGTTCCACGGCCCTTGCACCAGCCGTGCCACGTGCTCGTACAGGCGGGGCTGGCCGGGCTGGTCGGCCAGGCGCTGGTTCTGCAAATCGTCGCCCCCCGGGTTGGAGGTGCGGCACAGCAAAAAGGCGCCCTTGCCGGCGTACCTGAGGTAGGGCTCGACCGAGTCGAAACCCATGAAGGGCGAGAGCGTGACCGCGTCGGCGCCGTAGCGCTCGAAGGCCTCGCGCGCGTACTGCTCGGCCGTGCTGCCGATGTCGCCGCGCTTGGCGTCCAGGATGACGGGCACCTGCGGCGCGATCTGGCGCAGGCGCGCGATCAGGCGCTCCAGCTCGCCTTCCGCCCGGTGCGCGGCGAAGTAGGCGATCTGCGGCTTGAAGGCGCAGGCCAGATCGTGCGTGGCCTCGGCGATCGCCACGCAAAAGTCGTAAATGCCCTGGGCATCGCGCGCCACGCCGGCGGGAAAGCGCGTGGGCTCCGGGTCCAGCCCCACGCACAACAGGGACTGGTTTTGTTGCTGCGCCTGGCGCAATTGCTCGATGAAGGTCATGGCCGATGATTTTAGGCATGCGCCCTAAAATGGTTGGTTTTGTTGCCACGTGCCACCACCCGCGCATGACCAAGCCCACCCGCAAGCCCCAGGTTCCCAACTTTTCGTCCGGCCCCTGCGCCAAGCGGCCCGGCTATGACCTGGCCGCGCTGGACCTGCGCGCCTTGGGCCGCTCGCACCGCAGCAGCCTGGGCAAGGAGCTGCTGGGCGCGTGCAGCACGGAGACCGCGCGCATCCTGGGCCTGCCCACCTGCTACCGCGTGGGCGTGGTGCCCGCGTCGGACACCGGCGCGGTGGAGATGGCCCTGTGGTCCCTGCTGGGCCCGCGCGGGGTGGACATGCTGGCCTGGGAGTCGTTCGGCAGCGGCTGGATCAAGGACGTGGTGCAGCAGCTCAAGCTGCCCAACGTGACCCGTCACGAAGCCGACTACGGCCAGCTGCCCGACCTGGCCAAGGTCAACTTTGCCAACGACGTGGTCTTTACCTGGAACGGCACCACCAGCGGCGTGCGCGTGCCGCATGGCGACTGGATCCCCGACGACCGCGCCGGCCTGACCATTTGCGATGCCACCAGCGCCATCTTTGCCATGGACATGCCCTGGCACAAGCTGGACGTCGTCACCTGGTCGTGGCAAAAGGTGCTGGGCGGCGAAGGCGGCCACGGCATGCTCATCCTCGGCCCGCGCGCGGTCGAGCGGTTGGAAAGCCACACGCCCGCCTGGCCCCTGCCCAAGATTTTTCGCCTGACGAGCGGGGGCAAGCTGATGGATGACATCTTTGCCGGCAGCCCCATCAACACCCCCAGCATGCTGTGCGTGGCCGACTACCTGGACGCGCTGGCCTGGTGCGAGCGCGTAGGCGGCGTGCTCGGCACCATCGCGCGCAGCCAGGCCAACCTGAAAGTCATCGAAGACTTCGTGGCCACGCACCCGTGGATTCATTTTTTGGCCCAGACCCCCGAAATCCGCAGCAACACCAGCGTGTGCCTCACGCTCGATTTGCCGGCCGAGCAGGTCAAGGCGCTGGCCAGGCTGCTGGAGATGGAAGGCGTGGCCTACGACATCGCCGCCTACAAGGACGCCCCGCCGGGCCTGCGCATCTGGTGCGGGGCGACGGTGGAAAAAAGCGATCTGCAGGCGCTGATGCCGTGGCTGGAGTGGGGGTATGGGCAGGTGAGCACCTGATCCGCCGAGGAGCGTCGCAAAACTGCAATCCGATTGCAGGTGCGCGCCGTCATGCGAGTCTGCCCGATGCGCTATGCCCCATGCCGTGTGGCGCGACGGCGCCAGCGTGATCCCTGTGCGCCAGGGGCACATCCAGCGGCCCCGTTTGACTCAGGCCCCCTGCGCTCACCCAGTCGGCACATTGGCGACGAGCCTGCTCGATCAGCCACGACGTGTGTGAAAAATCGAACGCCGAAACAGCCAACGGGCACAGCGGTGGAACGACGGTGATTCGCGCCTGCGATGCGTAGTGCAGGATGTCGCGATCGAGCTGGCGCATGCCCAGCAGACTGAGCACATGCAACGCGAGCGCCGCCATGTTGCGAGGCGGCTCCTTCAGCGCGCAGCTCATGCCGGTCGGCAGCACGATGATGCGCCTGGCTCCCAGGCGAACCGCGCTGGCGATGGGCGTGTTGCTGCAAACACTGCCGTCGATCAGTCGATGTCCGCCCCACTGGACGGACGGGAAAACCACCGGGATCGCCGTGCTTGCCCGCAGGGCGTCGCCGAGGTCCCCCGAAGACAGCAAGACCTCCTCGCCGCCGAGAACGTCGGCGGCAACGATATGCAGCGGAATCCGCGCGTGCTCGATTCGCCGCACGCCCAGGGCCCGGCGAACGATGGCCTGCAATGCACGCGGCTCGATGAGGTGATCGCGACCGGACAGCAAGGCCTTCAGGCCAGCCAGCAGGGTCAGGGGGAATACGTCGTTTCGACGCAAGCCTCGCCACAGACCGGCAAGCTGCTCGACGCCATCGACCGTCGGATTGGCGGCGAAGAAGGCGCCATTGAGCGCCCCCACCGACGCGCCAACCACCATGTGCACCGGCAAGGCGATGCGGCTGAGTGCTTGCAGCATGCCGACCTGGACAGCGCCCAGACTCCCCCCACCGCTGAGGACCAGGGCGGTTTTCAAACACTCGCCTCGCGGGGCCATGCTTGCCTGCGCTTGATGTGGTGGGTGACACGCGGCGGGCTCAAGTGGCGCAGCCGCAGGCGCGCCGCCTTCGCATCAGGAGCGGTTGCCAACGCCGATCACGAAGCCGTGATCGATGGCCTCGCGCATGGCCTCGCGAGTTTCAACACGCGTGCGCGCGCTGGCCGTGGGCCGATTCGGTCGCGCGCTCATTTCACCAGCCGCCGGCATGTGCCGCACGGCATCGGCGTGCACGCTCTGGCGCTGCACCGCACCGGTTGCAATGGACGCGCCGTTGAACAGCGGCGCCTGGCCTGCGGCCGGTTGAACCGGCATCGCCCACGTGGAGCCCGCCAGCAGCACGGCGGCAGCGGTGACGACAACGGAATTGAACTTGGTCATGACGTTTCTCCTTGACAGAACAGCCTCAAGTCGGTGGTGCCGCGCCCCGGGTTCGACATCGGAGGGTTCGGCTTCGTCCCCCGACACGACATTGGATGCGGTCGGGGGGTGATTCGTGCCACCGATGGACGGTGCAACGAGCCTCGATCAGAGCGACTTCAGGTATTCGACGAGGTCCGCGCGTTGGGGGTCGGTCAACCCGAGGTTGCGCTCGCGGGGGTCGTTGTACCGATTGACGACGCAGGCCAAATCCTGCCTCGCGCGGTCGTTCGCGCGCGCCAGGCTGCCGATGTCCGACCCATCCATGCACTTGCCCGTCTTGCGGTTGAACGCCCCCGAGCCATCATGAAAATAGGGCGGGTGCTGCCAGATGCCCTTGAGCGGTGAGGTGCGCCATTGCCGGGTCGCCGAAAAGTTGATGTAGTTCTTGTCGAGCGCCACGCTGGCGCTGGCCAGGTGCAGGCCGAACGTGTTGACGTCCGTGAACGCGGGCCCGCTGTGACAGGCCACGCACTGGGCCTGCCCCTGAAACAGCAGCTGTCCGCGTGCGACGGCCGCCGAGTCGAGGTCGGACGCGACGCCCCACTGAAGGCCGTTGTCGGCCAGCGTCGGCGCGGCAATGGACCATTGGTAGGCCTCCAGTCCGGGAAGGATGCCGGTGATGCGGTCATCGCCGGTGCGGTGGTCCACGCTCAGGGGCTTGCCGTCGATGTTGAGTCGTTCGTCAAGGAACGTGCCATGGCCATGCATTTGCACGACGCCGACATAGCGGTTCCAGTACGACACCGGCCCCGCCGGCTCGTGCGCCGTGTCCCCGTCGCCGGTGAACGTCGACTTGCCAAGGCCCACCAGCCCGAAAGCCGGCGGAATGACCACGGGAACGCCCCCCGCCGCCTTGTACGCGGCCAGATTGGCATCCACGTCGGGGCCCAGCGCGGGGTTGCTGCCGGGATCGACATGCACGTTGATGCGCGGGTCGTAAAAGCCGGGCCCGTACAACCTCGCCCATGATGCATATTCGGCGGCCTGCTTCGGGGTCAGGGCGGGCGACAGCGAAAGGATGGTGCCCGGCTGCAAGTCGCGGTTGGGCCAGCCGTCCAGACGGTGGCCCACGATGCCGGCAAGATCGGTCTTGCCGCCGGCCAGAACGTGCAAGTCCCGGGAGACCGTCGAGTGACACAGCGCACAGGTCACGCCAAAGCGCTTCAAGGCCAGCCGGCCGTCGGGTCCCGAGCTGACTTCTCCCTTGGCGCCAACCACTGCGTCGAGTTTCAGCAAGGCCAAGGTGGTTTGTGGATCGTCCAGCGGAATCGTGCCGTCCTGAATGCCCTTGACAACGCTGGCGGGCAACGCGTCGGCATCGATCTTCAGGCCCACCGATGCCGCCGTCAGCGGGTCCACCGCCGACTCGATCACCTTGTTCATCATCAGCACGTCGGTCCAAAAGCTTTCATCGCCAAACGTGTCGTGGCGAAACGTTTGCTGGCCCGCCGCCACCCGTTGCGGATCGAGCGGCAGCTTCGGCACCTCGCTGACGTCGCTGCTGCCGCCGCCGCATGCGCTCAGCGCGAGCACGCCGGCGGCAAGTGCCCCCGAAGCGCCACGCGAGGCACGACGACGCTGAAAGCGGAAATTGGCTCCATTGAACAATTCATGTTTGCGCATGGCTCACTGCCCCTCGTGGTCAAACTGGGTTGATCCGGTTCTTGCGAACTCGTGTGGCGCCGGCGTGCGACCAGACCGGCGCAGCACGGCTCGCCACCACCTTGGATGCGGCGACGCGCCACGGCGTTACAGAAGATTGAAAAATGACGGCGGCGGCCAGGTGGCGCGCTGAACGGGCGCCGGCGTTTTCCGCACGTGCAGACGGGCACACGCCAGCGCACCGGCGTGAAGAACGCCTGCAGCGCCGCACGCGCGGCTGGCGCGCGGGCGGAGGCCCATCGCGGCCCTACGTCAACGTTCCGCGCTCGGCCTCGGCCAGAAACGCCGCCGCTTCATCCAGCGCCTGGTTGGCCTGCGGCAGCTCGGGGTTGAAGAGTTGCCAGACGTGGACCATGTCGTCCCACACCTGCAGGCGCGCGGGCGAGCCGGCCGCGCGGGCGCGGTTGACCCAGCGTCGGGCGTCGTCGAGCAGCATCTCCGATCCGCTCACCTGCACCAGCACGGGCGGCAAGCGCGACAGGTCGCCATTCACCGGGGAGACGACGGGGTTGCGCGGGTTGATGCGGTTTTGCAGCCCCGCGATCCACAGCAGCGCGGTGCGCGGCAGCCGCAGCAGCGGCGCAAAGGCGGGGCCCAGCATGGCGTCGGTGGCGGCGTTGGCGCGCAGGCTGGGGCTGGCCAGGGTGCTGTCGGTGGCGGGCGAGAGGGCCACGGCGGCGTTGGGTGCGCGCAAACCGGCATCGCGCACCCACGCGATCAGCGACAGGGTGAGATTGCCACCCGCCGAGTCGCCGGCGACAAACACGCTTTGCGCGGGTTGCGGGCCTTCGGGGCCGTTGTCCAGCAGCCAGCGATAGGCCGTGCGGCAGTCGTCGATGCCGGCCTGGCGGCGATGCTCGGGCATCAGGCGGTAGTCGATGGCCAGCACGGCGCAGCCGGTGCGCGCCGACAGCGCCTGCGTCAAGGTGCGGTGGCTGCGCGGGCTGCCCAGCATGTAAGCGCCACCGTGGATGTAGAGCAGGCGCCGGGTCGGATCGGCGCCGGACGCGAGCACCCATTCGGCGGGCACGCCAGCGCAGGTGACGGGCTCGATGCGCGCGTCGATCGCATGATCGTCGAACAGGTGGTCGAACGCCTGCCGCAGCAAGGCCGTGCGGTGCAGGCGCGAGCTGCCTTTGAGCTGGCCCTGCATCCGGGCCAGGCGATCGAGCACGCCCTGCATTGCGGCGCTGGGCTGCGCGCCGCTTGAAAAGCGCTGGCCCTCGGGCCGGTCAAAGGCCGACAGGTCTTTGCCACGCAGAAAAAACGCAGCGATGAACCACAGCAGGAAGGCGGCCCAGAACAGGCCACCGACCACGTACAGCAAGAAGAACCAGAAAGTCAGCACGCGGCGGCTCCGTTTGAACGCGGGGGCATTGCAGCCCCCGGGCCGCAACGGCGCAATGCCCGGCGGCGCGCGCGGGACGCGGGGAGCTTAACCGAGCAGCCGGCGCATCGCCTCGCGGTACCTGCCGGCCGTCTGCTCGATCACCTCGGGCGGCAGGGTGGGCGCTGGCGCCTTCTTGGCCCAGGGCTTGCCGTCCACCTGGGCCTGCTCCAGCCAGTCGCGCAGAAACTGCTTGTCGAAGCTGGGGGGGTTGGCGCCCTCCTGCCAGCTGTCGGCCGGCCAGTAGCGCGAGGAGTCGGGGGTCAGCACCTCGTCCATCAGCACCAGCTGGCCCGCGCCGTCCAAGCCGAACTCGAACTTGGTGTCGGCAATGATGATGCCCTTCTCGAGCGCGATGGCGGCGGCGCGCTCGTACAAGGCGATGCTGATGCCCTTGATGCGCGCGGCCAGCTCGGGGCCGATCATCTGCACCGTGCGCTCGAAGGTGATGTTCTCGTCGTGCTCGCCGGCCTCGGCCTTGGCTGCGGGGGTGTAGATGGGCTGGGGCAGGCGGCTGGCGTTCTTCAGGCCCGCGGGCAGGGGCACGCCGCAAACGGACTGGCTTTGCTGATATTCCTTCCAGCCGCTGCCGGCGAGATACCCGCGCACCACGGCCTCGACCGGGATGGGTTGCAGGCGCTGCACCAGCATGCTGCGGCCCTGCACCTGCGCCACTTCGTCGGGCGCCACCACGCCTTCGGGCGCATCGCCCGTGAGGTGGTTGGGCACGATGCCCTTGAGCTGCTCGAACCACCACAGCGCCATTTGCGTGAGCAGCGCGCCCTTGCCGGGGATGGGCTGGCCCATGATGACGTCGAAGGCGCTGATACGGTCGCTGGCGACCATGAGGATGCGATCGCTGCCGACGGCATAGTTGTCGCGCACCTTGCCGCGCGCGAGCAGGGGCAGGCTGTGCAGTTGGCTGGTGTGCAGCGCGGTGGGGGCGGTCATTTCCAGGAGTCCAGGGGGTTCATGAACAAAAAGAGCCGCTGGCGCTTGGCAGACAAGCGCGAGCAGCTCTCGTTTTTATAGTGACTGGCCAGACGACTCAGACCACCCGCTGCGCCAGCGCGCCCTGGGCATATTTTTTGGCCATCTCGGCCAGCGGCACGCCCTTGATCCGGGCGCCCTGGCCTTCGCAGCCAAACTCCTGGTAGCGCTGCTTGCACACCGCCTTGGCCGCCTCGCGCGCGGGCTTCATCCACTCGCGCATGTCGAACTTGTCGGGGTTCTCGGCCTGGAACTGGCGCACCGCGCCGGTCATGGCCATGCGGATGTCGGTGTCGATGTTGATCTTGCGCACGCCGTGCTTGATGGCCTCTTGAATCTCCTTGACCGGCACGCCGTAGGTCTGCTTCATCTTGCCGCCGAACTGGTTGATGATGGCCAGCAGCTCTTGCGGCACGCTGCTGGAGCCATGCATCACCAGATGCGTGTTGGGGATGCGCGCGTGGATTTCCTTCACGCGGCCGATGGCCAGCACGTCGCCGGTGGGTGGGCGGGTGAACTTGTAGGCGCCGTGGCTGGTGCCGATCGCAATCGCCAGCGCGTCCAGTTGCGTGGCCTTGACGAACTGCGCGGCTTCCTCGGGGTCGGTCAGCAGTTGGCTGTGGCTGAGCTTGCCGGCCGCGCCCACGCCGTCTTCCTCGCCGGCCTCGCCCGTCTCCAGGCTGCCCAGGCAGCCCAGCTCGCCCTCCACCGTGGCGCCAATCTTGTGCGCCATGGCCACCACCTGCTGGGTCACTTTGACGTTGTAATCGAAGTCGGCCGGGGTCTTGCCGTCTTCACGCAAACTGCCGTCCATCATGACCGAGCCAAAGCCCAGATCCAGCGCGCCCTGGCAGATGGCGGGGCTGGTGCCGTGGTCCTGGTGCATCACCAGCGGGATGCGCGGATACGCCTCGACCGCCGCCTGGATGAGGTATTTGATGAAGTGCTCGCCCGCGTACTTGCGCGCGCCGGCGCTGGCCTGCAGGATGACGGGGGCGCCCACCTCGTCGGCGGCCGACATGACGGCCTGCACCTGCTCGAGGTTGTTGACGTTGAAGGCAGGGATGCCGTAGTTGTGCTCGGCGGCGTGGTCGAGCAGCTCGCGCATGGAGACCAGAGGCATGGCGGGAAGTCCTTGAAGAGTCGAAAAAGCAGCGCGGGCAAGCCCTTTGCCCATGGGGCAAGTTTAACGGACAGCGTACGCCTCAGGCGCCCCTAAGCCGCGCCCACTACACTGCGCGCCGCACTGCGCCTTTGCCATCATGAACGCCCTGGACCACACCCTTTTTCTGTCGCTCAACCTGGGGCCCGGCGCGCCGCCCTGGCTGATCGAGGCCACGCTGGCCTTCAGCGCGTCACTGCTGTACGTGGCGGGTGCCGCCGCGCTGGTGGTGGCGCTGGCGGCAACCCCGCCGCTGCGCCGGGCGGCGCAGCGCGTGCTGCTGGCCATGGTGCTGGGGACGCTGGCGGTGGAGCTGCTCAAGCGCGGCTTCAACCGCCCGCGGCCCATGGCGCTGGGCCTGGGCCAGCAGTGGCTGGCGCACGAGGCTGGCCACAGCTTTCCCAGCGCGCACGCCACGCTGGCCATGGCCTGCGCGCTGGCGGCGGCGATGGCGCCGCAAACCGGCGGGACGCGGGCGCTGCTGCTGGCCCTGGCCCTGGCCGAGGGCTGGAGCCGCATCGCGGTGGGGGTGCACTTCCCGACCGACGTGCTGGCCGGCTGGTGCCTGGGGGCGCTGTGCGCCTGGGCGGCCTGGCGCCTGCCCGTGCCCGATGACGCGCGCCTGCGGCGGTGGCTGACGCGCTGGCGGTAGCGGCCGATTTTTTGCTGCGGCGGGCCGACCGGGCCGCGTTCAGCCGACGCGGCAGATCTTGAGCATGTTGGTGCCCCCGGGCGCGCCCATGGGCTCGCCGCAGGTGATGGCGTAGATGTCGCCGGGGCCCACGATGCCCTGCTTCTTGAGGTGCACCTCGGCCTGCGCCAGCGCCTCGTCGCGGTGGGCGCTGGTGTCCATCAGGAGCGGGCGCACGCTGCGGTACAGCGCCATCTTGCGCTGCGTGCCCACCTTGGGGGTGAGCGCGTAGATGGGGATGCGCACGCGGTGGCGGCTCATCCACAGCGCGGTGGAGCCCGATTCGGTCAGCGCCACGATGGCCTTGACGCCCAGGTGGTAGGCGGTGAACAGCGCGCCCATGGCGATGGTCTGGTCGATGCGCTGAAAGGCGGCGCCGCTGAAATCGGCGTCCAGCTCGGCGGCGTCGTGCTCCTCGGCGGCCAGGCAGATGGCAGCCATTTGCTGCACCGTCTCCAGCGGGTATTTGCCGGCCGCCGTCTCGGCGCTCAGCATCACGGCGTCGGTGCCGTCCAGCACGGCGTTGGCCACGTCGCTCACCTCGGCGCGCGTGGGCACCGGGTTGGTGATCATGCTCTCCATCATCTGCGTGGCGGTGATGACCAGCTTGTCGGCGCGCCGCGCCAGGGTGATCATGCGTTTTTGCAGCGCCGGCACGGCGGCGTTGCCCACCTCCACCGCCAAGTCGCCGCGCGCCACCATGATGCCGTCGCTGGCGGCCAGGATTTCGGCCAGGCGCGGGATGGCCTCGGCGCGCTCGATCTTGGCGATCAGCTGCGGCTTGTGGCCCCACTCGGCGCCCGCCACATGGCACAGCTGGCGCGCCATTTCCATGTCGGTGGCGCTCTTGGGAAAGCTCACGGCCACGTAGTCGGCGCGCAGCGCCATGGCGGTCTTGATGTCCTCCATGTCCTTGGCCGTCAGCGCCGGCGCCGTCAGGCCGCCGCCCTGCTTGTTGATGCCCTTGTTGTTGGACAGCTCGCCGCCCAGCTTGACGGTGGTGTGCACCGCCTCGCCCTTGACGGCGTCCACCGTCAGCACGATCAGCCCGTCGTTGAGCAGCAGCGTGTCGCCGGGCCGGACGTCGCGCGGCAGCTCCTTGTAGTCCAGCCCCACGCTCTGCACGTCGCCGGGCTGCTTGCGCGCGCCGTCCAGCACGAAGGGCTGGCCGGGCTCCAGCATCACGCGGCCCTCGGCAAAGGTGCCCACGCGAATCTTGGGGCCTTGCAGGTCGGCCATGACGGCCACCTCGCGCCCGGCGCGCTGGCTGGCGGCGCGCACCAGTTCGGCGCGCTGGGTGTGGTCGGCCGCCTTGCCGTGGCTGAAGTTCAGGCGCACCACGTTGACGCCCGCGGCGATCATGGCCTCCAGCAGGGCCGGGTCGCTGGACGCGGGGCCGAGGGTGGCGACGATCTTGGTGGCGCGGTGGGGCATGACGGGCTCGCGGGTGGGCTGATGGACGCGGCCATTCTGACACGCGGCCATGACGGCCCGGGGCCCCGTCAGCCGGCCGCGCGGCGCTGCAGGATGTCCAGCGCCGGCAGGGTTTTGCCCTCCAGCATTTCCAGAAACGCGCCGCCGCCGGTGGAGATGTAGCCCACCTTGTCCTCGATGCCGTACTTGGCGATGGCCGCCAGCGTGTCGCCGCCGCCTGCGATGCTGAAGGCGGGACTGTCGGCAATGGCGTGGGCGATGGTCCTGGTGCCGTTTTCGAACGGCGCCATCTCGAACACGCCCACCGGGCCGTTCCACACGATGGTGCCGGCCTGCATGAGCTGCGCGGCCAGGCGCTCGGCCGTTTGCGGGCCGATGTCCAGGATCAGGTCGTCGGCGGCCACCGCCTCGGCCGGTTTGACCGTGGCCACGGCGTCGGCCTTGAACTCGGTGGCGGTCACCACGTCGGTGGGGATGGGCACCTGCGCGCCGCGCGCGGCCATGGCATCGATCACGGCCTTGGCCTCACCCACCAGATCGGCCTCGGCCAGGCTTTTGCCGATGGGCAGGCCGGCGGCCAGCATGAAGGTGTTGGCAATGCCGCCGCCCACGATCAATTGATCCACCTTGGCAGCCAAAGACTGCAAGATGGTGAGTTTTGTGCTGACTTTGCTGCCGGCCACGATGGCGACCAGCGGACGCCTGGGATGCGCCAAAGCCTGGGTGATGGCGTCGATCTCGGCGGCCAGCAGCGGGCCGGCGCAGGCCACGGGGGCGAATTGCGCGATGCCGTAGGTGGTGGCCTCGGCGCGGTGCGCCGTGCCGAAGGCATCGTTGACGTAAATGTCGCAAAGCGCAGCTATCTTGCGTGAAAGCGACTCATCGTTTTTTTTCTCGCCTTTGTTGACGCGGCAGTTTTCGAGCAGCACCACCTGGCCGGGCGCGACGCTCACGCCATCCACCCAGTTTTGCTGCAAAGGCACCTCGCGGCCCAGCAACTCGCCCAAGCGCCGCGCCACGGGAGCCAGGGAATCGGCGGGCTTGAACTCGCCTTCGGTCGGGCGCCCCAGGTGGCTGGTCACCATCACGGCCGCGCCGGCGTCGAGCGCCATGCGGATGCAGGGCACGCTGGCGCGGATGCGGGTGTCTTCGGTGATGGCGCCGACGTCGTCCCAGTCGCCGCCGGGCCGCCCCAAGGCGGCTGAGCCCCCCTCGGGGGGGCAGCGAAGCGTGGGGGACGACATGGGCACGTTCAGGTCGGCGCGGATGAAGACGCGCTGACCTTTGGCCTTGCCCTGGGCACACAAGTCGGAGAAGCGAATGACGTTCATGACGAATCGAATGGGGACGGGAGGTTGCGAGGATGCGCCCGATTGTAAAAACCCTTACAGCCCAAAACCCACCCGCAACACCAGATACACCGCCAGCCCCAGCACGATGGACACCGTCAGCGCCTGGCGATCGCGCCGGCGCCACATGCACCAGCCGGCGGTCACCAGCGCGCCCCAGGCCTGGGCGCTGTTCCAGGGCCACACCCAATGGCCGCCGGGCATGAGGATGTCGGGGGCGATGGCGGCCGTGAGCGCGGCAATGGGCGCATAGGGCAGGCCGCGCTGCAGCCAACGCGGCAGCTGCAGGTCGCGGTTGCTGAAGAACAGGCCGCAGCGCGTGAGCACGGTGATCGCCGTCATGCCGACGATGATGAGCAGCGTCCAGCCGCGCAGCTCACCCACGGCCCGGCTCCGCCTGCGGCTCGAGCCACCGCCCCGCCCACACGCTGCCCGCCAGTGCCACCGCAATGGCCACCACGATGCCCAGGCGATAGGGCAGGCCCATGGCCAGCACCGCCGCGCCCGCCGCCAGCAGCGCCGACAGCGCGCGCGTGCGCGAGCTGATGAGCGAGCAGGTGACGGCCAGCAGGGCCAGCGTGCCGGCAAACTCCAGCCCCCAGCGCGCCGGCAGCGCCGCACCCAAAAAGATGCCCAGCATGTTCAGCGACTGCCAGGACAGCCAGTTCCAGCAGTTGCCGCCCCACAGGTAGGCCAGTTGGGCGCGGCGCTGGCGCTCGGTCTCGGCGGGGCTGGGGAAGCGCTGGGTGAACATCACGTAGGTCATGTCGCCCATGAAAAAGCCGAGCCAGATGCGCGCACCGCGCGGCAAAAAGCGCAGGTACTCGCGCAGGTGCACGGCAAACACCAGAAAGCGCAGGTTCACGCACAGCGCTGCCGCAAAGATCACCCACATGGGCGCGCCGGCGGCAATCAGGGGCAGCGCGGCCAGTTGCGCGCTGCCGGCAAACACCAGCACCGACATCAGCACCGACTCGCCCACGCTCATGCCGCTGCCCACCATGGCCACGCCGGTCATGAAGGCCCAGGCCGACAAGCCCACCGACACGCCCGCCATGTCGCGCACGCCCACCCAATACAGCGGGTGGCGCGCCGTGCGCGCCCAGCCGTCGATGCGCCGGGCCAGTCGGGCGGGCAGGTCGCCGCCCGGCGGCAGTTCGGGCGGCCGCTCAGGCGGCAGAGGCAGGTTCATGCGGCACTGGCTCCCGTACCGCCCAGCATCTGGCCGGGCGCCAGCGCAAAGCCGGCCAGAAACTCGCGCGCCGGCAGGCGCTTGCCGCCCGGGCGCTGCAACTCGGTCAGGCGCAGCGCCGCAGCGCCGCAGGCCACGGTCACGCCCGCCTCGTTGACGGACAAAATCTGGCCCGGGCGCTGATCGGACAAGCGCGGCGTGCTATCGATTTCTGAGCGCCATATCTTGATGAGAGCGTCCCCCGCCTGCGTACTGGCGCCCGGGAAGGGATCGAACGCGCGCACCCGCCGCTCGATCACCTCGGCCGGCTGCGCCCAGTCGATGGCGGCTTCGTGCTTGTCGATCTTGTGCGCGTAGCTCACGCCCTCGGCCGGCTGCGGCACGGGCACCAGCGTGCCCGCGCCTGCCTGGTGCAGCGCCGGCACGATCAGGCGCCCGCCCAGCGCGGCCAGCTCGTCGTGCAGGCGCGCCGTGGTGGCCCGCGCGCCGATCGGCACGCGCTCGGCCAGCAGCATGTCGCCCGTGTCCAGGCCCGCGTCCATCTGCATGATGGTCACGCCCGTCTCCGCATCGCCCGCCTCGATGGCGCGGTGAATCGGCGCCGCGCCGCGCCAGCGCGGCAGCAGGCTGGCGTGGATGTTCAGACATCCGAGCCGCGGCAAAGCGAGCACCCAGGCCGGCAGGATCAGGCCGTAGGCGGCCACCACCATCGCATCGGGGCGCGCCGCGAGCAGGGCGGCTTGCGCGGCCAGCGCGTCGTCGGGGTATTTGCCGTCCAGCCGCAAGCTGCGCGGCTGCGCCACCGCGATGCCGTGCGCCTGCGCCAGCTGCTTGACCGGCGAAGCCTGCAGCTTCATGCCGCGCCCGGCCGGGCGGTCGGGCTGCGTCAGCACCAGGGGCACGTCAAAACCGGCGTCCAGCAGCGCCTGCAAGGCCGTTGCAGCAAATTCGGGGGCGCCGGCAAAGGCCACTCGGATGCTCATGAATCAATAGCTGGTTGTGCTTGCTGGGCTTGCGCCAGCGCTGGAATTTGTTCAAGCCGCGGGTAACGAAGCAGATCGTTTCCACGCAGGTTGTGCAAGGGGCCGCCCAGCCCTATCCCATCGCCGGCAGCGCATCGCCCCCCAAGAACCGAAAGGCCGCGGAGCAGGCCAAGCCAGCGATCGCCGTGGCCGGGGTCCCCCCGGCCAGGGGCGATGCCCCCTGCAAGGGGGAAGGCGAAACATCGCGCAGCGAGTGGAGACTGGGGGTGAGCGTCATTTCTGGGGTGCGCCTCATCTCGTCTGAATCTCATCGGCCACGTTCTCGTCGCCGGTGGACCAGCCGCGCACCACGCCCTCGGGGTCGATGTCGATGAACAGCAGGCGCCAGGTCGGCCCCTCCAGATAGCGCCAGACCCAGATCTGGCCCTTGAAGTTGTGCACCGCCTCGATGCGCGCCGGCGGGCCGTATTCGCGCAGCACGTCCTGGCGCGTCCAATGGTTGGGCTGGATGCGCTGGCCGAACAGGCCCGTGTTCAGCGCCTGTTCGACGCGCGCCACGCGGCCCTGGGCGTCCAGGTCGAGGTTGAACACCCGCTGGCCGGCCGGTTGGTACGAGTACTGCAGCCGTTCGCCCGCACCGCCGGCAGCCGGATACGTGGCCGTCGGCGCGCCCAGTTCCTGCCGCAGCTGCGCCTGCGGCGTGCCGACGGCCACGCGGCTCGGGTCCGCCAGCAGCGCGCAGCCGCCCAGCAGCAGGGCCGCGCCCAGCCGCCCCAGCCAGCGCGCGGCGCTCTGCCCGGTCATACCGGCTCCCGCACCCGTTCGGCCTTGTCCTGGCGCTCGGCCTTCTGCAGCTTGGTCTTGATGCGCCCGCGCTTGAGCGGCGACAGGTACTCCACGAACACCTTGCCCAGCAGGTGATCCATCTCGTGCTGGATGCACACCGCCAGCAGGCCATCGGCCTCGATCTCGCGCGCCTGGCCGTGCTCGTCGAGCGCCCGCACGCGCACCTGGGCGGCGCGCTCCACGCCGTCGTAGATGCCCGGCACCGACAGGCAGCCTTCCTCGCCCATCACCCGCTCGGCGCTGGCCCACAGCAGCTCGGGGTTGATCAGCACCAGGGGCGCGTTGCGTTCCTCGGACACATCGATCACCACCACGCGCTCGTGCACGTCCACCTGGGTGGCGGCCAGGCCGATGCCCTGGGCGCCGTACATGGTCTCGATCATGTCCCTGACCAGCGTGCGCACGCGCTCATCGACGGCCGCCACGGGCCGGGCCACTTTGTGCAAGCGGGCGTCGGGATAACGAAGAATGGGGAGCAAAGCCATGGCCGATGTCGGAAAGATGTCGCTATTTTCGCCACTTTTCAGCATTGACGCTGCCGCCGTCGGCCAATCTCGTTGCTCCAAGTCGGCTTCGGTTGCAAAATGTGTAGTCATTTGTCAAGCGTAACGACGCCTGTTTGTAAAACAATGAAACTCATTTTCCCTGCACGTACAGCCTTGCGGCTGGCTCCGCTCGGCTGGCTGACGCTCGCCGCCCTGGCCGCAACGCCCGCCCACGCGCAGCGCGGCATCCATGCCCCCGTGACGGCCACGCAACGCGCCACGGCCCAGCACACCGCTGCGGCCGGCGTTCCCATCTCGGAGCTGGCCCCCGACGCGCCCGACGAATACACCGTGCGCCGCGGCGACACGCTGTGGGGCATTTCGGGCAAGTTCCTGCGCTCGCCCTGGCGCTGGCCCGAGCTGTGGGGCATGAACCTGCAGGACATCCGCAACCCGCACCTGATCTACCCCGGCCAGCAACTGGTGCTGGAGCGCGACGGGGACCGCGCCCGCCTGCGCGCGCGCCGCGGCGTGGACGGCCAACCCGGCGAGACGGTGCGCGTGACCCCGCGCAACCGCATCGAGATGCTGGACGCCAACCCGCTGCCCACGCTGCAAGCGCACCTGATCGAGCCCTTCCTGTCCGAGCCGCTGGTGGTGGACGACATCGACACCTTCACCCAGGCGCCGCGCCTGGTGGCGCTGCGCAACCAGGACCGCGTGCTGGTCGCCAAGGGCGAACGCGCCTACGCGCTGGGCCCGGACAACGCGCCGCTGCTCAAGGGCCCCGGCCACCCGGACGACTACCGCGTGTTTCGCACCGCCAAGCCGCTCAAGGACCCGGTCACCGGCGAGCTGCTGGGCTTCGAGGGCCAGTACGTCGGCCGCGTCAGCCTGGCGCGCAGCCAGGGCGCCACGGACGAGGTGATCGAGGCCGGCGCCGCCGACCGGCCGGCCACCGGCGAGGTGTACCCGGTCGCCGTGGTGGACGACGGCGGGCCGCGCCACGTGGCCATCCCCGCCACGGTGGACGTGGTGGCCAACAAGGAAGAAATGCGCGCGGGCGACCGCCTGCTGCCCGAGCCGCCACGCCAATACCGCAACTACGTGCCCTACGCGCCGATCGAGCCGGTGCAGGCGCGCGTGGTCTCGGTCTACGGCGACGCCGTGCGCTTTGCCGGCAACAACCAGGTGGTGGCCATCAACAAGGGCGAGCGCGACGGCCTGCGCAGCGGCGCCGTGCTGGCCCTGCTGTCCACCGGCCCGCGCCTGGTCGACAAGACCGACGGCCGGCGCGAGGCCATCCAGCTGCCCGACGAGCGCAATGGCCTGGGCATGGTGTTTCGCACCTTCAACCGGGTGTCCTACGTGCTGGTGATGCAGGTGAGCAACCCGGTGCAGGTGGGCGACAAGCTGTCCAATCCGAAGTAGATGAACGCCCCCCTGAGCCGCCTGCGGCGCCATCCCCCCAGGGGGACGACGCCAGTGGCCGGGCCGAGCCCGCTGCACGGCGTCCGCTGGGCCGGCCGGCTCCGCGGCCCTTCGGTTCTTTGGGTTTGATGTGCGACCTGGGTGGCGTGCGGCGCCGCGGGCCGGTCAGAGCTTGATGACGGTCGCTGGCCATGGACTCCGATGAGCTCGCCGCCTGGCTGCGCCTGACGCTCACGCCGGGTGTTGGCAACGATGGCGCGCGCCGGCTGCTGGCGGCGTTCGGACTGCCGCAGGCGGTCTTCGATCAAGCCCGTGCCACGCTGCGGCAACTGGTCAGCGCCGCGCAAGCCGATGCGCTGGCGCGCCAGCCCGATCCGCTGCCGACCTTGCTGCAAGCCACGCTGGCCTGGCTTGACGGCGCCGAACCCGGGGTGCAGCGGCGCGTCATCACGCTGGGCGATGCCAGCTACCCCGCCAGCCTGTTGGCCATCGAAGACCCGCCGCTGCTGCTGTACGCCACGGGGCAGGTTCACCTGCTTCAATCCACAGAAAAAAGGCCTCCAGCGCTTGCCGACAAAGCGCAAACAGCTACTCAATCAATAGCAGATGACATGGCGCAGCAGGCGCTGGCGGTGGTGGGCAGCCGCAACCCGACGCCGCAGGGCGAGCAGAACGCGCGCCAGTTCGCCCGCCACCTGAGCGCGGCGGGCCTGACCATCGTGTCGGGCCTGGCCCTGGGGGTGGACGGCGCCGCGCACGATGGCGCGCTGCTGGCCGTGGACGAGGCCGCGCCCGCGCAGCGCCTGGCCACCGTGGCCATCATCGGCACCGGCATCGACCGGGTCTATCCGCGCCAGCACCGCGCTTTGGCGCACCGCATTGCCCGCCATGGCCTGATCCTCTCCGAATACCCGCTGGGCACGCCGCCCCTGCCGGGCAACTTTCCCAAGCGCAATCGCCTGATCGCCGGCCTGGCCCAGGGCACGCTGGTGGTCGAGGCGGCGCTGCAATCGGGCTCGCTCATCACGGCGCGGCTGGCTGCCGAACAGGGCAAGGAGGTGTTTGCCATTCCGGGCTCCATCCACTCGCCGCAGTCGCGCGGCGCGCATGCCCTGCTGCGCCAGGGCGCCAAGCTGGTGGAGACGGCGCAGGACGTGCTGGAGGAGCTGCGCCTGCCGACCCCGACGTCGGCGCCGGCCGCGGATCGGCCGGGTGACGATGCCGCGGCGCCCGACCAGGGCGCCGGCGCGCTGCTGGCGGCCCTGGGCGCCGACCCGGTGGGCTTCGACGCGCTGCAGGCGCGCACCGGGCTGCCCACCGGCGTGCTGCAAGCGCGTCTGCTGGAGCTCGAACTCGAAGGCCAGGTCGGGCGGCTGCCCGGGGGCCTGTTTCAGCGCCTGGCCCAGGCGTGAACGTTCGGGCGCCGTGGGCGCTTGTTCCACTTTCAGATCGGTCGAGCACGCGAAGGCGAAGCGCAGACAGTGCTGTAGCACGGCAAGCGAAGCCGACAAAGTGATCGGTTGATCTGGAATTGGAATTACTGCAACATCTGGCCCGGCTGCACCTGCAGCTTGGCCAGCGCCTCGCGCGTGGCGCGCACGGTGAGGGCCTCGTCCTCCAGCGGCACCAGCAGGCCCGCTTGCAGGTAGGCGGCCAGGCGCTGGGTCTGCACCAGGTAGTTCTTGCCGGCACTGCTGGAAAACAGGTGCAGCTGACCCCGCGCGCTGCGCCAGGCGTACTGCGCCTGGACCGTGCTGCCCTGGTGCTCGAGGTTGAACCAGATGCCCAAGTCGAGCTGGCGCGCCCATTGCACGATGGCCTCGGGCGGCTGCGAGCCCCCGGTGGCAATCACCTCCACCGTGGCGCCCTGCTCGCCGAACATCAGCTCGATCATGCCCGGATCGAGCCACATGTCGCCTTCGGGGTCGTCGGTGACCACGTCCTCCAGCGACGCCAGCGCGTGCGAGAGCTCGTCCAGCTGCGCGGGCGACAAGCCCTCGCCGCGCGCCATGAAGGCCTGCATCACGGCGTCGTTGATCCGCTTGATCTGGCGGTCCTGCTGCTCGGCGGGCAGCGCCAGCAGCGTCATGCCCTCGCGCAGCCCGTGCAGCAGGCCCGGCAGTTGCTGCACCACGCGCGTGCGCTCGGCGCGCTCGGGCTTGGCGCTGACGGCCCACAGCAAATCGGCGGCGGCCTGCTTCAGGCGCAGGGTCTCGGCGTGCTGCGCCCCGTGGCGCACGGCGGCCACGGCCAGCACGTCCGACCAGGTGCGAAACAGGAAGTCGCGCACGTCCTCGCTCACCGGCAGGCTCGCCAGCATGCGGCGCAGCTCGATGGTGTATTGCACGGCCAGCGCTTCTTTTTGCTCGACCTGCTGCGCGAGCGTCGCCGCCTGCTGCACGGCGCCGGCCTCGGCCAGCGAGCTGCCCAGGAATTTCTTGAATTCGCCCAGCATCAGCTCGTACACGCGCCGGCCGGTCTCGGGGTATTGCTCGATCACCTGCACGATGCGCCGCACCTCGCGCTCCAGCCGCTCGTCGGCGATCTTGGCGGCATCGAAGCCCAGCGCGCAGGCGCCCATGCGGTCGATCAGCTGGCGCGCCGGGTGCTCGACCGAGGCGAAGAAGTCCGGCTCGGCCAGCGCCA
The DNA here is from genome assembly GCA_018241325.1 of Pseudomonadota bacterium. Lineage (GTDB taxonomy): Bacteria > Pseudomonadota > Gammaproteobacteria > Burkholderiales > Burkholderiaceae_C > Ottowia. The sequence continues at coordinate 5,230 of JAFEEB010000049.1, read as the reverse complement.
GGCGCAGCACCGGGATTTGCAGGCGGGCAAACCACACGCGGATGCCCGGCGCGATGCGCTCCTCGGCCAGAATGGCCTGGAACATCAGCGCGACGATTTCGATGATGGCCTTTTCGCTGGGCTTCTCGGCCTTGGCCTTGAGCTCGCTCGCTCGCTGGCGCAGCTGCGCGGCCACCGCGCCCACGTCCGGGATGCCCTGGGGCAAGGCGGTGTCGCCGCCGCGCCCCATCAGCACCGTCGCGGCAAACGCCGGATCGGGCTCGGCCAAGGCCCGCGCCAACAGCGGCGAGGGCACGGCGGGCATTCCCGCCGAGTCGTAGTCCGCGACGTGATCGGACAGCAGGCGCCGGATTTGCCCGAGCACCCCCTGCGCCCGCTGGCGCACCCGCGCCATGGGCGACAAGCCGGTGACCATGCGCGTTTCTTGCGCCGCGCGCGCCAGATCGGTGGGACGCACGCCCGCACGCCAGCCGGTGGTGGCGCCGCCGTCGGGGCCGTCCCCGTCCCAGCCGGCCGCCGTGGTCGGCGCACCGATGTTGCGCCCACCGACCCAGCGCTCGCCCCCGCGGGGGGCGTAGCGCCCCGGGGCCTCCGCACCGGCGCCACCGCCCATGCCGCGTTGCGTGCGCGGGTCCGATACCGCGGCCGCGGCGCCGCGCGCGCCGTACCCCGGGCTCATGCCGTGGCGCGTGGCGCTGCCATATGAACCCCCATGGCCCCCCCCATAGGCCCCCGCGTCGCCCGCCTGCGGGTCACCCCAGTCCGAGCCCGTGGTCGGCCCGGAAGTCCGGCCCAGGGCACCCGGCCGGCTGGGCGGGGCAGGGGGCCGTGCGCCGGGGCCCGGTCCGCCACTGGCGCGGGGGCGCGCCTTCAGCTCCAGCTCGGCGGCCACGCCGTGTTGCTCCAGCAAGGCGTTGGCCTGCACGTAAGCCTCCTTGAACTGCTCGGCCATGGTTTTTTGCACGCCGGCGTGCACCAGCATCCACATCGAGCGCGTCAGGCCGTTGTCGGTCCAGGCCTTGATCAGTCCCTGGGCCAGCACCTCGGGGCGCAGCGGGTCGCTGGCCGCCAGGTCCTCGTTGCGCTCGAGCCGGCGCATGCGCAGGCGCAGGTCGTTCCAGGGGCTGGCCGCGGCCTCGGCCACGGCAGCGCCCACGCGAGAGGCAATGATCTTGCCCTCGACCACGTCGTCGTCGACCAGATCGAAATCCAGAGATTGCCTTGCCGCAGGGCGCGTGGCCGGGTCCTGGCTGGCCTTGACGGCCGCGGCCCATTGGCGGCGCGCGCCGTCGACCCAGGCCGCACGCACGCGCTTGAAGGCGCCGCCCGCCTCCATCGCCGTGGACAGCTCGGCCATCGACATGCGGGTGTTGCCGCGCAGGGCGCCGTCCAGTTGCGCGTCGATCGCCGCGCCGAGCGGCTCGACCATGGCATCGACCGCACGCACGAAGCGATCGCGCACCTGGCGCGCGAGGCCAGGCTCCGGTCGGGCGAAATGCGGTGGGGTCACCATGGGCGATTCGAGGAGGGATCAGTATCGCACGCACGGCACCCGAAAAAGCCCGGCACGCCGTGACAAATGCCCAGGGCGATGCTCAATAAGTCACTGCGATGGCGCGCAGCGGACTCGTTCGGCATTGCCTCAAACCATCGCGCCGGCGTTGGGGTCGTTCGGGTCGGAACCGCCCGAGCGGTGGGACTTGATCAGGTCTTCGCGCTTGATGCCCAGCCACATGGCCAGCGCGGCCGCGACGAACACCGAGGAGTAGATGCCGAACAGGATGCCGATGGTCAGCGCCACGGCGAAGTAGTGCAGGGTCTCGCCGCCGAACAGCAGCATCGACAGCACCATGATCTGCGTGGAGCCGTGGGTGATGATGGTTCGGCTGATGTTGGCGGTGATGCCGTGGTTGATGATCTCCACCGTGCTCATCTTGCGAAAGCGCCGGAAGGCCTCGCGGATCCGGTCGAAGATGATCACCGACTCGTTGACCGAGTAGCCCAGCACCGCCAGCACCGCCGCCAGCACCGACAGCGAGAACTCCCACTGGAAGAAGGCGAAAAAGCCCAGGATGATCACCACGTCGTGCAGGTTGGCGATGATGCCGGCCACCGCGTACTTCCACTCGAAGCGCAGCGACAGGTAGATCATGATGCCGATCACCACGAAGGCCAGCGCCTTCAGGCCGTTGGAGGCCAGCTCCTTGCCCACCTGCGGGCCCACGAACTCGTTGCGGCGCAGTTGCACGCTGGCGTCCTGCGCTTGCAGCCCCTGCATGACCTGCTGGGTTTGCTGCGCCGAGGTCTCGCCCTTTTGCAGCGGCAGGCGGATCAGCACGTCGCGCGAAGTGCCGAAGTTCTGCACCTGCGCGTCGGCATAACCCATCTTGGCCATGGCGCCGCGCACCTGGTCCAGGTCGGCCGGCTGGCTGTAGGCGACCTCGACCACGGTGCCGCCGGTGAACTCCACCGACAGGTGCAGCCCGCGCGTGACCAGGAAGAACACCGCCAGCGCGAAGGTCAGAAACGATACGACGTTGAGAATCAACGCGTAGCGCATGAAGTTGTAGTCGCGGTGGATCTTGAAAAATTCCATGTCTAGGCTCCGTGCAGGGCGCGGCTCATTGGGCGTTGGACATCAGCTCGGTCTTGGCCGGGGGCTTCCAGACGGTGCCGATCGACACGCTCCTGAGCTTTTTCTGGCGGCCATACCAGAAGTTGACGATGCCGCGCGAGAAGAACACCGCCGAGAACATCGAGGTCAGGATGCCGATGACGTGCACCACGGCAAAGCCGCGCACCGGGCCCGAGCCGAAGGCCAGCAGCGCCAGGCCGGCGATCAGCGAGGTGACGTTGGAGTCCAGGATGGTGGCCCAGGCACGGTCGTAGCCGGCATGAATGGCCGCCTGCGGCGACATGCCTTCGCGCAGCTCCTCGCGGATGCGCTCGTTGATCAGCACGTTGGCGTCGATGGCCATGCCCAGCGTCAGCGCCACGGCCGCCATGCCGGGCAGCGTCAGCGTGGCTTGCAGCATCGACAAGATGGCCACCAGCAGCAGCAGGTTGAAGGACAGCGCGATCGACGAGAACACACCGAACAGGTGGTAGTACAGCGTCATGCACACGACGATCACGACAAAGCCCCACAGCACGCTGTGAAAGCCCTTGCTGATGTTGTCCGCGCCCAGGCTGGGGCCGATGGTGCGCTCCTCGATGATCTCCATCGGCGCGGCCAGCGAGCCGGCGCGCAGCAGCAGCGCCAGGTCGTTGGCCTCGGTCACCGTCATCGAGCCGGAGATCTGAAAGCGCGTGCCCAGCTCGGCCTGGATCACGGGCGCCGTCAGCACCTCGCCCTTGCCCTTCTCGAACAGCACGATGGCCATGCGCTTTTTCAGGTTCTCGCGGCTGGTGTCGCGCATGATGCGCCCGCCCTTGGCGTCCACCGTCAGGTCCACCTTGGGCTGCTGGGTCTGCGAATCGAAGCCCGGCTGCGCGTCGGTCAGGCTGTCGCCCGAGATGATGACCTGGCGCTTGACGATGACGGGCGTGCCGTCGCGCTCCAGGAATTTCTCGTCGCCGAAGGGCACGGGGCCCTGGCCCAGCGCGGCGGCGCGGCCCTCGGCGCTGTCGTCCACCAGGCGCATCTCCAGCGTGGCGGTGCGGCCCAGGATGTCCTTGGCCTTGGCCACGTCCTGCACGCCGGGCAGCTCGACCACCACGCGGTCGGCGCCCTGCTGCTGGATCACGGGCTCGGCCACGCCCAGCTCGTTGACGCGGTTGTGCAGCGTGGTGATGTTCTGCTTGATGGCGTTGTCCTGCACGCGGCGCAGCGCCTCGGGCTTGAAGCCCATCACCAGCCGGCCGCTGTCGCTCGCCTGGTTGGGCGCGATCAGCAGGTCGGGGAACTTGTCCTGCACCACGCGGCGCACCGCGTCCAGCGAGGCCGCATCCTGCGCGCGCACCTCGATGTTCTGGCCCTCGCGCGTGATGCCGCCGTGGCGCACGTTCTTGTCGCGCAGGGCCACGCGCAGGTCGCTCACCTGGGTGTCCAGGTTCTTGGTCAGCGCGGTGCGCATGTCCACCTGCAGCAGGAAGTGCACGCCGCCGCGCAAATCCAGCCCCAGGTACATGGGCTTGGCGTTCATGGCCAACAGCCACGAGGGCGTGCGCGAGACCAGGTTCAGCGCCACGATGTAGCCCGGGTCGGACGCGTCGGGGTTGAGCGCCTTCTCGATGAGGTCCTTGGCCTTGAGCTGCACGTCGGTGGTGTCGAAGCGCGCCCACACCGAGCCGCCCTCCAGCGTGAGCTGGTTGGGCGGCGTGCCGGCCTTTTGCAGCATGTCCTCGACGCGCGCCAGGGTGTCGGCGTCGATCCGGGTGACGGCCTTGCCCGCCGTCACCTGCACGGCCGGCGCCTCACCGTAGAAATTGGGCAAGGTGTAGAGCACCCCGATCACCAGGGTGATGAAGATGATCGCGTATTTCCAGATTGGATAGCGGTTCATGAGGGCAAGACCAAATCAAAAACGAGGGCTCAAGCGGCCAGTGCGCTCCACTCAAGCCGCGAGAGGCGACACGTGTCCCCCGGGTCGCACGAGACCAAGAGAGCCAAGATGCCGCGCAGCAGGCCATGCGCGCGATCGCCGTGGCCGGGGTCTCCCCGATCACTGGCGATGCCCCCTGCAAGGGGGTAGGCGAAACATCGCGCAGCGAGTGGAGACTGGGGGTGATTCACTTCAGCGTGCCCTTGGGCAGCACTTGCACCACGGCGCTGCGCTGCATCTGCACTTCCACGCCGGGGGCGATCTGCACGGTCAGGCTGCCCTCGCCCAGCGCGGTCACGCGGCCCAGCATGCCGCCGGCCGTGGCGACCTCGTCACCCTTGGCCAGGGCTTCGATCATGGCGCGGTGCTCTTTCTGCTTTTTCATCTGCGGGCGAATCATGATGAAGTACAGCACCACGAACATCAGCACCAGCGGCAGCATGCTGGTGAGCGACGAAGTCAGGTCGCCACCGGCAGCGGGGGCAGCTTGGGCGTAGGCATTGGAAATGAACACGGGGGAGGGCTCCTGTGGCAATGGGCAAGTGCGGCAGCGCGCGCCAGATGAACGCAAACGAGCGCTTGAGCGGCGCGACCGAAGTCGAAGTCGCCTGTGAACAGACGAACCCTTTATTGTAAGTCGCGCGCGCCACCCCGGCCACGGCGAGTCTTGTCCAACGAGGTATGAG
>JAFEEB010000048.1 GCA_018241325.1 Pseudomonadota bacterium | reverse complement strand
CACTAACATTCGCAAGAAGAGCCCATCGACCTCCCAATGCTCCGGCACTTCCCCCAGCCAGGCCACCCCACTGTCCTTGTACGCCGAATATTTCGCGAAACTCATGCGGCCTCAAACAAAGGTGGCCACCGACACGCCAAAGCGCTCAGCCAGGGCGCGCACCTCGCGCAGGTTCAGCTCGCGCTTGGCCGTCAGGATTTCGGACACCACGCCCTGGCTGCCCAGCTCGGTCAAGTCGCTTTGGCGCAGGCCGTGCTGCTCCATCAGAAACTTGAGCGCCTGCACGCCCGTGGCCTCGGGCAGAGGGTGGTGGCAGGTCTCGTAGTCTTCGATCAAGTCGCCCACGATGTCGGCCAGCTCCATGGCGGGGTGGCGCTCGTCGCCCTGGGCGGTGTCCAGCAACTGCTCCAGCGTGGCCGTCATGCGGGCGTAGTGGGCCTCGCTGCGGATGGGGGCAATGTCGGTGGCGGCGCGAAACTGCTCCCAGGCCGGTAGCAGGTGGCCGGTGTCGATGGTTGCGTTCATCAGGGCTGAAACTGCCAGCCGCGTTCTTGCGCTCCATGCGCCAAGCGCTTGGCTTTGCGATCCCGCTCATTGGGGCTGCAGCCGGCGAAGTCAATGCTGCAGTGCTCGGGATAAGGTTGGCCGTCTGCAATCACGGGCAACCCCAGCGCAGCACATTCCGCCTGCGCGACCGCCATGACGCCGGCCGATCGACAGTTCGGCGCAGCCGTGAACCTCGCAAAGGCCTTGGCGGCGCTGATGCGGTCACCATCGTCCACCGACAGTAGGTTTTCGTCCTTCGGTGTGGGGCGAAAAGCCTGTGAAGTCACACGGCCTTGTTGGACAAAATTTGGATGGATTTGGCGCAGCAACAGGGTGTCAGGCTTCATGCTTGCAAGCCCTCCACAGCGCGCAGCCGCCGGTCCAGCTCACGCCAGCCGATGTCGCCCCCCAGGTTCAGTTGCACTTCATCGGTCGTATCCGTGCGCAAGTCGAGGGCGTGGTAACTGGCGTTGCGGGTGTTCAGGTCGATGTCGAGGCTAATCTCCGATTCAGGGGTGCTCCATTCGGCGCGCACGCCGCCTTCGGGCGTGGGGTAGAGATAGGGCAGGCGTAGCTCGCTGCTGTAGTCGGCGCCAAAGGCGTGTTGCAGCCAATGCAGGCCGTCCGACGGTGGCGCCAGTCCCTTGCCGTCCAGCCAGCCATCGCGCAGATCGAAGAAATCTTCGATACGTAAGCCGACGTCCAGCGGGTCGAGCAAACTGACGCGTTCGACCGATTCAATGTCTCTGTATGCCGGGCTGGCTCCACCATTTTTGCGCGCTATGCCTTTGATGAGGACATGCGCGCCGCTCTTGTAGTCGCTGAATGCCTTGAAGACAGTTTCTTGAAATTGCTCGTCCAAGGGTGCCGTCAGCTTGGTGCCGTCGCGCAGCTGAATCTGGAAGGTCTGGCGATCTTGGTCAGCCTCCGGCACACGCCCTCGCAAGGCCACTTCTTCGGTCCAGCTTTGCACCTTCGCAGCCTTGACCAACTTGAGACGGGTTTCAGGGCTGAGTCGGGCACCGCCACCGTCTGCACGTGCAAACGTGATGGACTCGCCTTCGCGCAGGCTGCGGCCAAAACGGTCGAAGTAGCTCAGCAGGTTCGGTGGCAGAGGCGGCTGTTGGCCGGCATCTGCCTTCGCGATGGACTCGACGATGTGATCGCGGGCCTGTTCCAGATAGCGCACGTTTTCTTGTGGAAACAGGCCGAGCAATGGCAGCACCAGGGTAGCAACGACGCTTCCTTCTCCAATCTGCGCCAAATGCAATTCCAAGCCTTCATCGAAATTTCGAGGAATGCGCTGCCGATCGGGGTGGGCGTTTCGGAATTCCCACTTGGCGACCTCAACCAGCATCTCTTGCAAGGCAGCAAAGTCACGGAGCACTTCGAGCGGCAAGGTGTGGCGATCGAATCGTTCCCCCTCCAGCTTCGCGGCAAGGAAGTCGAATGGATTCATGAACACGCCTCCGGAAAGTACCGCTGACAAGCGTCGTGCGACATGGTGACATCATAGCAACTCATTGATATTCAATAGAAATTTCAATTTTCCGCTTTCAGATGTGATAAAAATCATGCCGACAGCCCCTTGATCATCTCCAGGATGCGGTCGGTGGTGGTTTTCAGCTCGGCATCGATCTCGGTCAGCGGCCGGGGTGGCTTGAAGACGTAGAAGTGGCGGTTGAACGGAATTTCGTAGCCCACCTTGGTCTTGTCGGGGTCGATCCAGGCGTCGCTCGCGTGTGGCAGCACCTCGCGCCGGAAGTATTCGCCTACGTCTTCGGTATAGGGCACGTTCTCGGTGTCGCGTAGCGCGCTGTCGGGCTGCGGCTTGCCCTTTTGCTTGCCCTTGAGGCCGAGCACGATCTGGCCGGCGTCGTCGCGCAGCGGGCGCTCGACGGTGATGGCGTGGTAGCCGAAGTCCTCGTTGTCGAAGAGGCGGCTGATGGGCTTGCCGTCTTCGTCCTGGGCCTCCTCAAAGCTGCCGAACAGCCGGGTGATGTGGGCGATGTGTTCGTCCGACAGCTCCTTGCGCTTGGAACCCAGGCTCTTGCGCATCTTCTGCCACATGCCGCTGGCGTCGATCAACTGCACCTTGCCCTTGCGTGCGGGCGGCTTGCGGTTGCTGATGATCCACACGTAGGTGGCGATGCCGGTGTTGTAGAACATGTCGGTGGGCAGGCCGACGATGGCTTCGCACAGGTCGTTTTCCAGCACATGGCGGCGGATTTCGGATTCGCCCGAGCCGGCGCCGCCGGTGAACAGCGGTGAGCCGTTGAGCACGATGCCAAAGCGGCTGCCGCCCTCGGCCGTGGGGCGCATCTTGCTGAGCAGGTGCAGCAAAAACAGCATGGAGCCGTCGGACACGCGCGGCAGGCCGGGGCCGAAGCGGCCGGCGAAGCCCTGGGTCTCGTGCTCCTTGCGGACCTCCTTCTCAACCTTTTTCCACTCCACGCCGAAGGGCGGGTTGGACAGCATGTAGTCGAAGTGCTCGCCGGGGTGGCCGTCGTCGCTGAGGGTGTTTCCAAAGGTGATGTTGCCCACGTCCTGGCCCTTGATCAGCATGTCGGCCTTGCAGATGGCGTAGGACTCGGGGTTGAGCTCCTGGCCGTAGACGTTCAGGCTGGCCTTGGGGTTGAGCTGGGCCAGGTATTCACCGGCCACGCTGAGCATGCCGCCGGTGCCGGCCGTCGGGTCGTACAGGGTGCGCACCACGCCGGGTTTGGCGAGGGCGTCGCTGTCCTCGACAAACAGCAGGTTGACCATCAGGCGGATGACCTCGCGCGGGGTGAAGTGCTCGCCGGCGGTTTCATTGGAGAGTTCGGCGAACTTGCGGATCAGCTCCTCGAACACGGTGCCCATGTCGGCGTTGCTGACGCGCTTGGGGTGCAGGTCGATCTGGCAGAACTTCTCGGTCACCTGGTAGAGCAGGCCGGCCTTGGACAGGCGCTCGATCTGGGTCTGGAACTCGAAGTGCTCGAAGATGTCGCGCACCTCGGGCGAGAAGCCCTGCAGGTAGCTCAGCAGGTTTTGCGCCACGTTGCTAGGGTCGCCCAGCAGCTTGTTCAAATCCAGCGGCGACTGGTTGAAGAACGGCAGGCCGGTCTTGCGCTTGAGGAAGGGGTCGGGGTTGACACCCAGCTTCTGTTTGGCGGCCAGTTCGAGCAGCACCGCGTCCTTGGTGGATTCGAGCACGCAGTCCAGGCGGCGCAGCACGGTGAAAGGGAGGATAACCTTGCCATAGTCGGACTGCTTGTAGTCGCCACGCAGCAGGTCGGCGACGGACCAGAGGAAGGAGGACAGGGCGGGTTGCGGGGGCATGGGTTTGAGTGTATCGGGGCGTGCTGCGTCCTCCCTGTCTTCACGCTCCCACGTCGCCGATCACGTTGGCTCCACGTCCACCGACGTCCGACCTGTACACCGGCGTGCACCGGGTCTGCATGAAATCTCCGCACACGGTGACGAAGTCGAACCACGCGCTGCAAGCCGTCCAAGGCCAACCCGGCCCACGGTGGCCCGGGTCAGCTGGATGTGCCTGAGCTGCGCAAACTGATCTTCGATGCCCGTGCCTTGTTCAGTGCAGGCGAGCTGGCACAGATGGAGCTGGTCGCCGAGGAGTAAAACGAAGACGGCGTACACGCTGCTGCGCGCGCCGTCATGACGCCACCGCCACCGCGTCGAAAACCTCAGCCTCGGCCAGCCTGAGCAATTCCTGGGCCTCAGCGACGGTGCCGGCCAACCATTGATCCACGTCGCCCACTTCTATCGGGATCACGCTGCGCTTGTCCTGCTGATTGAGTGGCAGCTTCGGATCGGGCTTGTGCATGCGGCTCATCAGCGGGTGACGGTCGGCATTGATGGTCAGCATGGTGTAACTCTCATGCACCTCGCCCGTAGCCTTGTCGATCCAGGTGTTCCAAAGTCCAGCCAAGCCCCAGGGCATGCCATCGGCGCGGCAAAAACGCCACCAGACGTTCTTGCCGGTCTCCCAGCACGGCTCATCAAACGACAGCGCCGGAATGATGCAGCGCTGGCCCCTGGCCCAAGGCTGTTTGTACGTGGCCTTGGCCGCCAGCTCCTCGCTGCGCGCGTTGTTGGTGGAGTAGGACAGTCGGACCGCCTTGGCAAACCACGGGATCAGGCCCCACTGGCCGGCTACCAACTCGCGCGCGTATCCGGCATCGCGCACCGCGCGCCGGACGAAGGCGCCCCGGCCGCGCGGAAACACGACCTCATCCCACCAGCGCACCGGGTTGCGCGCGCCGATATGCCAGGCGCGCTCGATGTCGGCCTCCTGGGGGCTCACGTAGCGGTTGCACATCGGGGCATTGTGCGACGTTGGACTCGGGCAGCGGCGGCGCACAGCCCTGAGGATGGCGGACGACGCCTGTGCGTGCCCCTGGACCGCACATCAGCTTCGGCCCAGATGAGGCGCTTCACCTCCAGAGGAAATGTTTGCAGCAGCGTGAGCGCAACTGTCGGAGCGTCCGCCGTCGCCTCAATCCAGAATTTTTCAGTCACATATCACTGAAGTGAACCCCACCGGTTCACCTTCCCCCTGACCTGCAGCAGCCCGGCCATCCCATGCGGATCGCCGGGCTGTCTGCCGTCAGGGCCTTTTCCTGTGTCTGAAGGAATCTTGCATGCACACCTGTCCCAACTGCCAATCCCCCCGCGTCATGCCCCGCCACGTCGGCCGCAACACCGGCGCCGCGGTCGGCACCGCCCTTGGCACCGCCAGCGGCATTGCCGTGGCCCTGCGCGGCGCCACCAGCGGCGCTCAGGCCGGTGCCACCGTTGGTCTCATTGCTGGCCCCCTGGGCAGCTCCATCGGCGCCATTGCCGGGGCCTGCATCGGCGGCGCCATCGGTGGCGCACTTGGCCGCGAAGTCGGCAGCGACGTCGGTGAAGCCATCGACCAGAACTGGCTCGACTCGCACGCCTGCCTGACCTGCGGCCACACCTTCACCCCGAGGGTCTGAGTTCCCGCGTCCTGCTTCTTTTCCCTGTCGTTTCTGTCCATCGGCCCCGTCGGGGCTTTTTTTGTGTCTGCGCCTCGGCGCCTTGATCTCAAGGAGATTTCCATGTCCCTGTCCGTTGCTTCCTTTGTTCCCGTCAGCCCCGCCCCGTGGCAAGACGTGGGCCAGCGCCTGCCCGCCAAGCAATCCATCGAAACCTGGGCCCGTGCCGCCGGCATGGACTGGCGCATCTGCGAGGCTCCCGTGAACTTCATGAGCGATCAGGCCGGCAACCTGGGTGCCATCCACAGCTTTGACGAACACAAGGTGCTGTTCCGCTCCGACTCCCAGCTGCCCCTGTCGGTGGTCGGCGCCCGCTACCAGGTGGTCCAGCCCCGCGAGGTGCTGGAGTTCTACCGTGACCTGACCGAGGTGGCCGGCTACGAGCTGGAGACCGCCGGCGTGCTCAAGGAAGGCCGCAAGTTCTGGGCCCTGGCGCGTACCGGCAAGTCCCTGGCCTTGAAGGGGGATGACTTGGTCAATGGCTACCTGCTGCTGGCCACCTCGTGCGACGGCACCCTGGCCACCACCGCCACCCCCACCACCATCCGCGTGGTGTGCCAGAACAGCCTGAACATGGCCTTGCGCCAGGCCGAAGGCGCCATACGGGTGCCGCACAACACCCGCTTTGACGCCCAGGCGGTCAAGCAGCAGCTCGGGGTGGCCGTCTCCCAGTGGGATGGCTTCATGTACCGCATGAAGACCCTGGCCGAGCGCAAGGTCAAGAACCACGAGGCGATGAACTACTTCCTGAGGCTCTTGTGTGAGCCCGAGGGCAGTGCTTCGATCGGTTCTGCAGCGTCAACCTCGTCTGCCACCTCCCTGATCAACGAACGCGCCCTCAAGCAGGTGCAGGCGCTCTACGACGGTCAGGGCCGAGGGGCGGAGCTGGCTGCCGCCAAGGGCACCGCCTGGGGGCTGCTCAGCGCTGTCACCGAGTTTGTCGATCACGAACGGCGCGCTCGCAGCCGCGAGTACCGCCTGGACAGCGCCTGGTTCGGCCAGGGGGCGAATCTCAAGCAGCGGGCTTTGACCCAGGCCTTGCAACTGGTCGCCTGATTCGGTGGCCTGAGTCTTTGTTTATCCCCGTCCATAGCCCCGGCACCTCATGGCGCCGGGGCTTTCCTGTTTCTGAAGGAGTGCGTCATGAATCCGATGATTGAATCAAATGGGTTGCCATCCGTGGCATCCAAACCCCGACCGGCCCTGCGCCTGGTCAAGACCCAGCAGCTGAGCCGTGCCGAGTGGCTGGACGTGCGCCGCCAGGGCATTGGCAGCTCGGATGCGGCGGCAGCCGTCGGTCTGAGCCCCTACCAGTCCCCCTTGGAGCTGTGGGCGCAGAAGACCGGGAAGGCCAGCTTCGCTCAACCCGATCCCGACGATGACAGCCAGCCCATGTACTGGGGCACCCTGCTGGAGCCCATCGTGGCGGCGCACTACACGCGCCGCACCGGCCGGCGGGTGCGCCGGGTCAATGCGGTGCTGCAACACCCCGAACACCCCTGGATGCTGGCCAACCTCGATCGGGAGGTGCTGGGCACCCCTGAGGTACAGATCCTGGAGTGCAAGACCGCCGGCATCCATGGCGCCCGGCTGTGGAGGGACGGCGTGCCCGAGTACGTGCAGCTGCAGGTGATGCACCAGCTGGCCGTGACCGGCAAGCAGGCCGCCGATGTGATCGTGCTGATCGGCGGCCAGGAGCTGCGCATTCACCGCATCGAGCGCGATGCCGCCGTGATTGAGCGGCTGATCGAGCTGGAAGCGGCGTTCTGGCAGCGGGTACAGGACGGAGCACCGCCACCGGCCGATGGCTCGGCCTCGGCCGAACGCGCCCTGCAGGCGCTGTACCCCCAGGACAGCGGCCAAACCTTGGACTGGACGCAGGACATGGAGATGGGCAGCACCTTCTCCGATCTGCAGGCGGTGCGCGAGCGGCTGAAGGCCTTCGAACTACAGGAAGCCCAGCTGCGCCAGCGCATCGAAGAGCGCATGGGCGAGGCCTCGCGGGCGGTGTTCGAGACCGGTGAAGTGACGTTTCGCCGAATCAAGGACAGCGTGGTGCTGGACACCAAGCGCCTGTTGCAGGAGCAGCCGGGCTTGAAGGATGCCTATGGCCAGGTGCGAGCCGGCAGCCGGCGCTTTGTGCTGCGCGGCCAGACGGCAGCGGACTGAGGCGATCCGGCCGAGAGCCCGATTGCTTCGGGTTTTGAGTCTTCATTCATTTCAAGGAAAGGATTTCATCATGCCCAACTGGGTTTATCACCGCATGCGCCTGACGGGTTCGCCCGAGGCGTTGGAGCGCTTCGTGGCGCAACTCAAACCAGAGAGTGCCGAGGATCAGGATCAGGATCAGGCGCCGGCCGGGTATGCCCTGGACTTCAACGTCTGGGCCCCCATGCCGCCGGAGCTGGAGGCGATCGAGGTCGGCGGCCAGAGCCAGCTGGGCGATGCCTTGCTGGCCCACATGACCGAGCCGTGGGAGGGGTTTCTGGCGCAAGACCGCTGGTGCGCGCGCCTGTGTCAGCCGCTGCCCACCGAGGCCATCCCGGTGCGGGTGGTGGGCGATCTGGTGCACTGGGCCGAGGCGCAGTCGCTGCCGGACGCGGCGCAGCCCCTGACGGCCGCTCAGACGGCCCTGCAGCAGTTGCAGCACTGCCTCAGCCTGGGGCGCACACGGCTGCGCAACATCGAGCGCCACGGTCACGCCGACTGGTACGGCTGGTCGCTGGAGCACTGGGGATGCAAGTGGAACGGTGGCCGCTGCGAGCTTGCACGCCTGTCGGAAACCGAGCTGGCGCTGCACTTCGAGACCGCCTGGAGTCCCCCCGAGCCGGTGTTGCGGCGGATCGTCCAGGCCCATCCGGCCCTGAGTGGCTGGATCGACTACCTGGACGAAGGCTTGGGGTTTGCCGGCACGTATCGCTTTGGCGTGCAGGTGCCGGGCGGGTTCGAGGACCAACCCACGTCCGATGCGGCTGGCCTGGCACGGGAGGTCTTCGACTGGGAGGTGGAGGACGAAGAGCCTGAGCCGGACGAAGACCCGGATCCGCAACCGCAGACGGTACGGGCCCTGGATGAACGCGAAATACCCATCAATTGAAAGGACACATCATGTTGAAAGGTCTTGCCATTACACCGCCGGTGATTGGGCGCATCTCGATTGGCCGGGTGGTGGAGAAGAACGGCCGGCGCCTGCCGGAGAAGGACGATGAGTTCACCCTGACCAGTCAGGTGCAGGGGCTCGAAGGCTGGGTCAAGCATCCGCTGGATGCGGCGCTGCGCAAGGATGCTGGCACCAAGCTGCGCAGCATCCCGGTGCGCCTGCCCTTCGGGGCGCCGGAGCTGAACCTGAGGGCCCACTACACGCTGTTTGATCGGGAAACCGGCCGGCCCCTGTGCGTGGGGGATGGTGAGCGCTGCCGGCGCGTGACCGATCAGGGCATCGAGAGCCTGCCCTGTCCGACCCCGGCGGGCTGCCCACTGGCGCAAGACGGACGCTGCAAGCCCTATGGGCGGCTGCACGTGCGGGTCGTCACGCCCGAAGTGGAAACGGGAGCGGGAGAAGACGATGGGCTGGGCACCTTTGTGTTTCGCACCACGGGTTTCAACAGCATTCGCACGCTGACCGCGCGGCTGGCCTACTTGAAGGCGGTCTCGGGCGGCCTGCTGGCCTCGCTGCCCCTGATGCTGCGCCTGCGCGGCAAGTCCACCACCCAGTCGTATCGGGCCCCGGTGTACTACGTGGATGTCACCACGCCACCGGGCACCCCCCTGGAGCAGGCGGTGGTGCAGGCCACGGCCGAGGATGAACGGCGCAAGCAGCTGGGGTTTGACCAGTGGGCACTCGATGAGGCGGCGCGCGAAGGCTATGCGGCCGGAGCGTTCGAGGAGACCGAGGAAGAAGGTGGGGCGGTGGTGGAGGAGTTCTATCCGGAGACGGCGCCGGAGGGGGAGGGCGATCCCCGGCTTCCACCCCCGCCCAAGGGCTCGGGCGGGTTGCAGGCTCGGCTGGAGGGGCGCTTACGAAGAAGCAATGGGGGCGAGCCGGTGCCGGCCTGATGGAAAGGAGCGCACCCGGTGGGTTCAGGAAGGCCACCGGGTGCGCAGCCGCAGCCAGTATTCAACCAGGCGCTTCAGCCGCCGCTTCCATGGAGAGGGATCGTCATCGGCTGGCGCTGCGCGCACCTCGCAAGACCATGGCCCATCGGGGAACCATGGTGTTTGCCTGACGTGGATCGTGCACGCGGTCTCGGGGGGATAGCCGGCCAGGTGCAGAAGACGGCGGGTTCGGCGTCGAAGACCATCGTCCAGGCGGGAGGGCGCGCTGCGCATCTGGGTGAAGCGGCACGGGGTCATTGGGTGCGCTCCTTCTTCGGCTTGGTGGCCTTGGTGGGTGGTGTAGGCTTTTTGAGAGTTGGCGTTGGTGTTGGCTTGGGTGCAGGCAGTACCGGCGTCGCGGTCGATGCGGGGATGTCGGTGACGGGTACTGGCGGCTTGGCCTGCACCGGTTTTTGTTCTTGGGGTTGGGGCTGCGCTGGTAGCGCGATCGTCTCGGGGGCTGTTTTTTTTGGTTCTGGGTTGCTGGCTTCGGGATCGGGGTGGTCGCGGCAATTGCGGATGCATTGCACGAAGGAGACGTTGCGCTTGGAGCGGTCGGGCTGCTGGGCGCTGAAGCAGTGGCGCCCGAAGCCGGCAGTGGCGACGTGGAGGCGATCGAGGCTGGCCAGCGGGGTCTTGTCGTACAGGGGGTGGCGTTTGAGCAGGCTTTGCAGCTCGGTGCTGTCGGCGGGGTTCAGGCTCTGGCCAGGCTGATAGCGGTGCAGCATGTCGGAGAAGTGCTGACGCGCCTGGTTCTGGCTGGCAAAGCGCAGGTGGTCCAGGACCACGGGGATGGGGGAGGGCATGAAAGGACCTTTTCATTACGGAATGGTGAAAGAAATGGGAAGCGCGTGCTTTCCATAACATTGACCATTCGGTTTGCATTGGCGGTGAGTTGCGCTGTCGCAGATGCGCTCCGACGACGACTGCCTGCTTCTGGGGCGCTCAAGCGAGGGGCGTGGTGGATCGATGGCGCTGCCGCGTGATGGCACGCCATCGGGAACGTGCCACTTCGGAGCTTCGTCTGGAATGATCGCCATTCCGATTTGTTAACGGGTGCTCTCGACCCGGTACGGTCGGTTGACGTCCGAGCGGCTATGATCGATATGCAGCGATTCAGGCACTCGCAGTTTGTGCATCGCCCCCGGTTTTGAGGGGGCTCTTTTCTCTGAGAGGATTGAGCCATGACGAAGTCAAACAAGTTTTCCTCCGAGGTTCGTCCAGCTACAAGGCGACCGCACAATGCAGGTCGATGAAATCCGTACCACTTCGGCCGTCGCCCGAGAAAGCAAGGAAAGAGTCCGTTTCGCGGACGCGAAGCGTGAGCTCCAAGCCATGTCTTGACTTGCGGATAAGCCCAGAGGCGAAGGGGCCGGCTGGCGCGCAGGCGGGTTGCGACCCGCAGGGGGAAGCGTTCCGCCGCCGCGATTACGGACGCCCGTTCTCGAGCGCCCGCAAAGTGGCTGGATGATGGACATCGGCTGCCAGTCGCGCAGCGACCAAGGCGCACAGTCGCGTCGTTAAGGGCATTGGGTTTTCACGCTCGCGAAAATGTCCTAACCTGGCCTTCTACAGGCAACGCCGGTCAGGATGCACCGAACACCACGTCATCCGATAACAGTCCGATCAACTCGCCGTCGAACTCAATGGAATCACCCAAAAAGAACCATTGGGATTCATGTGCAGGTAAAAGACGTTCAGAAAGCACCCTGAACCAAATTCGTCGGCGTGCCGGCGACAAATTTCTCGATGTTGTCGATCAGCTGATCGGCCAGCGCCTGCTGCGCCTCATCGGCAGCCCATGCGACATGCGGTGTGAGAATTACGTTGGGACGCGAAGCCGCACGCATCAGCGGGTGATCCGCCGCTGGCGGCTCACCATCGGTGACGTCGAAGCCGGCCCCGCTGACAAGCCCTCGATCCAACGCTGCAACGAGGTCCATCTCATCGACGAGGCCGCCGCGCGCGGTGTTGATGAGCAATGGACGCCGCCGCATCGCCTCGAATTCAGGCATTGCAATCATGCCTCTGGTCTGCGAGGTCAAGGGCGAGTGGAGCGTGATCACGTCGGCCGTCTCCAGCACCTGCTGCCACGGCGTGTACAGCGGACCCATGCCGCTCACGCCCTTGTGCGATGCAAACATAGGCACCATACCGAACGCCTTGCCTAATTCGGCCACGCGCTGGCCGATCACGCCTTCGCCGATGATGCCCAGACGCGCGCCGGCGAGGTCATGGATCGGAAAGTCAAAATAGCAAAACTGCGCTGCCTGCTGCCAGCGCCCCGCCAAAACTGATTCGCGATAGGCGACGATATTTCGACGCAGCGCGAGCATCACCGCGAAGGTGTGTTCTGGCACTGTGTTGAGCGCATAGCCGCGGATATTTGCCACCGCGACGCCGTGCGCCGCGCACGCAGCCTTGTCAATGCAATCGGTGCCCGTGGCGGCCACCGCGATCAACTTCAGCCGAGGCAATTGCTCAAGCACCGCGACGCTGATCGGCACCTTGTTCAGAATCGCGACCGTCGCGCTGTCAAGGCGAGGCACCACCTGATCGGCGGACGTGTTTTGATGCTCGACCATCTCATGCTCAAATGATGGCGGACGCAACCGGATTTGCGGCGCGATGGTCGATCGATCCAGAAAGACAATGCGCTGTTTGGCACTCATGCAAGGATCTCCTGAGCTTGCGAGTTGAGCAGTCGCCGTGCTTCGACAACCATCGCCTCGGCGGTAATACCGAAATGACGGTACAGGGCATCCGCCGGCCCTGACGCGCCAAAACCCGTCATGCCGACAAAACCCCCGCGTTGTCCCAGCCAACGGTCCCAACCAAAACGCACGGCAGCCTCGCAACCGACACGTATCGTGCGCGGGCCGAGAACACTCGCCTGGTAGGCGGCGTCCTGTTGTTCGAACAGTTCCCAGCACGGCATCGACACCACAGCGGTAGGGGTTCCGGCAACCTGTAGCTGTTCGCGGGCGGCCAGCGCCAGAGCGACCTCGGAGCCGGTGGCCAGCAGCGTTACCTCGCGCTCGCCGCCTTCAGCTTCGGCAAGCACATAGGCGCCACGCCGCGATAGGTTCGCGCTGGTGGGGACGCGCCGCACGTGCGGTAGAGACTGGCGCGCGAACACCAGTGACGACGGCCCCCGATTCCGTTCGAGCACGATCTCCCAGCATTCCGCCGCCTCAACCGCGTCTGCCGGGCGAAGCACCAGCATATTTGGCATCGCGCGCAGCGATGCCAAAATTTCCACCGGTTGGTGCGTCGGGCCGTTCTTGCCGATACCGATCGAGTCGTGGCTGAACACGAACTTCACCGGCAGCCCCATCAAGGCGGCCATGCGCATTGCCGGGCGTTCGTAATCGGAGAAGGCTAGGTAGGTTACGGCCAATGGATCAACGCCGCCATGCGCTGCCATGCCATTCGCCATCGCTCCCATCAAGTGCTCGCGCACGCCGCAGTGCACGTAGGGTCCGTCTCGACTCTCGGCCGTGAAGGCCGCCAGCCGTCTCTTGTGGCCGGTAGGAGCCTCCAGATCGGCGCAAATGACCATGCGCTCCGGTTGACGATTCACCAGCGCGTCACTAATCTCGCCGGATATGTAGATGCCACTGGGCAACGGCTCGCGCGTGCTCGCCACGCTCTTGTACGTCGCAAGCGTCTCGCGCCAGCCTGCAGGCAGCTCACCGGCGAGAACCCGTTCGAATTCGACGCGTTCGGCAGCGGGCAGCGCGGCAACGCGCGCCTGCCACGCATCGCGCGCACTGCGGCCGCGTCGCCCGGCATCACGCCAGGCGTCCAGCACGTCGGCTGGGACCTCGAAGGGTGCGTGCGGCCAGTCCAACGCTGCGCGTGCGGCATCGGCATCCTCGACGAAAAGCTTGCCACTGTGTCCGCCGCGCCGGCCCTGAAGCCGAGTGATGCCGCGAGCGATGACAGTACGGCAGGCAAGCAACGACGGCCGCCGATCCACACGCGCGGCGTCCAACGCCACCGACACGGCTGCCAGATCATGTCCATCAACTTCAATGACATGCCAGCCGGCGACGCGGAAGCGCTCGGCCACGTCCTCGCTGATCGACAGCGTCGTCGCGCCATCGTCGGTGATCTGATTGTCGTCCCACAGTACCGTCAACTTGCTGAGCCGCAGATGGCCGGCGAGCGAGATCATCTCTTGGCCTACTCCCTCCTGCAGGCAACCGTCGCCGACGAAGGCGTAAGTGCGGTGATTGACCAACTCATCGCCGAAGCGGGCATTCAAGTAGGCCTCGGCCACCGCCATCCCCAGCGCATTCGCGATACCCTGGCCGAGCGGGCCGGTGGTGACCTCGATCCCCGACGCAATATCGCGTTCGGGGTGACCCTCGCAGCGCGATCCGAAGTCGCGAAAGGTGCGTAATTGCTCTATGCCGAAGCGCTCGTACCCGCAGAGATGCAGCAGTGCATACAGCAGCATTGAGCCGTGGCCATTGCTTAGCACGACGCGGTCGCGGTCAGGCCATGAGGGATCGCCAGCATCGAACGTTAGGTGCTGGGTGTACAACGCGGTGGCAATCTCGGCCATGCCGAGTGGCACGCCCTGATGGCCTTCGCCAGCGCGCACGATCGCGTCGATGGCAAGAAAGCGAATCGCGTCCGCGAGCTTGGACGGCGCAGCGTGTTTCATAGTCAACCGAGCCAAGCCTTGACGCGCGCACCCAGTGCCTCGCGGCTGATACCGTAGCGTTCGTGCAAAGTCGGCAGCGCACCAGCGTCGAGAAAGGCGTCGGGCAACCCTGCAAGCTGGAAGCCAGCCGGCTGCACGCGATGGCGCAGCAAAGTGCTCGCCACCGCCTCGCCGAGGCCCCCAATGACCGAGTGATTTTCGGCTACGACCACGAGCCGAGACTTGTAACGCACCGCGTCAACGATCGCCGCCTCGTCGAGTGGCTTGATCGTCGGGCAGTGCAGCACAGCCACACCAATATTGTCCTTGGCCAGGTCTTGCGCCACTTCCAGTGCGCGCATGGTCAACAGACCGCTCGAGATTACCAATACGTCTGCGCCATCACGCAGCAGCTTGGCCTTGCCGAGCTCGAATTTGTAGCCGTTAACCTCGTCGAGAACCAGTGGAACCTGGCCACGCAGCAGTCGCATGTACACCGGTCCCTTGTGTGCGGCGATCTGTGGCACCGCCTGCTCGATGTCGAGCGCGTCGCACGGATCGATGATCGTCAGTCCGGGGATTCCGCGCATCATTGCAATGTCCTCGGTGGCCTGGTGGCTTGGGCCGTAGCCTGTAGTCAGCCCCGGCAAGGCGCAGCAGATTTTTACGTTGAGGTTTTCCTCAGCGATCACCTGATGGATGAAGTCGTACGCCCGCCGTGTGCCGAACACGGCATAAGTCGTCGCGAACGGTATCAGTCCCTCCTTGGCCATACCGCCTGCTGCGCCCATCAGCAACTGCTCGGCCATCCCCATCTGATAGAAACGCTCGGGGTAGGCTTGGGCGAAAAGGTGAAGATCGGTGTATTTGGCCAGATCTGCGGTGAGACCCACGACCTCGGGGTGTCCGGCAGCGTAGTCAACCAGCGCCTTGCCGAACGGTGCGGCCTTCACCCGTTGACCCTCGGAGGCGATCGAGGCGATCATCGCCGAGGTAGTAAGGCGTGGTTTTTTTTCGGCGGTGACAGTGTTCATGCCGACGCTCCTTCGGACTGCATATGCGGCTGAGATTGATCGAGTATGGCGAGCGCCTGCTGCCACTCAGGCGGATCGACGCGAATGAAGTGGTTCTTCTCGCGCTCCTCCAAAAACGGTACTCCCTTGCCCATCAAGGTATCGAAGAGAATGACCCGGGGTTTGGCTTCCGTTGGCGCGCGAGCCGCGTCGAAGGCCTCGAGCACTGCGGGTAGATCATTGCCGTTCACGCGCTGAACGTGCCAGCCGAACGCCGCCCATTTGTCGATGAGCGGCTCGAAACCCAGCACCTTGGTGGAGGGGCCGTCAGCCTGCTGGTTGTTGACATCGACAAGGCAGATGAGGTTGTCGAGCCCATAGTGTCCAGCTGACATCGCCGCCTCCCAGGTCGACCCTTCATCCAGTTCCCCGTCAGACATCGAGTTGTAGACAAAAGCCGGATTGTTCTTTTGCTTCAGACCGAGGGCCATGCCGACGCCGATAGTCAATCCCTGGCCCAGCGATCCGCCGGAAATCTCCATGCCAGGCGTATAGCTAGCCATGCCCGACATCGGCAGGCGGCTATCGTCGCTGCCGTAGGTCTCGAGCTCCGACTCGGGGATCACACCGGCCTCGATCAACGCGGCATAGTGGGCGATGGCGTAGTGACCGTGCGAGAGCAGAAACCGGTCGCGGCCCTCCCACCCTGGCTCGTCGGAGCGCAAGGCCATCGAATGACAGTAAGCCACCGCCAGCACGTCAGCATATCCAAGCGCTTGGCCGATGTAGCCTTGGCCCTGGACTTCACCCATGCGCAGGGCGTAGCGACGGATGTTGTAGGCGCTGCGAGCCAGTTTGGCCAGCGTCAGTGCGGTTGTAGACATGGAGCGATTCCTTTTCTCAGTCAAGTGATGTTCAGCGCAGCACGAAGGATGGAAAGTAGGAGATGAGTGCGAGTACGACGAGCGCGACGAGATAGAACGGTCCCATTGCGCGCACCGTCTCACCGACCTTGACCTTGGCGATTGAACTCGTGATGAACAGCGTGGTGCCAACCGGCGGCGTGTACAACCCGATCGCCAGGTTCAGAACCATCATCAGACCGAGCTGTACCGAGTCCATGCCGATGCCATGCGCCAATGGCAGGAACACGGGCGTGAGAAGCAAAATGGCTGCTGGTAGATCGATGAACATGCCGATGAACAGCATCATGAGGTTCATCAGCAAAATTACGAGCCACTTTGCATGCACGTTTTGCTGCACCCAGTGCGCTATGCCCTGCGGCGTCTGATCGAAGGTCAACAGCCAACCGATCGCCGCCGAGGCCATGATGACCAGCAGCACCACACCGGTGGCCAAGCCAGCCTCGATGATCGCCGTGTGCACCCGCGTGATCGTCAGGTCGCGGTAAATCAACAGCGAGACAATGACCGCGTACAGCGTCGATAGCACCGCGACTTCCGTCGGAGTGGCTATGCCGAAGCGCAGCAGGACGACGATCATCACCGGCAGCGCGAGCGCCGGCAGCGAAAACACAAGATTGCGGCGGAAGACTGCACGGTCGACCGGGGCGGACTCGCGCGGCAGATTTCGACGTTTTCCGACCCACCAGCAGGCGGTCATGAATCCGGCGCACAACATCAGACCGGGCAGGATGCCGGCATAAAAAAGCGCGGCGATCGACTCGTTGGCCGTGAGCGCAAACAGAATCAGTGGAATGGATGGCGGGATGATGATGTCAATCGTCGCCGCCGATGCGAGCGACGCCGCCGAGAAGGCCATCGGATATCCGAGTCGCCGATGCCAAGGCATCAGTAGCGCGCCGATCGCCGACGCATCCGCCACTGCCGACCCCGAGACACCTCCAAACAAAGTCGACGACAGCACGCTAACCTGCGCAGGCCCGCCGTGCCAGCGCCCGACGGTGGTGGTCAACGTGCCAACGATCGCCTCGCCCAGCCTACCGCCCATCATCAACGCCCCCGTCAACATGAAGAACGGGATAGCGATCATCGGAAAGCTCTGCACCTGCGCAACCATTTGTTGCACCAACAGGTCAATCGGGACACGATCCGTGGTCGCGGCTGCCGCCATCGCCGCCAGCAGCAGCGCGTGGGCAATCGGCATCGCAGCTACTGCCGCACCGAGAAAAACGACGAGAATCAAGACACTCATTACGTGCTCCTCTGCCTCCTAGGATTTGTGGTCACAAGTGAGGCCCATCGGCGGACAACGCCTTTACCAGTGTGGGCTCTGCACTTCGCCTTCGGAGAGCGCTGAAACGGGTTCGGCTCGCCAGGCCCGCCAAGCCGCCTGAAGCGCCAGTAGGGCAAGCATCACCATTCCACCCATCACGCAGCCGTAGGTGACGGACCCAGGCACGTGCAGGATCGGTGACTTCTCGTCGTGGACGATCTCGAGCAGGTTGTATGTTGCTGTTGACAACACTGCATAGAGGCCCGCCGTGACGAACCAGCCCGTCACGACGACGATTCGACGTGCTTGCGGCGGCAGGACTTCAATCAAGAAAACGGTAGCGATGTGTGCGCCTCGCTCGGCGGCAAGCACTACACCCGCCATCACGAGCCAGGGAAACAGCAGCTCAGGCAGTTCGTTGGCCCATTGCAACCCCCTGCCTCCGGTGTAGCGCAGGATGGTATTGGCCGTGAGGATCACGAAAATCACTGATGTCGTGACCCAGAGCACGAAGCTGCAAAGGACAACAATGGTGCGCTCAAGAGGATTGCGTTCGGGGATGTTCATTTGCGGTCGTCTCCTCGAATCGACTTTTAGGCGGTAACCACGTCAAATGGGCTTGCACCGCTGGACAGCCAAGCCGCCCGCGCTGCACCGGCTTTCATTTCGCGCGCGCGGCCGTGATCACCTTCTTGACGTACGGCCCGATCGGTGAAGCGATCCATTTGTCGTCGACCGATGCCGTCGCCTTCTTGAACGGCGCTTTATCCACGGTGTCCACGCGTACGCCTTTTCCCTTGAGTTCGACGACGAGCTTTTCGTCCGACTCTTGCGACAGCTTTCGCTGCAGCGCGGTGGCGTCGGCCGCAGCTTCGCGCACTGCGATACGGTCCGCCTCGGACAGTCGATCCCAGCTGCGCTTGCTCATCAAAAAGGGCGTCATCTCGTACTTGTGGCCAGTCAATGAAATGAATGGCTGCACCTCGTAGAGCTTGCTCGCATAGATGTTCATCAGCGGGTTCTCCTGCCCGTCGACGACCCCTTGTTGCAGCGCAATATAAAGCTCGGCGAACTTGATTTGCTGTGCCTCAGCACCCAATGCCTCCATGATGTCCACCGTCACGGCGTCGGGCGGGGTGCGCATCTTCAGCCCCTTCAGATCCTCTGGCTTGAGAAGCGGCCTCTTGCTGTCGCTCATGTGGCGGATGCCGTTGTCCCAGTAACCGAGGACGATTAACCCCTTCGCTGCGCTCTTGTCCGCCAGTTCCTTGCCGAGAGGGCCGTCTAGCAGCTTCCACGCCTGCGGCAAGCTATCGAACAGGAAAGGCATGCCAAACGCCGCGTACTCGGGTACTACGTTGGCCACCGCACCTTGTGAATTGGCTGAGATGTCGAGCGCACCCGTGCGCAGTGCGGTCACCATCGCCGCGTCGTCTCCGAGTTGCCCCGACGGTGCCACCTGTACCTCGATACGGCCGCCGGTCTTCGCCTTCAATATTTCGCCGAACTTGACCGCAGCCTCGTGGCGCGGGTTGCCAGCGGCAGCACCGTGCCCGAGTGTCAGCTTGGTGGTCTGCGCTTGTGCGCCCAGCGGCGCCAATACGGCGGCGGTCAGCATGCTGATGAAGATCTTGCGTTGCATGATGGGTCGTCTCCTGGTTGTAAAAATTCTGGATCAATGGGCCGTCAGTGAATCAACATCCCGCCGTTCACGTCGAGCGTTACGCCGGTCAAATACTTGGCGAGATCACTCGCGAGAAAAACCACGCAACCGGCAACGTCGCTTGGTTCGCCGATGCGGTTTAACGGTATGTCTTCGAGGATGCCTTTCATCCGATCGGCGGGGATCAAACCCTTGTTGATGTCGGTGGCGATCAGCCCTGGAGTCACACTGTTGACTCGAATGCCATGGATGCCAAATTCGCGAGCCATCGCGCGCGCCAAGCCCAGCACGCCGGCCTTGGCGGCCGAGTAGTGCGGTCCGCCAAGGATTCCCCCACCCCGCTGTGCCGACACGGATGAGATACAGACAATGGAGCCAGACTTTTGCATCTGCATGACTGGTAACACCGCCTGGGACATGTGCAGCGTGCCACGCAGGCTCACGTCAAGCACGGCGTCATAATCCGCGGCGCTGATGTCTAGTGTCTTGCGCGGCTGCGTGATGCCCGCGTTGTTTACGAGAATATCGATATGGCCCATGCGGCGACGAATCTCCTCAACCGCGGCGACGCATGATGCTTTGTCGGTGACGTCGGCGACGATACCGAAGTGACCTTCACCGAGCCGCGCTGCGGCAGTCGCTGGCTCGGCGCGC
This sequence comes from Pseudomonadota bacterium, assembly GCA_018241325.1. Classification (GTDB taxonomy): domain Bacteria; phylum Pseudomonadota; class Gammaproteobacteria; order Burkholderiales; family Burkholderiaceae_C; genus Ottowia. The sequence goes on along the minus strand of JAFEEB010000048.1, from coordinate 24,321 downwards.
GCCAGGTCGAGAATGACAACCCGCGCACCTTGCGCCGCCATCTCGCGGGCACTGGCAAAGCCAAGGCCGTTTTGGCCGGCACCGCCGGTAATCAAGACAACTTTATTTCGAAGCAACATGTCATCAAACTCCTGTCGGTGGATGGCGGCGGCGCAAGAGGCCGTTTCCGATGGATGGCATTTTGGATAAGGGGTTGGAATACAGCAAACGATGCTTCTTCACCTTAAGATGACGTTTTGTCATGTTAAGCCCGGGTTGACCCTATGCCCTATTTGCCGCCGACAGCAAGCCTTCAAGCCCTTGAGGCCGTCGCGCGCCGTCGAAGCTTCGCGCTTGCGGCAGCCGAACTTCACGTCACAGCCTCGGCGGTCAGCCACCAAGTGGCGCGGTTGGAATCGCGGCTCGGCGTTCGACTTCTCGAGCGCAGCGCCCACGGCGTGTGGCTCAGTTCAGCGGGGGAGATCTACATGGAGCGCATTGCTGGCGCGCTGGCGGCCATCGCGGCAGCTACCGACGACCTGCGCCACGGCGTGAACAACAGCTTGCATGTGCACTGCACACCGAGCTTGGCCGCGCTGTGGCTGATGCCGCGGCTGCGCGGTTTTGCGCAGGCGAACCCACAAATCGCGCTGAACCTATCGGCTTCGCCGATCCACAGCGATTTCGCACTCGGCCAAGCCGATCTCGACATTCGCTATGGCGTGCCGCGCTGGCCGAACTTGGTTGTTGAGCCGCTTTTCGAGGAATCAATCCTGCCGCTGGCGAACTCCGCATTCATTCGTGAACATCGCTTGCGACGCATTGACCAACTAACGGAAGTGCCACTGATCCAGAGCACCATCAGCATCGTACAGTGGTCGGACTGGTTTCTCAACTATTCAGACAAGCCCGCGCCCGATCTCTACGCCGCGCGCTTTGACCGCGCGCAGCTTGCATTGGACAGCGCGACCCAAGGTTTGGGGGTCGCGTTGGAGAGTGCCACGATGGCTGGCAGTCACCTGGCCGAAGGCAAGCTGCAACCAGTCTTCGGAATGGACAAGGTGGTGCGTGTGAAGGCGCACTTTGCCGTTTACCCAGAACGCCACGCCAAGCGGCCGTCGGTCGAAGCCTTTCTTGCTTGGCTTCACGCTGCGGCTTCGCGTACGCATCCTTCTGTGGGCAGGCCTGCCGACACCTCTTCATGAGCGGCCGCAGTAGGCACCCAGACCACTAATCCGCGCAGCGAATCAGCGTGTCAAGCCACCCGCGGCCCCGTTCGATTTCCTTGAGTGATTCGAAGCTGGCCCTTGCAATTCAGCGAAAGATGCCAGCACCCCACGTGAAGTCCGGCACTTTGAAAACTGAATTTTTCTGCTTTGCAAAGTGACCTTGCCTCTGGAATCCGTATCCCATAGCCTTGATGTGCACAAGCAGCGCGTCGTCACTCAGATGGCGTCGCTGCGCATCACTGGCGCGGCGAACGAAATGCTCGTGATATCCGCTCATACTGACACCCAGTACCCGGCATTGCACTGAGCTCGGCCACACGCACCGTTGTCCTTGTACGCCGGGTATTGCGCGAAACTCATGCGGTCTCAGTCAATCAGCAATGGCCCTTGAGTTGACAGCTATTGTTCTTCGTCCTCGCCGCGCATGATTCCCCGACGATACGCGCGCACACCGGAAGGCACGCGCAGACTCAGATAGGCGGTGTTGTCAACTTGATGGGCAAGAACTTTGCGAACAAAATCCTTCCAATCCGGATCGTGGCCCCCCGGGAACGACCACGTTTCTGCGAAGTGGGCGACTTCGTCTATCGAGGCCGGATTCACGCAGGTCGCGGCACTCCAGAGCTGCTTCACGACAGCACGCAAGCTGCCAAAGTCTCCCCAGACGCTACCATCGAAGAACAGGAATGCGTTGAAGGACGCCCCCACCCCAGGCTTGAACTCTTGCTTGATGCTGTAGTCCACAAACGCCTGCTTTGGGTCTCGCTTCAACAACTCCAGAAACGTCGTCAGCTGTCCCGAGTACGACTTGAAGACATGGTGATCGAGCAATTTTCTTTGCGCTTTCTGATCAACGTCCTCCGTGGACTTGAATAGCTGCCTGACCCCCGGAATGACTGCGTTATACAGGCCCGGGAGCGCTGGCTGTGGGGTGAGTTCCACCCGAACCACCGACAACTGTCTCGTGCTTGGTAGCGTTTGAAGATAGGCGCTGACGGATGCGGTGGCTTTGCGCACATTGGTACAGAAGCGCTTTCTCTTTTTGCGCTGCGCCGCGTCCTCGGCCCACTGAAGGGATGCCGTGAGCGCACGCTCGCGCACATCTTGAACGTCGCGGGCTCGCAATCGTGCGTGCCTGACGTCTAACGCCTGCGGCCAAAAGGCACGTAGGAATCCTTCGATGAGTGGTGACTGTTCGTAGGCACACAGTAAGGGGTAAAGCTCGTGGCGCTGCGTATCGAGTTGCTGTGCCACCCACTCCAACCTCTCTCCTACAGGGTTCGTCGACGCTCGCTTCGATGCGTCATCCCAGCCGAAGAGCGGCTCCACCGACATCTTTCGAAGCTCTTCCGCCAGTCGCAGGTAGACATGCGCGGCCACCAGAGCAGCGGCGACGTGCCCACCAGGGGAGCCAGCTTGGAATATCTGTCTGCGCGGAGATAGTGACCATTCAAGCCCGGCTTGGTGCTCCGCCTGCTCAACTCGCTGTCGGAGCTTGTCCGTTGGCGGAGGAGTATTCTTTGTGGTCACGGTCTTGGTCATCGAAATCAGTCAGAGCATGCTTCGGCTTGGAGCCTTTCCAGTCGATCACGTTGCCAACCGTCCAGGTAGCTGCGACGCACACTGCGATCCAGACCCGGCACCGCTAGGCGTACCCCGTGATCGGGTTTTGCCAGGTAGTCCGCAATGCGCGCCACCCCTTCCTGAAAGTCGTCCGTCATCGATGTGAACGTCCCGATCCCGCAGTATTCCATCTGAGCCTTGTACGCTCGCGTGTTGGTGTTGAAGTAGCCGCCGACCCCATCGGTGATGACCTGCCGCCAATGCTCGCCGATGATGCGCCCGATCGTCTCGTCCTCGCGAACCTCCCGGCCGTTGAAGAGCAGCATGACGTGCGCATGGACGCCACGCTGCGGACCGTACTCAAACTTCACCGCATAGCCCACCCAAGCCGGTGTAAAGCCCTGTGCGATGAATCGCAGCAGTCGCTCCCAATCTTCCAGGATGCGCTGCTCGGGCAGCATGTTGCGCGTGTACCCCTTCATGTACCACAAGTCCAGACGAACAATCATCAGCTTGGAATAGATCAACTTCAAGTCATGCACGTATTGCTGGAGTGAATTGCGCACCTTGTGGCGCAAGCGCCGAACGGAATCCCGTCGAAGAGCAAATAGCGGTGATTGCAGGGCCTGCAAGACGACGCTCATTAACTCAAGCCCAGATGGCTCGCGTCCCTGCGCCAAGTGAGTGAAGTAGTGATCACATGCGGCTTGGAAGGGCAGGATGTATGGGTCCGTCGATTCCTTTAGTAGCAACCGCCATCGCTCCTCGGCCACACCTTCGATCAGGGCCTTGAGTCGCTCGCCAAATCCGTGCACAGCCGCTTCGCCTAGTACAAAGCGCGGGGTGGAGATCAAGGACGCGGCGTGCATGGCCTTGATCAAGCTACTGGCCTTGTTTATCCACGACAAGGCCTCTGGAAGATCGAAGTACAAGTGCATAGTCATTTCATGCCTTTAAATTTTATCCATAAAGCTCGGAACGGTCATCGCAGCGGCTCATGACGCTTCATGTACGTCAAAAAACATCGGATGAAGCACAGCTCCAAGATGAGAAGGAGGCCAATCAATAGCCAAGCACTATCAATTAAATAAACTCCCCAGATATCGTCCGCCAATGGTCCAGACGACACCTGGGAAGCTTTCAGCCAATGGCTTAGCATGACTGGAGCGCCGGTGAAGTCTTTGCTTCGAAAGTTGGTTCCGGCTTCTCGGAATGCGTGGCGATCCTGTGGCTCAAGATCCAGTCGTCGATCTCCGATTCAATCCAGCCGACGGACGAAGCGCCCAAACGAACCTTCTGTGGAAACGACGGGTCATACTGAGGTGATGCCTGATTGAGCTTGTTGTAGAGCGTGCTGTTTGAAATTTTCAACTTCTTGCACACGTCATTGCGGCGGATGACGATGAAGTTGCTGGCGTGACCTGCGGACATTTGAAGCTCTCCTGAACGATTTAATTACCATGTCAATCGGAGTCATGACTGACCCTGATCGATACCTGTGAGCCGGCCAGTTAATGCAGTTTCATGAAATGCAACGCTATCCAGCTCAAACCATCCGGTTGTCCAATAAAAAAATCCTAGAAGCGCCAATGGGCCGCATGCCCGCAAGGCCGTGGCGGCCAGTTCGCTACGCCGCCTGATATGCGCTCGAATTCAGAGACACGATGGGAACTGGTGGCTGCTGGCACCGCCCTGGTACCCGGAAACGACGTCCTTCGAAGATGCGGGGGCGGCTGCACCGAGTGGGATAGGTGACCGCTACCCTGCGACGGCCAAGGCGTGGCCAACGTGCATCACGCTCGTACTCACGGCCTCGCCGCCGTACTGGCGGGCCGCTCCGTAGTCCGTTATCAACAGGTTCTCCCGTATGAGGAAGGAGCCTTGCGCGTGGGGCCAAGGGGGAAGGAGACCGTGTGCCGAGGGGGACGGTTCGTTGGCAACCGACGCGGTGGGATGCCCCTTCTTCTTCAATGATCGCGCCGCTCAAGAGGGCAACTTCAAACACCGGCATCGGCCATCGCTCTGACTGATTTGCAGACACGAGGGCCGGGCAACCGACGGATGTTGTTGCTGCGTCAGGGTCTTCGGCGGGCCGCTGAATCGCCCTCGTTCTTGTACGACTACCCGCGCGAGCCGAAGCCGTGGCAAGTGTTCCTCAGGACCTGGAGGTCATGTTGCCAGCAGACCAAGGATCGGTCGTCGAGGCGGTTTGCCAGCCGATATCCTTTCTTTTGAGCTAAAGCATGGTGTGCCGGTAAACGCTTTAAATGACACTCGAAAGCGGCATAACTATTTTTATTCGATATGAAGAAAAAAATATTCGAAATGCATGAAAATTTATTCATGCGACTGGGTCAATGAGAAAGTGTCCCGCCGGTCCAGCCAAGCTTCATGCCGGCGCGCGTGCCCCGTTGCTGTCGCGCGCCCGATGAGCCCCGGTGGTCTGCGGTGGCGCTTGCCCTGGGTGAGCTGAGCGAAGGGCAAGCGCTTGGCGAACGGCCATGCAGTGGCCAATGCCGAACCGGGACAGGGGCGGACTTTGGAGTGCGCCTTCGACGGCCCCGTGCCTGGATACAAGGCACCCTGGAGTCCCACCTTCTGGCGAAGGAAGCGCGCCCCAGCGCGGCAACGGCGTGCCGGTGGCTCTGGGGACAACGAGCCGCAAGCGGGGCTGTGCGGGGGTAGTAGGCCAAACCCGCTGGCGATCATTGCGGGCCATAGTGAGCATGAGCCTTGGAGGCCTTCGCGGGGATTGGCCGCTCGGCTGTAGCCGTGCCCATCACCTCGATCGAGCGAGTCACGGCATCTTGCGGCCTGTCCCTCACCCCGGTCCATTGGCCGGCGAGGATGAACCGCCTGAAGGCCCATCTCAAGCTCAAGAGCTGATAATTTTAGGGGCTGGTGCGCCCCGAACAAGGCAAATGAGGCGCATTCAGTTCGTGTAGTAGCTCAGGTCAAAAAAAAATCAACCCCTGACCAAATCCGTCGCCATCCAACCGATGCAATGAATCAAAAAAATGAATGAATTTGAAGAGATTTTGCAACCCGATCACCTGAAATGCCAAGCTTTGGTTGAATCGGTTTCAAAAAGCGACGCTCCGTCGTCATAAAATCGGCGATATCGTCAATTATGGCAAGACTCGAAATACTGGAAAGATCCAGAGTGCCACAGCCAGCATTCTGGTAGAAATCGTCGCTCATGTAAACGGGGCTTAGCTTCAATGCCTGTTCGTCTGCTTGAATAATTCGCGATGAAATTATAATATTTGACATATCTTGATGATTTCCCTTTGTTAATCCAAAAACCAGGAGAAGATGGCTAAAAGAGGCATTCAACTTTTCTGACAAAAAATTGCTTGGGGGAATGGAGTGAATATATCCAAGTAGAGGGTATTCTTCGGTTACTATATTTTTCATCATCTCAGATATTTTCTGTCTCAATACCAAATTCCAATCAAGACCTTGATCAACGAAAAATTCTCGATCCATTCTGGCTTGGAAGCGGCATATTATGATTTTCTTTTTCTTATTGGCAATTTGTGTGAAAAATTTCTTGATGTAGCTGCGTTCTTGTTCGCTGGAACGGATAAAATTGGCGCTTGCTTTTTTGTATTCGGGGGATTTGAATAATGAAAAATTAAAAGTAGAGAGTATCTGAGTGTCGCTCTTCGATTTTGATTTGTGGGCGATATCATCCAGGGTTTTGGCGATCGGATGAGAATAGTCGATCCAAGATGGTCCCCATGGGGCTTTTGTGTGGCAGAATTTTTCCACCACATGACGCCAGACATCAAAAAAATAATTGATGTTTTTCCAGTCGGTTATTTCGCTGGAGTGGAGATACTCATTGTTTTTGGATATCAATTGGGATATCACGTTTGACAATTCGTGCGAATACAGTAGCCCTGCGGCATATGTGAATATCGAATGCCGTGCGTCGGCTTGTTTTTGAAATTCATTTGAGGTTAAATCTCCGTCAGATGTGCTCGCGGAAGATGATTCAAACAAGATTTGATGAGAGCGATTTATTTTCCAAATTTTTTTCCTGAGTTTTTGGGTTGTCATTCGGCCTTGATTTTCCGGCCAAGGAATATATTGGGGAGTCGAAATGACGTCATGAAATTTTCCTGCGCCAAGGAACGAGGCTCGTTTTGTCATTTGATGAACTCTGCCCATTCCTGCATCATCCCCCGCCGCTTCTCCAGCGCATCCCCACGCCGGTACGCCGCTTCCACCTTGCTCTCCAGCGTGTGCGCCAAGGCCTGTTCGGCCAGCTCACGCGGGTGGTTGGTGCGCTCGGCCACCCAGTCCCTGAAGGTGGATCGAAACCCGTGCGGCACGGCATCGACCTGCATGCGGCGCATTACTGCGTTGAGCGTCATGTCGGACAGTTGCCCGCCTCGCGGTGCTGGAAACACCAGCGGGCTGTCGGCCAGGCGTGGCAAGGCCTTGAGCAGGTGCAGAGCAGCATCGCTGAGCGGCACCCGGTGCTCACGCCCGGCCTTCATGCGCTCGGCTGGGATGGTCCAGACCTTGGCCTTGGCATCGATCTCTTCCCAAATGGCTCCACGAGCCTCGCCGCTGCGGGCGGCTGTAAGGATGGCGAACTCCAAGGCCCGAGCGGCCAGGCCTTCGCGTTGCCGTAGCGCTTGCATGAATGCGGGCATCTCGTCGATCGGCAGGGCCCGGTGATGCTCGACCTTCTGCACTTTGCTGGGTGCCGGTAGCAGCTTGTCCAGGTGGCCTTTCCAGCGCGCCGGGTTCTCACCGCTGCGCAAGCCACGCGCGGTGGCCCAGTCGAGCACGCTTTCAATTCGGCCGCGAAGACGTGAGGCTGTTTCGTTCTTGGTCTTCCAGATCGGCTCCAGGATGCTCAGCACATGTCCTTGGCCGATGTCACGAACAGCGAGCTCGCCCACATGAGGGTAGGCGTAGGTGGTGAGGGTGCTGACCCACTGGGCACGGTGCTTGGGATTTTTCCAGGTGTCGCCATGGGCCTCGATGTAGGCTTGGGCGGCCTGCTTGAAGGTCTTGTCGGCCGCCTGCTGGGCACGCAACTGGCTGGCCAGGGCTCGGCGCTGGACGATGGGGTCGATGCCGCGGGAGACCTCGTCGCGCGCGGCACGTGCCTTGTCGCGAGCTTGAGCGAGGGTGACGTCGGGGTAGCCCCCCAGACCGATGTGTCGGCGCTTGTCGCCCACCACAATGCGGAGCACCCAGGAGCGGGCGTTGGCGTCGTTGATGTACAGGTACAGTCCGGTCACGCCGCCGACGGCATGGTTGCCGGCGACCGACAAGCGGCTGACGGCCAGCGCGCTGAGTTCCTTGGCTTTCTTGGGCATGGCGGAGAGTTTAATTTATCCGCCATTGCTCCTACCATAGAGAAAATGATTGGATTGGATTTGGATGAGTGCCGTTGGACAACTTGAAGTGCTTGAATCTTTATAAATCAATGTGTTATAAAATTTTCTGGATGGTGTTGCAGGCCTCTGGATACTAGGTGTGCAGACACCCCTTCCGCCAAAAAACCCAGCTCAGGCAGGCTCTTGCGTTTGCCCGCACGGTGACTGACTTGTCCGCCGTACCCCCCAATCAACCCTTGGCCGAACGCCTGCGCCCGCGCAGCCTGGGCGAGGTTGTGGGCCAGCAGCATTTGCTGGGCCCGGGCATGCCGCTGCGCATCGCGTTTGAATCGGGTCGGCCGCACAGCTGCATCCTGTGGGGGCCACCGGGCACCGGCAAGACCACCATTGCACGGCTGATGGCCGATGCGTTCGACGCGCAGTTCATCGCCATCAGTGCGGTGCTGGGTGGGGTCAAGGACATTCGGGAGGCGGTGGCGCTGGCCGAAAGCGCGCGCGACGGCCTGCAGCGCCAGGCCACCATCGTCTTCGTGGACGAGGTGCACCGTTTCAACAAAAGTCAGCAAGACGCCTTCCTGCCGCACGTGGAGTCGGGCCTGTTCACCTTCATTGGCGCGACCACGGAGAACCCTTCGTTCGAGGTCAATTCGGCCCTGCTGTCGCGTGCCACGGTGTACGTGCTGCACGCGCTCACCGAGCAGGATTTGAAGCAAATCGTGGCCAAGGCGCAGGCGGAACAAGCGCTGCCAGCTATCGAATCAGAAGCGCTCGAGCGTTTGATTGCCTACGCCGACGGCGACGCGCGGCGCCTGCTGAACACGCTGGAGACCGTGGCGGTGACGGCGGCGGCCGATTCGGTCGAACGCGTGGACGAGGCCTGGCTGCTCAAGGTGCTGGGCCAGCAGCTGCGCCGCTACGACAAGGGCGGCGAGCAGTTCTACGACACCATCAGCGCGCTGCACAAGTCGGTGCGCGGCTCCGACCCCGACGCCGCGCTGTACTGGCTGGCGCGCATGCTCGATGGCGGGGCCGAGCCGCGCTACCTGGCGCGGCGCCTGGTGCGCATGGCCAGCGAAGACATCGGCCTGGCCGACCCGCGCGCGCTGCGCCTGGCGCTGGACGCGGCCGAGGTGTATGAGCGCCTGGGCAGCCCCGAGGGCGAGCTGGCGCTGGCCGAATGCGTGGTGTACCTGGCCGTGGCGCCCAAGAGCAACGCGGTGTACAAGGCTTTCAACGCGGCGCGCGCCTTCGTCAAGCAGGACGTGACGCGCCCCGTGCCCATGCACCTGCGCAACGCGCCGACGAAGCTGATGAAGGAGCTGGACTACGGCAAGGGCTACCGCTACGCGCATGACGAGGAGGGCGGCTTTGCCGCCGGCGAGCGCTACCTGCCCGAGGGCATGGCCGAGCCCGGTTTTTATCAGCCGGTGGCCCGTGGCCTGGAGATTCGCATCGGCGAAAAGCTGGCCGAACTGCGCCGACGCAATCGCGAGGCGAACCCCCGCTGACGGGTTTTGCGATATGGGAAAAACAAGGCTTGACGAAGGGTAAACCCGCGTCAGATCGTTCCGGGATGTGGGGCGGGGCCCGATAAAATCGCGCACACTTTTTGCCCGTGGCGTTGTTGAGGGCGGATTGGTCTGACGGCCGAAAGCGCTCACAAGGCAGCCGACGGCCATTGCGCAAACCCGGCTGGCCTGGAGACAACGGGCCCGTCACAAGAGGAAGGTTGTTATGGACATTCTGCTTCAGCAGATCATCAACGGGCTGGTGCTGGGCAGCATGTACGCCCTGATCGCCTTGGGCTACACCATGGTGTACGGCATCATCCAGCTCATCAACTTCGCCCACGGCGAGGTGCTGATGGTGGGCGCCCTGACGGCCTGGTCCGTCATCGGCTGGTTGCAGGGCGCAACGCCGGGCATGCCCACCTGGGTCATGCTGCTGCTGGCCACGCTGGCCGGTTGCGTGGTGGCCTCCATCGTCAACGTGTTGATCGAGAAGTTCGCCTACAGGCCGCTGCGCAACGCGCCGCGCCTGGCGCCCCTGATCACCGCGCTGGGCATGTCCATCCTGCTGCAGGCGCTGGCCATGATGATCTGGAAGCCCAACGTCAAGTCCTTCCCCTCCATGCTGCCGACCGAGCCGTTCTTCATCGGCGAGGCGGTGATCACCCCCACGCAGATCATGATCCTGGTGGTCACGGTCATGGCGCTGGCGGTGCTGACCTGGATCGTCAACTACACCAACATCGGCCGCGCCATGCGCGCCACGGCCGAGAACCCGCGCGTGGCTTCGCTGATGGGCGTCAAGCCCGACTCGGTGATCTCGGCCACCTTCGTCATCGGTGCGGTGCTGGCGGCCATCGCCGGCGTGATGTACGCGTCCAACTACGGCACGGCGCAGCACTTCATGGGCTTTCTGCCGGGCCTGAAGGCCTTCACGGCGGCGGTGTTCGGCGGCATCGGCAACCTGGCCGGCGCGGTGGTGGGCGGTGTGCTTCTGGGGCTGATCGAGGCCATCGGCTCGGGCTACCTGGGCACCCTCACGGGCGGCTTCCTGGGCAGCGACTACACCGACATCTTTGCCTTCATCGTGCTGATCTTCGTGCTGACGCTGCGGCCCTCGGGCCTGCTGGGCGAGCGCGTGGCGGACCGCGCCTGAGTCGATGGGAGTGCAAATCATGGCGCAAAAAAACAAGCTCGTCTTCTTTCTGCTTTGCGCGCTGGCGCTGCTGGTGCTGCCGCTGGTGCTGCAGGGCTTCGGCAACGCGTGGGTGCGCATCGTCAACATCGCGCTGCTCTACACCATGCTGGCGCTGGGCCTGAACATCGTGGTGGGCTACGCGGGCCTGCTCGATCTGGGCTACGTGGCCTTCTTCGCGGTGGGCGCGTACCTGTACGGGCTGCTGGCCTCGCCCCAGCTCACCGACAACTTCCCCGCCATCGCGGCGATGTTTCCCCATGGCCTGCACTTGTCCATCTGGCTGGCGCTGCCGCTGGGGCTGCTGGTGGCGGCCACCGCAGGCGTCCTGCTGGGCATCCCGGTGCTCAAGTTGCGCGGCGACTACCTGGCCATCGTGACGCTGGGCTTCGGCGAGATCATCCGCATCTTCATGAACAACCTGGACCACCCGGTCAACATCACCAACGGGCCCAAGGGCGTCAACCAGATCGATCCGGTCCACTTCTTCGGCGTCAACCTCAGCAAGCCGCTGCACCTGTTCGGCTTCGACGTGGCTTCGGTGTCGCTGTACTACTACCTGTTTCTGGTGGCCGTCATCATCACCCTGATCATCTGCAAGCGCCTGGAAGATTCGCGCATCGGGCGCGCATGGATGGCGATCCGCGAGGACGACGTGGCGGCCAAGGCCATGGGCCTGAACGTGCGCAACCTCAAGCTGCTGGCCTTCGGCATGGGGGCATCGTTCGGCGGCGCGTCGGGCGCGCTGTTCGCGTCGTTCCAGCAATTCGTCTCGCCCGAGTCCTTCAGCCTGATGGAGTCGGTGATGATCGTCGCCATGGTGGTGCTGGGCGGCCTGGGCCATCTGCCCGGCGTGGTGGTGGGCGCGCTCTTGCTGTCGGCGCTGCCCGAGGTGCTGCGCTACGTGGCCGGCCCCTTGCAGCAAATGACCGACGGCCGCCTGGACGCGGCCATCCTGCGCCAGCTCTTCATCGCGCTGGCGATGATCGTCATCATGCTGCTGCGCCCGCGCGGCCTGTGGCCCTCGCCCGAGCACGGCAAGGCCAAGATCGACCCGGCCGACAAGGTCATGCCGCTGACGGCCCAGCAAGACCCGCCGGGCATCGACTTTCCGTCGGACGCGACGCCCGGTGCGGTGGCGGTGCGCCAAGACGCCATCAACCCCTGACGGCCCGCGGAGACGAATGTCATGAGCAACACCGATATCGTTTTGCAAGTCCAGGGCGTGTCCAAGCGCTTTGGCGGCCTGCAGGCCCTCACCGACGTGGGCATCTCCATCCGGCGTGGCCAGGTCTATGGCCTGATCGGCCCCAACGGGGCCGGCAAGACCACCTTCTTCAACGTGCTGACGGGCCTGTACACGCCCGACAAGGGCAGTTTCGAGCTGGCCGGCCACCCCTACAAGCCACAGGCGGTGCACCTGGTGGCCAAGGCGGGCATTGCGCGCACCTTCCAGAACATCCGGCTGTTTGCCGAAATGACCGCGCTGGAAAACGTCATGGTCGGGCGCCACGTGCGCACCCATTCGGGCCTGTTCGGCGCGGTGTTTCGCACCGCCAGCTTCAAGGCCGAAGAAGCGGCCATTCGCGCCCGCGCGCACGAGCTGCTGGAGTACGTGGGCATCGGCAAGTACGCGCACTTTCGCTCGCGCACGCTGTCCTACGGCGACCAGCGCCGGCTGGAGATTGCCCGCGCCCTGGCCACCGACCCGCAACTCATCGCGCTGGACGAGCCGGCCGCCGGCATGAACGCCACCGAAAAGGTGCAGCTGCGCGAGCTGATCGACCGCATCCGCAACGACAACCGCACCATCTTGCTGATCGAGCACGACGTGAAGCTGGTGATGGGCCTGTGCGACCGCGTGACGGTGCTGGACTACGGCAAGCAGATTGCCGAAGGCACGCCGGCCGATGTGCAGAAAAACGAAAAAGTCATTGAAGCCTATCTGGGCACCGGAGGACATTGAGATGGCCCAGGTTTTGTTGAAAGTGACGGGCCTCAAGGTGGCCTACGGCGGCATCCAGGCCGTCAAGGGCACGGACTTCGAGGTGCGCGAGGGTGAACTGGTGTCGCTGATCGGCTCCAACGGCGCCGGCAAGACGACGACGATGAAGGCCATCACCGGCACGCTGCCGCTGGCCGGCGGCGACATCGAGTACCTGGGCAAATCCATCAAAGGCCAGGGCCCGTGGGACCTCGTCAAGCAGGGCCTGGCCATGGTGCCCGAAGGCCGCGGCGTGTTCACGCGCATGACGATCACCGAGAACCTGCAGATGGGCGCCTACATCCGGCGGGACAAGGCCGGCATCGTGCAGGACATCGAGCGCGTGTTCGGCATCTTTCCGCGCCTGCGCGAGCGCAAGGACCAACTGGCCGGCACCATGTCCGGCGGCGAGCAGCAGATGCTGGCGATGGGCCGCGCGCTGATGAGCCGCCCCAAGCTGCTGCTGATGGACGAGCCCTCCATGGGCCTGTCGCCCATCATGGTGGACAAGATCTTCGAGGTGGTGCGCGACGTGTACGCGCAGGGCGTGACGGTGCTGCTGGTGGAGCAAAACGCCAGCCGCGCGCTGGCGCTGGCCAACCGCGGCTACGTGATGGAGTCGGGCCTCATCTCGATGACCGGCAGCGGGCAGGACCTGCTGTCCGATCCCAAGGTGCGCGCCGCGTACCTGGGCGAGTAGGTCCGCCGGGTTCAACAAGACGTTCAGGTTCTGGTCCTGGGCGAACAGGTCGGGATCAAACCACCACGCGCTGTCGCGTTCTGATCGGAGCTGGGCAAAGGCGACCGCCTTGCCCTGGCTTTCGACCAACGCGGCCGCCCGGTTCACCCGCGTTTCGACCTGCGGGCGGGAATCTGCAGGGACGAATCGTCAGGGGCCTGTGGCCTGGGCAAGGACACGGGCGATCAGCTGCTCGGCCGGGATCAGATTCGATGCCATCTCGGGCGGGAGCGCATGCCGCTCAATGATCGCCAACGCCGGCGTAAAAAACACGTCCACCCGACCTGGCGCCGGTTCGCAAACCAGCACCTTCAAGGGCAGATCGAGCCCGGCTTGCGGATTGGCGAGCATCAGCGGCGTGCCCGCCCTGGGGTTGCCGAAAACGATCAAGGTGGTCGGCGGCATCGACAAGCCGACCGCCCGGGCCTCGGCCTGTTGATCGATGGTCGCGAAGACCGTGATGCCTTTCTCGTCGAAGGCGGCGAGCAGCCGCCCCACGGTGTCAGCGAACGCGTACGGACTGGTCCGTTGAACGATGTCGTGCGATGGCATGGGATGTGTGGGCGCGGGCCGCAGATCAATTCCTGCGACGTTGGAGTTCTGTTGCGCCTGAAAGGTTCGCTGGCGCCGCGAGCTTGTCAACGTCCCTCACGTGCACATGCCGCCCAGCGGCCGACGCGGCACCGATTTCGGCCTGAACGGACCGTGCCGACTGGGCACGCACGCGCGACCATGCCGGCACTCAAATTGCTATCAAAATATTAGCTGTTTGCGCAATGCTGGCGCTGGCTCGCGGCCAAAAACCCGTCAAATCGCGCCACGCCGCGAGGCCAGACCTGTCCCACGGCCTTGCACGCTGCGAACCCGCGCCTGCGGCCATGGGAGGCGCTGGGTCGCCCACGGGCCCTGGCGGCGCGCGAACGCGACCGGGGCGGGCGGGCATCACATGCGCTCGAACACCGCGGCAATGCCCTGGCCACCGCCGATGCACATGGTCACCAGCGCGTACTTGCCCTGGATGCGCTGAAGCTCATACAGCGCCTTGACGGTGATCAGCGCGCCGGTGGCGCCGATGGGGTGGCCCAGCGAGATGCCCGAGCCGTTGGGGTTGACCTTGGCCGGGTCGGCCCCCAGGCCCTTGGTGACGGCGCAGGCTTGCGCGGCAAAGGCCTCGTTGGCCTCGATCACATCCATCTGGTCGAGCTTGAGGCCCGTGCGCGCCAGCACCGCCTTGGTGGCGGGCACCGGGCCGATGCCCATGATCTTCGGGTCCACGCCGGCGTGCGCGTAGCCCACCAGACGCGCCAGCGGCTTGGCCCCGCGCGCCTTGGCGGCGCCCGCTTCCATCAGCAGCACGGCGGCGGCGGCGTCGTTGATGCCGCTGGCGTTGGCGGCCGTCACCGTGCCGTTCTCCTTGGCGAACACCGGCTTCATCTTCTGGAAATCCTCGATCTTGGCCCCGGCGCGGAAGTGCTCGTCCTTGTCGAAGGCCACCTCGCCCTTGCGGCTCTTGAGCATGATGGGCAGGATTTGCCCGGCAAAGCGGCCCTCGGCCCAGGCGCGTTCGGCGCGGTGGTGGCTCTCCAGCGCCAGCGCGTCTTGCTGTTCGCGCGTGATGCCGAACTCCTTGGCCACGTTCTCGGCCGTCACGCCCATGTGGATGGTCTGGAAGGGGTCGTGCAGGGCGCCGACCATCATGTCCACCATCTTGGTGTCGCCCATGCGCGCGCCAAAGCGCGTGGCCAGGCTGGCGTAGGGCGCGCGGCTCATGTTCTCGGCGCCGCCGCCGATGGCCACGTCGCAGTCGCCCAGCAGGATGGACTGGCTGGCGCTGACGATGGCCTGCAGGCCCGAGCCGCACAGGCGGTTGACGTTCATGGCCGGCGTTTCCTTGGGACAGCCGCCGTTGAGCGCCGCCACGCGCGAGAGGTACATGTCGCGCGGCTCGGTGTTGACCACGTGGCCGAACACCACGTGGCCCACGTCCTTGCCCTCGATGCCGGCGCGGGCGATCGCTTCCTTGACCACGGCAGCGGCCAGGTCGACAGTGGGAATGTCCTTCAGGCTGCCGCCAAAGGTTCCAACGGCGGTGCGCACGCCAGCGGCGACGATGACTTCACGGCTCATGATGCAAGACTCCTGGGTTGATTGAACATTGGGAAATGGCACGCGACACGCGCGAGCATTGCAGTATGCCGCGAACCGGGTCGATTGTTGCAATGCAACATGCTGATGATGGGCTTGCTGGGCCGCCGGCGCTGCGAGGCTTCGCCGGGTCGCTGCATCCGCGTCGAACGGCGGTGCGGGTCATCAGGCTGGATCGCGCACGTTGGCCACCGGGGGGTCGCCGAAATCGGAGCGCGCCAGATACGCCAGCACGCGCGCCGCCGCCGCCTCGGGCGATGTCAGCTGGCCTTGGCGCTTGAGTTGCTCGAAGTTGCCGCGATCCGGAAACGCCGCGGCGTCGGCGCCGCGCAGTTGCGTCTGCATGTCGGTGTCGATCACGCCCGGCGCCAGCGAGCACACGCGCGCGCCGTTGAGCTGGCCGGCCTCGTCCAGCGCGACGCAGCGGGTGAACAGGTCCATCCCCGCCTTGGCCGCGCAGTACGCCGCTTGCGAGGCCATGGGGCGGCGCCCGAGGCCCGAGGAGATGTTGAGCACGCGGCGCTGGCCGCGCCAGGCGCGCGTGGCGTCCAAAAAGGCGGCCGTCAGCACCATGGGCGCTTCCAGGCCCACCCGCAGCGCGGCGGTCGATTCGGCGTCGGCCGCGTCGCGCAGGGGCACGATGGCCGGAATGACGCCGGCGTTGTTGATCAGCGTGACCTGCTCGAATCGATCGCGGTCCAGGTGGGCCAGCCACTCGCGCAGGCGCTGGCCAACGGCGCTGGCGTGGGCCAGGTCGACCGGCCATTGCGTGAGCGTGGCACCAGCGGCCTGCGCTTGGGTGGCCAGCGCGGCGTCGGGGTGGCGCGCCAGGGTCAGCAGGGTGTGGCCGAGCGCCAGCAACTGACGGGCCATGGCCGCGCCCATGCCGCGCGAGGCGCCGGTGAGAATGGTGAGGGACTGGGGGGCGGGTGGAGTCATGCCCGCAATCTAGCGCATGAACGGAACAACGCCTGCCGCGCCCGGCGAAACGGGCATTCGGCATCTCGGTTGTCCATCCCGCTGCGCGCCACCCGCAGCGCATCAAGCCTCGGGGGTCGAATGGCCGCGGAGCAGGCCAAGCCCGCGGACGCCGTGGAGCGGGCTTGGCCCGGCCACAGGCGTCGTCCATCCTTGAGCCTAAAGGCCGCGGAGCAGGCCAAGCCCGCGGGCGCCGTGGAGCGGGCTTTGCCCGGCCACTGGCGTCGTCCCCCTTGAGGGGGAAGGCGCCGAAGGCGACGCAGGGGGTGGTCTATTTCAAGGGGTGATCGGGCTGATCTTGGCGCCGGTGAGCGACACGCCCACTTCCAGCCCCACGTTGTTCATGACGAAGCTGACCACCGGTTGGCGCACGGTTTCGGAGTCCACCGAGCCGTTGGCGCTGACCTTGCCGATGGCGACCGTGGCGTCGGCGCCGGCGGTCCAGCCCTTGCTGGCCTGGAATTTTTGCAGCGCCTCGCGCGTGCTGAACACGTACACCACCGCCTTGGACTGCCCGCCGACCTGCCAGCCGACCGAGGCGCCCGTGGTGCTGTAGTAACCGGCCGTGCGCCCGCCCACGCGCAGCGCGCCGCGCCCGTGCTCGGCGCCCACGATCAGCGCGCCGCCGATGACCTCGGGGAACACCAGCACGCCGGCGGCGTGCTGCACCATCTCGCGCGAGCCGGGGACGACCCGGTACAGGCGATCGAGCGTGGCGGTGACGGCGCTGTCGAGCTTGGCCTGGGTGCTGAAGCTGCTGGCCGCGGCCGCCGGTGGCGCGGTGTCCGTCGTGGTGGTGCAGGCGCTCAGGCCCAGGGCGCCGGCGGCCAGGGCCAGCGCGAAGCCGGTGGGGCGCGACCAGGATGCGAGTGTGCGGGGTGTGTGCATGGGGGCTCCTTGTGATTCAAGTTTTGGAGGAGAAAGGTCCTCGATGGCAACTGTAAGCGCTTGGTGACGGCTTTGCGCGCGCCCGTGAAAAGCCGAACGTAAGCGCATGTCATCGGGTCCCCGCGGGGGGCGCGCCGGGCCGTCAAAACGGCGCGGGGCGCGACAGCACCAGCGGCCGCCCCGACACCGGGTGCGCCAGCGCCAGCGTGCGGGCGTGCAGCATCAGGCGCGGCGCGCCGTCCTCGGGGCCGTACAGCGCGTCGCCCACGATGGGGTGGCCGAGGGCCTGCAGATGAACGCGCAGCTGATGCGAGCGGCCGGTGACGGGCTCCAGCTCCAGGCGGGTGCAGGCGCCTGCGGCGTTGCGCTCCAGCACGCGCCAGCGCGTGCGGCTGGGCTTGCCGTGCGCGCCATCGACGATGCTGCGCGGGCGCCGTGGCCAGTCCAGCCGCAGCGGCAGGTCGATCTCGCCCCAGCCGTCGGCGGTGTCGGGCGCGGGCGGCAGGCCGTGCACGAGGGCTTCGTAGCGCTTGCGGATGCGGCGCTCGGCAAAGGCGGCGCTGAGTGCGCGTTGCACGGCGGCGCCCCGCGCCATCAGCAGCAGGCCGCTGGTGGCCTGGTCGAGCCGGTGCACGACGAGCGCGTCGGGCCAGCGCTGGCGCGCGCGGGCGCTCAGGCAGTCGGCCTTGTCCGGCCCGCGGCCGGGCACCGACAGCAGGCCGGCGGGTTTGTCCAGCACCAACAACGCCTCGTCTTCGTGCACCCGCCATTCATCGTCCAATGGGCCGATGGCGCTGGGTGGTAGGGCGCTGTCAGCTATCATTAATGTAGTTGCCTGGGGCGTATTCGGACCGGCGCCGATCGGCTTGCGGGTGCTTCACGTTCAAAGAACCAGGAGGCCGCGCAGCAGGCCGTGCCAGCGAACGCCGTGGCGCGCAGCGGCGCAGGGGGGGGGTTCACAGAACCCTGCAGAGCTCGAACACCAGCGCCGGGCCCAGCGCCTGGCCGAGTGCCGCCGCGGACACGTGGCCGGTGGATTCGTTGCCGACGGAGGAAGCGTGGAAATCCGCGCCGCCGGTCTGCTCGTGGATCTCGATGAAGGCCGCCGGCGTGCCGGCGTTCTCCAGCAGTTGCCCGCGCAACAGGCGCACGTCGCGGGCGCAGATGCTGGCGTCGTAGATCACGGCGTCGGGCAGGCGCTGCAGCGCCGGTTGCTGCGCCTGGTGCGTGTCTTCGGCGGTGTCGATGATCAGGCCGTAGCCGGCCAGCGCTTGCAGGCACTGGGCGCGCCGCTGGGCGTTGCCCGACACGATGAGAACGCGGCAGCCTGAGATGCCCGCCGACACGCTGGAGGGCTCGACCTGCGCCTCGGCCGCGTGGGCGATTTGCTCGGGCGTGGCCGCCGGCAGGCTGACGCTGATGCGCACGTACTGGTCTTTCAGGTCCAGCTCGGTTTGCGCCTCCAGGGTGCGCGCCAGCTGATGCCACAGCACCCAGCGCACGCCGCGCCAGACGGCCGCCGGCGCGGCCGAGGGCGCGCGCTGCGAAATCACCTGCAAGCGCGGGCGACCGCTGGCGTGCGTCGCCTCGACGGTGACGGAAATGTCGGCGCCAAGCTGGCCCACCCACAGCAGCAGCTCGTCGATCAGCTGATAGAGCAGGGTCGCATCGGCATACACCGGCGCCGGCGAAAAGCCCTTGCGCACGTTGATGCGGCGCAGGCGCAGCCAGTCGCTGCGCGCGGTCAGCGCGGCGTGCGCCACGTCGGCCAGGTTGAGCACCTCGCGGCGCTGCGGCGGCGGGTCTTCGCACAGGCGCAGCACGTGCTGCGCGGCCATGCCGGCCTGGCGTGCGCGCTCGACCGCGTCCTGCACGGGGCCCAGGCTGCGCACCAGGCCGGGCTCCAGCCGGTTCAGGCGCGTGAGCTGCTCGGTGGCGCTGTTCAGCGAGGTGGCCACTTCCTCGCCCAACTGGCGCACCATGTCCTGCCAAGACGGCGTGAGCGCGTCCGCACCGCCGGCGGCGGACGGCCCCGGCACCAGGCGGCTTGCATTGGGCGGCTCGCTCGGCGCGCCGACCGCCCGATTGGAAAACCAGTTCAACCCCATGGACTGCTCCCCCGCGTGGCGCCGCTGGCCTTCGGGATGCCGGCGCGCCGTTCTTGTGGCACAAGTATAGGCACGGCGCCCATTCTTGTCCTGATTCTTGTCCCGGTCAGCGCTGCGCCGCGGTGGACGTGCGCGAGCGCAGCGCGTGCACCTGCGCGGTGCTGACCTCGCTGGCCTGGTTGCCCCAGGCCGTGCGGATGTGGCTGAGCGTGGCGGCCACCTCTTGGTCGCTGAGCGTGAGCAGGAAGGGCGGCATGCCGAAGGGGCGCGGGTAGCCGGCGGTGGCGGCGTTGAAGCCGCCGTACAGCACGGCTTGCAGCAGGTTGTCCACGGACTCGAGCGTGACGGCGCGGTTGCCCGCCAGGGGCGGGTAGGCCTGGCCCTGGCCCTGGCCTTGCTCGCCGTGGCATTGCGCGCAGTGCTGCTCGTACAGCTTTGCGCCGGATTCGGCCAGACGGCTGCGGGGCGCAGCGGCCGGCGGCGGCGCGGGTGCGGCTTGCGGCAGGGCGCGCAGGTACACGGCCATGGCGGCGGCATCGTCCGCGCTCAGGTGCTGGGTGCCGTGAAACACCACCTCGGCCATGGGGCCGCTGGCGCGGCCGCGCTCGGCCACGCCGGTTTGCAGCAGGCGGGCAATCTCGGCCACCGACCAGTCGGCCAGGCCGGCCTGGCGCGGGTCGTGCAGGGAAGGCGCGTACCAGCCCTGGGCCGCCATCCGGCCGCCGCGCAGGTCGCGCCAGTCGGCACCGCCCAGTGCATCGCGCGGGGCATGGCAGGCCGAGCAATGCGCCACGCCGCGCACCAGGTAGGCGCCCGCGTTCCAGCGCGCGTCGTGCGCGGGCTCGGGGGTGTAGGTGCCGGGGCGAAAGTACAGCGCGCGCCACACGGCCAGCGCCGCCTGCGTGCCGTAGGGCCAGCGCAGTTCGTGCGCTGGCGTGGGCGTGCTGCTGGGCGGCAGGCTGCCGAAGTAGGCCCACAGCGCGTCCGAGTCGGCGCGCGTGAGCAGGGTGGTGTGGGTGTAGGGAAACGCCGGCACCAGCAGCCGTCCGTCCTGCGAGCGCCCATGGTGCAGCGCGCGCCAGAATGCGGCGGCGCTCCACTGGCCGATGCCGTGGGACGGGTCGGACGTGAGGTTGCTGCTGAAGGCGGTGCCGAACCCGGTGGCGATCGCCAGGCCGCCGGCGCCGGGAGCGCCACCGCGTGCGGTGTGGCAGGCCAGGCAGTTGCCCACCTGCGCCAGATACGCGCCGCGCGCCTGCTGCGCTGGCGTGGCCAGGCGGGCGGCTGTGGCGGCTGCTGGGCCGTCGATGTCGACCCCGTCGTTGAAGTTGGCCTGCCACAGCCATGCGGCCGCGAGCACGGACAGTGCGGCCAGGGCCAGCAGGGCGCGCGCCAGGGCTTTCATCGTGACGGGCCGGTCGGCACGGGCGCGCTGCCGCAGCGCAGGTCGGCGGCGAGCGGCCGCGATGCCGGGCGCGCGTCGGCGGCCTGGGTGTGGGCCGGCACCGGCTGGCTGGCCAGCCAGCTGACCACGGCATGGGCGTCGGCGTCGCTCAAGCGCTCGGCGACGCGGGCCATGCAGTCGGGGCTGGCGGCGCGGCGCTGGCCGGTCTTCCAGCCGCCGAGCTGGGCGGTCAGGTAGTCGGCCGGCAGGCCCAGCAGGGCCGGGAAATGCGTCTGCGCCCCCATCAGCGCGCGGCCGTGGCAGTCGGCGCACGCCGGCAGGCGCTGCGCGGCATCGCCTTGCAGAGCCAGCGTGCGTCCGCGTTGCAGCACCTCGGGCGCCGGGCGCTGGGCCGGCGGCGCCGGCGGCGGGTAGGGCACCTGCAGGGACGCGAAGTGGCTGGCGATCTCGAACAGATAGGCGTCGCTGAGCACGTCCACCATGTGCGTCATCAGGCCGTAGTGGCGCCGTCCGTCGCGGAAGTTCAGCAGCTGGTTGTACAGGTAGCCCGCGGGCTTGCCGGCCAGGCGCGGGTAGTAGCCGTCCGGCCCGGCGCGGCCCTGGTCGCCATGGCAGGCGGTGCAGGCCAGGGTGCGCTGGGCGATGCTGTCTTCAAACGCGGGGGCGGCATCCGCACGGGCGGTCAACACGAGGCCGCAGGCCAGCGAGCAGACGACCGTGCACAGGGACTTGATGGAGCACCACATCGGCACGACCAAGGCAGGAGTCAGAGGGCCGCGGAGCAGGCCGTGCCAAGGCACCCCTGGCCGGGGCTTCCCCGGTCAATGGGTGCGCCCCCTTGAAGGGGGGAAGCGCAACAACGCGCAGCGTGTGGAGCTTGGGGGTGGGCCATTTCTAGCGCACGATGACTTCGGTGCGCCGGTTGCGCGGCTCGGCCACTTCGTCGTCGGTGGCGACGGCGGGGTCGCGCTCACCGCGGCCCGCTGCCGTGATGCGGTTGGGGTCGAAGCCGTCGGCGATCACCGTTTCGCGAATGGCGCGCGCGCGCTGCAGCGACAGCGCGTCGTTGCTCTGCGCGGAGCCGACGCGGTCGGTGTGGCCGATCACCACGATCTCGCCGCCGGGGCGCTCGCGCGCCAGGGTCAGCACGGTCTTGAGCGCGGCCTCGGATTGCGGTGTCAGCACCACCCCGCCGGTGTCGAAGTACAGCGTGAAGTCCTGCGCCGGCGCCGGCTGCACGGCCAGCAGCTGGGGGTAGCGGCCCTTGACCTGCTCGGCGTCGAGCTGCTCGAGCGTGATGGCGCCGCCCGCCTGCACGGTGGCCTCGGCATAGCCGCGGTCGATCCGCTGGCTGGCGGCCGCGGTGCTGACCTCGACCGCGCCGGCGCCGCCCGGCTGGGGCAGCAGGACCACTTGCGTCGGGGGGGCCGCGCACGCCGCGCACAGCAGGGCGACCATGCTCATCAGGATGGCGGTCTTCATGGCTTTTGCTCCACGATGAAGTCGGTGCCGCGCACCCCGATCACGGTGGTGGGCGTGGTCACCTTGACCTGCTCGGGCCGCAGCTTGGCGATCAGGCCGGTGACCAGGCGCAAGCTGCCCTTGGCCAGGGCGATCAGCACGTTGCCTTCGTGGGTGGTGGGTTCGAACTGAAACTGCGCCAGATTGACCGAGCTGTCGGGCCCGATGGACAGCACCGTGCCGTCGCGCAGCGTGATGGCGGCGGCGCTCTTGGGGCCGCTGCTCACGCGGTCGCCCTCCCACAGCGCGTCGCCCACCTGGGCCGGGCCGCTGCGGCCGCCATGGGCGTGGGTGATCTGGCCTTGCACGGTCTTGAAGGTGCCCTGGCGGTCGTCGCCCGGCGTCAGCGTCAGGGTAGGCGCCGCCGCGGACGCGGCGCTGGCCTCGGGCGCGGGCGCGGGCGGTGTTGCCGGCTGTGCGCCCGCCGTGCCGGCGAGCAGCAGCAACGCCAGCAGGGCCGCCGGCGTGGCCCGGGCGGGCTGGGTGTTGGTCGTCTTCATCGTGTTCATCCCCTTGGGGTGGGCGCGCTCGGCCAAAGGGGTTGCAGGAACCCGCGCGCGCATCGGTGCAAAAAACAGGGCATGGTAGCCCAGATCGACCCGCCGGCCGGGCGCAGCGGGCGCGGGTGCGGCGACAATCATCGCTTTGCCCGCGTCGCCCGGGCCTCACATCGCATTCGCCATGCTGATTCTCGCTCCGATGGAAGGCCTGCTGGATCACGGCTTGCGCCGGGTGCTGACCCGGGTGGGCGGGGTGGACCGCTGCGTGTCCGAGTTCATCCGCATCACCGACCAGCTGCTGCCCGTGCGCAGCTTCACGCGCGTCGTGCCCGAGCTGCTGTGCGGCAGCCGCACCGCCAGCGGCGTGCCGGTGCGCCCGCAACTGCTGGGCAGCGACCCGGCCTGCCTGGCCGACAACGCCGCGCGCCTGGCCGAGCTGCAACCGGCCGGCATCGACCTGAACTTCGGCTGCCCGGCCAAGACCGTGAACCGCCACCGCGGTGGCGTGGTGCTGATGGACGAGCCCGAGCTGATGCACGCCATCGTGGCCGCCGTGCGCCGCGCGGTGCCGCCCGCCATCGCCGTGTCGGCCAAGATGCGCCTGGGCATCGACGACGACCGGCGCGCGCTGGAGTGCGCGCAGGCGCTGGAGGCCGGCGGCGCCAGCGAGCTGGCCGTGCACGCGCGCACCAAGGCGCAGGGCTACCGGCCGCCGGCGCACTGGGAGTCCATTGCCGCCGTGCGCGAAGGCGTGCGCCTGCCGGTGATCGCCAACGGCGACATCTGGACGGTGGAGGACGCTCTGCGCTGCCGCGCGGTGACGGGCTGCACGCAGCTGATGCTGGGCCGCGGCCTGGTGCGCCGGCCGGCGCTGGCGCGCGCCATTCGCCAGCGCGATGCGGGCCGGGCGAGCGATCGGGCGGACGTGGACCCGAGCGTCGCCGCCTGGCCCTGGCCCCAGGTCGTGCCGCTGCTGGCCGAGTTCTGGCAGGACGTGTGCCAGCGCGTCGAGCGCCGCCACCGCGCCGGGCGCCTGAAGCAGTGGCTGAACTACCTGCGCCACGCCTACGCCGAGGCGCAGCAGGCCTTCGACACGCTGCGCCTGACCAACGAGCCCGAGGCCATCTCGGCCTGGTTGCTCCAAAATCAGGAGCTGGCCACGCTTGCTGCATGCGCGCCAGCGGTCGAAATCACTCTTGGATTCAACTACAAAGTG
>JAFEEB010000047.1:2091-22041 GCA_018241325.1 Pseudomonadota bacterium | reverse complement strand
CGTTCGGGCAGCACGGCCTTCTTGTATTTCGCGTCCTGCCGGTCGCAGGCCGTGGTGCTGGGCATGGAGACCACGCGCACGGCGATCTTTTGCGCCGCCAGCAGCTCTTGCGCCTTCAGCGCCAGGTGCACCTCGCTGCCGGTGGCGATGATGACGGCCTGCGTCTTTTTCTTCAGGCCCACGTCGGCGGGCTCGGCCAGCACATAGGCGCCGCGGCTGATGTCGCCCAGGTCGCGCTTGGGCAGGTAGGGCAGGTTCTGGCGGCTCAGCAGCAGGGCCGTGGGCTGGTGGCGATTTTCCAGCGCCACGGCCCAGGCCACCACGGTTTCGGCGGTGTCGGCCGGGCGCCAGACGGACAGGCCCGGAATCAGGCGCAGGCTGGCGGCGTGCTCGATGCTCTGGTGCGTGGGGCCGTCTTCGCCCAGGCCGATGCTGTCGTGCGTGAACACGTGCACCACGCGCTGCTTCATCAGCGCCGCCATGNNGTGCCGCCGTAGGGGATGAAGCCGCCGTGCAGCGCAATGCCGTTCATGATGGCGGCCATGCCGAACTCGCGCACGCCGTAGTTGATGTGGCGCCCGCCCTGGCCCGCCTCGTTCTTGACCACCGCGCCCTGCTCGTCGAAGCGCAGGTTCAGCGTGTGGGCCGTCAGCGTCAGGTTGGAGCCCGTCAGGTCGGCGCTGCCGCCCAGCATCTCGGGCAGCGCGGCGGTCAGTGCCTCCAGCGCCAGCTGGCTGGCCTTGCGGCTGGCCACGGTCTCGGCCTTGGTGTGCGCCTCGACGGCCGCGTCCACCGCCACTTGGGCAAAGTGGCGCGGCAGCGCGCCCGACACGCGGCGCGCGAACTCGCTCGCCAGCGCGGGGTGGGCGGCGGCGTAGTCGGCAAAGGCCGCGTCCCACGCCGCTTCGGCCGCCTGGCCCGCCACCTTGGCGTCCCAGTCGGCGTACACGTCGGCCGGAATCTCGAACGGGCCATAGGGCCAGCCCAGCGCCGTGCGCGTCAGCGCGATTTCCTCGGCCCCCAGCGGCTCGCCGTGCGCCTTGGCCGTGTCCTGGCGGTTGGGGCTGCCCTTGCCGATGTGCGTCTTGCACAGGATCAGCGTGGGGCGGTCGGCGCTCAGTTTGGCGTCGGCAATGGCGCGGTCCACGGTGTTCACGTCGTGGCCGTCGATCGGGCCGATCACGTTCCACTGGTAGGCTCGAAAGCGCTCGCCCACGTCATCCACGAACCAGGGCTGCACGCGCCCGTCGATGCTGATGCCGTTGTCGTCGTACAGCGCGATCAGCTTGTTCAGCTTCCAGGCGCCGGCCAGCGCGCAGGCCTCGTGGCTGATGCCCTCCATCAGGCAGCCGTCGCCCAAGAAGACATAGGTGCGGTGGTCCACGATGGCGTGGCCCGGCTGGTTGAACTCGGCCGCCAGCAGCTTTTCGGCCAGCGCCATGCCCACCGCGTTGGCCAAGCCCTGGCCGAGCGGGCCGGTGGTGGTCTCCACGCCGGGGGTGATGCCCACCTCGGGGTGGCCGGGGGTCTTGCTGTGCAGCTGGCGAAAGTTCTTCAGCTCCTGCATCGGCAGCTCATAGCCCGTCAGGTGCAGCAGCGCATACAGCAGCATCGAGCCGTGGCCGTTGGACAGCACGAAGCGGTCGCGCCCCGGCCACTGCGGGTTGGCCGGGTTGTGGCGCAGGTGGCGCGCCCACAGCGCCACCGCCATGTCGGCCATGCCCATGGGCGCGCCGGGGTGGCCCGACTTGGCTTGTTGAACAGCGTCCATGGCCAGCGCGCGAATCGCGTTGGCCATGCGGGAGGGGTTTGCCATGGGGGCGGCTCCAGTGGGCGGGTGGGGCGGGGGTAAACCCCTGATTTTACCGGGCGCCAATGGCCCTGCGACCCGGCCCGTTTATCGGGGTCAGATCATCTTTTTTCTGTCGCCTGCGACAACCGCCGGCGCGGTGCAAGCCGCTATGCTGGCTTGTTGCATCGCATCCGGAGCCCCTCGTGTCCCCTTCGCCTTCCGCCATCCCGTCCGGCTTTTTGCCGCTGCCTTCCGGCAGCGGCTTCATCGAGGTCAACGGCCCGCTGTACCTGCGCCAGCAGGGCGACCAGGTGCGCCTGGGCCTGCGCGTGGAGCCGCGCCACGTCAACCCCATGGGCAACCTGCACGGCGGCATGATGGCCAGCTTTTGCGACATGCTGATCCCGCTGACGGTGCACCGCACCAGCGAGCACCCGGGCCAGCGCTTTTTGCCCACCATCAGCCTGCAGATCGACTACCTGGCCCCCGCGCCGCTGGGCTGCTGGATCGAGGGCAGGGCCGAGCTGCTGCGCGCCACCCGCACGCTGGTGTTCGCGCAAGGCCTGGTCACCGCCGACGGCGTGCCCTGCGCGCGCGCCAGCGGCGTGTTCAAGATCGGGCCGGAGCTGCCGGCGGGGTTTCGGGCCTGAGGGCCAGGCCGGGGCGCGGCGAACAGCGACGCGCAGCACCGCGTCCTGTTCAAGCGCCTGATCTCGCCGCGCGTCATCGGCTCGGCTTTGCATCGCCCGCGTTGCCGAACTCGCCCATCAGCAGCGCGTCCTCGCCCTTGCCGGCCAACTGGCGCGCCGCCTCGGCCCAGCCCTGGCGCGTCTCGTGCGGCGGGCTCCCGTCTTCGAGCGGTTCCCGGCGGGCGTCCGTCTGACTCGCACGCGCGGGCAGGAACTCGTCGCTGGCTTGCGGGCCATTCAGAAAGAAGTCATCCCAGCGGTGCACCGGTTCACGCGGCATGGCGCCCAGCTCCGGTGGCGGCCGCTTGGGGCAAGGCTTGGATCGGGTCACTGCGGCTGCTCCACCGGCTCGATGGTCAGGTGAAAGCCCAGCGCGCGGATGACCTTGAGCAGCGTGTCCGAACTGGGCGCGCGCTCGCCCGAGAGGCTTTTGTACAGGCTCTCGCGTGACAGCCCCGTGTCGCGCGCCAGCTGGGTCATGCCGCGCGCGCGGGCAACGTCGCCCAGCGCCGCGGCCAGCTCGCACGGGTCGCCATCTTCCAGCACCTGGCGCAGGTATTCGGTGATCTCTTCCTCGCTGCCGAGGTAGTTGGCCATATCAAATGGCCGGGTCTTGATCTTGCTCATGTCTCAACTCCTGGGCGATGGATTGCGCCCGAGCGATGTCGCTGTCCTGGGTGGATTTGTCGCCACCGCCCAGCATCACGATGAGGGTGCTGCCCTGGCGGATGTAATACATGCGCCAGCCCGGGCCGAAAAACTCGCGCATCTCCCACACCCCCTGACCAACGGGTTTGACATCCCCCAATTGGCCACGAACGGCCTTGCCCAAACGCCGCCGCAAGCGAATGCGCGTGGGCGTGTCCCGCAAGTGCTCCATCCAGTGAACGAAGGCCTCGGTTTCAAGAACGGTGAACACGGCTCGATTGTAGTCTGCTGGCTACGAACGGTCTGGTACGAATTGTCCGGCTCACAGCTTTGCGCAGGGCCTTGAATGCGGTCCACCCTCACCCCCGCCATGCCGGCTGGTCACCCGCCGCCACCGCTTGCGCGCGGCCCAGCGCTTCCAGCGTGGCCAGCAGCGTGGGCAGGCTTTTCTTCCAGGCACCGCGCCCCTTGAAGCGGACGGCGATGGCGTCCAGCGTGAGGGGCGCCGGGCTTTGGGCCAGCACGGCGGCGACGGCGCGCACCTGCTCGGGCAGGGTGGCGGGCCAGGGCGTGGGGGCGGTTTGCTCTGGTTGTGATAGCGATTTTTCACAATTCAAATCAGGCTCTGGCGCTTGTTCATCCAGCGCAAACAGCTCTTGTTTCGATAGTGACTTTTCAGGATTCTGAAAGGCCGGGCGCAGCCAGCGCACGTGGCCGGCGGCTTCTTCCTGCGCGCGCTGGGCGTTCAGTTGCACCAGGTGGGCCAGCACGGCCTCGGTGTCGGCGGCGGGCGGCAGGCCGTAGGCGGTGCGCACGGCGGCGTCCAGCTCGTCGTGCAGCTCGCGCAGCACGCCCACCAGGCCGGCGGTGTGGATGGCCTTTTCCTTGGCGCTCAAGGCGCGGCCTTCGCGCAGCGCGGCCAGCACGTTGTACAGGCCGGTCAGCGTCAGCTTGTCTTTGCCCGCTTCTTGCTCCCGCCCCGGCTGTTGCTCCCTCTTTGGCGGTTGCTCCCTCTCCCGCTGGCGGGAGAGGGTTGGGGTGAGGGCCGGCGGCGCTGGCTCAGGCACTGCCGCTGTTGTGGCGATGGCGGCGATGGATGCGTTTGGTGCCGGGGCCGGGGCGGGCTGCGGGGCGNNNNCGCCCCGCAGCCCGCCCCGGCCCCAGCACGCGCTTGCGGTGCGCGTCGATCTGCTCGGCCAGTTGGGCGATCTGCTCACGCAGCGCGGGGGTGAGGCCGGTGTCGGTGTCGGGGAAGGGGAAGGTTTCGAAGCAGCGGGTCTTGTTGTAGCGCGGGTCGTTGCCCACGCCCAGCCGGCCGCCGGTGGCCAGGGCCCAGTCGATGTGCACCTGGCTGGAGAGCACGCCCAAGGTAAAGCCGTCATCCAGCGCGACGGCGATGAGCATGTTGTCGGGCAGGATCGATGCGTCGAGAAACTGGAACGTGCGGTGCTTGGCGGTTTCGACGGTGGCGATGTAGCGGGGCAGGCCGGCCAGTTGCTTGCGCATCTCCTGGCGTGGCTTGCCGTGCAACCACCACAGCTTGGCGTAGCCCGCGCCGTCCTTGGAGCTGGCTTTGGCGTCGCGCTCGGGTTTGACGCGGTCTTGCAGCCACTGGTAGATGGCGGGGTGCTGGGTGCGCAGTTGCTCGGTGCTCAGGCCGAAGGCGTCGATGACCATGACGCCGCGCGGCGTGTCGGTCAGGTCGCGGCCGTTGCGGTAGGGGCGGATCAGGCGCGGCTGGCCCTCACCCCCGCCCTCTCCCAGAGGGAGAGGGAGCAAAGCCGCGCCGGTCGCCGTCGTTGGGGGCACGAGGGCGGCAGCTTGCTCGGGGGTGACGATGAAGCCGGCGCCGTGCAGCTTGACGCCGGGCGAGGAGATGCCTTGCATGGCGCGCAGGGCCTGGGCGGCCGCCACGTTGGCGCCCACGCTCAGGTCGGCGTGGATCAGGCCCGTGCGCGCTTGCAACTGCACGGTCATCTCGCCGTGCTCGCCGGCCTGCTCGTCGGTCACGGTGAGCAGTTCGCCCTCGCCGGGGCCGGGGGCCAGCACGCTCATGGCGATGCGCACGGCGGCGCCTTGGGCGCTGTCCACCCAGGGGTGGTCGGGCACGGCCATGGCCAGATGCGTGCCGGCACCCAGCGCGGCCTGCACCACGCGGCGGTTGAAGGTCTGGCGCAGGCTGTTGGTGGTGATGAGGCCCATGCGCTGCGCCTGGCCGCCCGCCACCTGCGCGGCGGCGTGCTGCCACCAGTGCATGACGAAGTCGGCGCTTTCGGGCACCTCAGGCCAGGCGGCGCGCAGGGCCTGGGCGTAGCCGTCGCCCAAGGCCGCGCGCAGGCTGGCGGCGCCGATGAAGGGCGGGTTGCCGACGATGAAGTCGGCCGGCGGCCACGCGGCTTTGCGCGCACCGATGTAGCGCCACTGCGGCACCTGCGCGGCCTCGTCGGGCACCGGCTGGCCGGTGGTGGGGTGGCTTTTGTAGGTGCGGCCGTCCCAGCGCGAGAGCAGACGGCCCGTGTCGTCATGCGCAGGCTCTTGCGCATCCCAGGCCAGCACGGCGTCGCGGCATTCGATGTTGCCGTAGTTGTGCACCACGGGCTCGGCCACGCTGGCCAGGCCCCGCGTGCGCACGTGCCATTGCAGCCAGCCGATCCACAGCACCAGCTCGGCCAGGGCGGCGGCGCGCTCGTTCAGCTCGATGCCGCGCAGCTGTTGCAGGGTGACGGTTTCGCCCTCGAAGGCCAGCGCGTCCTGGGCATGGCCCAGTTCTTCGAGCTGGTTGAGCACCTCGCCTTCCAGGCGCTTCAAGTGCTCGAGCGTAACGTACAAAAAGTTGGCGCTGCCGCAGGCCGGGTCGAGCACGCGCAGGCTGCACAGGCGGTGGTGAAAGGCGCGCACCTCGGCGCGCGCGGCGGCCAGCTTGTCGTCTTGCGCCTTGCCTTGCAGCGTGGCGGCCTCGCGCGCCAGCACCAGGGCCGCCGCGCGGGCGTTGTCCCAGTCGGCGCGCAGCGGCTCGATGACGGTGGGCAGCACCAGGCGCTCGACGTAGGCGCGCGGGGTGTAGTGCGCGCCCAGGGCGTGGCGCTCGGTGGGGTCGAGCGCGCGCTCGAGCAGGGTGCCGAAGATGGCGGGCTCGACCTCGCGCCAGTTGCAGCGCGCGGCCGCAATCAAGAGTTCGATCTGCTCGGGCGTGAGCGGCAGGCTGTAGCCATCGGCCTGCGCGCCCTTGAACAGCTTGCCGTTGAAGTGCAGCACCTTGCCGGCCAGCGCGGCCGAAAAGCCGCCGTGGTCCATGTCGGCCCACAAAATGCGCAGCATCTGGCGCAGGGTTTCGGGATCATGGCGGTGGGTTTGCAGCAGCTGGGTGAAGGCGCCCTTGGGCAGCAGCTCCACGTCTTCGGCAAACATGCTGAACAGGCAGCGGGTGAGGTAGTTGGCGACCACCTCGGCGCGGCGGGCGCTGTCCCCCGCACCCCCACCCTCTCCGCCAAGGGGGCGAGGGCGCGCGGCGGTGTTGGCTGCCTCGCCCGCGTGCGGGAGAGGGTTGGGGTGAGCGGCGCTGGCTTCAAGCGACTTGGCCAGTTGCGCCAGCAGCGCCGCCACCTCGCGCGTGACCTGGGCGCTGATGCGCGCGGGGTTGAGGCTGTGCGGGTCTTGCCAGATGCGCGCCAGGCGCTGGCGCACGTCCGCACGCGCCAGGTCGGCCAGCGCGATGCGGTGGCTGCGCGGGTCGGGATACGGCGTGTAGGTGGCGCCGCTTTGGCTGAACTCGGCGTACAGCTCGATCACGTTGCCCACGTCCACCACGATCAGAAAGGGCGGGCGGCCTTCAAAGGCGGGCAGGGCGCGCGCGTAGCCCTCGGCCTGGCTGCGGGCGCGCAGCAGGCCGTCGTCGAAGCCCTTGGTGTGGGTGGCAGCGTGCAGCTTCTTGGCCTCCAGCACGAAGGCGCCGCGGCGGTAGCAGTCGATGCGCCCGGCGCTGCTGGAGCCGTCGCCGTGCGCGAAGGTGACGGGGCGCTCGAACATGTAGTCCTGATCGGGCGTGGGGTGCGGCTTGGCCACGCCCAGCAGCTCGCACAGGTCGAGGACGAAGCTTTGCGCCGTGGCCAGCTCGCTGGCGCGCACGCCGGACCAGCGGGCGATGAAGGCGGCGGCGGCAGCGTGGGCAGTGTCTGCGGGGTCGGTTGCGGCGGCGAGGTCGGGCGGCGGGGGCATGGCGGGCAATGATAGGTGCGGCTTGCCCCCCGCTGGCGGCTCAAAAGACTCTCAGCCTCTCAGCCGCGCGGCGCGGCGTGGCGGCGCAGCCAGTCGGCCAGGGTGTCTTCAGGGAGGTCGCCGGCGGCCAGGGCGAGCATGGTGCGCGTGGTGTCGGCCTGGCTGGCGGTCAGGCGCCAGCCGTTCAGGTGCAGAAACAGGCCAACGGAAAGCAGCGCGGCGCGCTTGTTGCCGTCGATGAAAGGGTGGTTGCGCGCAATGCCCCAGCCGTAGCTGGCGGCCAGCGCGGCCACGTCGGGCTGGCCGTAGGCCACCAGGTTTTGCGGGCGCGCCAAGGCCGAGTCGAGCAGTCCCTCGTCACGGATGCCGGGGCTGCCGCCGTGCTCGGCCAGGCTTTCGGCGTGCAGCAGCAGCAGCGCTGGCTTGCTGATCCAGCGCGAAGTCATTTGGCGAGCTGGTGGAAGGTGTCGCGGTATTCGCGCATGAATTCCCGCCCCGCATTCAGCTCTTCGTCCAGCGCCGGGTCGTAGGGTGTAAGGATGAAGCCGTCGGCGCACTCGGTCAGGAACACCGATTCGCCCTTTTGCAGCTTGAGCTTGGACAGCGCGTCCTTGGGCAGGATCACGCCCACCGAATTGCCGATCTGCGTGAGTTTGAGGATGTGCATGGCGGGCTCCTGGCGTTATTACAAGCGTAATAATAAGTCGGTGCGGCGCGGCTGTCCAGCGTGCGCCGCCGATCTTCTACAGTCACGCCATGACCCTGGACGCCTGCCCCGCGCCGCGCGCGCTGATCCTGGCCGCCGGCCGCGGCGAGCGCATGCGCCCGCTGACCGACCACACGCCCAAGCCCTTGCTGCCGGTGCGCGGGCGCCCGCTGATGCAGTGGTGGGTGGACGCACTGGCGCGCGGCGGCGTGCGCGAGATCGTGGTCAACACGGCCTGGCTGGGCGAGCAAATTGAGAGCCATTTTGGCCCGCAGCGCTTGCTGGATGGGCGCGAGCAGCTATCAAAAAATGATTGGCCCGCCATCCGCTTCTCGTCCGAGGGCCGCGACTTCGGCCGTGCGCTGGAGACGGCGGGCGGCATCGCCCGCGCGCTGCCGCAGCTGGCACCCGGCGCCCAGGACGTGTTCTGGGTGCTGGCGGGTGACATCTTTGCGCCCGACTTCCGCTTCGACCCCGCTGCGGCGGCGCGTTTTGCCGCCAGCGGCCGGCTGGCGCACCTGTGGCTGGTGCCCAACCCGGCGCACAACCCGGCGGGCGACTTCGGCATCGGCGCCGACGGCCTGGCGCTGAACGAGGCGCCGGCGGGCAGTACGACACCCGCCGCCGGGCCGCCCCAAGGCGGGTGGGCCCCCTCGGGGGGCAGCGGACCTCGCGCAGCGGGGGAGCGTGGGGGCAGTACGACACCCGCCGCCGGGCCGCCCCAAGGCGGGTGGGCCCCCTCGGGGGGCAGCGGACCTCGCGCAGCGGGGGAGCGTGGGGGCATGTACACCTTCAGCACCGTGGCGCTGTACCGGCGCGCGCTGTTCGAGCCGCCCTGGTGCGACATCGCGCCCGGCAACCCGCAGGGCGTGGCCGCGCCGCTGGCGCCGCTGCTGCGCCGTGCCATCGCGGCGGGGCAGGTCAGTGCCCAGATCTACGCCGGCGCCTGGACCGACGTGGGCACGCCCGAGCGGCTGGCCGCGCTGCAATAGCGGGGGCGGGCCGCCTGTGCCGCGACGTGGGCGCGTCGCGCAATTCTTTCCATATCTGAAACAGTCAAATCACTCGATGGTACTTTTTTAAACCGGTTGATCGTCGCAAACTACGTTCCATCGAAGGCAGCAAGCGCCGACCTTCGAAACCGGAACCGGCCTCGAGCCATTCATTGAAACCGTTTTGAAAAGGAAAGCCATCATGACCAAGTTCAACGCCTCCATCGCCGCTGCTGCCGCCGCCGTCCTGCTGTCGGGCAATGCGTTTGCCGCCTCGCTGCAACCGGCCGCCGGCGAAGGCCCCTTCTTCAACGAGACCGCGCTGGCCGCCAGCAGCGTGCAGCGCCAGGACGTGCGTGCCGATGCCGCCCGCCATCTGCCCGCCGCCGGCGAACTGAGCGCGCAAGCCGCGCCGGCCGCGCCAACCGCCATGAGCCGCGCTGAAGTGCGCGCCGCCACGCGCGAGGCGATCGCCCGCGGCTACCGCGTGGCCGTCGGCGAAAACGCCTGACGTCCGTCGGCGGGCCGGATCGCCCGCCGTGCCGCATCGCCTGCATCACCCCGGCCGGGTCCGCCCGTCCGGGGTGATGGCTTTTTGGGCGGCGCGCGCCGGGCGCGGGCTCAACGCGCGGCGGGGGTCTTGGCCTCCAGCCATTGCAGCAGGGCCAGCAGGCGCGGCTGGGGGTCGGTGTCGAAGTTCTTCAGGCCGATGGCGGCCAGCTGGCTGGCGCCCTGCGGCGTTTCGGCCAGCGCCACCATGCCGGCGCGCAGGGCCGCCACCTGCTCGGGCGCGATGCGCCGCCCGGCGATCAGCGGCAGAAAGGGCTGGGCGCGGCTGGTGTGCAGCACGCGCAGGCCGTCCTTGTCCAGCTTCTTGGCGGCGCCCGAGTACGAGGCGATGCCGCCGATTTGCGCCAGCTTGTTGTTGAGCGAAAACGGGATCACCGCCTGCTCGCGCACGTAGTAGGTCTGCTCGGGCTGCACGCGCAGGCCGCGGTCGCGCAGCTCGGCGGTGCAGAAGGTGGTCATGTAGGCGACGTCCTCGGGCAGGATCAGGCGCTTGCCGCTGATGTCCTTGACGTCCTCGATCGTCTTGTAGGGCGAGTCCTTGGGCACCACCAGCAGGCAGTGGCCGTCGGGGCGCGTGGCGGTGACGGCGCGGTAGCCGTAGTCGCGCACGCCGCGCGCCGGGTAGTCGCTGGGGCGGGCGATCACCAGATCGAACGCGCCGCTCTTCATGCCCTCGTCCAGCGCGCGGAAGTCGCGCACGTACTTCACGCGCACCGGCTGGCCCAGGGCCTGCTGCATCACGTCGGTGAGCGGCTTGTACTTGGCGGCGATCTGTTCGTCGGTGACGGCGCTGCCGCCGCCCGAGGTGCCTTCACTCACGGCAAACAGCAGGCCGGCGGACGCGGCCGCCGACGCGGGCGCGCTGGGCGCGGCATGGGCCGGTGCGCCCAGGCACAGGGCGGCGAAGGCCAGCACGGCGGCGGCCACGGAGGAACGGTGAGATTTCATGGGAATGCGAACTTTCGTGTGAATTCGTCGATTATGACTTTTT
Organism: Pseudomonadota bacterium; assembly: GCA_018241325.1. GTDB lineage: Bacteria > Pseudomonadota > Gammaproteobacteria > Burkholderiales > Burkholderiaceae_C > Ottowia. Next base: position 11,438 of record JAFEEB010000047.1, on the reverse strand, counting down.
TCACGAAAGAAACCCATGCCCGTTGCGTTATCGCGTCGCGTGGCGGTTCGCCCAGCGCGCCGGGACGCGCGGGTTTGCATGCGCGGGGGCCGTTGCTGGCGGCAGGCGCGCTCTTGGTCCGACCGGTGCGGCCCTACTTCTTGGCCAGCGCGTTGGCCACGTGAAAGCCCGAGGCGCCGCCCAAGCGCGTCGGCGCGTCAGCGCGCCGTGGCGTCCTGCGTCGCGCCCGCGCTCCACACCCGCCAGCGCAGCGCCATGCCCTCGGGCACGAAGACCACCACCGGCAGCTTGCTGTTGTAGCGCACCAGCAGCGGCTCGGCGGGCACGAAGCCGGGCTTGGCGCTGTCCGGCGGGCACGCCATCAGGGTGCTGCGCACCTGGCCCTTGCTTTGCAGCACCCAGTAGGTGTAGCCCCAGCCCGGCACGTCGCGCGGCTCGAAGTGGCCGTCCATGCCGCGGGCGTTGCAGTCCACGGTCATCGCCTTGCCGCCGATCAGCTCCAGCTTGTGCGCGTCTTCGTCGGGCAGGGCGGGCAGCTCGATCACGTAGCGCTGGTGGCCGGCCAGGGTGGCGGGGAAGGCCTTGAGCTCTTTTTGGGCGGCGGCGTTGGGGGTGGCGGAAGCGCTCATGGGTGGCTGCGCGCAGGCGGCCAGCAGGGCGCCGCAGATCGGCAGCAGGGCGGCAAGGCGCAAGACTCGGGTGGTTTTCATGGTCACCGAATCTATCAAATGGCCGATGGCGGAAAATACCCCGCTTGACCGTTTCGCGCCGCGACTTTTGTGCGGCGCTGTCTGGCGATGTCTGCTGCTGCTTCCACTTCTTCCCCCTCCACCCCGCTCGCCCACCGCATGACGGCCGACGAGCGCCGCGCCACGCAGTCGCTGGCCGGCATTTTTGCGCTGCGCATGCTGGGCCTGTTCCTGGTGCTGCCGGTGTTCATGCTGGAGGCGGCGCGCTATCCGGGCGGCGACGACCCGGCGCTGATCGGGCTGGCCATGGGCATCTACGGCCTGACGCAGGCGGTGATGCAGGTGCCGTTGGGCCTGGCGTCCGACCGCATCGGGCGCAAGAAGGTGATCGTGGCCGGCCTCGTGGTGTTTGCCCTGGGCAGCGTGGCGGCGGCGCTGGCGCCCAACGTCCACATGCTGATCGTGGGGCGCGCGCTGCAGGGCGCGGGCGCGGTGTCGGCGGCGGTCACGGCGCTGCTGGCCGACCTGACGCGCGACGAAGTGCGCACCAAGGCCATGGCGGCGGTGGGCATCAGCATTGCCGGCATGTTTGCGCTGTCGCTGGTGGTGGCGCCGCCGCTGGCCGGGGTCATTCACCTGTCGGGCCTGTTCTGGCTCACGGCGCTGCTGGCCGTGGGCGGGGCGGTGGTGGTGCTGCGCGCCACGCCCGACGAGCCCGTGCGCCACAAGGACGAGCCGCGCGGGCGCCTGCAGGACGTGTGGCTGCACCCCAAGCTGTGGCGGCTGGACCTGGGCGTGTTCGTGCTGCACACCGTGCAGATGTCGATGTGGGTGGTGGTGCCCGAGCTGCTGGTGGGCGCCGGCCTGCCCAAGGCGCACCACTGGCAGCTGTATCTGCCGGCGGTGCTGGCTTCCTTCGTGCTGATGGGCGGACTGTTTGCGCTGGAGCGGCGCGGCTACATGCGCGCCGTGCTGCGCGGCGGCATTGCGCTGCTGCTGCTGGTGCAGCTGGCCCTGCTGTGGCTCGCGCCGCAGGCGCCGGGGCTGTGGACGATGGGCGGCGTGATGTTCTTCTTCTTCGTCGCTTTCAATCTGGTCGAGGCCAGCCAGCCCAGCCTGATCTCGCGCCTGGCCCCGGCCAACGCGCGCGGCGCGGCGCTGGGGGTGTACAACACGCTGCAATCGCTGGGCCTGTTTACCGGCGGCGCGCTGGGCGGCTGGCTGCTGAAAAGCGGCGGCTACGCGGCGGTGCTGAGCGGCACCTCGGTGCTGGTGGCGCTGTGGCTGGTGCTGGGCTGGGCGCAATCGGTGCCCGCGGTGTCAGCGCCGCCCCCTGAACGCGTGACGGCTTGATCGTTGACAAGGCACGCGGGGCCGGTACAAGATTCGGGGTTCAATTCACGATTGCCCCAGGGAGGGAAACAGGATGATCGGTCAAAAGCTTCGCATTGGAAGGCCCATGGCAACCGGGCTGTTGTGCTTGACGGCGTTGGGGTCGAACGCCGCGTTCGCGCTGACGCAGCCGGCGCCGTACACGACGCCCGGCACCTACAGCTACACCGTTCCGCCGGACGTCAGCACCATCAGCGTGTCGGTGGCGGGCGGCGGCGGTGGCGGCGGCGGGTATGACATATCTGGCAACACCACCGGCGGTACAGGCGGTACTGGCGGTCCGGGTGCGTTGCTGAGCGGGACGATCGCGGTGGCGCCCGGCAACACGGTGACCATCGTCGTCGGCGGATCGGGTGGGCCCGGCACATCCGACAGCGACGGCAATCCCCCTGCCGGCGGTACTGGCGGCAATGGCCAGGGTGCGGGCGGCGCGGGTGGTCAGTCTGGTACCGCAAATGCCAGCGGTTCGGGCGGCGGCGGTGGCGGCAGCAGCAGCGTGTCGGTTGCCGGCATCGTGCTGCAGGCTGGCGGCGGCGGCGGCGGCGGCGGTGGCAGCTATTCAGAGGTCGGCGGCAACGGCGCGGGCGCTGCGGGCGCAGCCTCGGCACCCGCTTGCGCAACCGGTGTGACCGGCGCCACAGGGAATACCCCGGGCGCTACGGATGGCGGCGGCGGCGGCGGCGGCGGCGGCGGTTTCACTGCGGGAGCGGCGGGTACGGCCGGCGCAGATGGCACCACTGCCACTGGCGGCGGCGGAGCCGGTGGTTCCTGCTATCTGGGCACCGTGCAGAGCCTGACGGCCACGGCGGGCGGAGGTGCCGGCGGGGCGGGTGGCGTGTACGGCACGCCGGTGCCCGCGGCTCAGCCGGGTGGCGCCGGCTCGGTGGTGCTCACGCTGGTCGCCGCACCGGCCCCGGTGCCGACCCTGGGCGAATGGGCGCTGGGCCTGCTGGCCTTGCTGGCTGCGGCGCTGGGTGTCCAACGCATGCGAGGGCACGGAGCCGCGCGGCACTGACGCGGAAGGCGCACCGGCGACGCTCTGCGGCACAATGCAGGCGTTGCCGGTCGACGGGCCGGCGTCTTTCACAGCGAAACTTCACCACCATGGCCTCAGTCAACAAAGTCATCCTCGTCGGCAACCTCGGCCGCGACCCCGAGATGCGCACCTTTCCCAGCGGCGACCAGGTGGCCAACGTGACGCTGGCCACCACCGACAAGTGGCGCGACAAGCAAAGCGGCGAGCCGCGCGAGCACACCGAGTGGCATCGGCTGGTGTTCAACGGCAAGCTGGCCGAGATCGCCGGGCAATACCTGCGCAAGGGCAGCCAGATCTACGTCGAGGGCAGCATCCGCACCCGCAAGTGGCAGGGCCAGGACGGGCAGGACAAGTACAGCACCGAAGTGCGCGTGGACCAGATGCAGATGCTGGGCAGCCGCCAGGGCATGGGCGCCCCTGCGGGCGACGACGCCGGCGGCGGCTACGACGCGCCGGCGCGCCCCGCGGCCCGTCCGCCCGCCGCTGCGCGCCCCGCGGCCGCCCCGGCGCCGCAAGCGGCCCGCTCGGACGCGGGCTTTGGCGGGATGGACGACGACATTCCGTTCTGACGGCCCCTTCACCTCCCGCGCACCCGCAAGAAGCCATCGCGAGATGGCTTTTTTGCCGATTGGATCGACCCATGCCCCACCCATCGGATGCCCTCAAGCACCTGTCCTTCAACGGGTTCGCCATCGTCATGAGCGTGGCCGGGCTGTCGCTGGCCTGGCTGCAGGCCATGCCGATGCTGGGCGACGCGGCGGCCGGCGTGGCGCTGGTGCTGGCGGGCGTGGCGGCGCTGGCCTTCGTGGCGCTGGCGGTGCTGTCCTGGGTTCGCTGGCAGGTGCAGGCCGAGGCGGTGGCGGCCGAGCTGGCGCACCCGGCGCGCCACGCCTTTCTGGGGGCGGTGCCGGTGTCGGTGCTGCTGCTGGCCACGGCCGGGGTGTCCTTGTTCGGCACATCGGCGGCGCTGGCCGTGCTGTGGTGGGCGGGCTCGCTGATGCAGCTGGCCGTCACGCTGTGGGTGATGGGGCGCTGGCTGCGCGCCGATCGCGAGCAAGGGCTGAACGCCGCCGCGCTCACGCCGGTGCTGTTCATCCCGGTGGTGGGCAATGTGCTGGCGCCGCTGGCCGGTGTGCCGCTGGGCGCGGGCGGCTGGGCTGCCGCGCAGTTCGGCATCGGTGTGCTGCTGTGGCCGGTGGTGCTGGCGCTGCTGCTGGCGCGCATCGCCACGCAGGGTTTGTGGCCCGAGCGCCTGCTGCCGGCCACTTTCATCGCCGTCACGCCGCCGGCGCTGATCGGCAGCGGTGCGCTGCAATTGGGCGCCTCGCCCGTGCTGGCCTGGATGGCCTGGGGTGTGGCCCTCTTGACGCTGCTGTGGTGCGCGCCGCTGATGCGCCGCATCCTGGCGCAGCCCTTTGGCATCGGCTTTTGGGCCCTGGGCTTTCCGCTGGCGGCGTTTGCCGCGCTCACGCTGCGCCTGGCGTTCTTGAGCGACGGCTTGCAGGCGCTGGCCATGGTGGCGCTGGCGCTGGCCAGCCTGGTCATCGTGCTGCTGGCCATGGCCAGCTGGAAGGGTTGGCGCCAGGGCACGCTGCTGGCGCCCGAGGCCGCGCCCGTGATGTCGATCACGGCCAGCCGCAGCGATCGCGCGCCCTGAATAACCCCTGATTCGATAGCTGTTCGCGCTTGCTGGGCGGGCGTCGCAGCTTGATTTCTTTCAAAGTCCCGGCGCGCGGACTCGCGCCGGAACGCCGCGCGCGCACGCCCCATCCAATGGGCAGGACGGCAGCCGGGGCCTGACGGGCCTCTGGTTCTTCTGCTGCATCGCAACGCTCTTTCCAGCCGGAGGGAGATGACCCGGAACCCGCCATGCTCGCCAAAGTTTCCCCGCCCCGGCTCGCCACCGAAGACATCGCCGCCCGCATGCCGGCGTCCGATCGCATTCGCGATCGTCTGATTTCGGCGGGCCAGCGCTACCACGCCAACGACAACATTGCCGACTTCATCGAAGACGGCGAGCTGGGCGAGCTGCAGGACGAGGTGCAGGCCCGGATGCAGGAGGTGCTGCACGCGCTGGTGATCGACACCGACAACGACCACAACACGCAAGGCACCGCCCGGCGCGTGGCCAAGATGTTCGTGCGCGAGGTGTTTGCCGGCCGCTACGCCGCGGCGCCAGCGGTCACGGCATTTCCCAACGTGTCGCACCTGAACGAGCTGATGATCGTGGGGCCGCTGAAGGTGCGCAGCGCCTGCTCGCACCATCTGTGCCCCATCCTGGGCCAGGTGTGGATCGGGGTGCTGCCCAATGCCGCGTCGGACCTGATCGGCCTGTCCAAATACGCGCGCCTGGCCGAATGGGTGCTGGGCCGCCCGCAAATCCAGGAAGAAGCAGTGGTGATGCTGGCCGACGCGCTGGAGCGGCGCATTCGCCCCGACGGCCTGGCGGTGGTGATGCAGGCCAGCCACTTTTGCATGCACTGGCGCGGGGTGAAGGACGATGGCGCGATGATGCACAACTCGGTGATGCGCGGCGCGTTTTTGAAGGACGCCACGCTGCGGCGCGAATTTTTGAGCCTGCTGGGCGAGCGGGGCTAAGGCCACAATCCGGAACGCCGCGCGCGCTGACCGCATCCAATGCCGCAAAGGAGAGACCCATGTTGAACGCACAGCGCCAAGCCCCTGTGCCCATCACCGCCGCCATCACCGCCCAGACGCCGGATGCCGAACTGGCGGTGCGGGGCGCGCAAGGCGATGAAGCGGCTTTCGAGGCCATCATGCGCCGCCACAACCAACTGCTGTTTCGCACCGCGCGCAGCATCGTCAAGAACGACGCGGAGGCCGAAGATGTGGTGCAGGAAGCCTATTTGCACGCCTGGCGGGCGCTGGACAGCTTTCGCGCGGACGCCAGGCTGTCCACTTGGCTGGTGCGTATCGTCGCCAACGAGGCCTTCGGCCGCCTGCGCCGCAAGCAGGCCCCCGTCATTCCACTGGACGCCGCCATGATCTCGCCCGAACCCGCCATTCAGGCCGCGCTGACCGACGCGCCCGACCATCGGCCCGACAACACCGCCATGCGCGCCGAGTTGCGCCGGCTGCTGGAGTCGCGCATCGACCGCCTGCCCGACGCGTTTCGCACCGTCTTCATGCTGCGTGCGGTGCAGGAGCTGAGCGTGGAGGAGGTGGCGCAGGCGCTCGCCATCCCCGAGGCCACCGTGCGCACGCGCTTTTTTCGCGCCCGCAGCCTGCTGCGCGAGGGCTTGGCCAGCCAGATCGACACCACGCTGGGCGACGCCTTTGCCTTCGATGGCGCGCGCTGCGACCGCATCGTGGCCGGCGTGCTCCGCCGGGCTGCGGCCGAGGGCCTGTCGCGCGGGGGTTGAGGCTCAGGCCTGAAGCGCCGCCGGTGCGGGTGCCGGCTGCTGCGGCAAGGCCGACGCCGTGGCGATGACGCCGCCGCCCAGGCACACCTCGCCGTCATACAGCACCGCGCTCTGGCCCGGCGTGACGGCCCACTGGGGCTGGGCAAATGCCAGCGCGAACGTGTCCGGCGGGTCGTCCGCGGACAGCAGGCAGGCGGCGTCCTGCTGGCGATAGCGCGTCTTGGCCGTGTGCGCGCCGGCGGCGGGTGGCGTGCCGGCCACCCAGGCGCAGTCGTCGAACGTGAGGCGCTGCGACAGCAGCCACGGGTGATCGTGCCCCTGCACCACCACCAGGGTGTTGGCGGCGATGTCCTTGCGCGCCACGAACCAGGGCGCGTGCGCCCCGCCGCCGCGCGCCGCGCCCTTGTCCTTCACGCCGCCAATGCCCAGGCCCTGGCGCTGGCCCAGGGTGTAGAAGGACAGGCCCACGTGCTGGCCGAGGGTGCGCCCGCGCTCGTCCTTGATGGGGCCGGGCTGGGTCTTGAGGTAGCGGCTCAAAAACTCTCGAAACGGCCGCTCGCCGATGAAGCAGATGCCGGTCGAGTCTTTCTTCCTGGCGTTGGGCAGCTTGATTTCGTCCGCGATGCGGCGCACGGCGCTCTTGTGCAGCTCGCCCACGGGAAACAGCGTCCTGGCCAGCTGGGCCTGGCTCAGGCGGTGCAGGAAGTAGCTCTGATCTTTGCCGGGATCGAGGCCCTTGAGCAGTTGATGGCGGACGCGGGCGCCATCATGCGCGCTCGCGCGTGATGTTCCGTCTTGCCCACGGGGCTCGCCCGAGTCCGCTGCCACGCAGCGGACTCGGGCGTAATGGCCGGTGGCGATCTTGTCGGCCCCCAGCCGCATGGCGTGGTCCAGAAAGGCCTTGAACTTGATCTCGGCGTTGCACAGCACGTCGGGATTGGGCGTGCGGCCCGCCTGGTATTCACGCAGGAACTCGGCGAACACCCGGTCCTTGTACTCGGCGGCGAAGTTGACGTGCTCGATCTCGATGCCGATCACGTCGGCCACGGCGGCGGCGTCGATGAAGTCCTGGTTGGACGAGCAGTATTCGCTGTCGTCATCGTCTTCCCAGTTCTTCATGAAGATGCCCACGACTTCGTGCCCGGCCTGCTTGAGCAGCCAGGCGCTGACGGCCGAATCCACGCCGCCGGACAGGCCCACCACGATGCGTTGCTTGGGAAAATTCACCCCGCAATTATCCCGTGCTTGTCAGCTGAGCGCGCTCGGCATATAATTTAAGGCTTTTCCCGCTTTGGGAGGCCTTTGGCATGGCGCTTTTTTGAGGGTGCTGGCACAAGGCCTTGCGGGAAATCAGCGCGCGGCTTGCTTGCCAGGCGGTGCGGTCACCCACGTGGGATGCCACGTGTTTTCACGTTTTAGGGATATTCATGCCAACCATCAGTCAACTGGTGCGTCACGGGCGGACGGTCGAGACGACCAAGTCCAAGAGCCCGGCGATGCAAAACTCGCCGCAGCGCCGCGGTGTGTGCACGCGTGTGTACACCACCACGCCGAAAAAGCCGAACTCGGCGCTGCGCAAGGTCGCCAAGGTGCGTCTGACCAACGGTTTCGAGGTCATTTCGTACATCGGCGGCGAAGGCCACAACCTGCAAGAGCACAGCGTCGTGCTGGTGCGCGGCGGCCGGGTCAAGGACTTGCCGGGTGTGCGCTACCACATCGTGCGCGGCTCGCTGGACCTGCAAGGCGTCAAGGATCGCAAGCAGTCGCGCTCCAAGTACGGTGCCAAGCGTCCGAAGAAGGCCTGATCCATCATTGTTTTTTTGGTGCTCGAAGGCTGGCCAGATGGCGGCCCGCAGCGAGCGAAGTGACCCGGTGTTCGGGTCGAGTAAGTGCAGGTTTTGATGAATCTGCGCGGCAAGCAAAACAGGTGAGCGATCACTTCACTTGCCAACTGAAGCAAATTGAAAGGTAAGAAATGCCACGTCGTCGCGAAGTCCCCAAACGTGAAATCCTGCCGGATCCCAAGTACGGCAACGTCGAACTGTCCAAGTTCATGAACGTCATCATGGAAGGCGGCAAGAAGGCCGTCGCCGAGCGCATCATCTACGGCGCGCTCGAGACCATGGAAAAGAAGAGCGGCAAGGATCCGCTGGAGCTGTTCACCGTCGCCATCAACAACGTCAAGCCGATGGTCGAGGTCAAGAGCCGCCGCGTGGGCGGCGCCAACTACCAGGTGCCGGTCGAGGTGCGGCCGATCCGCCGCTTGGCGCTGTCGATGCGCTGGATCAAGGAAGCGGCGCGCAAGCGCGGCGAAAAATCCATGGCCCTGCGCCTGGCCAACGAGCTGCTGGAAGCCACCGAAGGCCGTGGTGGCGCGATGAAGCGCCGCGATGAGGTGCACCGCATGGCCGAAGCCAACAAGGCCTTCAGCCACTTCCGCTTCTAAAGGCGCAGCATCCCGTATTGAAGGCCTGCGGCCCGACCTGCCGATCGCGGTGGGCGGGCCATTGGCCGTTAAGGAAAGAAAATCATGGCACGCAAAACCCCCATCGAGCGCTACCGCAACATCGGTATCTCGGCGCACATCGACGCTGGCAAAACCACGACGACCGAGCGCATCCTGTTCTACACCGGCGTTACCCACAAACTGGGCGAGGTGCACGACGGCGCCGCCACCACCGACTGGATGGAGCAGGAGCAAGAGCGCGGCATCACCATCACCTCGGCGGCCGTGACCTGTTTCTGGAAGGGCATGGACATGTCCTACCCCGAGCACCGCTTCAACATCATCGACACCCCCGGGCACGTGGACTTCACCATCGAGGTGGAGCGTTCGATGCGCGTGCT
>JAFEEB010000047.1:0-2041 GCA_018241325.1 Pseudomonadota bacterium | reverse complement strand
ACGGTCTGGCGCCAGGCCAACAAGTACAAGGTGCCGCGTCTGGCCTTCGTCAACAAGATGGACCGCACCGGCGCCAACTTCTTCAAGGTCTATGACCAGATGAAGCTGCGCCTGAAGGCCAACCCCGTGCCGGTGGTGATCCCCATCGGCGCCGAGGACAGCTTCAAGGGCGTGGTCGATCTGGTCAAGATGAAGGCCATCATCTGGGACGAAGCCTCCCAGGGCATGAAGTTCGACTACCAGGACATCCCGGCCGAGCTGGCCGCCGACGCCAAGAAGTGGCGCGAGAACATGGTGGAGGCCGCGGCCGAAGCCAGCGAAGAGCTGATGAACAAGTACCTGGAGGAGGGCGACCTCTCCGAGGAAGAGGTCAAGCTCGGCCTGCGCACGCGCACCATCGCCACCGAGATCCAGCCCATGCTGTGCGGCACGGCCTTCAAGAACAAGGGCGTGCAGCGCATGCTGGACGCCGTGATCGACTACCTGCCCTCGCCGGTGGACATTCCCGACGTGGACGGCACCGACCCGGACGACCACGACAAGCACCTGTCGCGCAAGGCCGACGACGGTGAGAAGTTCTCGGCCCTGGCCTTCAAGCTGATGACCGATCCCTTTGTCGGCCAGTTGACCTTCGTGCGCGTGTACTCGGGCGTTCTGTCCAAGGGCGACACCGTGTTCAACGCCGTCAAGGGCAAGAAGGAGCGCATCGGCCGCATCGTGCAGATGCACGCCAACGAGCGCATCGAGATCGAAGAAATTCGCGCCGGCGACATCGCGGCCTGCGTGGGCCTGAAGGACGTCACCACGGGTGAAACCCTGTGCGACGTGGATTCGCCCATCATGCTCGAGAAGATGGTGTTCCCCGAGCCCGTGATCGCGCAGGCGGTGGAGCCCAAGTCCAAGGCCGACCAGGAAAAGATGGGCCTGGCCCTGTCGCGCCTGGCCGCCGAAGACCCCTCGTTCCGCGTGCGCACCGACGAGGAATCGGGCCAGACCATCATCGCCGGCATGGGCGAGCTGCACCTCGAAATCATCGTGGACCGCATGAAGCGCGAGTTCAACGTCGAGGCCAACGTCGGCAAGCCGCAAGTGGCCTACCGCGAAACCGTGCGCAAGACCGTCACCGACGTCGAAGGCAAGTTCGTGCGCCAGTCGGGCGGCAAGGGCCAGTACGGCCACGTCGTCTTCACGCTGGAGCCGCAAGAGTCCGGCAAGGGCTTCGAGTTCGTCGATGCCATCAAGGGCGGTGTGGTGCCGCGCGAGTACATCCCGGCGGTGGAAAAGGGCGTGGTCGAGGCCCTGACCGCAGGCGTGCTGGCGGGCTACCCCGTGGTGGACGTGAAGGTCACGCTGACCTTCGGCTCCTACCACGACGTGGACTCGTCCGAGCAGGCCTTCAAGATGGCGGCCATCTTCGGCTTCAAGGAAGCGGCCCGCAAGGCCAGCCCCGTCATCCTCGAGCCCATGATGGCGGTCGAGGTGGAAACCCCCGAAGACTACGCCGGCAACGTGATGGGCGACTTGTCCAGCCGCCGCGGCATGGTGCAAGGCATGGAAGACATGGTGGGCGGCGGCAAGGCCATCAAGGCCGAGGTGCCGCTGTCCGAAATGTTCGGCTACGCCACCACGCTGCGCTCCATGACGCAGGGCCGTGCCACCTACACGATGGAGTTCAAGCACTACGCCGAAGCGCCGAAGAACGTCGCCGAGGCGATCGTGGCGGCAAGGGCAAAATAATGATCAGTGTGCCGGACCAAACCAGCGCAGCATGGTTTGCTCGGGCACCTCTGACTGGACGGGTGCCGGACCAAAACAGCAAAGCGTGTTTTGCTCGGCCACCCCAAGAAATATCAATCAGACTGGCCACCAGCGCTTGTCTATCAAGCGCAGGCAGCTATCAAATCAATAGTTTCGTAATCTGCGACCCGGTGCCGTCCCGTTGCCCTGTGCGGGATGATTCAGCAATCGGGTGCAGACGTTAAACCTGAACACAGGCATGGCTCTTTGGAGAAACTGAAATGGCAAAAGAGAAATTCGAGCG
>JAFEEB010000046.1:43866-50649 GCA_018241325.1 Pseudomonadota bacterium | reverse complement strand
CCCCAGGTGCCGGTACGCCGCCAGTGTGGCGATACGCCCGCGCGGCGTGCGCTGCAGGTAGCCCTGCTGGATCAGGTAGGGCTCGATCACGTCCTCGATGGTGCCGGCCTCCTCGCCGATGCTGGCGGCGATGTTGTCCAGCCCGACCGGGCCGCCGTCGAAGCGCTGGATCACGGCCTCCAGCAGCTTGCGGTCCATCAGGTCGAACCCTTCGGGGTCCACGTCGAGCATGGCCAGCGCGTCGTGCGCCAGCGCGCGGGTGATGCGGCCGTCGCCCTTGACGTCGGCGTAGTCGCGCACGCGGCGCAGCAGGCGGTTGGCGATGCGCGGGGTGCCGCGCGAGCGCCGCGCGATCTCGAACGCGCCCTCGGCGTCGGTCTCGACCTTGAGCAAGCCGGCCGAGCGGGTGACGATGCGCGCCAGCTCGTCCGGCGTGTAGAACTCCAGCCGCGCGACGATGCCGAAGCGGTCGCGCAGCGGGTTGGTGAGCATGCCGGCGCGCGTGGTGGCGCCCACCAGGGTGAAGGGCTGCACGTCGAGCTTGATCGAGCGCGCGGCCGGGCCCTCGCCGATCAGGATGTCGATCTGGTAGTCCTCCAGCGCGGGGTACAAAATTTCTTCGACCACCGGGCTCAGGCGGTGGATCTCGTCGATGAACAGCACATCGTTTTTTTCCAGGCTGGTCAGCAGCGCGGCCAGGTCCTTGGGCTTTTCCAGCACCGGGCCGCTGGTCTGGCGCAGCTGCACGCCCAACTCGTGCGCGATGATGTGCGACAGCGTGGTCTTGCCCAGGCCGGGCGGGCCGAACAGCAGCACGTGGTCCAGCGCCTCGCCGCGCTTGCGCGCCGCGCCGATGAAGATTTCGAGCTGCTCGCGCGCCTTGGCCTGGCCGACGTACTCGTCCAGGAGCTTGGGGCGCAGCGCGCGCTCTTGCGCCTCTTCGCGCGGCGAGGCGGCGGCGCTGGACACCACGCGCGGCGCGGCGCTGCCGGCGGGCATGGCGAAATCGTCAACCGTGATGCTCATGCCCGCCATTGTGACGCGCGGGCCGCGTCCGACCGATCAACGGGTCAGCCAGCTGCCGATGCCGCGGTAATACGCCCGGTCGAAGCGCCCGAAGAAGTCCGCGCCCCGGGGGTTCTGGCAACTGGCGCTGCCGCCGTGCAGCGCGCCCACCACGTAGCGCGTGCTGCCGCCCAGCTGCGTCCAGATGGCCGAGCCACTGCTGCCGCCCTCGGTGGTGCCTTGCGTCCAGCCGACTTGCCACATCGAGCCGGAATCGACCGTCGCGCCCGCACAGGTGCTGCTGTCGCAATTGGCGTAGCCGGCGATGTTGCCTACGCTGTACTTCTGCAAGTCACCCGATGGGTTGGACACGCCCACGATGCCGGTGCCGGGCGCAACCGAGCTGCCGAAGTACGAACCGGCATACACCACGTTGGCGGGGGGCTGGGCATTGAGTTGCAGCAAGGTGCTGTCCACGCCCGAGTCGGTGAACAGCAGGCGCGCGCCACCGGTGACCTGAACGGCAGCCGGGTCCAGCGCGGGCGAGGCATTGCAGGATGCGGCGCGGAAGAACCAGTAGCTGATCACGCTGGCCGCGCCGTCGGCGTTGGAGATGCAGTGCGCCGCCGTCAGGAAATTGGGCGTGCGGCTGCCCCGGGCGTCATTGAGCAAGGTGCCCGTACACAGAAAGCTGCTGCCCGCCTCGGTGAACACGATGCGCGCCACGGAGCGGCTTTCGGCATCGAGCTGAGGGGAGCACATCACGTCCAGCGTGCACGCGCCCGCGCGGCCGATGTTGGGGTCTTGCGCGAGCGCCGCCGCCTGCTCCACGGTCTGCGTGAAGTGCGACAGCTGGGGCACGGCCAGTTGCAGCTCGGCCGGCGTGGCGCCCGGCGGCAGTTGCAGCTCCAGCGTGCTGAGCGGGCCGGCGGTGTCCGGGCCCCACACGGTGCGGGCCGCCTCCGGGCTTTGGCCGCCCTGCACGTTGGCGCGCTGCCAGGCCGCCAGTTGCTCGGCCGACCAGGCCACGGCGGGCGAGCCGGCCGCGCCGTAAAAGCGCAGCACGGCGCCCGCCGGCAGTTGCAGCACCTGCAAGCCCAGTCGGATGGCCTTCGCGCCGCCCGACGAGAAAGCCAGCGCAGCCACTTGCGTGCCGTCGGCCAGCCGGCGCCAGCGCAACTGGGCGGCCAGCGCGGGCGCCTGCGCGGTGGCGTCCACGGCGCGCGCCAGCCCGATCTGCAGGGGCGCGCCCTTGGCGGCCACCACGGCCTGTTTGGGCGCTTGAAAGGGGCCCAGCACGATCTGCGGCACCACGGCGTCGGCCGGCAGGCGGCTGGTGGGCGAAGGCTCGGCCAGCGTGGCGGCGGCCTGCTTGAGCCCCGCGGTGTCCAGCGGCTCGATGCGATCGGTCACCCCGGGGGCTGGCGCCGGCGCCGGCGTCGGTGCGGGTGCGGGTGCCGGCGGTGCGGGCGAGTCCGATCCGCCGCAGGCGGACAGGATCAAGCTGGCGGCGCAGGCCGTCCAAAGGGCGTGAAGGTGTTTCATGATGAAGGGCTCCTGGGCGGCATTGTGCCCAAGAGCCCTGGCCTGCGCGAACACGGCCGGCCGCCGCCCGGCGCACTCAGCCGCAGTTCACGCTGACGATGCGACCCGTGGCGGCATCCACCACCACGTTCAGGCGCCCGACTCGGTACTCTTTGGTGATCATGCTGTCGGGGCGCAGCATGCGCACGGTGTCGGCGCCGGCCGCGGCCAGCGCCTGCGCCAGCGTGCCGGCGCCGTAGGGCTGCCCCACCAGCGACTGCACGGCCTGGGCATTGCACTGGTTGCGCGGCGGCTGGCCGCTGTCCAGTTGCGTCGCCCCATCCGGTGGCGCTGCGGCAGCGGCGGGCGCCTGCGCCGGCGCGCCGGTGCTGTTGCAGGCCGACAGGGCCAGCAGGGAGCCCAGCGCCAGGGGCCAGGCAAAGGCGTTCATTCGCATGGGTCGATTCTCCTGTTGTCGCGGGGCGACTCGCCGCTCAGGGGGCGGGCCACACATGGTAAGCCACACCCTCGAAATTGAAGTCCCGCAGGGTTTGCATCACCTGGTCGCGCTCGGCCGCGCTGGTGGTGCACAAGTGCGCGTTGGTCTTGGCGTTGTAGCAGCGATGGGCCCAAGGCAGCCCGCCCTCGGGTGTCGACGCGGGGGCCGTCGCCGGATTCAGCCGGGTCTTGAGTGCGGCGGCGTGCGCCAGATCGAAGCGGCCGTATGCATCGGCGGCCGAGCCGGTGCATCTGGAGCTGCCGCCCTAGAGCCGGCCCACCATCTGCTTGTTGACGATGGCGCTCCAGCTGCTGCCGCCTTCGGCCGTGCCCTGCAACCCACCGACGCGGCAGGAGCGGGTGCCGTCCACCGGGCCGAGGGACTCGGAAGATCCCTACCTTGTCAACACCTTCAGGGCGAGCTTGATGCCCTCGCTGACGCCAACCTCTTTTGGCAAGGCCTTGACGGCGGCAAGGGCCTCGCGGTCAGTGTAACCTAATGAAACAAGTGCTTGCAGAATGTCGCTGTTGTCATCCGGGGCGAGCGCGGCCGGATGAGCCCCGAGGTCGGGCCCCAGCTTGCCTTTCAGTTCAAGCAGCAGGCGCTCGGCGGTCTTTTTGCCGATGCCGGGCACCTTGACCAGGCGCCCCGCCTCCTGCGCACCGACGGCCTGGGCCAGATCGGCCACGCTCAGGCCCGACAGCACGGCCAGCGCGGTGCGCGGGCCCACGCCGCTGATCTTGACGAGCTGCCGAAATGCGTCGCGCTCGGCCGGGGTGCCGAAGCCGTAGAGGATTTGCGCGTCCTCGCGCACCACGAAGTGCGTCAGCAGCGTGACCCGTTCCCCCAGCGCCGGCAGGTTGTAGAAGGTGCCCATGGGAACATGAACCTCGTAGCCCACACCCTGGCAGTCGATGAGGATTTGCGGCGGGGATTTTTCGGCCAAGAGGCCCGACAGGCGTCCGATCACGAGCGATTCATCCGGGGGTTGGCACGCCAGGTGCGGCGCGGAGCTTGATGATAAATGATGGCCGCGCCCTTTTGTCTTGGGCGCGTCGAGCTATATAAAGAGTAGCATGCGGTGCGCTGGCGCGCCTTGCGAGACAATGCCCGGGTGATTCTGCGCCATACCTTCACCCCACCCAACAACACCCGCCTGGCCCACCTGTGCGGCCCCCTGGACGAGCACCTGCGCACCATCGAGGCGGGCCTGCAGGTGGCCATCGCCCACCGCCACGAGCAGTTCAAGATCGAGGGCAGCAAGAAGCACGCCGAGCGCGCGCTGACCGTGCTGCAAGCCCTGTACGAAATCGCCGCGCGGCCCATCCACGCGGAGACGGTGCAACTGATGCTGGCGGGCGACGAGCGCGCGGACCTCGAGGCCGCCGACGGAAGCCGTTTGCTGAACACGCGCCGCGCCGACCTGAAGGCGCGCACGCCCAACCAGAGCGTGTACCTGGACAACATCGCCAGCCACGACATCACCTTCGGCATCGGCCCGGCCGGCACCGGCAAGACCTTTCTGGCCGTGGCCTGCGCCGTGGATGCGCTGGAGCGCCAGAGCGTGCAGCGCATCCTGCTGACGCGCCCGGCGGTGGAGGCCGGCGAGCGCCTGGGCTTTCTGCCGGGCGACCTGGCGCAAAAGGTCGATCCGTATCTGCGCCCGCTGTACGACGCGCTGTACGACCTGATGGGCTTCGATCGCGTGACCAAGGCCTTCGAGCGCGCGCAACTCGAGATCGCGCCGCTGGCCTTCATGCGCGGGCGCACGCTCAACCACGCCTTCGTCATCCTGGACGAGGCGCAGAACACCACGCCCGAGCAGATGAAGATGTTCTTGACGCGCATCGGCTTTGGCAGCAAGTGCGTGGTGACGGGCGACGTGAGCCAGATCGATTTGCCCAAGGGAACGACCAGCGGCCTGATCGACGCCGAGCGCGTCTTGAAGCGCGTCAAGGGCCTGGCGTTTACGCGCTTCACCAGCCGCGACGTGGTGCGCCACCCGCTGGTGGCGCGCATCGTGGATGCCTACGATGCGCAACGCAAGGCGAGCAATTGAACGATCCGAACAGCCGAAACAGCCGGACGCAGAGGACGCAAAAAATTCGCAAAGGACGCAAAAAACTTCAATTGGATGACTTCCAAAACGATAGTGCGTCACGCCCATTACACCTTGGTTTCCGTCGAATTTTTCAAAATTTTTGTTTTTTTTCGTCCTCTGCGTCATCTTTGCGTCCTCTGCGTCCGGCTGTTTTTTTGCTCTTGCCCGCATGACCCTGCGGCCATGATGCCGCCCCAGCATCCCTAGAATCTTCGGGCCCCTTTTGAATGGACCCGACATGACGCACGGCCTGATCCGCATTCGCGGCGCGCGACAGCACAACCTCAAGAACCTGGACCTGGACATCCGCACCGGCGAGCTGACCGTGGTGACGGGCGTCAGCGGCTCGGGCAAGTCCAGCCTGGTGTTCGACACCCTGTACGCCGAAGGGCAGCGCCGTTACGTCGAGACCTTCAGCGCCTATGCGCGCCAGTTTCTCGACCGCATGGACAAGCCGGCGGTGGACCAGATCGAGGGCGTGCCGCCAGCGATCGCCATCGACCAGACCAACCCGGTGCGCTCATCGCGCTCCACCGTCGGCACGATGACCGAGCTGAACGACCACCTGAAGCTGCTGTTTGCGCGCGCCGGGCAGCTGTTCGACCGCCAGACCGCGCTGGCGGTGCGGCACGACACGCCGGAGACGATTTATGCGGAGTTGATGGCGCGTGCCGCCATGGCCCAAGACCCCCGATTGATTGTCACGTTCGCGGTGGAGCTGCCTGCCAGCGCCACCGCCGCCGACGTGGAGCAATGGCTGTCGGCCGCGGGCTTCACGCGCGTGCAGGCCGAGCGCACCGAAGAGCGAGCAACGAGCGCCGCGCCGGGCCACCCCAAGCAAGCGAGCGCCCCCTCGGGGGGCAGCGAACCACGCGCAGCGGGGAGCGTGGGGGCCGTCAAGGTTCTGGATGTGGTGGCCGATCGCTTTCGCATCGGCAGCGTCGAAAAATCGCGCGCCGTGGAAGCCATTGAGTTGGCGCTGCTGCGCGGGGCTGGGCGCATGAGCGTTTACGCGCTGCGAGAGCAAGGCGATGCCGACCTGTGGAAATTTTCCACCGGCCTGCACTGCCCCGAGAGCGAGCTGCGCTACGGCGATCCGCTGCCCTCGATGTTCAGCTTCAACTCGGCGGTGGGCGCGTGCGAGACCTGCCGCGGATTCGGCCGCGTGATCGGGGTGGACTGGGGCCTGGTGATTCCGGACGAAAAACTGACCATGCGCGCCGGCGCCATCAAGCCCATCCAGACCCCCGCCTGGCACGAATGCCAGGACGATTTGATGCGCCACGCCGAGGCCGCCGGCATTCCGCGCGACACGCCCTGGAACAAGCTCACGCCCGAGCAGCGGCACTGGGTGATCGAGGGCACGCCCAGCTTCAAGGAGGGGCAGTGGAACAAGCAGTGGTACGGCATCCGGCGCTTCTTCAAGTACCTGGAAAGCAAGGCCTACAAGATGCACATCCGCGTGCTCTTGTCCAAATACCGCAGCTACACGCCCTGCCCCGACTGCGGCGGCGCGCGGCTGAAGACTGAATCGCTGCTGTGGCGCGTGGGGTCGAAGGAGGATGCCGATGCGGTGCTGGAGCCTGCGCGGCGCTTCATGCCGCAGGGCGTGGCGTGGACGCGCGCGCAACTGGAGGCGCTGCCGGGCCTGTGC
>JAFEEB010000046.1:0-43852 GCA_018241325.1 Pseudomonadota bacterium | reverse complement strand
TCCCCCTCTGGGGGAGGGTTGGGGTGGGGGCCGGCAGCGCCTCCTGCAGACGCCGCCGGCCCCTCACCCCAGCCCTCTCCCCAGAGGGGCGAGGGAGCAACAGCCGGGGACGACTTTCTCCCTCTCCCGCTTGCGGGAGAGGGCCGGGGTGAGGGCCACCGCCCCAACACCCACGGCGCGGATGCGATGGCCCGCAAGCTGATCCTGGACGAAATCCAGACCCGCCTGAAATACCTCTGCGACGTCGGCATCGGCTACCTCACGCTCGACCGCCAAAGCCGCACGCTCAGCGGCGGCGAAGTGCAGCGCATCAACCTCACCACCGCGCTGGGCACGTCCCTCGTCAACACCCTGTTCGTGCTGGACGAGCCCAGCATCGGCCTGCACCCGCGCGACATGGATCGCATCACCCAGGCCATGCAGCGCCTGAAAAACGCCGGCAACACGCTGGTGGTGGTCGAGCACGACCCGGCCGTCATGCTGGCCGCCGACCGCGTGCTCGACTTCGGCCCCGGCCCCGGCGCGGCGGGGGGCCGCATCGTCTTCGACGGCACGCCCGACGCCCTGCGCGGCGCCGACACGCTGACGGGCGCCTATCTGGGCGGGCGCAAGTCCATCGGCCTGGGCTTCAGCCGCCTGGTACAGGACAACACGCCGCGCCTGATCCTGGAAGGCGTGCGCGAGCACAACCTCAAGGGCATTGACGTCGCCTTTCCTTTGCAGCGCCTGGTCACCGTGACGGGTGTGTCGGGCTCGGGCAAGTCCACGCTGATCCAGGACGTGCTGGCGCCCGCGCTGATGCGCCACTTCGGCCAGGCCACTGAGTCACCCGGCGCGCATGAGCGCCTCTTGGGCGCCGAGCAATTGAGTGGCGTGGTGTTCGTCGATCAGTCGCCCATCGGCAAGACCGCGCGCTCCAACCCCGCCAGCTACGTCGGCGCCTGGGACGCCATTCGCAAGCTGTTCGCCGACGCGCCGCTGGCCCGCCAGCGCGGCTACACCGCCGCCAAGTTCAGCTTCAACTCGGGCGACGGGCGCTGCCCCACCTGCGGCGGCTCGGGCTTCGAGCACGTGGAGATGCAGTTCTTGAGCGACGTGTACCTGCGCTGCCCCGACTGCAACGGCCAGCGCTATCGCCCCGAAATTCTGGAGGTGCGCATCGACCGAAAATCGGCGTCAAATCACGATTTGCAGCAAGCCGCCGACGCGCTGGCCGCCTTGGGCAGCAGCCAGAAATTGTCATCTGACCCCAATTTTCGGGCGCGCTTGCTCAACGTGGCCGACGTGCTGGAGCTGACCGTGGCCGAGGCGGTGCAGGTCTTCGCGCGCGACCGCGACGTGGTGCGTGCGCTGCAGCCCATCGTGGACGTGGGGCTGGACTATGTGCGCCTGGGCCAGCCGGTGCCCACGCTGAGCGGCGGCGAGGCGCAGCGGCTGAAGCTGGCCGGGCACTTGGCCGAGGCAGCGCGCAATCAAAGTGCCAGCCGCCAGGCCATGGCGCGCAAGGGCCAGCTGTTTTTGTTCGACGAGCCGACCACCGGCCTGCACTTCGACGACATCGCCAAGCTGATGCGCGCGCTGAGGAAGCTGCTGGACGCGGGTCACTCGCTGATCGTGATCGAGCACAACCTGGACGTCATCGCTGCCTCCGACTGGCTGATCGACCTGGGGCCGGAGGGCGGCGACGCGGGCGGGCGCATCGTGGCGCAGGGCACGCCGGCGGATGTGGCGCAGCACCCCACGTCGCACACGGGGGCGGCGCTGCGGGATTACGAGGCGGCACTGAGCCACGGCGTGCTGAAGGCCGCTGAAACCCTCCCCCCTTGGGGGAGGGCAGGGGTGGGGGCCAGCGGCGTATCCCCATCGACCGCCGCCGGCCCTCACCCCAACCCTCTCCCAGAGGGAGAGGGAGCAAGCCAGGGGGAAGGCGCCATCCAGATCCTGCGGGCGCGCGAACACAACCTGAAGAACCTCAGCGTGCAGGTGCCGCGCGGCCAATTCAGCGTGGTCACGGGCGTGTCGGGCTCGGGCAAGTCCACGCTGGCTTTCGACATCCTGTTCAACGAGGGGCAGCGGCGCTACCTGGAGTCGCTCAACGCCTACGCGCGCTCCATCGTGCAGCCGGCGGGGCGCCCCGACGTGGATGCGGTGTATGGCATTCCGCCCACGGTGGCGATCGAGCAGCGCCTGTCGCGCGGCGGGCGCAAGAGCACCGTGGGCACCACCACCGAGGTGTGGCACTTTCTGCGCTTGGCTTTCGTCAAGCTGGGCGTGCAGCACTGCGTGCACGACGGCGCCGCTGTGCAGCCGCAGACGCCCGAGCGCATCGCCGCCCAAATCCTCACGCGCTATCGCGGCCAGACCATTGGGCTGCTGGCGCCGCTGGTCGTCGCGCGCAAGGGCGTCTATACCGAGCTGGCCGACTGGGCGCGCCCGCGCGGCTTCACGCACCTGCGGGTCGATGGCGAGTTCTTGCCCACCACCGGCTTTCCGCGCATCGACCGCTTCAAGGAGCACACCATCGAGCTGCCGGTGATGAGCCTGCCCGTCACCCCCGGCAACGAGGCGCAGCTGCGCGAATCCTTGGCGCGCGCGCTGGAGCACGGCAAGGGCGTGGTGCACGTGCTGCACGACATCGCCGGCCTGCGCAACGCGATGGAAACGGGCGCATCGACGGCGCGCATCGGCCGCGTCGAGGTGTTCTCGACCAAGCGCGCCTGCCCGGTGTGCGCCACCAGCTACGCCGAGCTGGACCCGCGCCTGTTTTCCTACAACAGCAAGCACGGCTGGTGCCCCGACTGCGTGGGCACCGGCGTCAAGCTGACGCGCGAGCAGCGCAAGGCGCTGGACGACTCGGTGCTGGCCGCCGACGAGAAGGGCCGCGAGCAGAGCTTTGCCGAGCCCGAGGTGGAGGACCTGGCCGACCAACCCTGCCCGACGTGCCAGGGCACACGGCTGAACGCGATCGCGCGCGCGGTGCTGCTGGACTTTGCTCCTCCCCCCTTTGGGGCTGAAGGCCGCGGCTCCGCTTTCGCCAGTGTGCAAGGGGACGGCCTGAAGGGCGGCGGCGTCTCGCTGCCCGCACCGAGGCTCGGAGGGGGGCCAGCGGCGGTCACCATGGACACGCCGCTGGCCCCCACCCCAACCCTCCCCCAAAGGGGGAGGGAGCACCCTCACCCCCACCCTCTCCCCGCGGGGGAGAGGGAGCAAAACCAAGGGGCGCTCTTGCCCCCTCTCCCGCTTGCGGGAGAGGGTTGGGGTGAGGGCAGCGGCGTCTCCATCACCGCATTGGCCCGCCTGTCCGTCAAGGACTTGCACCAGTGGTTCAACACCTTGCAGCTCGCCGGCCGCAGCGCCGACATCGCGCGCGACCTGCTGCCCGAAATCCAGGGTCGCCTGCAGTTCCTCGAACAAGTCGGCCTGGGCTACCTCACCCTCGACCGCGGCGCGCCCACGCTCAGCGGCGGCGAGGCGCAGCGCATCCGCCTGGCGGCGCAGCTGGGCAGCAACCTGCAAGGCGTGTGCTACGTGCTGGACGAGCCCACCATCGGCCTGCATCCGCGCGACAACCGCATCCTGCTGCACGCGCTGAAGGATCTGAGCGACAAGGGCAACACCCTGGTCGTGGTCGAGCACGACGTGGACACCATCCGCGCCGCCCAGCACCTGATCGACATCGGCCCCGGCGCCGGCCTGCGTGGCGGGCGGCTGGTGGCCGAGGGCAGCGTGGCCGACGTGCAGGCCGCGCCCGACTCGGCCACCGGGCGCTATCTGCTGCATGCCATGCGCCACCCGTTGCAAGCACGTCGTGCGGTCTTGCCCCCTCCCCCTTTGGGGGAGGGCGGGGGTGGGGGCGCGGCGCAGGCCACAAGCACCGCGCAGCCAGCAACAACAGGCATCAATACTTCTGATTTGATAGCGCCCACCGCAATATCAGCAAGCGCCAGGGTCAAGAAGGGCTTGAAAAAGACCGCTGCCGCTAGACAGGCCGTCGGCCCTCACCCCAACCCTCTCCCAGAGGGAGAGGGAGTAACCCGATGGCTCACGCTCACGGGCGCCAAGCTGCACAACCTGCAAGACGTCGACGTCCGCGTCCCCCTGGGCCGCCTGGTCGCCATCACCGGAGTCTCAGGCTCGGGCAAGTCCACGCTGGCGCGCGACGTGCTGCTGGCCAACGTGGCCGCCTGGGTCGGCCAGCGCAGCACCCAGGCCGGGCGCGCTGCCATGGACGCGGGCAAGGCGCCACCGCTGGTGGGCTGCACCGGCCTGCGCGGCTTCGAGGGCATCGACCGCGTGCTCGAAGTCGACCAGACGCCCATCGGCAAAACCCCGCGCTCCTGCCCCGCCACCTACATCGGCTTCTGGGACGCCATCCGCAAGCTGTTTGCCGAAACGCTGGAGGCCAAGGCGCGCGGCTACCTGCCCGGGCGCTTCAGCTTCAACACCGGCGCCGGCCGCTGCACCAGCTGCGAAGGCCAGGGCATGCGCACCATCGCCATGAGCTTTCTGCCCGACGTCAAGGTGCCCTGCGAGGCCTGCCACGGCGCGCGCTTCAACCCCGAGACCCTGGCCGTCACCTGGCGCGGCAAGAGCATCGGCGACGTGCTGCGCATGGAGGTGGACGAGGCCGTGGGCTTCTTCGCCAGCATGCCGGCCATCGCGCACCCGCTGCAGCTGCTGCAGGACGTGGGCCTGGGCTACCTCACCCTGGGCCAGCCCTCGCCCACGCTATCCGGCGGTGAAGCGCAGCGCATCAAACTGGTGACCGAACTGTCAAAAGTCCGCGACGACGTAACCCGCCGTGGCCAGAAGGCCCCGCACACGCTGTATGTGCTGGACGAGCCCACCGTCGGCCTGCACATGCAGGACGTTGAAAGGCTCATCCGCGTGCTGCACCGCCTGGTCGATGGCGGCCACAGCGTGCTGGTGATCGAGCACGATCTGGACCTGATCGCCGAGGCCGACTGGATCATCGACCTGGGCCCCGAAGGCGGCGCCGGCGGCGGGCGCATCGTCGCCGCCGGCACGCCGCAGGACGTGGTGCGCGCGGGCACGCACACCGGCGTGGCGCTGGCACCGGTGCTGGCGCGCTGAGCACGACGCCACGCCGGCCAGGCACGCCCGGGCCGGCACGACGCCGTTGGGGGATTCGGCCTACACCACGACGCAGCCGGGTCGCCTAAGATCGATGCATCGCATCAGACATCGAGGCCATGAACCACGCACCGCCCTCCGTTGAAACGCGGGTCTCCCGTTGGCGCTTCGCATGGGTCGCCGTGGGGCTGGCGAGCTTTTGCCCCGCTGTGTCAGCCGTCACCGCGGACGCCCGGAAGGGCGCCTCCATTTCAGCCACCGGCCTGCCGCCCGCCGTGGCGGCGTGCGCGACCTGTCACGGCGCCAAGGGCGAGGGCAGCGGGGCATTCCCGCCCTTGGCCGGCAACGGCGCCGCCTACACACGGGCGCAACTGGAGGCATTTGCCGAAGGCACGCGCGCCAACGCCGTCATGGCCCCCATTGCGAAGGGCCTGGACGCGCAGGCGCGCGCCGACGTGGCCGCCTGGTTTGCCAGCCTGCCCTCGGGCATTGCGCCCAAGCCAGGCATGGCCGATCCCAAGGACAAGGGCGCATGGCTGGCCGAGCGCGGCCGCTGGGCCGATGGCATCCCGGCCTGCAACGCCTGTCACGGACCGGGCGGCGCCGGCGTGGGCGAGCACTTTCCGGCGCTTGCCCGGCTCGGCGCGGCCTACATGCAGGAGCAGATCGACGCCTGGAAGCGGGGTCAACGTCCGCCCGGCCCGCTGGGCCTGATGCAGGGCATCGCCACGAAATTGAGTCGCGACGACATCAGCGCCGTCGCGCAGTACTACGCGCAGCGGCCTGCAAGCGCCGCCACACCCTGAGCCGGAGCGCGGATGTCGTCCCAACAAAACCCGCACACCCAAGCTGAACCACGCCGCTTCGGCCGCACGCGGCTCGGTTCGGTCCAGGGGCTGGTCTGGTTCGCCAGCCTGATGGTGTTGCTGCTGCTGATTGTCGTGGCGGTCTTCGACATGCGCGTTGCCGGCATCATGCGCCCCGCCACGACCGATGCCGCTTCGGCTCCGGCCCCTGCGTCGCCGCCCGCGGCAGCCGCGTCCGACCCCGATGCCACCGCCTCGGCTGCGGCACCTGCATCCGCAAAGGCCTCCGCGCCAGCATCGGCCTCCGCGCCAGTATCGGCAACCGCGCAAGCGGCCACAGCGGCGCAGGCCGACACCGGCCGATCCGCATCCGGGGCGAGTCAAACGGGCTTTCGGCCGCCGGCAGCCGACGACATTGCGGACACCCCCATGGGCGAGGTGATTCGCACCGGGGAGCGGATTTTTCTGCACACCGGCGTCAACGCCAAGGCGTTCGTCGGCAACGCGCTCAACTGCGTGAACTGCCACCTCGACGCCGGGCGCCTGGCCGACTCCGCGCCCATGTGGGGCGCCTATCTGTTGTACCCCGCCTACCGCAACAAGACCAAACACGTCGACACCTTTGCCGAACGCTTGCGCGGCTGCTTCACCTACAGCATGAACGGCAAGGCGCCCCCCTTCGGCGACGACGTGCTGGTGGCGCTGGAGGCCTACTCGTACTGGATGGCCAAGGGCGCGCCGGTGGGCGAGCGCCTGCCCGGCGCGGGCTTTCTCAAGCTGGACAAACCGTCTCAGGCGCCCGACCGGGCACGCGGCCAAACCGTCTTCGAAGCCCACTGCGCGCTGTGCCACGGCGCAGACGGCCAGGGCCAGCGTGCGGGCGAGGTGCAGGTCTTTCCCCCGCTGTGGGGCGCGCGGTCCTTCAACTGGGGCGCCGGCATGGCCAACACCAACAACGCCGCCGGCTTCATCAAGGCCAACATGCCGCTGGGCCTGGGCGGCACCCTGACCGACCAGCAAGCCTGGGACGTGGCCACGTTCATGAACAGCCATGAGCGCCCGCAGGACCCGCGCTTCACCGGCGACGTGGCGCAGACCCGGGCCCAGTTTCATGACAGCGAGTACTCGCTGTACGGCACCCGCGTGGATGGCCGGGTTCTCGGTCAGGGCCGGCGTTAGGCGGGCGGCACGATCGGCGGCGGCCGGGGCCGGACCGGCGACGACTGCACGATGGCCGTGTTGGTCATGGCCCAAGGGATCATCGAGTCAATGATGCGCTCCAGGTCGGCCGCCGCCACGCTGATCGCGGCCCTGGTGCTGGCGCAGGTTCCCAGTGCGCGCGACGGCCTCGGCATTGCGCTGGTGATGGCCGGCGTTGCGGTGCACCGGCCGGCCCAGGCGTGAGCGGCGCCGCGACGGGGTCGAGGTCTTGCGCCCGGACGTTGGCAAACGCAGCCAATACAGATGCCGCGCGCGTGGTTACCGCTGGCGCGCCGCATTGACACCCGTCAAGCGCCGTACGCTGGTCCCCGCAGTGCCTGGATGCAAGGCCTGCCAAGGAGCACGCACATGAAATTCGAAGTCACTTCCGATCGTCGTCGTTTCTTCCAGCTCGCGGCCGCCGCGGCCGTCCTGCTGGGCTCGTTGCCGCGCCGCGCCTGGGCCGCGCTGCCACACCTGAGCGTGGACAAGAACGCCACCGCCAAGGCCCTGAACTACGTCGAGGACGACACCAAAGCCCCGGCGCCGCACAAGGCGGGGCAGGACTGCCTGGCCTGCGTGCACTACCAGGGCAAGGCCGGCGACGCCTACGGGCCCTGCGCCCTGTTCCCCGGCTTCGACGTCAACGCCAAGGGCTGGTGCAGCGGCTTTCAGGCCAAGAAGTAGCCGCCTGGCGCGGGAGCGAGCGCCACGAGGCGTGGGGGTCGGCGCCTGAGACAATCGCCCCATGACCTTCGCCCCGCTTCAAAACGACACTTTCCTGCGCGCCTGCTTGGGCCAGGCCACCGACCACACCCCCGTCTGGCTGATGCGCCAGGCCGGCCGCTACCTGCCGGAGTACTGCGCCACGCGCGCGCGCGCCGGCAGCTTCATGGGCTTGGCTACGAACGTGGACTTCGCCACCGAGGTCACGCTGCAACCCCTGGCGCGCTACCCGCTGGACGCCGCGATCCTGTTCAGCGACATCCTCACCGTGCCCGACGCGATGGGCTTGGGCCTGTCCTTCCAGCAGGGCGAGGGCCCCAAGTTCGAGCGTGTGGTGCGCGACGAGGCGGCCGTCAACCAACTGGCCGTGCCCGACATGAATCGGCTGCGCTACGTGTTCGATGCCGTCACGTCGATCCGCAAAGCCCTGGCCGGCCGCGTGCCGCTGATCGGCTTTTCGGGCAGCCCCTGGACGCTGGCCTGCTACATGGTCGAGGGCGGCGGCAGCTCGGACTATCGCCACGTCAAGACGCTGATGTACGCCCGGCCCGACCTGATGCACCGCGTGCTGGCCGTCAACGCCGACAGCGTGGCCCACTACCTCAACGCCCAGATCGACGCCGGCGCGCAGGCCGTGATGGTGTTCGACAGCTGGGGCGGCGTGCTGGCCGACGGGGCATTTCAAGCTTTCAGCCTGGCCTATACGGCGCGTGTGCTGGGCCAGCTCAAACGGACCGGCGTGGACGGCGCCGTGGTGCCGCGCATCGTCTTCACCAAGGGCGGCGGGCTGTGGCTGCACGACATGCAAGCGCTGGCCTGCGACGTGCTGGGCCTGGACTGGACGATGGACCTGGGCCGCGCGCGGCGCGTGCTGGAGCGTCCAGGCACTACAAATTCGATAGCTGGTGACGCTCATTCCACAAGCGCCAGCGCCGCATCGGACCTGGAACATCCCAAACCCACCGCCCTGCAGGGCAACATCGACCCCAACGTGCTGTTCGCGCCGCCCGAAGCCATCCGCGCCGAGGTGCGCCGCGTGCTGGAGCGCTTTGGCCCGCCGCACGCCGATGCGGCCACGCGCGGCGTCGGCCACGTGTTCAACCTGGGCCATGGCATCAGCCAGTTCACGCCGCCCGAGCACGTGGCGCACCTGGTGGACGAGGTGCATGCCGATTCGCGGCGCTTGCGCGCGGCGGGGTAGCTAGCGCACGCCGCGGCCCTCGTCAAGTCGAAAAATCCAGCGTTTGAAGCAAAAAAACGACGTGCCGGAATTGACTTATGCACAAATTCGGAGCGCCTTCCTCGGCGGCCGGCGGTCACCCCCGAAAGCGTTGCAAGTGATTGATTTTATTGGATGCAACACCATGCCGCTTGGATGGGCAACCCGTTGAAAGCCTTGATTGGCAAGGGCTGGCGGCCGGTTTCCGCGGGTTTTCAACAAAATTATCCACAGATTTTGGGCATGACTGTCCAAGCGGTTTTCGAATCAAGCACTTAGGGCTGAAATTGAAAGTCGATTGCGGCCCGGATGCGGCCGCCCAAACCCATTGGCTGGCGGTCGCCGTGCCCACGCCGGCGCACAGCTCGGTGGCCGAGCCGCTGACCTACCGCAGCGCGCAGCCCCTGCCGCCCGGCACCCTGGTGCGCGTGCCGCTGGGCCGCCGCGAGGTGCTGGGCGTGGTGTGGTGCGCGCAGCCGCCGCCGCCCGCCGCCCTGGCCGAGCGCACGCGGGCCATCGCCGGCGCCCTGGCCGACGTGCCGGCGCTGGACGCCGCCTGGCGTGCGCTGGTCGCCTTCACCGCCCGCTATTACCAGCGCGCCCTGGGCGAGGTGGCGCTGGCCGCCCTGCCGCCCCAGCTGCGCACGCTGGACGCGGTGCAGATGGCCAGGCGCCTCAAGCGTGCACCCGCGGCCGGCGCCGACGCCCCGGCACATCAATCAAAAACGATAGCGCTCACCGCAGAGCAGACGCTGGCCCTGGCCGAAATCGACCAAAATCCGGGCCCTTTCCTGCTGTTCGGCGCCACCGGCAGCGGCAAGACCGAGGTGTACATGCACGCCGCGCAAGCCGCGCTGGCGCAAGGCGCCGCCGCCCAGGTGCTGGTGCTGGTGCCCGAGATCAACCTCACCCCGCAGCTGCAGGCGCGCTTTGCCGAGCGCTTTGGCGCCGCCGCCATCGCCTGCCTGCACAGCGGCCTCACGCCCGCGCAGCGCCTGAAGGCCTGGCTGGCGGCGCACACCGGCCAAGCCCGCATCGTGCTGGGCACGCGGGTGGCGGTGCTGGCCTCCATCCCGCACCTGGCGCTGATCGTGGTGGACGAGGAGCACGACGCCAGCTACAAGCAGCAAGAGGGCGCCCGCTATTCGGCGCGCGACCTGGCGCTGTACCGGGGGCACATCAGCGGGGCCAAGGTCATCCTGGGCTCGGCCACGCCATCGCTGGAAAGCTGGCACGCCAGCGCGCCCGTGGCCGAGGGCGGCGCGGGGCGCTACCAGCGCCTGGCCATGACCCACCGCGTGGGCGCCGCGGGCGAGCACGCCGGCCTGCCGCGCGTGCTGCGCGTGGACATGGGCCGCCAGCCCAAGGGCACGCTGATCGCCCCGCCGCTCTTGGCCGCCATCACCGAGCGCGTGGCGCGCGGCGAGCAGGCGCTCTTGCTGCTCAACCGCCGCGGCTGGGCGCCGGTGCTGCACTGCGCCGACTGCGGCTGGAAAAGCGAATGCCCGCACTGCAGCGCTTACCGCGTGTTCCACAAGATCGACCGCACGCTGCGTTGCCACCACTGCGGTTTGACCGAGCGCGTGCCGCGCGCCTGCCCGGCCTGCGGCAACCTGGACATCGGCACCCAGGGGCGCGGCACCGAGCAGCTGGAAGAGCACATCACCGAGCTGCTGGCCGGCGTGCAGCGTCCTGGGGGCGAGGCCGTGCGCATCGCCCGCATCGACGCCGACTCCACCCGCGGCAAGGGCCGGCTGGAGGGCGCCCTGGCCGCCGTGCACGCCGGCGACGTGGACGTGCTGGTGGGCACGCAGATGATCGCCAAGGGGCACGACTTTCGTCGCGTGACGCTGGTGGCCGCCATCAACCCCGACGCGGCGCTGTTCTCCAGCGACTTTCGCGCGCCCGAGCGGCTGTTTGCCCTGCTCATGCAGTCGGCCGGCCGCGCCGGGCGCGACGCGGCCGTGGGCGCCGACAGCCAGATGTGGGTGCAAACCCAGCACCCGCAGCACCCCTTGTTTGTCGCGCTCAAGGCGCACGACTACCCCGGCTTTGCCGCCCGGCAACTGGCCGAGCGCCAGCAGGCCGGTTTTCCGCCCTTCACCCACCTGGCCCTGCTGCGCGCCGAGGCCCGCAGCCAGGACGCGGCGCAGGCCTTCCTGACCGCCCTGGCCGCACAGGCCGCCGCCCTGCCGGCGCAGGACGCGGCCCACGCCGAAGCTCTGGCGCAGGTCCGCTGGTACCCGGCGGTGCCGCTGGCGGTGCAGCGCGTGGCCGGCATCGAGCGCGCCCAGATGCTGCTGGAAAGCCCCCACCGCCCCGCTCTGCAACGCGTGCTGGCCGCGTGCCAGCCGCTGCTGCACGCGCTGCGGGCGGCGCCCGCGCATCGCGCCATCGTGCGTTGGGCGGTGGACGTCGATCCGCAAAGCCTTTGAACCTGGAAACGGCAGCGCCGCATCACGCGGCCTTGTCCGACAGCGCGCCGCGCCCGAACTGCTTATAGTGGGACATCGTCCCGGACGCGGGCGCTGTGCCTTGCGCCGCGGCCACCTTGAAAGGAGTTCGTCCATGAAACGCCCCATCGCCCTGCTCGCGCTGTGCAGTGCCTTCGCGCTGCCCGCCTTCGCGCAGATGACGCCCGCGCAAACCAATCAGGACCCGGCCGCGGCCCGCATGGAAGCGCGCAATGCCCGCGGCGCCCAGCTCACCACCGTGACGCCTGAACAGGCGCAGGCCAACGAACTGCGGCGCTGCGCCAACCTGCCGCCGTTCTACAAGACCGACTGCGAGGCGCGCGTGCGCGGCCAGGCCGGCCAGGAGTCGGGCAGCGTGATCGGCGGCGGCATCATTCGCGAAACCGTCACCACCATGCCCGCGTCCGAGTTGCGGTCGCTGGAAAGCAACCCGCAGGAAATGAACTTCGCCAAGCCGCTGCCGCCGCAGCGCCAGCCCGCGCGCAAGTGACGCGCGCTGCGCCCCGGGTCAGCGCAGCAGCGCCACGGCGGCCGAGAAGCTGAAAAACGCCGCCACGGTCGAATACAGGATGACGCGCGCCACGCGCCCGTTGTCCGCCCCGAAGCGCTCGGCCAGCAGCGACACGTTGGCGGCCGAGGGCAGCGCCGCGGTCAGCACCAGCGGCGCCAGCAGGGCCTGCGGCAGCACGCCCGCACGCACCGCCCACGCGGCACCGGCCCACACCAGGGCCGGCTGCACCAGCAGCTTGAGCACCGTGATCACGCCCACGTCCTGCAGCGCGGGCCGCGCGGCGGCCGCGGGCACGGCTGCCTGCATTTGCGCGCGCGCCAGCACCGCGCCGATCGTGAACAGCGCCACCGGCGACGCCGCATCGGCCAGCAGCGCCACCGTGCGGCCCACCGGGGCCCACAAATCGAAGCCCACCGCCCCCGCCAGCGCCCCGGCCAGAATCGACCAGGGCATGGGGTTGCGCAGCACGCCTTGCAGCGCGCCGCCCACCGCGCGCGCCACGCCGTGCTCGCCGGCGGCGCCCCACTGCGACAAACCGATGCACAGCGAGCTGGTCACCACCAGGTCCACCAGCAGGCTGGCCATCACCGGGCCCATCGCGCCTTCGCCCAGCAGGGCCAGGATCAGCGGCACCCCCATGAAGCCCGAGTTGGGAAACGCCGCCACCAGCGCGCCCATGGCGGCATCGGGCCAGGGGGCGCCCTGCCGGCGCGCCCACGCCGCCGACACCGCCACCAGCAGCAGTCCCACCGCCAGCCACACCCCGGCCACCGCCGGGCTGAACAGCTGCGCCGCCGGTGTGCTGCGGCCAAAGCGGTACAGCATGCAGGGCAGCGCAAAGTACAGCACGAACATGTTCAGCCCCGCCACCGCGTCCAGCGGCAGCAGGCGCGAGCGCGCGGCCCCATAGCCGCACAACACCAGGGCAAAGAACGGAAAGGTGACGGCAAAGATGCCGGCGAGCGCTTGCATGAGGCCGCAAGGGTAACAAAGGCGTACCCCTCGCCCGGCGCCGATATCAGTTGGACAACTGCGCGTTCACGGCCGGGGCCGCTCTGCCAAGCAGACCGTCCTTGAGCTGCGTCTCGACCGGCTTGCGGCCCATCCAAATGCTGAACACCGCTTCGGCAAACAGCGGATTGGCCACCGTGGGACCTTTTTGCTTGTCGTCCAGAAAAAACGACGTCCCCTTGCCCGGCACGTGATCCACGCGGAAGCTCTGGCCAGCCCTGATCGTCGTCTCGGTGCTGAACACGGCAATCACATCATTCATGTGGCGCACCACCTCGGCCGCGTGTTGCGGATTGATGTTTTCGCGCATGCCACTGACCAACGACAAGCCGAACTGATCCCCCGGGATATCGCGCAACGCCACGAAGCTGGCGCGCTTGGCGCCGGGCATGGCCAGCACCTGCGCCGCATCCTGGGTCCTGCTCGGAAGGTACAGCGCCATGTCATACACCTTGAACACCGCCCGATAGCGCGTGCCCTGGCCGTTCTTCACCAGGGTTTGCCCGCCCAGCTGCACGGTGGCCGGAAAGTTAGTTTCTGCGCTTGCGGCGCTTGCGCCCAGCACCAGCACGGCGCTCATCAGCACGGCGCGCGTCCATGGGTTTTTCATCGCTCTTGCATCCCTGAAAACTTCAACTGCCGCGTCGCACCCGGCGCAGCGTCCCGACAACGCCGGGATTGGACACCAAAGAGCGGCATTTCATGCATGGCCGCGCCAAGCATCGGTGAAGGACTGCACGAAATCTGCTGAAAATGCGAGCGTCTCGCTCGATGCATCCGACGTTCCTGCTCGGCAGCCGCGCGAAGGGGTCGCTATCATCGACGCCCGCATGTCCGACCGCCTGAACCTCGCCCAGCAAGACGCCGTCAACCACCTGCGCGGGCCGTGCCTGGTGCTGGCCGGCGCGGGCTCGGGCAAGACGCGCGTCATCACGCAAAAAATCGCCCGCCTGATCCAGACCGGGGTGGCGCCTGCGCGCATCGCCGCCATCACCTTCACCAACAAGGCCGCCACCGAGATGCGCGAGCGCGCGCGCGCCCTGGTGGGCAAGGCCGCGGGCGAGGTGCTGATCTGCACCTTTCACGCCCTGGGCGTGCGCCTGCTGCGCGAGGACGGCGCCGCGCTGGGCCTCAAACCCCAGTTCAGCATCCTGGACAGCGACGACGTGCTGAGCCTGCTGAAGGACTGCGGCACGACGACGGACGCCGCCACCGCGCGCCAGTGGCAATGGGCCATCAGCGGCTGGAAGAACGCGGGCCTGAACGCCGCCGCCGCCCTGGCGCAGGCCAAGGGCGAGGGCGAACGCCAGACCGCCCTGCTGATGGCGCGCTACGAAGAGAGATTGACGGCCTATCAAAGCGTGGACTTCGACGACCTGATCGGCCTGCCGCTGCGTTTGCTACAAAATAACGAGCAGGTGGCGCACAAATGGCAAGCGCGCCTGGCCCATGTGCTGGTGGACGAATACCAGGACACCAACGCCACCCAGTACGAGTTGATGAAGCGGCTGGTGGGCCAAGCCGGCGCCTTCACCGCCGTGGGTGACGACGACCAAAGCATCTACGGCTGGCGCGGCGCCACGCTGGACAACCTGAGGCGCCTGCCGCAGGACTACCCGCAGCTGAAGGTCATCAAGCTGGAGCAGAACTACCGCTCCACGAGTTCCATCCTGCGCGCGGCCAACAACGTCATCGGCCCCAACCCCAAGCTGTTTCCCAAGCGGCTCTATTCCGAGCTGGGCGAGGGCGAGCCGGTGCGCGTGGTGGACTGCGACCACGAGGCGCACGAGGCCGAGCGTGCGGTGGCACGCATCCAGTCGCTGCGGCAAACCTCTACAGCCAAGGACTGGCGCGACTTCGCCATCCTGTACCGCGCCAACCACCAGGCGCGCGTGTTTGAGCAGGCGCTGCGGCGCGCGCAGATTCCGTACAAGGTGTCGGGCGGACAGAGTTTTTTCGACCGCGCCGAGATCAAGGACCTGTGCGCCTGGCTGCGCCTGTGGATCAACGAGGACGACGACCCGGCCTTCTTGCGCGCCGTCACCACACCCAAGCGCGGCATCGGCCACCAGACGCTGGGCGCCCTGGGCGCCTTTGCCGGCAAGGCGCATCTGTCGCTGTTTGGCGCGCTGTTTGCCCACAGCCTGCCGGCCGCGCTGCCGGCACGCGCCATCGCCGGCCTGCACGAGTTCGGCCGCCAGCTCAACGACTTGCGCCACCGCGCCGGCCACACGCATGGGCACGAGGCGGCACGCACATTCTTGACCGACTGGCTGAAAGACATCGCCTACGAGCAGCACCTACATGACAGCGCCGACAGCCCCGCCCAGGCCGCCGCGCGCTGGAGCAACGTGATCGACTTCTGCGACTGGATGGCCGGGCGCTGCGGCGGCCAGATCGAGGACGCGGCCGGCGTCAGCCTGCGGCAGGAGCCCAAGAGCCTGCTGGAGGTGGCGCAGACCATCTCGCTCATCTCCACCCTGAACGAGCGCGAGCAGGACCCCAACGTGCTCACCCTCTCCACCCTGCACGCCGCCAAGGGCCTGGAGTGGCCGCACGTCATCCTGGCCGGCGTCAACGAAGGCTTGCTGCCCTTTCGCCCCGACGAGGACGCGGGCGCCGCCGCGCAGGCCGCGCGCATCGAGGAAGAGCGCCGCCTGATGTATGTTGGCATCACGCGCGCCAAGCAAACCCTGGCCGTGAGCTGGACGCGCCGGCGCAAGAAGGGCCGCGAGGTGGTGGCCGCGCAGCCCAGCCGCTTCATCGCCGAGATGGCGCTGGACACGGCCACCGTGCGCGAAGACCCGCGCGAAAAGCTCAAGGCCTTGCGCGCCGAATTTGCCCGGCGCGCGGCGACGGCCGACGGCGTCGCGCCCGCGGGCGAGGCGGCGTAGAGTCTCGTGCAGGGCCATCCGCCCGCTTTGCCGCACCACGATGAACACGCCATGGACCACGGGTTTGCGCCAGCCGGGCGTGGCCGCCGCCCTGGGCGCCGCGCTGCTGTTTGGCGCCGGCACGCCGCTGGCCAAGCTGCTGCTGGCGCAGGCCAGCCCGTGGCTGCTGGCCGGCTTGCTCTACCTGGGATCGGGGCTGGGCCTCACCGCCGTGCGCTGTCTGCGGCGTGCGCCGGCGGTCCGCCTGTCGCGCGTCGAGTGGCCCTGGTTTGCCGGCGCCGTGGTGGCCGGCGGCGTGGCGGGCCCCGTGCTGCTGATGCTGGGCCTGACCGGCATGCCGGCATCGGGCGCGTCGCTGCTGCTCAATGCCGAAGGCGTGTTCACCGCGCTGCTGGCGTGGCTGGCCTTCAAGGAAAACTTCGACCGCCGCATTGCGCTGGGCATGGCCGCCATCGCGCTGGGCGCCGTGGTGCTGAGCTGGCCCGGCGAGGCCCGCTTTGCCGGTGCCTGGCCGGCGCTGGCGGTGCTGGGCGCCTGCCTGGCCTGGGCGCTGGACAACAACCTGACGCGCAAGGTGTCGCTGGCCGACGCGAGTTGGATCGCCGCGGTCAAGGGCCTGGCGGCCGGCTCGATCAACCTGGCCCTGGCCTTCGGGCTGGGGGCCACGCTGCCGGCCGCGCCCGTCGTCGCCGCGTCGCTGCTGGTGGGGTTTCTGGCCTATGGCGTCAGCCTGACGTGGTTCGTGCTGGGCCTGCGGCACCTGGGCACGGCGCGCACGGGGGCGTACTTTTGCATCGCGCCGTTTTTCGGCGCCCTGCTGGCCGTGGTGCTGGGCGAAACCGTCACGGTGCCGCTGCTGCTGGCCGGCGCGCTGATGGCCGTGGGCATCTGGCTGCACCTGACCGAGCGCCACAGCCACGAGCACACGCACGAGCCGCTGGCGCACGAGCACCCGCACGTGCACGACGCGCATCATCTGCACCGGCATGATCCGCCCGTCCCGCCCGGCACCCGGCACAGCCACTGGCACCGGCACGACGCCCTGACGCACACGCACCCGCACTTTCCCGATGCCCACCACCGCCACCCGCACTGACGCGCGCCGCACGCGCCCGACCCCGGTCGCCACGCCGTTTGTCCGGCATACTATTTTTTTGATAGCTGCTTGCGCCCTGTCCGCCTGCGCTACAGGCCCGATCGATTCAAAAACCGCCCCCCAGGCCCAGACCGCCGCCAGCCCGGTCAATCCGGCCTGCCCCGACCTGGCCCGCTGGGGCGCGCGCCAGCTCTACGGCGCCTGGGAACTCGATCTGCCGGCGCTCGGCCAGCACGGCACCTTGCTGCTGCGCCAGCACCCCGAGTTCAGCGAAAGCCTGCGCGGCGAGTTCAGCTACGGCGGCCACACCTCCATCGCCTCGGGCGACCTGGACGAGGGCGAGCTGAACCTGGACGAGTCGCGCGACGGCAAAAGCCTGTACGCCTTCTGGACCGGTCACCTGGTTGTCGCCCGGTGCGGGCGCGAGATCCGCGGCACCTGGCAGCAGTTGCCGCAGCCGGGGCAGCCGGCGCTGGACAGCCCCTTCGTGCTGCGGCGCGCGGGGTCTGGCAGCGCCTGGTGATGCGGACGCGGGCGCCCGGCGCTAAGCTGCGCCGATGAACGAGACGATCGAGCTGGACCGCTATTTCGAGCGCATCGGCTACCCCGGCCCGCGCACGCCCACGCGGAACGTGCTGCACGCGCTGACGGCGGCACACAGCCAGGCCATCCCGTTCGAGAACATCGACGTGCTGCTGGGCCGCCCTATCCGGCTGGAGCCGCAGGCGCTGCAACAAAAAATGGTGGCCGAGCGGCGCGGTGGCTATTGTTTTGAGCAAAACGGGCTGCTGCTGGCCGTGCTGACCCAATTGGGTTTTGCCGCCCGCGCCCTGGCCGCCCGCGTGCGCCTGGGCCAGCCCGACCGCCGCATCGCCACCCAACGCACGCACATGCTGATCGAAGTGCTGCTGGACGGCCAGCCGTGGATCACCGACGTCGGCGTGGGCGCCGCATCGCTCACCGCCGCGCTGCGTCTGCACGACGGCCCCGAGCAAACCACCCCGCACGACAGGCGCCGCCTGCAGCGCCAAGGCGAGCGCTGGTACCACCAGATGCGGCGCGGGCCCGACTGGGTGGACGTGGTCGAGTTCACGCTCGAAGATGCACCCGCCATCGACCGCACCGTCGCCAACTGGTACACCAGCACGCACCCCGATTCGGTGTTTCGACACGGGCCGCGCGTGGCACTGGCCCAGCCCGGCGGCGTGCGCCTGACGCTGACCGCCGACCACGTGACGCGGCGCGCGGCCGACGGCACCGAGCAGCGCCAGCCCATCGACGGCAGCGACGCGTTGATCGACGTGCTGCAGCGCGTGTTCGGCATCATGCTGCCACCCGGCACGCGGCTGGCGCCGGGGCACGGCGGCTGGATGGCGAGCGATGGATCGGCGGGCCCGCACGCCTGATCGCGACCCGACACCGGCGAGCACTCGTGCTCTCGCCGATCGTTCGGGCCGTGCAGGATCACACCCGCCCAAACACCGGAATCAACGCGCCGTGAATGGCGCGCGCCGCGTCCGACGCGAGAAAACCGATCACCTCGGCCAGCGCCGCCGGCGCGACCCAGCGCGCGGGGTCGGCATCGGGCATCGCCGCGCGGTTGGCCGGCGTGTCGAGTGTGGAGGGCAGCACGGCGTTGACGTTGACGCCGTCGTCGCGCAGCTCGGCCGACATGGATTCGACCAGCCGCATCAGCGCGCTCTTGGACGCGCTGTAGGCGCCCATTTGCGCGCCGCCCTTCAGGCCGCCGCCCGCCCCCACGGCCACGATGCGTCCGCTGCCCTGCGCCAGCATGCGCGGCACCACGGCCGCCGCCACGTGGATGAAGCTGGCGGCGTTGAGATTCATCATGAAGTCCCAGGCGCTGGCGGGCGTGGCATGCACCGGCTCGCCCATGTGAAAGCCGCCGGCCAGGTGGCACAGGACTTGAACGCGGCCGGCTTTGGCCAGTGCCGCATCCACGCGCGCAGCCACTTGCTCGCGGTTGAGCAAATCGGCCTCAATCAGCGCCGCATCGCCCAGGGCACCGGCGTGGGCTTGCAAGGCCTTGGCGTCGCGGTCCAGCAGCAGCAGGCGCGCGCCCTGCTGCGCAAAATGCGCGGCCACGGCCGTGCCCAATTGGCCGGCGGCGCCGGTGATCAAGACGACGGGGCGGTCTGCGCTCATACCGGCTCCTTGCCGCGCTGGGCGGCGTGATAGCGGCCGCTGCCGCGGGCAAAGACCTCGTCGGTGGGCAGCACGTCGCCCGGCACCAGGGTGGGCGCGGCGGACACGCGCTCGTAGTAGGGCTTGAACTCGATCTGCGCCAGCGCCAGCAATTCATGAAGCCCGTGCAGCACGAAGTAGCTCTCCTGAAAATCGTCGATGCGGTAGCGCGTGCGCATCACGCGCTCCAGATCGAACCCGATGCGGTTGGGTGAGGCGTCCTCCAGCGCAAAAATCGATTCGGTCGCCGACGACACGATGCCCGCGCCATAGATGCGCAGGCCATCGCTCTGCTGCACCAGGCCGAACTCGACCGTGTACCAGTACACGCGCGCCAGCTGCTCCAGCACGCCCAGCTGCTGGGCGCGCAGCCCGCCCTGGCCATAGGCCTGGATGAACTCGGCCATCACCGGATTCATCAGCATGGGGGCGTGGCCGAACACGTCGTGAAAGACGTCGGGCTCTTCCAGATAGTCCAGCTGGTCGGGCTTGCGGATGAACTGCCCGGCCGGAAAGCGCCGATGCGCCAGGTGGTCGAAGAACACCTCGTCGGGCACCAGGCCCGGCACCGCCACGATGCGCCAGCCGGTGCGCTTTTCGAGCACGTCGGACAGCTGCTCGAAGTGCGGGATTTCGTCGTGGCGCAAGGGCAGGTCCTTCAACCCGCTCATGAAGTCGTCGCAGGCGCGGCCTGGCAGCAGACGGCTCTGGCGCTCGAACAGCGTCTTCCAGGTCGCGTGCTCGGCGGGTGTGTAGCGATCCCAGCCCTGCTCGATGGTCCAGTCGGCCGAGGGCGCCTGCGCGCCAGCGGCCAGGCCGTGCTTGGGCGCGGGGGTGGGCGAATTCATGGCGTCTTCTCCGGGGCTTGCTGCGCCAGCGCCGCGGCCACGCGGTCCATGGTGCGCGCCAGTTCGATGTCCTTCATCGTCAGGCCCCCCGCGTCGTGCGTGGTCAGCGTCACCTGCACGCGGTTGTAGACGTTGAACCACTCGGGGTGGTGGTTGCGGCTTTCGGCGATCACGGCGATCTGGGCCATGAAGCCGAAGGCCTGCGCGAAGTCGTGGAATTTGAACTCGCGCGCGATCAGGCCGCCGCGCGCGGCGTCGAAGCGCCAGTCGGGCAGCGTGGGCAGCAAGGGGGAGAGTTGGGAGGTGGTCAGTTTCATGGTCGGAATCTCCTGCAAGCCATGATAGTCACCCGGGCGCTGCGCCGTTCAAGAGCCTTGACCGGCCATGCATGAGACCCCCGCTCCCGCAGAGCGCGCGGCTCGACATTGTGCGTCATTTGTACTAACATGACGTCTGATGTACGCAAGCTGGAGATTCGCCGTGACCATCGCACCACTACCCGCTCGTTCCGCACGGCTTGGGCTGCGCGCCACCCCCATGCAAGAAGCCGTGTTGCGCCGCGCCGCCGAAGTGGCGCACAAATCGCTCACGGATTTCATTCTGGATGCGGCCTATCTGGCCGCCGAACAGACGCTGCTCGACCAACGTCTGTTCATGGTGTCAGGCGATCAGTACCAAGCCATTCTGGACCTGCTGGATCGGCCCGAATCCGACAATCCTGGCCTGGCCGACCTGTTGTCCCGTCGCCCGGTCTGGGCCACAAAGTGAAGCTGTCCGGTCCGCGTCCACTCGATGCCCGCCATCGCGTGGACGCGTTTGATTGCGGCAAGCCAGCGCTCACCGACTGGCTGTTGCGCCATGCCCGGCAAGCCCAAGGCCGCGGCTCGGCCAGAACCTTCGTGTCTGTCGAGGGTGAGGATGGGGGCGGTCGCGTCGCGGGCTACCACAGCCTGACGGTCGGACAGATCGACACACTCGACGCCCCCGAGCGGGTGCGCAAGGGCATGGGACAGTATCCGATTCCCGTGGTCATTCTGGCGCGGCTGGCCGTCGACCGCGACCACCAAGGGCGCGGGCTGGGTTGGAGCTTGTTGCAAGACGCCGTCCTTCGAGCCGTCGCGGTGTCAGAAGAGGCCGGCATCCGGGCCCTGCTGACGCACCCGATCGACACTGACGCCGCGGCGTTCTACCGCCGCTTCGGCTTCGAGTCCACGCCGCACCAGCAGCGCCAGTTGATCCTGCTGCTCAAGGATGCGCGCCGCCTGTCCAAGGCGACTTGAACCATCATTCGACCGTCACGCTCTTGGCCAGGTTCCTGGGCTTGTCCACGTCGGTGCCGCGCGCCACGGCGGTGTGATAGGCCAGCAGCTGCAGCGGCACCACGTGCAGGATGGGCGAAAGCAGGCCGTAGTGCCCGGGCATGCGGATGACGTGCAGCCCTTCGCTGCTTTCGATGCGGCTGTCGGCGTCGGCCAGGGCGTAGAGCACGCCGCCGCGCGCGCGCACCTCCTGCATGTTGCTCTTGAGCTTTTCCAGCAGCGCGTCGTTGGGCGCCACCACCACCACCGGCATGGCGCTGGTGACCAGGGCCAGCGGGCCGTGCTTGAGTTCGCCAGCGGCATAGGCCTCCGCGTGGATGTAGGTGATCTCCTTCAGCTTGAGCGCGCCTTCCTGCGCGATGGGGTAGTGCAGCCCGCGACCCAAAAACAGCGCGTGCTCCTTGGCGGCGAACTGCTCGGCCCAGCCGATGATTTGCGGCTCCAGCGCCAGCACGGCTTGCAGGGCGACGGGCAGGTGACGCAGGGCCTTGAGGTGCTCGGATTCCTGCTCATCCGTCAGACGGCCGCGGGCGCGGGCCAATGACAGCGTGAGCAAGAACAGGCCGACCAGTTGGGTGGTGAAGGCCTTGGTGCTGGCCACGCCGATCTCGACGCCGGCGCGCGTGAGAAAGGCCAGCTTGCATTCGCGCACCATGGCGCTGGTGGCCACGTTGCACACCGTCAGCGTGTGGCGCATGCCCAGGCCCTGCGCGTGGCGCAGCGCGGCCAGCGTGTCGGCCGTTTCGCCCGACTGCGAGATGGTGACCACCAGCGTGTCGGCGTCGGGCACCGAGCTGCGGTAGCGGTATTCGCTGGCGATCTCGACCTGACAGGGGATGCCCGCAATGGCCTCCAGCCAGTACTTGGCCACGCTGCCGGCGTAGTAGCTGGTGCCGCAGGCCAGGATCAGCACCTGGCGCACGCGCGCAAACGTGGGGTAGGCGCCATCGCCCGGCGCGTGCTGGGCGGCGGCCTCGAACAGCTCGGGCATCACCGCGGCCACGCCTTCGAGCGTGTCGCCCACGGCGCGCGGCTGCTCGAAGATTTCTTTCTGCATGTAGTGGCGATAAGGCCCCAGCTCGGCCGCGCCGCTCATGGCCTGCACGGTGCGCACGGGGCGCTGGGCGGCGCGGCCCGCGCCATCGCAAATCCAGTATTTGCCCAACTGCACGTCCACCACGTCGCCCTCTTCCAGATACACGATCTGGTCGGTCACGCCAGCCAGGGCCATGGCGTCGCTGGCCAGAAAGTTTTCCTTGCCGTCGGCTCCCACGCCCAGCACCAGCGGCGAGCCCTGGCGCGCGCCC
Source organism: Pseudomonadota bacterium (assembly GCA_018241325.1). Taxonomy (GTDB): domain Bacteria; phylum Pseudomonadota; class Gammaproteobacteria; order Burkholderiales; family Burkholderiaceae_C; genus Ottowia. The sequence goes on along the minus strand of JAFEEB010000046.1, from coordinate 21,142 downwards.
ACCAGGCGCTGCGGCTCGTCGCGGTGCAGCACGGCGATTGAATAGCTGCCGCGCAGGCGCCGCACGGCGGCCTGCACGGCGGCCAGCAGATCCCCCTCGTACAGGCTGTCGATCAGGTGCACGATGACCTCGGTGTCGGTCTGGCTGTCAAAAGCGTAGCCGCGCGCGGCCAGCTCGGCATGCAGCGCCTCGTGGTTCTCGATGATGCCGTTGTGCACCAGGCTCAGGCGCGGCGCGCGCTCGTCGGCCTGCGGCGCCCCGGGCCCCCAGCTGGCGTGCGGATGCGCGTTGGCCAGCGCCGGCGCACCATGCGTGGCCCAGCGCGTGTGCGCGATGCCGGTGCTGCCCTGCAGGTGCTCTTGCTCGCACTGCGCCGCCAGGTCGGCCACGCGGGCAATGCCGCGCACCCGCCGCAGGCCGCCCGCCGGTGCCATGGCGTGCACCGCCACGCCACATGAGTCGTAGCCGCGGTACTCCAGCCGCTGCAAGCCCTGCACCAGGATGGGCACGATGTTGCGCGTGGACACCGCGCCGACGATTCCGCACATGGTCAAACCTCTGTGTTGTTGCCTGTAGGTGCCGATGGTAGGAAACGAAGAGAGAAATTTGTGATATTTGTTTTACAATTTTTAAATTTATATTTCGCTTAACGAATGAAGAGAAATATTGATTCAAATATGATCTCGAAATGGAGCTCGATGACGTTGATTGGGATCTGCTGGCCTTGCTGCAAACCGACGCCAGCCTGAGCAACCTGGCGCTGGCCGAGCGCACCGGCGTTTCGCCGCCCACGGCGCTGCGCCGCGTGCGGCGCCTGCACGAGGCGGGCCTGATCATGCGCACCGTGGCGCTGCTGGACGAAGACCGGCTGGCCGCCCTGCAAGGCCATGGCTTGAGCGCGCTGGCCGAGGTGTCGCTGGACCGCCAGGGCGCCGAACACCTGGACGCCTTCGAGCGCCGTGCCGTGCTGGAGCCGGCCGTGCAGCAATGCTGGCGCGTGGCGCCGGGGCCCGACTTCATTTTGGTGCTGCGGGTGCGCGACATGCCGGCCTATCAGGCCCTGGCCGAGCGCCTGTTCACCCAGGACGCCAACGTGCGCAACGTGCGGACATTTTTTTCCACCCAGCGCGCCAAGTTCGTCACCGAACTGCCGCTGGACGCGCCACGCGCCGGCGTTGCGCCGCGATAGCCGTTGCGCCCTTGCGCGGCCCCGACGGCGCGCATCGCGCGTGGCGCCCGGCGCAAGTCCCGTTTCATGACGAAGGTCACCCGCAAGAAGGTGACGGACAGCACTGTGATCGCACGCCCGGCCGCCCTAGCATGACCGGCACGAAATCACCTGGATTTCGCCATCGGCCGCCAGCGTGTTGCCGGCGCCGCAACCAGGAGCACGAACCATGACTTTTCGCATGCACACCCCCTTGATCGCCATCGCCGCCATGCTGGCCCTGGGTCCCTCATTGGCCCTGGCCCAGACCACGCCACGGCAGGAAGACCGCGCACAACTGAACGCCGACTTGGCTTCGCTGGCGCTCGAGCGCGCGCAACTGAGCACCGACACGCAGGCCCGCAAGGCCGACCACGCCGAGGGCAAGATGGCCGCCGAGTCGCGTGACGCGCTGCGCGTCGATCACGACCGCCTGGCCATCCAGGGCGAGGCGATGGACATCAAGGCCGACCAGCCCGGAACGCCGCAGCGCCGGATGGACCGCGCGGACCGCAGGCAAGAACAAGCCCAGCTGAAAACCGACGAGCAACGGCTCGACCAGGACCGCCAACACGGGCGCATGGCCGCCACCTCGGCCGACGGAGAAAAAATCTTCCAGGACCGGCAAGCCATCAAGGGACAGGAGCAGGCCATCGCGCATGACACGGCGCGCTTGAAAGCCGACAACGCGCGCTTGTAAGCCACCACCGCCCGCCGCGCTTGCGCCGATCGGCCTGCGCGCGGGGTTGCGCCGTCGAGTGAAAACCCTGACAAGTGCCTGAAAATCGCTCGCGCATAATCAACCGGTTTCAACCAGCGCCCCTCGGGGCCACGTCAACGGGCTGATCGCGCGCATGAGTTCAGACATCATTTTGGAAACCCGCGGGCTCGTCAAGGAGTTCAAGGGCTTCGTGGCGGTCAACGACGTCAACCTGAAAGTGCAGCGCGGCACCATCCACGCGCTGATCGGCCCCAACGGCGCGGGCAAGACCACCTGCTTCAACCTGCTGACCAAGTTTCTGGAGCCCACGCGCGGCCAGATCCTGCTGGAAGGCGCGGACATCACGCGTGAAAAGCCGGCGCAGGTGGCGCGGCGCGGCATGGTGCGCTCGTTCCAGATCTCGTCCACGTTTCCGCACATGAGCGTGCTCGAGAACGTGCGCGTGGCGCTGCAGCCCACGCTGGGCACGGCCTACAACTTCTGGCGGTCCTCGCGCACGCTCGACCAGCTCAATGGCCGCTGCATGGAGTTGCTCGACCACGTGGGCCTGGCCTCGTTCGCGCATCTGCAAGCCATCGAGCTGCCCTACGGCCGCAAGCGCGCGCTCGAGATCGCCACCACGCTGGCCATGGAACCCAAGCTGATGCTGCTGGACGAACCCACGCAGGGCATGGGCCACGAAGACGTCGAGCTGGTGACGCAGCTGATCAAGAAGGTCTCTGCCAACCGCACGATCCTGATGGTCGAGCACAACATGAGCGTGGTCGGCTCCATTGCCGACACCATCACCGTGTTGCAGTTCGGTCAGATGATTGCCGAAGGCGCGTATGCCGAGGTCTCGCGCAACCCGCAGGTGCTGGAGGCCTACATGGGCAGCGCCGAGGAAGCACTCGAAGGCATTGGCGAATGAAGGGCCACCGCGCATGAACACCCCCGTCTCCACCGCCATCCGCTTCAAGGATGTCCACGCCTGGTACGGCGAGTCGCACATCCTGCACGGCGTCAATTTCGAGGTCAAGGCCGGCGAGGTCGTCAGCCTGCTGGGGCGCAACGGCGCGGGCCGCACCACCAGCCTGCGCGCCCTGATGGGCCTGGTGGGCAAGCGCACCGGCGCCATCGAGATCAACGGCCAGGACACGGTGCGCCTGGCGCCACACCACATTGCCAAGCTGGGCGTGGGCTACTGCCCCGAAGAACGCGGCATCCTGACCTCGCTGAGCTGCGAAGAAAACCTGATGCTGCCCCCCAAGGTGGCCGAGGGCGGCATGAGCGTGGACGAGATCTACGCCATGTTCCCCAACCTGAAGACGCGCCGGGGCAGCCCCGGCGGGCGCCTGTCGGGCGGCGAGCAGCAAATGCTGGCGGTGGCGCGCATCCTGCGCACCGGCGCCAAGATTTTGCTGCTGGACGAGATCTCCGAGGGCCTGGCACCGGTCATCGTGCAAGCCCTGGCCCGGATGATCCGCGAGCTGCGCGCGCGCGGCTTCACCGTGCTGATGGTCGAGCAGAACTTCCGCTTCGCCGCGCCGCTGGCCGACCGCTTCTACATCATGGAGCGCGGCCTGATCCTGCGCGAGTTCACCGCCGCCGAACTGAAAGACAACATGGAGATGCTGCACCAGTACCTCGGCGTCTGATTTTTCCTGGCATGTCAAACCAACCTCAAGGAGCAACCCCCGCATGAAACGCAAACTGCTTTGCGCACTGATCGCCGGCATGGGCCTGGCGCTGTCGGGCGCGGCCCAGGCCGCCATTTCGGGCGGGGTGGTCAAGATCGGCGTGATGAACGACATGTCGGGGCCGTACGCCGATGTGACAGGTCCCGGTTCGGTGGTGGCCGCCAAGATGGCTGTCGAGGACTACGTCAAGGCCACCGGCTCCAAGCTGAAGATCGAGATTGTCTCGGCCGATCACCAGAACAAGCCCGACGTCGGCTCGAGCATCGCGCGCAAGTGGTATGACGCCGAAGGCGTGGACATGATCACCGACGTGCCCACCTCGTCGGTCGCGCTGGCCGTGAGCCAGGTGACGACCGACAAGAACAAGGTCAACGTCAACACCGGCGGCGGCTCGTCCGACCTGAGCGGCAAGGCCTGCTCGCCCAACTTCGTGCACTGGCTGTACGACACCTGGATGCTGGCGCATGGCACCGGCAGCGCGGTGGTCAAGAGCGGCGGTGACACCTGGTTCTTCCTGACTGCCGACTACGCGTTTGGCCAGGCGCTGGAGCGCGACACCAGCGACGTCGTCAAGGCGTCTGGCGGCAAGGTGCTGGGCGGCGTCAAGGTGCCGCTGAGCACCGCCGACTTCTCGTCCTTCCTGCTTCAGGCCCAGGGGTCCAAGGCCAAGATCGTCGGCCTGGCCAATGCCGGCGCCGACACCATCAACTCGATCAAGCAGGCGGCCGAATTCGGCATCGTCAAGGGCGGCCAGAAACTGGCCGGCCTGCTGGTCTTCCTGTCCGACGTGCATGGCCTGGGCCTGCAGACCGCGCAGGGCCTGAACCTGACCGAGACCTTCTACTGGGACCTGAACGACCAGACGCGCACCTGGAGCAAACGCTTTGCGGCGGCCAACGGCGGCAAGTATCCCGGGGCCGACCATGCCGGCGTATACGCCGGCGTCCTGCACTACCTGAAGGCCGTGGACGCGCTGCAGGACGACACCGATGGCAAGGCCATCGTGGCCAAGATGAAGGCCATTCCGACCGACGACATCCTGTTCGGCAAGGGCACGATCCGTGAAGACGGACGCAAGCTCCACCCCGCCTACCTGTTCGAGGTCAAGAAGCCCAGCGAGTCCAAGTACCCCTACGACTACTACAAGCTGCTGCAGACCATTCCGGCCGACCAGGCGTTTCGCCCGATCGACCAGGGCGGCTGCGCGCTGGTCGCGAAAAAGTGAACCCATTGCACGGATTGACGAGTTTCGATGTTGAGTGATGACCTCGATCAGTACCGGCATGCCCATGGACGGGCTGTTGCTCCGTCCGTTTCGAACCCTTCATCACTCGTGAGGAATATCACCATGAAACGCAAACTGCTTTGCTCGTTGATCGCTGGACTGGGCCTCGTCGCCGGAGGAGCCGCGCAAGCCGCCATTCCAAACGGCGTGGTCAAGGTGGGCGTGATGAGCGACATGTCCGGCCCCTACGCCGACCTGGCGGGCCAGGGCTCGGTGCTGGCCGCCAAGATGGCGGTGGAGGACTACCTGAAGGCCACCAAGTCCAAGCTGAAGGTCGATATCGTTTCGGCCGACCACCAGAACAAGCCCGACGTGGGCTCGAGCATCGCGCGCAAGTGGTATGACTCCGAAGGCGTGCAGGCCATTTTCGACGTGCCGACTTCCTCGGTGGCCCTGGCCGTCAACGACGTGACCAAGGAAAAGAACAAGGTGATGGTCAACTCGGGCGCCGGCTCGTCCGACCTGACCGGCAAGGCCTGCTCGCCCAACACCGTGCACTGGACCTATGACACCTGGATGCTGGCGCACGGCACCGGCAGCGCGGTGGTCAAGAACGGCGGCGACAGCTGGTTCTTCCTGACCGCCGACTATGCCTTCGGCCAGGCGCTGGAGCGCGACACCTCCGAGGTCGTCAAGGCCGCCGGCGGCAAGGTGCTGGGCAGCGTCAAGGTCCCCATGGGCACCAGCGACTTCTCGTCCTTCCTGCTGCAGGCGCAGGCCTCCAAGGCCAAGATCATCGGCCTGGCCAACGCCGGCGCCGACACCACCAACTCGATCAAGCAGGCGGCCGAATTCGGCATCGTCAAGGGTGGCCAAAAGCTTGCCGGCCTGCTGGTGTTCATCACCGACGTGCACGGTCTGGGCCTGCAGACCGCGCAGGGCCTGAACCTGACCGAGACCTTCTACTGGGACCATGACGACGGCACCCGCGCCTGGTCCAAGCGCTTCGCGGCAGCCAACAACGGCAAGTACCCCACCATGGTGCACGCAGGCGTCTACGCCGGCATGCTGCATTACCTGAAGGCGGTGGACGCCATCCAGGACGACACCGACGGCGTGAAGGTGGTGAACGAAATGAAAAAGCTGCCCACCGACGATCCGCTGTTCGGCAAGGGCATGATCCGCGTGGACGGCCGCAAGATTCACCCCGCCTACCTGTTCGAGGTGAAAAAGCCCAGCGAGTCCAAGGGCCCGTGGGATCTGTACAAGCTGCAGCAGACCATTCCGGCCGACAAGGCGTTCCGCCCGCTCAACGAAGGCAACTGCCCCCTGGTGAAGTCTTGAAATGAGACAAGCCCCTGAGTCGCTTCGCGCCTTTCCCCTTCTCTCACGCTGCGCGTGGGAAGGGGGACGCAGCCTGCGCTGCGGGGCGGCCCTTGCGCGGCTGCCCGCGCCTGGGCCGCGCCAGTTTGTTGCACAGCGCCACGGGCAATCAACAAGCCTCATGACACCCGACCCCACAGAGCAAGACATGAAGGTTTTCGCGCATGTTTGACATCCCGATCCAGGCCCTGATGGGACAGCTCCTCATCGGGCTGATCAATGGCTCCTTCTATGCCTTGCTGTCGCTGGGGCTGGCCGTCATCTTCGGCCTGCTCAACATCATCAACTTCGCGCACGGCGCGTTCTACATGATGGGCGCGTTCGGCGCCTATCTGCTGCTGAGCAAGCTCGGATTGAACTACTGGTGGTCGCTGATCATTGCCCCCGTGGCCATCGGCGCGATCGGCATGGCGCTCGAGCGCACCATGCTCAAGCGCCTGTACCAGCTCGACCACCTGTACGGCCTGCTGCTGACCTTCGGCCTGGCCCTCATCATCCAGGGGCTGTTCCGCAACGAATACGGCTCCTCCGGCCTGCCCTACGCCATTCCGCCGCAACTGCAAGGCGGACAAAACCTGGGCTTCATGTTCCTGCCCAACTACCGTGCCTGGGTCATCGTGGCCTCGCTGGTGGTGTGCCTGCTGACCTGGTTCGTCATTGAGCACACCCGCCTGGGCGGCTACCTGCGCGCGGCCACCGAAAACCCGCAGCTGGTGCAGGCCTTCGGCATCAACGTGCCGCGCATGGTCACGCTGACCTTCGGCTTCGGCGTGGCGCTGGCCGCGCTGGGCGGCGTGATGGCCGCGCCGATCTATCAGGTCAGCCCGCTGATGGGCGCCGACATCATCATCGTCGTGTTCGCCGTGGTGGTGATCGGCGGCATGGGCTCGATCATGGGCGCCATCGTCACCGGGTTCGGCCTGGGCTTGATCGAAGGCCTCACCAAGGTGTTCTACCCCGAGGCGTCGACCACCGCCATCTTCATCATCATGACCATCGTGCTGCTGATCCGCCCCGCCGGGCTGTTCGGCGCCCAGAAGTAACACCATGACCGCTGTCGCCACCCCCCCCACCGAGGCCGCCGCATCCGGCGGCGCCGCACCGACCGGGGCCTCCACGCGCGCGCATGCCCTGGTCTTCGCCATCATGGTCGTCGTCCTGGTGGGCGCGCCCCTGCTGGGGGTGTACCCGGTGTTCATGATGAAGGTGATGTGCTTTGCGCTGTTTGCCTGCGCCTTCAACCTGCTGCTGGGCTTTGGCGGGCTGCTGTCGTTCGGTCACGCCATGTTTCTGGGCGGGGCCGGCTATGCCGCGGCGCATGCCGCCAAGGTCTGGGGCTGGACACCCGAGCTGGCCATCGCGTTTGCCACGCTGTGCACCGCGGCGCTGGGCTGGGTCGCCGGCCTGTTGGCGATTCGCCGCCAGGGCATCTACTTTGCGATGATCACGCTGGCGCTGGCGCAGATGGTCTACTTCTTCGCCGTTCAGGCGCCGTTCACGCACGGCGAGGACGGCATCCAGGCCGTGCCGCGTGGCCATCTGTTCGGCCTGATCGACCTGAGCCAGCCCTTCGCCATGTACTGCTTCGTGCTGGCCATCTTCCTGGGCGGATTCGCGCTGATCTACCGCATCGTGCATTCGCCCTTCGGCCAGGTGCTGCAGGCCATCCGTGAAAACGAGCCGCGCACCATTTCGCTGGGCTACGACGCCGACAAGTTCAAGCACCGCGCGTTCGTGTTGTCGGCCGCGCTGGCGGGCCTGGCCGGTGCAACCAAGGCCATCTTGTTCCAGCTCGCGTCGCTCACCGACGTGCACTGGGGCATGTCGGGCGAGGTGGTGCTGATGACCCTGCTGGGTGGCATGGGCACGATCTTCGGCCCCGTGGTGGGCGCCGCCGTGATCGTGACCATGCAGAACTACCTGGCCGAGCTGGGCTCGTGGGTCACCGTCGTGCAGGGGGCGATTTTCGTCGTCTGCGTGCTGGTGTTTCGCCGCGGCATCGTCGGCGAACTCGGGGCGCTTCTCAAGAAGTCGCTGTAAGCGGCCCGCCCGTCGTCCCCGGACGCACCGCCGCGCCGCTCAGCTCCGCGGGAGCTTGAACGGCATCGGCAAAGGCCAGCCGGCCGCCGCCGGCTTGGCGGCACTGCCAGCGCGGGGTTTTTTCTTGGCCGCGGCCTTGCGCGGCTTGGCCTTCTTGGCCGCCGCCGGCCTCTTCGCAGCCACCGCCTTCTTCGTTGGGACCGCCGCCTCGCCAGCGCCGGCCTCTGGCGCGGTTGACGGGGTGGCCGGCGATGCGTCGGCGGGTATGGCGCGCGCTGCCTGGCGCAAGGTGTCGCTGGCAATCTGCTGGAACTGCTGGGTGAGCGCGCCCCACCACTGCATGGCGTCGGCGACGCCGCTGCCCGCAGCGGGTGCAGCGGCCGGTTTGGGTTCGGCCGCCGGAGGCTTGCGTGGCGCCTTGGTGGCCTTGCGCGGGGCCGACGGTGCGGGCGCCGCGTCAGCCGGGGGCGCCGGCACCACGGCGGGCTCCGCCGGCGCGCTGGCGGGTGCGGAAGCGTAGGGCCAACCTTCGGCTTTTGACGGCGCCGACGGCGCGGGCTCGGCCGGTGCGTCGGCAACGGTCGGCAAGGTGAATGCGCGCGCGACTTCGGCCACGTTCAGGTTCATGTCGCGCAAGGTGGCCAGGGTCATTTTTTGCACTTCGAGGGCCTGCACGGTGGCCTTGAGGGCCAGCAGGTTCTGCTCCAGCCAGAACTGCACGGCCTTCAGCTCGGTGATGCGCTGCTCCAGCTCTTCCACGTTCACGGTCGGCGCCACCCAGTGCCCCAGGCCGGACGCGCTGCCGGCGCCACCACCGGTGGCCAGCTTTTGCAGGAAGTCAAAACCGGGAATCAGTTTGCCGAAGGCAAACGGCGTGGCATCGCTCATGCTCTCTCTCCTCGCGGTGGCTGAAGCGGCCCCGCACGGCGCGCAGGGCCTGGCGCGCAGCTTAACCCATCGCGCGCTCCGCGGGGGGCCGTGGCGCTGCAACACGCCTCGCATTCAGCCTTGGCCGGCATCCATACGATCATGCGTGCGTGAAAAAGCATCGTCCGCGCGCCGCCCGTACGTCGAGTCCGCGACGGCCGCCTTGATCGAAGCGCGCTACGCTCGCACTGTCATTCAACCGTTCGCGCAAAGGATCGCATCATGCTCAAACTCGCCGGCTTTGCCGCCAGCAACTACTACAACGTCGTCAAGCTCGCGCTGCTTGAAAAGGGCGTACCCTTCGAGGAGCAACTGGCCTGGCTGGGCGAGACCGACCCGGCGGCCAGTCCGCTGGGCAAGGTGCCCTACGCGATCACCGAGCACGGCCCCATCAGCGAGTCCACCGTGCTCCTGGAATACGTCGAGGCGCGCTACCCTGAGCGCCCGCTGCTGCCGGCCGACCCGTACCTGGCGGCCAAGGTGCGCGAGCTGCTGCGCTACATCGAGCTGCACCTGGAGCTGACGGCGCGCAACCTCTACCCCGAGGCGTTCTTTGGCGGCAAGGTGAGCGACAGCCTGAAGCAAAAGCTGCGCCCGCAGCTGGAGAAAAACATCGCCGCCTTCGGCAAGCTGGCGAGGTTCTCGCCCTTCATCGCCGGCGAGCGCTTCACGCTGGCCGACTGCGCCGCCGCCATGCATCTGCCGGTGCTGGGCGGCGCCTGCAAGATCATCTACGGCGAAGACCTGCTCGCGGCACTACCGGTCAAGGACTATCTCAAGCGGGTGGGCGAGCGCCCCGCGGTGCAGAAGGTCAACGCCGATCGCAAGGCCGGTACGGAAGTCATGCTCGCGCGCTACCAGAGCAAGGCTTGACTCGCCAGGCTTTGTCTCAAACAGCGCTCCAGCGCTTGTCTGTCAAGCGTGGACAGCTATTTATTTGATAGTGTTCAATACTTGGGCGCGCGCCGCTCGCGCAAGCTGGCCACGCCTTCGCGCACGTCGGGCCCGGCAAAGCCCATGAATTCCAGCGCCAGCGAGGTGTCGAAGCTGGGCCCCGCCTGGCGGTACCAGTTGTTGAGCGAGTACTTGGTCCAGCGGATCGCGCTCTGGCTGCCGGCGGCCAACCGGTCGGCCACCTCGTAGGCCTTGGGCAGCAGCTGGTCGTCGTCCACCGCCAGCGACACCAGGCCGATGCGCTCGGCCTCCTCGCCGCTGACGGCCTCGCACAACATCAGGTGGTATTTGGCCTTGGCCATGCCGCACAAAAGCGGCCAGCAGATGGCGGCGTGATCGCCCGCGGCCACGCCCAAGCGGGTGTGGCCGTCCACGATCTTGGCCGACTTGGCGGCAATCGACACGTCGGCCAGCAGGCCCGCCACCAGGCCGGCGCCCACGGCCGGGCCGTGCATGGCGCTGACGATGGGCTTGTCGCAGTTGATGACGTTGTAGACCAGATCGCGCGCCTCTTTCCACACGCGCGTGCGCACGGCGAAGTCGCTGGCCATGTCCTGCACCAGGGCCAGGTCGCCCCCGCCCGAAAAGCCCATGCCCTCGCCGCGCAGCACGGCCACGCGCACGCTCTCGTCGCGGTCGATGTCGCGCCAGATCTCGGACAGCTCCCAGTGGCCGTCGTGGCCGGCGGTGGGCAGCTTGCCGTTGGCCGCCTTCATTTGCAGGTCGATCACGGCCCCGCCCTCGCCGCGGCGCGTGATGGCCAAGGTCTTGTAGCGGCTGTAGTCAACGGACGCGGGGTTCATGGGCGGTCTCCTGGCTGGGTTGAAATGATCCATGTGGCCGCCATCGTACCGGCGCGCGCGCAACCTGCACAATGCCGGGCTGCGCATCCCTGCCCGCGCGTCTTGCCATGACCTACACCTTCGTCTCCGCCACCATCTTGCTGCTCCTGATCACGGATCCGCTGGGCAACATTCCCATCTTCGCCAACGCGCTCAAGAGCGTGCCGATCGCGCGGCGCCCGCGCGTGATCCTGCGCGAGGTGTTGATCGCCTTCGTGCTGCTGCTGGCCTTCATGTTTCTGGGCGACGGCTTTCTGCGCGTGATGAACCTGTCGCAGCTGTCGTTGCAACTGGCCGGCGCGGTGGTGCTGTTCCTGATCGCGCTGCGCATGGTGTTTCCGCCGCCGCCCGCGCCGGCCGAGGAGACCACGACCGAGCCCCTGATCGTGCCGCTGGCCGTGCCCGCGCTGGCCGGCCCCTCGGCGCTGGCCACCGTGCTGCTGCTGGTCAGCCAGGCGCCCGAGCGGCGCTGGGAATGGGTGGCCGCCCTCAGCGTGACCATGGCCGTGTGCGCGCTGGTGCTGGTGCTGGCCGAGCGCATCCAGCAATGGGTGGGCCCGCGCGTGCTGCAGGCCTTCGAGCGCCTGATGGGCCTGGTGCTGGTGGCCGTGGCGGTGGAGATGCTGCTGCGCGCGATCAAGTCGCTGGCGCAGCAGCTGTAGCGCAACACAGCTGCAGGCCACACGGCAGCGCCCACCAAGGCACGACCTGCGCTTGAACCCCCTTGATCCGACGGCCGCGGACCAGGCCACGCCAGCGAACGCCGTGGCCGGACCTGCGCCGGCCACTGGCGTTGCCCCCCTCCCGCAGAGAGAGGGGGAAGGCGCGAAGCGACGCAGGGGGAGTCAATCCAGCTTGACGCCGGCCGCCTTGATGACCGGTCCCCAGCGCCTGGCCTCAGCCCGTGCCATGTCGAAGAACTGCTGCGGCGTGCCGGGCTGGGCCTCCATGCCGTAGTCCTGCATGCGCTTGACCACTTCGGGCGCCTTCAGCGCGCTGTTGATGGCGCCGTTGAGCTTGGCCACCACGTCCTGCGGCATGCCCGCCGGGCCCAGCAGGCCCTGGAAGGCATAGACCTCGCTGTCCTTGACACCGCTTTCGGCCAGCGTGTGCAGATTGGGCAATTGCGGCACCCGCCGGGCCGAGCCGATGGCCAGCGCGCGCACCTTGCCACTTTCGATGGTGGGCAGGCCCGCGGGCAAATCGAGGAACATGCACTCGACCTGCCCGCTCATCACGTCCTGCATGGCCGGGGCCGCGCCGCGGTAAGGGATGTGGGTGATGAAGGTGCCGGTGCGGTTCTTGAACAGTTCCATCGCCAGGTGGTGCGGCGATCCGTTGCCGGGCGAGGCGTAGTTGACCTTGCCCGGGTTGGCGTGCACGTAGGCCAGGAATTCCTTGAGCGTGTGCGCCGGAAACTTCGGCGTGACCACCAGCGCCAGCGGAAAGCGCCCGAACGCGCCGATGTAGGTGAAGCTCTTGGCCGGGCTGAACGGCAGCTTGGAAAACAGGTATTCGTTGTAGGCCAGGATGGCGTTGTCGGCCGACATGACGGTGTAGCCGTCGGGCTTGGCCGCGGCCACCAACTCGCCGGCGATGTTGGTCGAGGCGCCGGGGCGGTTGTCCACCACCAGCACCTGGTTGTTCAGCGCCGGGCGCATGGCCTCGGAGATGCTGCGCGCCAGCGCGTCGGTGCCGCCGCCGGCCGGATAGGGCACGACCCAGCGGATTTGCTGGCTGGGCCAGCTGCCTTGCGCGCGCGCCCAAGGTGCGGCCAGCGCGGCGGGGGCCAGTGAGATGAAGTGTCGGCGCTGCATGCGGGTGTCTCCTCGTGGGGTGGTTGGAAATAAACGGGTTTGATCACGGCGCCAGCGGGCACACCTTCTGGTCGATCGCGCCGAAGATCGACTCGCCCGCCCGGCCCTTCATCTCGATGTGCACCGTGTCGCCAAAGCGCATGTACTCGGTCTTGGGCGCGCCGTCCTGCAGGGTTTCCATGGCGCGCTTTTCGGCGATGCAGCCGTAGCCCCGGGGCCAGTCGCGGCGGCCGTTCTTGTCCACGCCCGGATTGCTGACCGTGCCGCTGCCCACCAGGGTGCCCGCGCCCAGGCGCCGCGTGCGCGCCGCGTGCGCGATCAGCTGGCCGAAGTGAAAACGCATGTCGGGCCCCGCGTCGCACATCCCCACCTTGCGGCCGTTCCAGCGGGTCTGCAAGCTCAGGTGCACGCGCCCGCCCTGCCAGGCATCGCCCAGCTCGTCGGGGGTGACGGCCACCGGGCTGAAGGCGGTGGCGGGCTTGCCCTGCACCAGGCCCAGGCGGGTTTCGACCTCGCCCGCGATCAGGGCGCGCAGGCTGACGTCGTTGGCCAGCAGGATCAGGCGGACGGCCTCCAGCCCCTGCTCGGGGGTGGCGGCCATGGGCACGTCGCCGGTAACGACGGCCAGCTCGGCCTCGAAGTCGATGTCCATGGCCTCGTCGGGCACCACGATGGCGTCGCAGGGGCCCAGAAAATCGTCGCTGCCGCCCTGGTACATCAGCGGCTCGGTGTAGAAGCGCTCGGGCACGTCGCTGTGACCGGCGGCGCGCACCAGCTCGACGTGGTTCAGGGAGGCCGAGCCGTCCAGCCACTGGTAGGCGCGCGGCAGCGGCGCCATGCAGCGCGCGGGCTCGAACGGGAACGGGTGGCGCGCCTGCCCGCGGTTGAGCGCGTCGGACAAGTCCTGCAGCTGCGGGGCCATGAAGTTCCAGTCGTCCAGCGCCTGCTGCAGCCGGCTGGCGATGCCGGTGGCGTAGTGGGCCGTCGCCAGGTCGCGCGAGACGACCACCAGTTGCCCGTCGCGCGAGCCATCCTTGTACGTTGCCAGTTTCATGGCCGGCAAGTGTAGGGGCAGCGCCCGCCGCCCCGCAGGGGCAGGAAAACCCTGTCGGCCTTGAAACGGGCTCGATCGTTGCCATATTCACAGGGCACAATGGTGAAAGGCCAATCCATCGACATGAACACGCTCTACGACTCCGACAGCTTTGTGGTGGTGCACCTGCTGCCCGACGAGCCCCACGACGCCGACGCGCCCGCGGGCACGCCGACGCTGGCGCGCCACGGCTTTGAGATCGTGGACAAGCGCTCGGGCAAGGAGGTCTACCTGGACGGCCTGTGGGCCGAGCTGTTTCAGCGTCGCATCACCGAGTGGCAGCAAAACACGCCCACGCAGGAAGAGGTGGAAGACACGCTGGAAGGCTACGCCGAGCTGGCACAAAACCCGGTCGTGCTGCACTGACCCCGCTCGCACCCAGACCAGGGGCCCGAGCGGCCCCTTTTTCGTGTCACGGCGCGGCGCGCCGCCAGCGGCGGCGCTCCAGCCAGCCAAACAGGGGTTCGGCCAGCAGCAGCACGGCCACCAGCCGGCACACCTGAAAGGCGGTCACCACCGCCACGCCCAGTTGCAACACCTGCGCCGTGATCGCCATCTCGGCGATGCCGCCGGGTGCCGTGGCCAGCATCAACGTCACCGGATGCAGCCCGGTCAGTCCCGCCAGCAGCTCGGCAAAACCCGCGCACAGCGCGATCATGCCCAACGTGCCAACGGCCGCAGCCGCCAGCCAGCGCGGCGCGGTGCGCAGGAACGGGCGCGAAAAGCGCACGCCCAAGCTGACGCCGATCACCAGCTGGGCCGCATTGGTCAGCGCCTTGGGCACGGCCGACAGATGGACATCGGCCATGGTCAACGCCATGGCCACCAGCAGCGGGCCAATGAACCAGGGGTTGGCGCGGCGCGTGCGGCTCATCAGCCAGGCGCCCGCCCCGGTGGCCAGGCCCAGCCACAGCAGGCCCGGCCATTCGGCGGCGGCACGCCCGGGCGGCGTGGCGTCCAACGCCGGCAGCTGCCAGTGCAGGCGCGCCCACTGCATGGCAAAGGGCAGCACCAGCACCACCACCGTCATGCGCACGCTGTGTGCGGCCGCCACCAGGTCGGCGCGGGCACCGGCGCGCTCAGCCAGCAGCGTCATCTCCGACGCGCCGCCGACCGAGCTGGCAAACCAGGCCGTGGCGCGCCGCTGCAGGGGCGTCAGCTCGGCCCCGGCCGTGCCCAGCGCGCGGTTCATCCAGCCACCGAACAGCACGCCCAAGCCCAGCGCAAACAGGACCGCCAACGCCACCGCCCACCACAGGCCCAGCACCAGCGCCGTCACCTGTGGCGTGAAATAGAGGCCCAGCGCCCCGCCGATGACCCATTGCCCGGCGTTGCGCAGCCCGGTGCTGCTGACGGCCTGCCAGCCGGCCATGCGGGCCGCCGCCGTGACCAGCAGCGGGCCGATCATCCACGGCACCGGCACGCGTGCGCGCGCGGCCAGCAATGCGGCTCCAGCGGCCAGCACCAGCGTCAGGCCCGCGCGCGGCCAGTGTCCAGCGTCCCCGTGATTCGTCCCCGCCATATCGGCTTAGTATGGCGCCATGCGCCGCCCCGTCCTGCTCGCCATTGCCGCCCTGGCCGCCGGGCTCGTGGCCGCCTGCACCGCACCGTCACGGCTGAGCCCGGCCGACCAGGCCCGGCTGGACGCCCGCCTGAACGCCCTGTTGCCCACCGACGTGTTGCTGCTGGGCGAGCAGCACGACGCGCCCGAACACCACCAACTGGAGCGCGCCACGGTGCAGTGGCTGGCCGCGCGCGGCCAACTGGCGGCGTTGGTGCTGGAGATGGCCGAGCAGGGCCACGTCACCGCCGGCCTGCCGCCCGGCGCCAGCCAGGCCCAGGTGCGCGCCGCCCTGGCCTGGGACGGCGGCGGCTGGCCCTGGGCCGACTACGGCCCAGTGGTGATGGCCGCCGTGCGCGCCGGCGTGCCGGTGCTGGGCGGCAACTTGCCGCGCACGCGCATGCGCACGGCCATGCAGGACAGCGCGCTGGACACCCGCCTGCCGCCCGCCGCCTGGGCCGAGCAGCGCGAGCGCATCCGCGAAGGCCACTGCGGCCTGCTGCCCGAAAGCCAGATCACCCCGATGACGCGGGTGCAGATCGCGCGCGACATGGCCATGGCCGACACCGTGATGCACGCGCTGCAGCCCGGGCGCACCGTGCTGCTGGTGGCGGGCAACGGCCATGTGCAGCGCGGGCTGGGCGTGCCGGTCCATCTGCCACCGAATGTCAAGGCAAAAGTGGCTTCTGCCCGCTCCAGCAAAGCGCAAGCAGCTACTGACTCAATAGCTACACCCACCCCGTCCGCCGACGACGCCGATCTGATCTGGCCCACGCCGCCACAGGCTCCGCGCGACTATTGCGCCGAGTTCGAGCGCGGCGGCGCGCCCCGTGTCCGGGACGCCAAGCCGAATCAATAGCGGCGCGGGTCGTTCGGGCGCCGGTCGTGGCGATCGGGCACGCCGTCGCCATCGCGGTCGTGGCGATGGCGCCAGTGGGGCGGACCGGCGTGCACGGGGCGCCGCTCCCAGCGCTCGGGCCGGTACACCCAGCGCGGGCCTTCGGCCACCCAGACTGGCGCCACGTAGGCATAGCCCGGGCGTGCCGCCACCCAGTAGCCGCGCCGCCAGATGTAGTTGCCATGCCGCCACTCGTAGTGCCCCGGCGCCCAGACGTAGCCGGGCCGCGCGACCGGCATCACCTCGACACGCGGCGGCGGGGGCGGGCCGATCTGCACCGAGATGTAGGCCTGGGCCCGCGCCGCGGTGGGCAGCGCCAGGGTGCCGATCGAGGCCGCCAGCACGGCGGCGGACAGCAGGGCGGGTTTGATCAGGGTGCGCAACATGGTGGGACCTCCTTGTGAACCAATCTTGCCCCATTTCAACGCATGAACCGCGCAGCGGCCGTAAACGGCAGGCAAAGCCGTGCAAAAGAATGAGCCGGCGCGCCGGCAAGGCCCCTGCGACAATCGGCGCCGATGCAAGACACCTACATCCTCACCCTGTCGTGCCCCGACCGCCCGGGCATCGTGCACGCCGTTTCGGGCTTTTTGCTGGAGCGTGGCGGCAACATCGAAGAGGCGGCGCAGTTCAACGACGCGGGCAACGGCCTGTTCTTCATGCGCGTGCAGTTTGCCTGTGCCCAGGCCGAGCCCGACGCCCTGCGCGCCCAGCTGGCCGCGCTGGCCGAGCGCTTTGGCATGCGCTGGCAGCTGCACGCGGCCAGCCAGCCCATGCGCACGGTGATCTTCGTCAGCCGCGAGGGCCATTGCCTGAACGACCTGCTGTTTCGCTGGAAGTCGGGCCTGCTGCCGCTGCACATTGCCGCCATCGTCAGCAACCACCGCGATTTTTATCAGCTGGCGGCCAGCTACAACGTACCCTTTCACCACATCGCGGTAACCAAGGCCAACAAGGCGCAGGCCGAAGGAAGGCAGCTGGAGATCATCGAGGCCGAGGGCGCCGAGCTGGTGGTGCTGGCGCGCTACATGCAGATCCTGTCGGACGAGCTGTGCCAGCGCCTGGCCGGGCGCGCCATCAACATCCACCACAGCTTCTTGCCCAGCTTCAAGGGCGCCAGGCCGTACGGGCAGGCGCACGAGCGCGGCGTCAAGCTGATCGGCGCCACCGCGCATTACGTGACCGCCGACCTGGACGAAGGCCCCATCATCGAACAGGACGTGGCCCGCGTGGACCACGGCAAGACCGTGGAAGACCTGACCGCCATCGGCCGCGACACCGAAAGCCAGGTGCTGGCGCGCGCCGTGAAGTGGCACAGCGAGCACCGCGTGCTGCTGTCGGGGCAGCGCACGGTGGTGTTTCGGTAAAGCGACCGCCCGCGGCCCCCTGATCGGGCACGCGGGCCCCTTTGCCGCCGGCGCACAATATTTGCGCGGCCGGTTCGTCTACCCCGCATGGACGCCTCGATCGGCCCCTCGCCGTCAGCCCCTTTTGCCGTGCCCACCAACGCCTCGCGCTTCAACGACATCGTCACGCGCGAGCGCGCCCGCCTTGGCAACTTCATCCGCGCTCAGGTGCGCAACGCGGCCGATGCCGAAGACATCCTGCAGGACGTCTTGCTGGAGTTCTACCTGGCCGCGGACGCCGTCGAGCAGGCCGGCGCGTGGCTGTTTCGGGTGGCCAAGAACCGCATCGTCGATCGCGCGCGCAAAAAGAAGGAAGAGCCGCCGCCCGTGAACCCGGACGGCGACAGCCGGCTGTGGCTGCAAGAGGCGCTGCCCGACCCGGCGGCCGGCCCCGATGCGGCGTATGCCCGGCAGGCGCTGCTCGCGTCCATCCATGCCGCGCTGCAAGCGCTGCCGCCGCAGCAGCGCGACGTTTTTCTGGCACACGAGATCGAAGGCCTGTCGTTTGCCGACATGGCGGCGCAATGGCAGGTGCCGCAGAACACCTTGCTGGCGCGCAAGCGCTACGCCGTGCTCGCCCTGCGCGCCAAGTTGCAGGCCGAATACGGCGATCTCATTGTTTAGCGTGCTCTTGCACCATTTTGGAGAGACTCATGCGCATTTTTCCGCTTGCCCTGATCGCCATCGGCGTGGTCGGGGTGCTCAAGCACTTTGGCCTGATCGACCCCGAGTTCATGCGCCTGTTCTGGCCCGTGCTGCTGATCGCCATCGGCGTGGCCATGCTGGTGGCCGGCCCGCGTTGGCGCGCTCGCGCGCACGAGCGCATGCAAGACCACTGGGAGCGGCGCATGCACCGCCGCTTCGGCCCTGGCTGGAGCAGCCTGAGCGAAGAAGAGCGAGAGCGTTTTCGCGCGGGCATGAACCAATGGCGCACCCGCGATGGCAACAGTGGCGACGGCGGCCAGCCCCACGACGCACCCGGCGGGCCGCCCGCGTCCGGCGGGCCCCGCTAACGCCGCGCCGCGGCACGCCTTGCGCACACACCTCCTCACCACGCAGTTCAACCTCAACTGGAGCACACCATGAGAATCCTTCCCCTTGCCCTGATCGTCATTGGCTCGCTCGGCGTCGCCAAGTACTTCGGCCTGATTCCGGTCGGCATGTTTGCGCTGATCGGCCCGGCGTTGCTGATCGCGCTCGGCGCGGCCCTGTTGCTCAGGCGCCCACGCCACTGCGGTGGCCGGTGGCACGACGGCGGGCGCAATGGCGACAAGCCCACGCTGCCCGCCAACGCCTCGCGGTAGTGCCCCTGGCACACGCCCCGGCACGGCGCATCGTGTGCGCCGTTCGCGCCAGCCATGCGGCGCTGACGGACGCTGCCCGTCGGTCACGGATGGGCGCCGACCGCCACCAGCGCGACATCCTGCACATTTCGCCCGCTGGCCTGGCCAGCCGTTGCGATTCCGGCACGAAGCGGTTGGAGATTGCGCCCAATCATCGTCATAATCGCCGGAGCGTATCAAACTGCAACCAACCAACCGCACGCAGAGGCACCGTGGACATCACCCAACTGCTGGCATTCAGCGTCAAGAACAACGCCTCCGACCTGCACCTGTCGGCCGGGCTGCCGCCCATGATCCGCGTGCACGGCGACGTGCGCCGTCTGAACGTGGAGCCGCTGGAGCACAAGCAGGTGTTCGCGATGCTCTACGACATCATGAACGACACCCAGCGCAAGGTGTATGAAGAAAACTTGGAGGTGGACTTTTCGTTCGAGATCGAGGGCCTGGCGCGCTTTCGCGTCAACGCCTTCAACCAGAACCGGGGCGCCGCCGGCGTGCTGCGCACCATCCCCAGCAAGATCCTGACGCTGGAGCAGCTGAACTGCCCCAAGATCTTCGGCGAGCTGGCGCTCAAGCCGCGCGGCCTGGTACTGGTGACGGGCCCCACGGGCTCGGGCAAGTCCACCACGCTGGCGGCCATGGTCAATCACCTCAACGAGATGGAATACGGCCACGTGCTGACGGTGGAGGACCCGATCGAATTCGTGCACGAGTCCAAGAAATGCCTGGTGAACCAGCGCGAGGTGGGGCCGATGACGCACAGCTTTGCCAACGCGCTGCGCTCGGCCCTGCGCGAAGACCCGGATGCCATCCTGGTGGGCGAAATGCGCGACCTGGAGACCATCCGCCTGGCCATGACGGCGGCCGAGACCGGCCACCTGGTGTTCGGCACCTTGCACACCTCGAGCGCGGCCAAGACCATCGACCGGATCATCGACGTGTTTCCGGCCGAAGAAAAAGAGATGGTGCGCGCCATGCTGTCGGAGTCGCTCCAGGCCGTCATCTCGCAGACGCTGTGCAAGCTGAAGGACGGCTCGGGCCGCGTGGCCGCGCACGAGATCATGGTCGGCACGCCGGCCATCCGCAACCTGATCCGCGAAGCCAAGGTGGCGCAGATGTATTCGGCCATCCAGACCGGCCAGGGCATGGGCATGCAGACGCTGGACCAGACCCTCACCGACCTGGTGCGCCGCAACGTCATCAGCTCGGCCGAGGCGCGGGGGAAAGCCAAGATTCCGGAAAACTTCCCGGGTTGAACATGGCCCCCACGCTCCGCTGCTGCGCATGCTGCGCTGCCCCCCAAGGGGGCCCCGGCCGCCTTGGGAGCGGCCCGGCGGCGGCCAGCTGGCTCCGATAAATTGAGTGCCGACTCACGACAAACCCAAGGACGACACATATGGAACGCGACCAGGCCAGCAAATTCATCAACGACCTGCTCAAGCTGATGCTCACGCGCCAGGGCAGCGACTTGTTCATCACGGCCGAGTTTCCGCCGGCCATCAAGGTGGACGGCAAGATCACCAAGGTGTCGCCGCAAAACCTCACGCCCGCGCACACGCTGGCGCTGGTGCGCTCGGTGATGAACGACAAGCAGGCCGCCGAGTTCGAGCGCACCAAGGAGTGCAACTTTGCCGTGGCCCCGGCGGGCGTGGGGCGCTTTCGCGTCAACGCCTTCGTGCAGCAGGGCAACGTGGGCATGGTGCTGCGGGTGATTCCGGCCGAGCTGCCCACCATCGACGGCCTGGGCCTGCCCAAGATCCTCAAGGACGTGTCCATGAGCAAGCGCGGCCTGGCCATCATGGTGGGCGCCACCGGCTCGGGCAAGTCCACCTCGCTGGCGGCCATGGTGGACTGGCGCAACATCAACAGCTTCGGCCACATCATCACGGTGGAGGACCCGGTCGAGTTCGTGCACCCGCACAAGAACTGCATCGTCACCCAGCGCGAGGTGGGGCTGGACACCGACGACTGGGAGGCCGCGCTGAAAAACAGCCTGCGCCAGGCGCCCGACGTCATCCTGATGGGCGAGATCCGCGACCGCGAGAC
>JAFEEB010000045.1 GCA_018241325.1 Pseudomonadota bacterium | reverse complement strand
CCGGCGCTGGTGCTGCAGTGGGACCAGGACAAGCCAGAGCGGCCGCCGATCGGCGCGCGCTACAAGGACGACCCGTCCAACGTGCACCACAGCTACCTGGGCGACGCCGTGCGCTTCCGCAACCTGCACGCGGGGCCGAAGGAAACGCATGTGTTCCACCTGCACGCGCACCAGTGGGTGCTGGACGCGAGCGACCCGGACTCGACCTATCTCGACTCGCAGACCATCTCGCCCGGCGCCACCTTCAGCTACGGCATCGAGTTCGGCGGCTCGGGCAACCGCAACTTCACGCCGGGCGACTCGATCTTTCACTGCCACCTCTACCCGCACTTTGCGCAAGGCATGTGGGAGCTGTGGCGCGTGCATGACGTGTTCGAGGACGGCAACGACAAGGGCCTGTTCAGGCCCGACCAACCGGCCGGCCCGGCCAACGACCCGCGCTGGCGCCGCCTGCCCGACGCCGAGGTGGCGGGTGGCACCGAGGCGCCCGCCATCGTGCCCATCCCGGGCGCCGCACTGGCGCCGCTGCCCACGGCCGCGTTTGCCGGCTACCCGTTCTACATCCCGGGCCAGGCCGGCCATCGGCCGCCGCAGCCGCCGCTGGACATGGACGTCGCCGCCGCGGGCTATGACGCCGCCTCGGGGGTCGAGCCCAGCGCAGCCGACGTGGTTAACGGCGGGCTGCCGCGCCACGTCGTGGTTGGCGGCACGCTGAAGGCCGCGCGCGACGACCCGGCCGCGCGCGAGCATGTTTTGGCCACGGGCGGCGAGGCCGCGCGGCTGATCGCCCAGCGCGTGGCCAAGCAGGACCCGATTGCGCTCAACGCCTTTGCCGCCATCTGGGACCAGATCGAAATCAAGCCGCTGCCGCATTCGGGCACCGCGACCGAGAAAGCGGCGATGCGCTTTCATGCGGGCACCTTGAACGCGGGCGGCCTGGTGCCGACGGCGGGCGCGCCGCCGCACCCCGACTGGTCGCCGCAGGGCAGCGGCTACCAGACCGACTACGCCGCCACCGTCGGCACCCAGCAGCCGCGCGGCAACGAGCACACGGTGTTTCGCGTCAACGGCCGCCCGCCGGCTGCCGGCGCGCCCTACGCCAACCCCTGCCCGGCCAACGCGCCGCGGCGCCACTACCGCGCGGCCTACATCCAGACCGAACTCACCTACAACAAGCACGGCTGGTTCGACCCGCAGGGCCGCATCGCCGTGCTGGAGAACGATGTCAAGGACATCATCGACCCGGCCACGCGCACCCGCCTGCCCGAGCCGCTGTTCTTCCGCGCCAATTCGGGCGACTGCATCGACTACCGGGCCAGCAACTTCATCCCCTCGGCGCTCAACGCCGACGACTTCCAGGTCTTCACGCCCACCGACACCATCGGCCAGCACATCCATCTGGTGAAGTTCGACGTCACCTCCAGCGACGGCTCGGGCAACGGCTGGAACTACGAGGACGGCACCTTCTCGCCCGACGAGGTGCGCGAGCGCATCTTCGCCAACAACCGGCGCGTGGCCGCCACCGGCCGGGGGCAAAGGCTGGCGCCCAAGGTCCACCCGCTGTTCCGGCCCGGTGGCGACATCTTCAGCGCCAGCTCTGGCGGCGGCGCCGCGGGCTACCAGCGCTTGCTGGACAAGGGCCTTTGTCCGGCCCGCAAGCCGGGCGAAGCGGATGCGCAGTACGAACACCGCCTGCACGCCGATCATCCGTTCTGCGGCGCGCAGCGCACCACGCAGCTGTGGTGGGCCGACCCCATCATCAACCAGAAGGGCAAGGACAACACCTTGCGCACCGTGTTCAGCCACGACCACTTCGGCCCCAGCTCGCACCAGCAGCACGGCCTGTACGCGGGCCTGGTGATCGAGCCGGCCAATTCGGTGTGGACACGCGTGGATGCCACCGTGCAGGCCAGCGACATGCAGCAAGCCGGCGCCGCCATGGCCGGGTCGGGCCACCTGGGCTGCGACGCGGCGCCGAACTCGGCGCTGTGCTCCAAGCTGATCGGCGGCGCCAACCTGGCCGCCCGGGTGCCCGAGAGCCGCCTGCGCGCCAGGGACCCGGTGCTCGGCGTGATCGAGCCGCGCGACGCGCTGGTGCTGCGCACCGACGGCGGCCCGACCGCCACGATGGCCAACATCATTGCGCCGCGCTGCGCCGGCGACAGCGACTCGAGCGGCCTGCAGCCCGATTCGGGCAAGCGCGCCGGCCCCGTGCCCACGACGGCGTGCGGGGCCAACGACCAGACGCGGCGCGAGTTCGCGCTGGCGATCGCCGACTTCGGCATCGCCTACAACACGGCGCTGGAGCCCATCAACCCCGAGCCGCGCGGCGAGGACAGCCTGATGCGCGACCATACCGAGATCCGCTTCGGCCAGCGCCACGTCGCCCTGCTGCCGGCGCGGCCGCTGGGCATCTCCAGCGAAGACCCGGGCAGCCAGTACGTCAACTACCGCCACGAGCCGCTGGCGCTGCGCATCGCCGACAGCAGCGCGGCCGATCCCACCGACTCGGCCAGCGATCCGCAGGCGGCGCTGGGCGGCTTCAGCTACCGCCAGAGCCGCCGGCGCGCCTTCAGCTCGCAGCCCTGCAGCCCGGGCGATGGCGACCAGGATTGCCTGGGCGACATGGCCAATGCCTTCAGCACCGAGGTGCATGCCGCGCGCGCCGAGCGCCTGGCCAAAGAGGCCCAGCCGGCGCACGCCAGCCGCGCCACCCGCGAGCTGCTGCGCTCGCTGGGCCAGGAGGCGCGGCTCAATGCCGTGCTCAAGGATGTCGAGCAATGGCGCCGCGACTTCAATTGCCAGCTGTACCGCAAGGACTTGATGGCGGGCGCGGGCTGCCGCACCAACATCGTCAACCGGGAGCCCTGGCGCGAGTTCGGCGACCCGGCCACGCCCATCCTGCCGGCGTTCGAGGGCGACCCGGTGCAGATCCGGCTGATCCAGGGCGCGCAGGAGGCGCAGCACGTGTTCACCATGAACGGCGTGAAGTGGCACCGCCTGCCCAGCTCCAAAGGCTCGGGCTACACCAACGCGCAGCCCATCGGCATTTCGGAGCATTTCGAGTTCGACCTGCTGGTCAACCCGGCGGGCCTGCCGGCGGCGGACTACCTGTACTTCGGCTCCTCGGTCGATCAACTGTGGGACGGACTGTGGGGCGTGCTGCGCAGCTACCGGCCGCCGTCGGTGGCCGCGCGCGCAGCGTCCGTGGTCTATACCAGCGACGCCGCGTCGGCACGCCAGAGCGCGACCGCGCGGGGCCGCGCCGTGACGCTGCAGCCCGCCCTGGCGGCGCTGGCGGCCCTGGAGCCACCGGCCATTCCGCAGGGCGACGTGCGCGAGCAGGTGTGCAAGCTGCCCGGCGGCCAAGACGCGCCCCGGCGCTTTTTCGAGGTGACGGTGGCGCAGGCCTGCCAGCTGGCCGGTGACTGCGGCAGCGCGCAGTCGGCCGGCATCACCTACAGCCAGCGCCAGCGCATCCGCGATCCGCAGGCCATCGTCTACGCCCTGCACCGCAGCCAGCGCTGCGAGGCCGATGACAACGCGCCGGCGGCATGCAGCTTGCTGGAAAGTGAGGCCAGCAACCGCAGCGCCGCGCAGGCCATGGCCGAGCTGCGCCCGCGCTACGCCGCCGGCCAGCCGATCGAGCCGATGGTGATGCGCGCCGCGGCCGGCGAATGCCTGCAGGTCTTCGTGCGCAACCTGCTGCCGCCCATGCTGGCCGACGGCCCCGCGGCCGCACCCGGCCAGTCGCTGCCCGAGCGCGCGGCCACGCACGACGCGCTGCCCATGATCACGGACGGCTTCAACCTCAACCAGTTCCGCATGTCCAGCAGCGTGGGGTTTTCGGTGCCGCGGCTGTCGCAAAACCCGCTCTACGGCGACGGCAGCAACGTCGGCTTGAACGGGGCGCTGGCGCTGGCCGCGGGCCTCTCGCGCGGCGAGGGCGAACGCGCGCGCCAGCAGGCCTCGTCGGGCATGCAGGGCAGCCTGATCCCGCCGTGCGCGCCGGGCGCCAGCGGTCCGGCTCTGCAGCGCTGCCAGCGCGCCTTCCTGCTCAGCACGCTGGAGCCCGGGCCCGAGCGCCAGCCGATCGAGTTCGGCGCGCTGCCGGTGCGCAGCTTCGGCGACGCCGTCAAGCACCCCATGCACGGCTTGATCGGTGCCCTGGTCATCGGTCCGCAGGGCTCGGATGTTTGCACCGGCAACCGCTTTGGCGGCACGGCGCTGAGCGCCGAAATCTGCGTGCCCGCCCGCGGCGGCCAGCCCGCGCGCCGCTATGTCGATCACGTGCTGCTGTTCCAGGACGCCGTGCATGCCCTGCAAGGCGACCTGCCGGTGCGCAAGCTGTCGGGCGCCGAGGAGCCCGACGACTACGGCATGAAGGCCTGGAACTACCGCACCGAGCCGCTGTGGGCGCGCCGCGGGGGCGACCCGAGCGTGGGCTTCACCGAGCGCAACGAGAGCGACTACAGCCAGGTGTTCAGCTCGGCCGCCACCCGCGCGCCCGACGGCAGCGTGCGCTGCGCGGCCGGCATCGCGCCGATCCTGGCCTTCGCCAACCCCTGCGACCCGGAGACGCCCGTCTTGACGGCGCGCCCCGGCGAGCGCGTGCGCCTGCACTTCGTGCACGCCGGCGGCCACACGCGCCAGCAGGGCGTGGCGCTCAGCGGCCACGCCTTCAACCCGTATCCGTGGTCGCCCGATTCGCGCCGCATCGACGCGAACGCCGGAGCGGCGTTGCGCGAGGGCGTGTTCAACGGCTTCGGCCCGATGATGGGCGTGAGCCTGGAGGTGGCCGCCGGCGGCGCCTCGCGCGTGCCGCACGACTACCTGGTGGGCAGCCAGGCCAGCTTCCTGCGCGATGGCGGCCTGTGGGGCCTGCTGCGGGTCCAGGCGCCGCCCAGCGCACCGGCGAACAACCCGGCCCAATGAAGGAGCATCGATCATGGCCATCGTGCAACTGCCATCGCCGGCGCTCTTCGCGGCCGGCATCGAAAAACGCTGGGACGAGGTGGACCCGTTCACGCAGGCTTTCGTGGCGCCCAATGCCTTCGTGTCGGGCGTGCCGTGGCGCTACCAGCTCGACGACACGGTGCAGATCACGGTCAACGAGACCGGCCCCCGCGTACGGCGGCGCGACTGCTCGGACACCGACTTCGACTGCAACTTCTGGCTGGGCGACGCCATCCTCGTGGCCGCCGACCCCAGTCCGGACAGCGACGTGCTGCTGGCGCCGATTCGGCTGAAGTTTTCCACCGGCGTGCGCGCCGTCGGCGCCTGGGTGGGCGTGTGTCCGCGCGACCCGTTCGATGCACCGTTCTTCGACCAGCCGCTGTTTGCCGCCATGTGGATCGCGCTCGCGTCCGATCCGAACAGCTGGCAGATGGTGGTCAACGCCGACGGCCGCACGGGCCACGTCTGCGCGTGCGCCACGCCGCTCTCCGCGCCCTTCGTCGGCGCGCGCGCCACCGGCGGCGACCGCATCGTCGAGGTGCGCTTCGATGCCTCGCTGCTGGGCAACCGCCGCTACGACAAGCTTGCGCTGTCCGAGCTGACGGTGGAGCGCTGAAGGACCGCCCCATGCGCCGCCGCCTTGCCTCGTCCCTGCGCCGGCTGGCGGGCCTGGCGCTCGCGCCGGCGCTGTGCCTCATGGTGTGGGGCGGCGCGGGGGCACGCGCCGACGGCGCCCGCGGCACGATCCGTGACGCCGGCGTGCAACTGCGCTGGAACTATGAAAAAAATAGCAACCATGCCAATGATGGACTGGGCCAGCTGACGTTCGAGATCAGCGACGAAGCCTCGGGCAACCCCCTGCGCTACGCGCCCGGCCAGCTGGCGGTGTGGCTGCAGCGCCAGCGCCCCACGCTGGCCGAAGGCGAGCTGGCATGCAAGGACCGCGTGAAGTCGCTGGTGTCCACCGGGGTCGGCCGCCGCGCCGACATCGACCTCAACACCTGGCGCATCCTCAGCCTCAACGCCGACCGCACGCTGGCCTTCATCAACCCCTTCGTGGGACTGAACAACGCCAAGCTGGAGTCCATCGTCACGCTGCCGGGCGCGCCCCTGGCCTGGGCGCACGCCCCATCGCACGGCGAGTTGTGGGTGCTGGTGGGCGGCGCGCCGGCGCGGCTGGTGGCGGTGGACACGCACCGCCGCCAGATCGTGCGCACCCTCGAGCTGCCCGGCGACGGTGCCGATGCCACGCTGGCGCTGGATGAGCGCGTCGCGCGCGCGTGGGTCGCGCTGCCGGCCACAGGCCGGGTGGCGGTGCTCGACCTGGCGGCGCGCGAGCCCGTCTGGCGCGGCGCGCCCGCGCCCAAGGTGCTGGCCATCCAGTCCGTGGACACGCCCGACGGCGCGGCCGTGCTGAGCACCCATGCCGACGCGCGCCTGCTGCGCTGGAGCGCCGACGCCGCCGCCGCTGTGCCCCAGGTGCAGCGCAGCTGGAGCCTGCCGCAGCCGGCGCAGCGCCTGGCGTTCAGCGCGCTGGCGCGGCGGCTGGTGGCGCACGACGGCCAGGCGCTGCTGGCCATCGACCTCGACGGCAGCGCGGTGCGGCGCCTGGCGCTGGGGCACCCTGTGGCCGACCTGGCGATCGTGGACGAGGGCCGCTACGCCGTGGCCCTGGGCGGCGATCGCATGAGCATGGTGGACCTGGCCTCCGGCACGGTGCACGCGGGCTCGGCCACCGTGCCCGGCGCGCGGCGGCTGGCGGTGACGCAGCGCTTCGTCTATGCCGTGGGCGGCGACGAGGCCAACGCCGATCTGTGGGCGCTGGCCGATTTGCGCGCCGCCCGCGTGCAGCCGGCGCGCATCCTGCTGGGCAGCGCCGGCGTGCCGCGCGAGGACGGCGCCAGCCTGCGCCGCGCCATCGCCGCGCCCGACGGCGCCGGCCTGCTGGTGGCCAATGCAGCCGACCGGCTGATCTACCAGTACGCCGAGGGCATGATGGCGCCGGTCGGCAGCTACTCCAACTACAAGCGCACGCCGCTGGCCATAGCGTTGCTGGAGCTGGCGCCGCGCGAGCTGGCGCCGGGCCGCTACCAGGTGCCGGTGCGCTATGACACCGGCGGCGCGCACCACCTGATCGTCAGTGGCGCCGGGCCGCGCTTCGTCGGCTGCGACCGCGTGGCCCTGCCCCTGACGGCCGGGCAGGCCGAGCGCGACGCGGCGCCCGAGCTGAAGGCGCGGCTGGTGGAGGACAAGCCGCTGGCCGACACGCAGCGGCGCATCGTGGTGGCGCTCAGCGAGCAGCCACCGGGCGGGCGCAGCCAGCCGCTGACGCGCGTGGGCGACCTGACGCTGCTGATGTTCGACAAGCGCAGCGGCTGGCAGCGCCGCGTGCACCTGGGCGAGCTGGGCCCCGCCGGCGATGCGGCCGGGCGTTACGCGGCCGAGGTCAGCGTGCCGCGGGGCGTGGCCTACGACATGTTCGTGGGCAGCGTCTCGCGCGACCTGCCTTTCGTGCGCGGGCGCGTGCAGGGCGGGCCGGACGCGCCGGAGCTCCGGCCATGAGACGGCGCGAGGCCATCGCCGCGCTGGGCTCGGCCTGCGCCGCGGGCTGGGCGGCGCCGGCCCGCGCGCAGGACGCCAGCGGCCGCGTGGCGCTGCCCGACGCCCGTCTGCTCGACCAGGCAGGCGGTGCGCACCGGCTGCGCGCGCTGTGCGAGCCGCCGGTGGTGGTCGGCTTTTTTTACACCGGCTGCTCCACCGTGTGCCCGCCGCAGACGGCGATGCTGCGCGCGCTGCGCGAGCGGCTCGATGCGGCGCCCCGCGGCGCGCCCCGCGCGCGCCTGCTGTCGATCACGGTCGATCCCCTGGGCGATCCGCCCGAGGCGATCCGCGCCTATGCCCGGCGCTTCAAGCTGCGCCTGGGCCTGGACGCCGGCTGGCTGATGCTGACCGGCGATGCGGCCGAGCTGCGCCGCGTGTGGACGGCCTTCGGCGTGCCCGTGGGCGACCCCGAGGCCCACTCGTCGCTGCTGTGGCTGGGCTCGGCGCGCGGCCGTTGGACGCGCGCGTCATCCCTCACGCCCACGGACAAGCTGCTCGATCTGCTGCGCGGGGTGGCTGCATGAGACATGCCAGGTCGCTCCCAAGCGCGAAGCCCGCAGCGCGCAGCGCGAAGGGCCATCCAGTGACCGGGCTGGCGTTTGTGTTGCTGTCGGCGCTGGTCGTGCCCGGCCCCGTCGTTGCCGCCGACGACGATGCCGCGCTGGCGGCGCGCGGCCGCGCGCTCTACCAGGGCCACGCGGCCTTTGCGCGTGGCAGCGGCGTGACGGCGCTGCGCCTGCCGGTGGCCATGGCCGCCTGCGCGCGCTGCCATGGCGCCACCGGCGCCGGCGGGCGCGAAGGGGGGCAGCCCGTGCCGCCGCTGCGCGCCGCCGCGCTGCGCCAGCCGCGCGAGGGCCGCCCCGCCTTGGCCGACGACGCCGCCGTGCTGCGCGCCGTCACCCAGGGTCAGGGGCGCGGCGGCGCCGCGCTGGCGCCCGCCATGCCGCGCTATGCGCTGCAGCCAGGCGAGGCCCAGGCGCTGCTGGCCTATCTGCACCGGGTGGGCACCGAGCAGGACCGGCCGCCCGGCGTGACCGATGGCGCGATCCGCCTGGGCAGCGTGGTGCCGCTGGGCGGGCCGGCCGCGGCCACGGGCGCGGCCCTCGTCGCCGGGCTGCGCGCCGGCTTTGCCGAGGTCAACGCGCGCGGCGGCGTGCACGGCCGGCGCATCGACCTGCAAGTGCAGGACGCGCGGGCCGGCGTGCGCCAGGCGCTGGCCGCCTGGCAGGACGAGCCCGTGTTTGCGCTGGTCGGCGGCCTGTGGAACGAGGCGCAGGAGGGCGCCGACGCACTGCTCGCGCAGGCCCACCTGTCGCACATCGCCACGCTGGTGGTGCGCGAGCAGTCCCCGCGCGCCGCCGACTGGTCGGCCGACCTGCTGGCGCCCGTGGCGCTGCAGCGCGACGCGTTGGTGCGGGCGCTGGCGTCGTGCCCCGCCGGCGCGCGCGTGGCGGTGGCGCACGGCGATGGCGCGACGGCATCGGCCTCGGCGGGTACGCAAGTGCGCTGGCTCGCGCCGCAGTCCGATGTGCGCGCGGCGCTGCGCCAGGAGCAAGCCGGTTGCATCGGCTACACGCTGGCCCGCGCGCCGGCGGTGCAGGCCGCGCTGCCCGCGGGCTGGACGCAGACGCTGGTGCTGCCCATGCCCGCCGCCGTGCTGGAGCCCGCCCCGGCCGGTGAGCGTGCGGCCACACCCTGGTACCGCCTGGGGCTGGCCGCCGCCCGCCTGACGACCGAGCTGCTCAGCCGCGCCGGCCGCGCGCTGTACGAGCGCGCGCTGCTCGACGCCCTGGATCGCATGCCCGAGCAAGAGCTGTCCCCCGGCCTGCTGGTGCACTACGGCCGCCAGCGGCGCCACGGCTTCTCGCCGCTGCTCGTGCCGCTGGGTGTTTCCGCCGATGCCGCGCCATCCGCATTTCGCCAAGGAGGTTGACATGACACCGAAGCCCGCCATCCGGATCGCGTGCAGCGCCGCGCTCGCCCTTGCCGCCGGCATCGCGCTGGCGCAAACGCCCAACCCGTCGTTCAATCTGATCGGCCACATCGAGCGCTTTGCGCTCACCGCGCCGGGCGACCCGCTCAGCGCCGCGACGATGACGGTGCGCGGCATCCCGGTGACGCTGCCGCGCAGCCTGCTGATCACCATGCCGGGCCAGTACATGACGGCGCAGGACCTGTTCCGCGGCCCGCAGGGCGGCAGCACCGTGCAGAACGCCAGCGGCCTGGCGCTGGCCGATGCATCGCCGCCGCGCGTCGCCTTCGAGGCCGAGCTGCAGGGCAACATCGTCGGCGGCCAGTACATCGCCGGCGTGGCGCGCATCAGCCAGGGCGCGCTGCATGTGGGCAACGGCGTGATCCAGGCGATCGACGGCGCGCGCGGCGAGTTGCGCGTGGGCGCGCCGGGCGCCGCGACCGGCGCGCGCGTGCGCCTGAACGACCCCGAGGGCATTTACGGCCAGGCCAACAGCGCGGGCGCCAAGGCCGCGCTGGCGCTGGATCAGCGCTTTCAGCTCGACCCCGACAACTCGCCCGTGCATGCGCGCACCGGCTTTCCGGTGTGCATTGCGCGCACCGCGGGCGACGCCAAATGCCCGGCCAACAACCGGCCCGCGGCGCCCGCCGACAAGCGCTTCACCTGCGGCGCCGTCGCGGCCGAGCCACTGGCGCCCGCGCTGCCCGGTTGCGATGCGCGGCTGCCCGCGCCGCTGCGCGTGGGTGACCACGTCGTCTACGTCGGCATGTTGCAGTCCGACGGGGCGGGCGGCTTCATCGTCGCCGCGCACGGGCTGGAGGCCGAGCTGGGCATCTACACCTCGCCCGGCGCCGAGCCGGTGTACCTGTACATCGAAGAGGCGCTGATGGGCACGCTGGGCGAGGTCTTCCCCACCTTGCAGCAGGAGGAAACCTCGCGCGTGCGCATCGTCGGCTTTTCCACCGACCCTTCGCGCCCGGTCGAGGTGCGGCTGATCGATTCGGGCCGCAACGAGACCGGCACCACGCTCACCGGCCCGGCCGGCCTGCAGCCGTCCAACGGCCCGCAGCTGGGGCGCTTTCGCAACACCTGGCCGGCCAAGGACAACGCCCGCGCCGTGCGCCGCGACCTCCAGGCGCGCGTGATCGGCAGCCCGAACGCCAAGCTCGCCAACGGCCTGACCTCGGGCCTGTACGTCGCGCCCATCGGCGAATACATCGGCCCCGAGGCCACGCGCTTTGGCGACCCGGGCCACCAGCCGCCGATGCCCTTGGAGAACTTCTGCTTTCTGGCCAAGGGCGGCGGCACCTTCGAGAGCGCCGCGGGCGTGCAAAACCTGGTGCGGCTGGCGCCGTTTCCGGAGTCGGGCCACCCGGATTCGCAACCCGTCGGCGCCGGCCCCGCGCGCGCCTGTGATGCGCCCAATTGACGACGCCGGCAGGCGCTGGACGACGCTATTGTTAATATAGCTGCCTGCGCTTGATCTGCGCCGACTCCCGGTCGATTTGACTTGAAATTCCGGCGCCAGCGGCGGCGCCGGGCAAGGTGCGAGAATCGCGCCATGCCGAGCGATTCGACCCTCACCCTCACCCGCCCCGACGACTGGCACCTGCACGTGCGCGACGGCGCCGCGCTGGCGGCCGTGGTGCCGCACACGGCCGCGCAGTTCGCGCGCGCCATCATCATGCCCAACCTGCGTCCGCCCGTGACCACGGCCGCGCAGGCGCTGGCCTACAAGGCGCGCATCCGGGCGGCGGTGCCGGCCGGCGTGGCCTTCGAACCTTTGATGACCCTGTACCTGACCGACAACACGCCGCCCGATGAGATCGCGCGCGCGGTGGATGCCGGCGTGGTCGCCCTCAAGCTGTACCCGGCGGGCGCCACCACCAACAGCGATGCCGGCGTGACCGACGTGCGCAAGACCTACGCAACGCTGGAGGCCATGCAGCGCGCCGGCCTTTTGCTGCTGGTGCATGGCGAAGTGACCGACCCCGAGATCGACCTGTTCGACCGCGAGGCCGTCTTCATCGACCGCGTCCTGAGCCCGCTGCGCAAGGACTTCCCCGAGCTGAAGATCGTGTTCGAGCACATCACGACCAAGGAAGCGGCGCAGTACGTGCAGGACGCGGGCGCGCACCTGGCCGCCACCATCACCGCGCACCACCTGCTGTACAACCGCAACGCCATCTTTCGCGGCGGCATCCGTCCGCACTACTACTGCCTGCCCGTGCTCAAGCG
This sequence comes from Pseudomonadota bacterium, assembly GCA_018241325.1. Taxonomy (GTDB): domain Bacteria; phylum Pseudomonadota; class Gammaproteobacteria; order Burkholderiales; family Burkholderiaceae_C; genus Ottowia. Next base: position 27,635 of record JAFEEB010000045.1, on the reverse strand, counting down.
CGAGCAGCACCGCCAGGCGCTGGTGCAGGCGGCCACCAGCGGATCGGCCAAGTTCTTTCTGGGCACCGACAGCGCCCCGCACCCCGCGCAGCTCAAGGAGCACGCCAGCGGCTGCGCCGGCTGCTACACCGCGCACGCCGCGCTGGAGCTGTACGCCAGCGCCTTCGAGGCCGCCGGCGCGCTGGACCGGCTGGAGGGCTTTGCCAGTCATCACGGCCCCGACTTCTACGGCCTGCCGCGCAACCAGGGCACCGTCACCCTCAAGCGCGAGAGCTGGACGCCGCCCGAGAGCTACCCCTTCGGCGACGCGGTGGTCAAGCCGCTGGCGGGAGGCGAGCCGCTGGGCTGGCGGCTGGTGCGTTGACGTCGGGTTTTCGTTCCTCAACCCGACCTGCGGCCACGGATACGGCGTCCACGCCTGCGCAGGTCGGATCCGCGCAGCGAATCCGACGGTTTTTCTGGAGGCAATGGCGACACCGGGCACCAACGGCAGTCCCGTAGGTCGGGCCCGCGCAGCGAACCCGACGTGCCCCGCGCCTCAGCGCACCGCGAACCGCTCGGCAGAGCGCTGGCGCCCGCGCTCGTTGTAGGCGATGGCGATGATGGGCCCCAGCGACAGCAGCAGCAGGCCCCAGGGCAGGGGCAGCCCTTGCGCCACGGCCAGCGGGCCCAGGGCGGTGCAGGCGAGCACGATGAGCGCCAGTGCGGCCTGCCGGTCGGCCGCGCGCGTGGCGTGGCGGTGCAACGCCCAGATCGAGACGATGAAGATCGCCAGCGGAATGGCCACCGCGTTGATGGCGGCGCTGGCAGCGGCCGTGTCGGGCGGGGTCTTCATGGCGTCGGCCACCACCTCCAGCCCGCTGCCCACGGCGGCCAGCGCGGCAAAGCTCACGTAGTGGCCGTAGCCCCAGACAAAGGCGCGCTCGCGGTGGTGGTGCAGCGCTTCGCCCGAGGGCAGCAAAAAATACATCCACCACAGGCAAAAGGCCAGCAGCGTGCAGCCCAGCCCCACCAGGGCCAGCTCGGCCGACAGGCCGCTGGCCTGCACCCCGTTGCCGATGGCGTTGGCCGCGCCCAGGATGCTCTCGCCCAGGATGATGATGACGAAGCCGCTGTAGCGCTCGGCCACGTGGTGCGCGTGCCAGGGCGTGGGCGGGCCCTTGGACTCGGCCCAAAGCGGTACGGCGAGCTCGGCCAGGATCAGCGCAATCAGCGTGGGCCAGAGCCACCCGGGCGCCAGCCAGCCGCCGTGCGCCGCCACGGTGCGCGCGATCCACAGCACCTGCACGAAGGCCACGCCCCCGGCGTAGCGCAGGCAGGTGGCGCGCCGCGCCGGATCGCCCTGCGCCGCGCGCAGCCACTGCCAGCACAGCGGCAGGCGCATGGCCACGTAGCCGGCCACGCCCAGCGTCGTGTCGCCCTTGAACAAGCCCGGCACGCCGGTGGCGAACACCAGTGCGCCCACCATCTGCAGCAGGGTCAGCACGCGGTAGCTCACGTCGTCGTTGTCGTAGGCCGAGGCAAACCACGTGTAGTTCATCCACGCCCACCAGATGCCGAAGAAGGCCACCGCATACCCGGGCAGCGTGTGCAGCGCGTGGCCCGCGCTCTCCGCGTGATGCAGCTGCGACGCGGCGGTGGCCACGGCAATGACGAAGGTCAGGTCGAACAGCAGCTCCAGCGGCGTGGCCGTGCGGTGCGGCTCGTGGATGTCGCGCCCGCGCGCGGCCTTGCGCTGGCTTGGCTTGGTGGCGCTGTCTTCGCTCATGGGGGCTCCCTGCACGTGTGGCACGATCGGCCGCGATGGTAAGGCAAGCAACAGGGACGACGGCTTTCCCCCTGGGCCAGCCCGACTGGGCGGCGCCCTGGTACGGGCCTTGGGCCGGCCTGGGCCGCCAGGTCTGGCAGGCCGCGGCGGCCCACGGCTCGGGCGTGGGCGTGGGTGCAGGTGCAGGTGCAGGTGCAGGTGCAGGTGCAGGTGCAGGTCCAAGCGCCGTGGCCGCGGCGCTGAACGCCCACGCGCCGCCGACCGTGCCGGTGCGCTTCGTGCCGGCGGCCGAGCTGCCGGCCGATGCGTCCTATGAAGCCTTCATCGCTGCCCGGCACGCCGTGCCCACGCGCGACAACGGGCACGACGCCTTCAACGGCCTGGCCTGGCTGCGCTTTGCCCGCACCAAGGCGCGGCTGAACGCCTTGCAAGCGGCCGAGATCGCCCGCGACGGCGTGCGCGCCACGCGCGGGCCGGTGCGCGACGCGGCCACCGTGTTCGACGAAAACGCCGTGTTGCTGCATGCGCCGGATGCGCTGTGGCAGGCCCTGCGCGAGCGCCGTTGGGCCGAGCTGTTCGGCCCGCTGCGCCCGCTGTGGCGCCAGGCGCGCGTGCTGGTGTTCGGCCACGCCGCGCTGGACAAGCTGGCGGCGCCCTACAAGTCCATCACCGGCCACGTGTGGCGCGTGGGGCCGGCGTTCGACCCGGCGGGCGACCTGCAGGCGCTGGACGATTGGCTGGCGCACGACCTGAGCGCCGACAAGCTGGCCGCCAAGCCCTTTGCGCCGCTGCCGCTGCTGGGCGTGCCGGGGTGGTGGGCGGGCAACGAAGAGGCCGGGTTTTATGAGGATGCGCGGGTGTTTCGGGCCGCGCGGCGCTGACCCGAGCCGAGCGGCGTGTCAGGGGCGCCGCTGGCGCTCGCCCCAACCCGCGTCCGGAGGGAGAAGGGGAAAGTCCGAGAGGACGGGTGCCGAGCTGCCGAAGGATCGGGAAAATTCAAGCCAAATCAGCCTGTGGCGCCCGTTCATCAAGCGCAAGCAGCTATTAAAAAGGGGGCTATCAGCAGAGCGACTCGGCGATTCGCCGCAAGAAGCGGTCGCACTGCGCGAGCTGTTCCACATCGACGTATTCATTGGCCTTGTGCGCTTGCTCGATGGAGCCGGGGCCGCACAGCACGGCGGGGATGCCGGCCTGCGCGAACTGGCCGGCCTCGGTGCCGTAGGCGACCTTGCGCACGCCACGGTCTTCGGTGAGGGCGCGCACCAGCGCGGTGATGGCGGCTTGCTCGCTGGCGTTCAGGGCCGCCACGGCGGCGCCGCACTCCAGCTCCACGCGGGCGCCGTCGTACTCGCGCTGCATGCGCGGCAGCAGCTCCTGGTCGATGTAGCGCCGGATCTCGGCCTGGATGCCGTCGGCGTCGTGCCCGGGCAGGTGGCGAAAGTCGTAGTTGAAGCTGCACAGGTCGGGCACGGTGTTGATGGCGATGCCGCCCGAGATCACGTTGGTGGTGATGGTGCTGTGCGGCACGTCGAAGTCCTCGTCGTAGGGGCCCTGGGCGCGCCAACGGTCGGCCAGGTCCCGAATGTGGCAGATCAGCCGCGCGGCGTGCTCGATGGCGTTGCAGCCCTGCGGCGTGAGCGACGAATGCGCGGCCCGCCCATGCACCCTGCAGTGAAAAAAGTAGCCGCCCTTGTGCGCGACCACCGGCTTCATCGACGTGGGCTCGCCCACCACGCAGCCGTCGGCGCGAATGCCGCGCCGGCCCAGTTCGGCCAGCATCACGGGCGCGCCCACGCAGCCGACTTCCTCGTCGTACGAAAAGGCCAGGTGCAGGGGCTTTTTGCGCGGCATGGCCAGCGCCTGCGGCACCAGCGCCAGGCTGCTGGCGATGAAGCCCTTCATGTCGCAGCTGCCGCGCGCGTACAGGCGCCCGTCGCCCTTGTCGGTCAGTTTGAACGGGTCGCTCGCCCAGTCCTGCCCATCGACCGGCACCACGTCGGTGTGGCCCGACAGCACGATGCCGCCTTGCGCGGCGCCGTCCTGCGCGGGCAGGGTGCAAAACAGGTTGGCCTTGCTGCCGTCGCCGTTGGCCGCCAGCCAGGGCTCGAGGCCTAGGGCGGTCAGCGCATCGCGCACGGTCTCGATCAGGCCGAGGTTGCTGTTGCGGCTGGTGGTGTCGATGGCGACCAGGCGCTCGAGCCAGGCAAGGGTGTTCATGGCAAAAATCCTCAGGGGAGTGAATCAGGCCGATTAAAGCAGCCGGACGCAGAGGACGCAAAGGACTCGCAAAGAACGCAAAAAAATCCAGAATCAAAATCAATTTTTGCATTTGATTTTTTCTGCGTCTTTTGCGCTTTCTTTGCGTCCTCTGCGTCCGGCTGTTTCGGCGCTTTAAATGGAACCCCGGGGCTTGAAAGCGCTCCAATTGCCCCTACCATTCGCGCCAGCCCCGGCGATTGACCGAAGGCGGCTTTTTTGAGGGATTCCATGAAGCGCATCGCACTGTTCGTGCTGACCAACATCGCCGTGATGGTGGTGGTCGGCATCGTCACCAGCCTGCTGGGCGTGGGCCGCTACACCGGCACCAACACCGGGCAGCTGATGATTTTTTCGCTGGTGGTCGGCTTTGCCGGCGCCATCGTGTCGCTCTTGATGAGCAAGACCATGGCCAAGATGAGCATGGGCGTGAAGATCATCCAGACGCCCGCCAACAGCGACGAGGCCTGGATCGTCGAGACCGTGCGCGGCTTTGCCGACAAGGCCGGCATCGGCATGCCCGACGTGGGCATCTACGAGGGCGAGCCCAACGCCTTTGCCACCGGCGCGTTCAAGAATTCGGCCCTGGTGGCCGTCTCCACGGGCCTGTTGCGCGGCATGACGCGCGAGGAGGTCGAGGGCGTCATCGGCCACGAGGTCGCCCACGTGGCCAATGGCGACATGGTGACCATGGCGCTGATCCAGGGCGTGATGAACACCTTCGTGGTGTTTGCCAGCCGCATCATCGGCTCGCTGGTGGACGGCTTTTTGCGCCGCGGCGACGACCGCAGCGGCCCGGGCATCGGCTACTACGTGACCACCGTGGTGCTGGACATCGTGTTCGGCTTTCTGGCCGGCATCGTGGTGGCGTGGTTCTCGCGCCAACGCGAGTTTCGCGCCGACGCCGGCTCGGCCCAGCTCATGGGCAACCCGCGCAACATGATCGCCGCACTGCAACGCCTGGGCGGCATGCACGCCGAAGGCCAGCACATGCCCAAGAACCTGGCGGCCATGGGCATTGCCGGCAGCATCGGCCAGCTGTTTTCGACCCACCCGCCGATGGAAGCGCGCATCGCGGCGCTTCAGGCCATGGGGCGCTGAGTCCGTTTCTCCCTCCCCCGCTGGGGGAGGGCAGGGGTGGGGGCCAGGGCGCATCCATGCAGGGCAGGGTGCGCGGGGGCCCCATCCCTACCTTCCTCCAAAGGGAGAAGGAGCCGAAAGCGGGACACAGCAAGCGCCGGTTGCTTCCAAAACCGCAGCACGATGCGTCGGCGGCGGTTTTTTTTGGTGCCTTTGTCTGTGCGGATTAGAACAACTGTCCTAGATATCCGACATTTTTGGTTGGCTGGCCCTAGGGTTTACCCCTGACAATCACTTCATCGCCATCCCGTATGGCTTTACCTCAGGAGCCTTCGACATGACCAAGCAAACCCTCTCCACCATCGAAAACCTCGCCGCCGCCAACACGCGCATGGTCGAGTCCTACAACGCCGCCGCCAAGACCCTGGCCACCGCCTACTGCAAGGGCGTGCAAGGCGCGCTGGCCCGTGCTGCCGCCCGTCGCAGCGCACTGCGCGCCGACAAGCCCTCCATGCTGAGCGAGCAGGCCCGCGAGCAGTGGCTGCAAACCAGCGTCAAGTGGAACGACATGGTGCAGCAACGCCTGCAAGCCGGCACCCAAAGCGCCATCACCGTGATGGACCGCGTGGCCGTCGCCGCCACCAGCGGCATCGACGCCGCCACCCAGCGCGTCGTGATGATCGACTCGCCCGCCGTGCGCCAGTTTGTCGACGGCGTGGTCGCCCTGCAACTGCCCGTGGCCCAGCTGTCGGCCCAACTGGCCGACAAGGTCGCCGCCGGTGCCCAGCGCCTGGAAGAGCGCGCCGAAGCCTTCGTCGCCAAGGTCGAGCAAGCCCAGGCCGACGTGGTGGACGTGGTGGCCAAGCCCGCCAAGCGCCCGGCCGCTCGCCGCAGCACGCGCAAGGCTCGCTGATCGGCCGGCGGCCCACGGGCCGTCGCCATCGTTCAGATTCGGGGGATGGCCCTGCACCCGCACGTCGCTCGCGACGGCTCGTGCAGACCATCCCTTATCCTTGGGCCTTCAGCAGGAGTCACGCATGGCCAGCAAGACCACAGTGCCCACCCCGTCGCGGCGCAAGCGCGCGGCGGCCCCGGCGCCCGCCCCGGTGGAGCCGGCGCCCGCCGCAGGCGGCCTGCCCAGCACCGAAGAGCTGTTGCGCGCCGGCCTGAAGGCCTTCCGGCTGGAAAACCTGCTGGGCCTGGGCCAGCACGCCAAAGCCCCGCGCGCCGAAGCACCTGCCCCAGGCCTGGGTTTTCCGTCGCTGGACAGCTTCGGCTTTCGCAAGTTCGAGGACGTGTTCGACCAACGCGTGGCCGGCGCCCTGCAACGCCTGGGCTGGCCCACGGCCGATGACGTGGCGGCCCTGCATGCCGAGATCGAGCAACTGAAGGCCGAGGTGGCCGCGCTGCGCCAGGCGCCGGCGCCGCGCGCGAGCGCAGCAGCCAAGCCCGCGGCGCGCCGTCCGCGCGCCAAGGCCTGATTCGCATCGACGCGCAGCACCCGCGCCGGCATGGCCACCACCACCCGCGACCGCATCCTGCAGGCCAGCCTGGCGCTGTTCAATGCCGACGGGCTGGCCGCGGTGTCCACGCACAAGGTGGCGGCCGAGCTGGGCATCAGCCCCGGCAACCTGCACTACCACTTCAAGACCAAGGAGCAGATGGTCACCGTCTTGTTCTGGCGCTTCGAGCAAAAGCTGGAGGCGCTGGCCGGCGGGGTGGAGCGCATCGCGGCGGTGGACGACTTCTGGCTGGCGCTGCACCTGCAGTTCGAGACCATTGCCGAGTACCGCTTCATCTACCGCGACATGGCTTTCCTGGCGCGCGAGTATCCCGAGCTGGGCCGCCGCGCCCAGGCGCTGACGGCCGGCAACCTGCTGGCCGCGCAAGCCCTGGTGGCGCAGCTGTCGGCCAGCGGGGTGCTGCAAGCCAGCAGTGAGCTGGCGCGCATTCTGGCGCTGCAAATCGTCTTCACCACCACCTGCTGGCTGTCGTTCGAGCGCTTCATGCCGGGGCGCGATGGACGCGATACTGACCCGGGTCTGGCGGCGTTTTACACTTTGACACTAATATCCCCCTACATTTCCGGGGAATCCCGGGCATATCTGGATTATCTGAAGAGCAAATATCTTGGATAACCGCACTTGAGCGGCATCATCGCCACACGACTTGAAAGGAAGCTGCGCATGACCTCCGTCACCTACGACACCCCGATCGCTCCGCCCTCGCGCCTGCTGCTGATGGCCGAAGGCCGCGCGCTGTGGGAGGCTGCGGCCAGCGTGGCCTGGTGGCCGCTGCTGCGACTGGCGCCCCGCGGCGACGGCCACGCGGTGCTGGTGCTGCCGGGCCTGGTGGCCAGCGACGCCTCCACGGGCCTGCTGCGCCGCTACCTCAAATACCGCAACTACGACGTGCATGGCTGGGGCCAGGGCCGCAACCTGGGCCCGCGCCCGGGCGTCGAAAAAGGCATGGTCGATCTGCTCAAGAAGCTGGCCGACCAAAGCGGCCAGAAGGTCAGCGTGGTCGGCTGGAGCCTGGGCGGCGTGTACGCCCGCATGCTGGCGGCCAGCCACACCGACGAGGTGCGCGACGTCATCACGCTGGGCAGCCCCTTCGTCGGCAGCGGCCACGCCACCAACGCCTGGCGCATCTACGAGTCCGTGAGCGGCCAGAACGCCGACGACGAACAGCGCTGGAGCCAGGTGCGCCCCACGCCCAGCGTGCCCACCACCTCCATCTACAGCCGCACCGACGGCGTGGTGGCCTGGCAATGCAGCCTCGAAAAATCCGGCCCCCACACCGAAAACATCGAGGTGCTGGCCAGCCACCTGGGCCTGGGCTTTCACCCTGCCGTGCTCTTCGCACTGGCCGACCGTCTGGCGCAGCCCGAAGGCGAGTGGAAGCCCTTTGAGGGCAGCCGCCTGGGGCCTTGGGTCTATCCAAAACCCGCCGAGCGCGAATAAACGCAATCACCCCCGGTCTCCACTCGCCGCGCGATGTTTCGCCCACCCCCTTGCAGGGGGCTGAGGGCTGCGGCTCCAAGCCTGCCTGCGCAGGCTTGGACGGCCCGAAGAGGCGGTGCCTCTGGCGCCGCCGCGGCCTGCAAGGCTCGCCGGTGACCGGGGAGACCCCGGCCACGGCGATCGCTGGCTTGGCCTGCTCCGCGGCCATTTGGCTCTTTCGGTTTCAAGCGATGCGCAGTGTCTTGGACGCTGACTTGCGGGCGCACAAACCCACCAAGGGCGCCATCGGCGCCCTTTTTGCTTGGTGCGCCGAGCCGCGTCAGGCGGGCAAATAGCCTTCCACCGACAGGTAACGTTCGCCCGTGTCGTAGTTGAAGCCCAGCACACGGCTGCCCTTGGGCAGCTCGGGCAGCTTCTTGGCAATGGCGGCCAGCGTGGCGCCGCTGCTGATGCCCACCAGCATGCCTTCTTCGCGCGCGCTGCGCCGGCCCCATTCGCGCGCTTCCTCGTTGTCCACGGTGATCACGCCGTCCAGCAAACCCGTTTCCAGGTTCTTGGGGATAAAGCCCGCGCCCAGGCCCTGGATGGTGTGCGGCCCGGGCGCCCCGCCGCTGATGACGGGCGAGGCACTGGGCTCGACCGCAAACACTTTCAGCTGGGGCCACTTGGCCTTCAGCAGGCGCGCGCAGCCCGTCAGGTGCCCGCCCGTGCCCACGCCGGTGATCAGCACGTCCAGGCCTTCGGGAAAGTCCTGCAGGATTTCCTGCGCGGTGGTGCGCTCGTGCACGTCGGCATTGGCGGGGTTGTCGAACTGCTGCGGAATCCAGCTGCCCGGCGTTTGCCCCGCCAGCTCCTGCGCGCGGGCGATGGCGCCGTTCATGCCCTTTTCCTTGGGCGTCAGATCGAACGTGGCGCCATAGGCCAGCATCACGCGGCGGCGCTCGATGCTCATGCTGTCGGGCATCACCAGGACGATCGGGTAGCCCTTGACGGCCGCCACCATGGCCAGGCCCACGCCGGTGTTGCCGCTGGTGGGCTCGATGATGGTGCCGCCCGGCTGGAGCGCGCCGCTCTTTTCGGCCGCCTCGACCATGGCCAGGGCAATGCGGTCCTTCAGCGAGCCGCCGGGGTTGGCGCGCTCGCACTTGATCCACACCGCGTGGTCCTGGCCGTACAGGCGGTTGATGCGCACCTCGGGCGTGCGGCCGATGGTCTGGAGGATGTTGTCGGCTTTCATGCAGGGGGCTCCTGAAAGGGTTGGAGAGCGGGGGCGGGCGGGTGCGCATTCTCGCGCGGCGGGGCCGGCGCGCGCGTCCGGCGCAGGTCCACGCCACGCGGCGCGTTTGACCACACCTTGCGCTGGCGCAGGCCGCCCGCGGGCCGCTGGCATCATACTGGTCCCATGCGATGCTTTTTCTGGATTGAATCCCGCTTGCCATGACCCTCTTCGAGTTCAACATGATCGCCATGGTGATCAGCTGCGTGCTGCTGGTGGGGGGCTACACCGCCAATCGCAGCAAGCTGGGCGGCGTGGCCATGGGCCTGGGCCTGGTTGGCCTGCTGGTGGTCATTCTCAACAGCATCGTGGTGTTGACCACCGGCCAGCCGTTCTGGGCCTCGTGACCGGCCTGCCGCGCGCCGACAGGCGATAATCGCCCCCGTGAAGCCTGCCAGACCGCCGCTGGCGCAAGGCCCGAAAGGGCGCGCTGGAGGAACGTCCGGACTGCACAGGGCAGCGCAGCAGCTAACGGCTGTCCACCGTGAGGTGAGGATCAGAGCAACAGAGACGAGTCGCGCGGGGCAACCCGTGCGGGTGAAACGGGCAATCTCTGCGCGCAGCAACACCAAGTAGGCACACGATGAGGCGGCCCGCCGAGTGTGCGGGTAGGTGGCACCGAGCCGTCCGGGCGACCGGCGGCCCAGATTGATGGCGGTCACGCACCGGGCGACCGGCGCGCACAGAATCCGGCGTATCGGTGGGCTTCACACTTATTCTTGCGTCGTCCCCGAACGGACGAAGGCGGCCCGGTATTTCTTCCTCTCCTTCTGGAAGAGGGCAGGGGGTGAGGGCCGGCGCCACCCACGGCGCCACCGCGCCTCAATCGTTGCCCGGCGCGCTCGCCTGGATGCGCTCCACATGCGCCAGCAGCGAGCGCTTGGCCACCGGCCACACGCGCTCGGGCACGTCGTCATAGGCCCTGGCCACCCAGTCGTCCATGGTGCCATCGGGCTGGGCGCGCATCACCGCCAGCACCTTGGCCTCGCGCGCCAGGCGGTGGGTCTTGAGCTGCGCGATGACCTGGCGCGCAAAGCCCAGCACGTGGCCGTGCGCTGGTAGGATGAAACGGACGCCGTGCTCGGCGCAGGCGGCGTCCAGCAAGTCCAGCGATTCCAGATAGGCCGTCATGTCGCCATCGGGCGGATCGATCACGGTGGTGCTGCCGTTCAGGATGTGATCGCCGCTGAACAGCAAACCGTCTTCCTCAAGCAGCAGGCACAGGTGGTTGGCCGCGTGGCCGGGCGTGTGGATGACGCGCAGGCTATGGGTGATTTCGCCTTCTGGCGCTTGTCCAGAAAGCGCAAGCAGCTCTTGATTTTGTAGCGATCGATCCGGCGTGAAGGCGCTGTTGGCGCGCGCCGTCGGCCGCGAGGGCAAACCCAGGATCGGTGGCTTGCCGGCGCACAGATCCTGCAGCGGGCGTGCCCCGGGCGAGTGGTCAGGGTGCGAATGCGTGCAGACGATGGCGCGGATGTCGCCGCCCGCCGCGCGCCACAGCCGTTCGACGTGCGCGGCATCCGCCGGGCCGGGGTCGATGGCGATGTAGCCGGTGCGCGGGTCGCCCACCAGGTAGCTGTTGGTGCCGGGGCCGGTCATGAAGCCGGGGTTGGCCGCGGTCAGGCGCTGCACGTTCTTCAGCAGCGGCACCGGGCGCTCGGTCTGCCAGTCCAGCGCGTGCACGATCTGCCCGTCGGGGCTGACCAGCTGCAGCTCGCCGTAGGGCATCTCGTGCTCCATGTAGCGCGCCTCCTTGCCCGCCAGCAGGCCGGCGCGCGGGCAGCTGGTCCACAGCGGCTGCTCGCTGGCACAGGCGGCGAGCACGGCATCGACCGTGGCGTATTTTTGCAGCCGTTCGAGCGTGCGGATGGTGGGAAAGATGATGAAGAACCCGCCGGCCGCGTGGCGCGCCAGGGCGTCGGCAGGACGCACCCACACCGGCTCGAACTGCTCGGCCTCGTCGGCCACCGGGGTTTGCCCCCCGGGCATGCGCGCCACCAGAAAGGGCACGTCGAAGCGGCGCGGCAGGTCGCGGTCGGTGATCCAGTGCGCCAGCACGAAGACGTCGGCCGCCGCCAGCGTCAGCCCGCGTGCCGTGCATTGGGCGGCCAGCGGCGCGCGCCGATCGAGCGCGGCCAGGTCGGCGGCCGTGGCGGGCGCGCCGTCGGCATGGCGGGCCAGCAGCACGCCCAGCTCCTCGAAGCTCTCGCGAATGGCGGCAATGGCCTGCGTCAGGTGCGCGTCGCTTTGCGTGGGCCGGCGCGTGGCCTGCGCGTGGGCGGCCGCATCCGCCGCGTCGATGCCGCCTCCCGGGAACACATAGGCGCCGGGCGCGAAACTGGCCGTCATCGAGCGGCGCGTCATCAGCACCTCGATGCCCGCAGCCGAGTCGCGCAGCAGCAGCACGGTGGCGGCGGGCCGGGTGGGCGCGGGCTCGCGCTGAGGGTGCAGGAGTTGGTTGGCGCGGGGCATGGGGCCGATTATGGTGGGCCGCGGCTTGTGCGGCACGCGCTCGACGCCATGCCCGCCGGGCGAGCGCGGCGTCGGTGGGCGATCGGCCTATCCGCCGCAGGTGGAGCCCACCGGCTGGCCGGCCAGCAGGCTGCGCACGAAAGGCAGCGAGTCCTTCAGCGAAGCATTCACGGTGCCGCTGTGGTCCTTGTCGGCATAGACGTGCGCCTGGATGAGCGAGCCGGCCTTGCAGGCGTCGCGCACCAGGCTTTCCTGCATGGCGGTGGGCACGTCCACGTCCTTGCCGCCGATGCCCATGAACACGGGTTGCGCCAGCTTGAGCGTGGCGTAGCCGGTGACGGGTGCGAGGAGGCCGAGCAGGCGCTTCGAGCCGTCGGGCTGCAAGGTGTTGCGCTCGGTGCGCTTTTCTCCGATCAGGCGGTTGAACATCGGGCCGACGCAGGTGTCGGCCGAGGCCTGCACGTCCGCCATCGCGGTGGGCAGGAAGACGCTGGCGGGATCGAAGTCCGGTTGGACCAGCTTGGCCGTGACCGTGGCGTACATCAGGTAGGCCAACTGGGGTGAGACGCGGTCCAGGCCGGTGGACACGTCCGACGCGGCGGCGCCCAGGTAGGGCGTGCCGGTGGCGACGGTGCCCAACACCTTGACGTCGGGCGCGTACGTGGCCGTGTAGCCGGCGGTGCCGAACGCTGCGCCGCCGCCCTGGGACTGGCCCACCAGCACCACGCGGTTGGCCACGCCCGGCAGGGTGAGCGCGGCGCGCACCGCGTCGAGCACGCTGTAGGCCTGCGCGCGGGTGTGCAGGTAGGGGTGCGGGCCCGGCGTGCCCAGGCCCTGGTAGTCGGTGGCGACGACCACGAAGCCTTCGCGCAGCCAGGTGTTCAGATACTCCGTGTCGCGCGCCGAGCGCGGATTGCCCGAGGGCGCGCAGGCATCGCCCACGCCCGTGGTGCCGTGGGCCCAGGCCACCACCGGCCAGCCGCCGGCGGGGCGCGGCGTTTTTGGGAAGAACACCGCCCCCGACACCTCCACCGTGCCCTTGCCGCTGACGCCGTCGGTGGAGGCGTAGAGGATGCGCATCTGCCGGCTGGCGTCGCTCAGCCCGTTGGCGGCCGCCAACGGTTGCTCGCTCAGCAGCCGCCCGGGTTTGTCGGTGCCCGGGCCGCTGGTGCCGGCGCAGCCTGCAATGAGGGCGGCCAGCGCGGCGCTGGCCAGTGGCAGGGCGAGGGAGCGGGGAATGGACATGCGGGTCTCCTTTTGTCGGGGCGGATGAAGGTTGCTGGCCCTAGCGCTGGTGTCGCTGGAACGCCATTGCGGGCCACGCGGCATTTTGGACCCAGTCGTCCATCGGCAGCATGGAATGGGCCGCAAGCGAGCGGCCGTCGGGGCGTCAAGCCGCGCCTGCCGCAGGACGCGGCCTGGATCGGTTCCCGGACCCGATCGCGCAGACGGCGCTTTCACGCGTGCGTCGCGGTCGTTGGGTCGATCCACTGCGGCCGGGCTGTCTTCATCGGTCTGTCACACGCGATGGCTAAGGTGGGTGTTTTCACATCGCCGCTTCATGACCATGCGCCACCATCTGCTCGCCCGCCGCCACTTCTTGCTTGCTTCCTCCGCCATCGCTGGCACCGGCCTGCTGCCCGGCATCCTGCGCGCGCAGACCGCGCCCGCCGCCATCACGCGGGACGCAGCGCGGCCCATGCTGCTGTCGGGCCTGCAAAGCGGTGATGTGCTGGCCAACAGCGCCATCGTCTGGGCCCGCGCCAGCCGCGAGGCGCGCATGCATGTCGAATGGTCCACCACCAGCAACTTCGCCAACAGCATGGTGGTGCGCGGCCCCGATCTGCTGCGCGACACCGATGGCACCGGCCGCATCGACCTGCAAGGGCTGCCGGCCGGGCAGGACATCTTCTACCGCGTAGTGCTCGATGATTTGGCCAGCGCCAACACGCGCTCGCCCGCCGCACTGGGGCATTTCCGCACGCCCCTGGCGGCCCGTGGCCCGGCAACGCGCCCCTTTCGCCTGGTCTGGAGCGGCGACACCGTGGGGCAGGGCTACGGCATCAACGAAGGCATTGGCGGCATGCGCATCTACGACGAGATGCGCAAGACCGACCCCGACGTGTTCCTCCACAGCGGCGACACGATCTATGCCGATGGCCCCATCCCTGAAGCCATCGCCTTGCCCGACGGCAGCACCTGGAAGAACCTGGTCACCCCGCAGGTCGCCAAGGTGGCCGAAACCCTGGACGAGTATCGTGGCCGCTACCGCTACAACCTGATGGACCGCAACGTGCAAGCCTTGGGCAGCGAGGTCGCGCAGATCTGGCAGTGGGACGACCACGAGGTCACCAACAACTATTCGGACAGCAAGAGCGTGGCGAATGACAAGCGCTATACCGAGAAGAACGTGCCGCTGCTCACCGGCCGGGGGCGCCGCGCCTTCATGGAATACGCGCCGATGCGGCCCTTCGGCGCGGCCGAGCAGCAACGCGTGTACCGCCACCTGCCGCAAGGCCCGCTGGCCGACATTTTTGTGCTGGACATGCGCAGTTACCGTGGCCCGAACAGCCACAACCTGCAGGCCACGGAAGGCGCGGAAACCGACTTTTTCGGACGGCCGCAGTTCGAGTGGCTGCTGGCGGGCCTGAAGGCCAGCCAGGCCACCTGGAAGCTGATTGCCGCCGACATGCCGATCGGCCTGTTCGTGCCCGATGGCAAGGACGCCGAAGGCCGCGACCAATGGGAAGCCCTGGCCAACGGCGATCACGGCGTGCCCAAGGGCCGCGAGCTGGAGATGGCGCGCCTGCTCAAGGCCATCAAGGACGCTGGCATCCGCAATGTGGTGTGGCTGACCGCGGATGTGCACTACACGGCCGCCCACCACTACAGTCCAGAGCGCGCGCAGTTCAAGGACTTTGCGCCGTTCTGGGAATTCGTCTCCGGCCCGCTCAATGCCGGCGGCTTCGGCCCCAACGAGGCGGACAAGACCTTCGGCCTGGACGTGGTCTTCCAGAAGGCGCCCCCCCGGGCCAACTCGGCCCCCAGCGAGGGCTACCAGTTCTTCGGCCAGCTCGACATCGACCACCGCAGCCAGGCGCTGACCGTGGTGCTCAAGGACCTGAACGGCGCGTCGCTCTACACCAAGACGCTGGAGCCGCAGCGGGCCTGATGGCGCCCAAACGCAGCCCTCGCAATGGGCAGGGCGGCTGATTCGCACGCCCGAGGCGGAGCGCCGCCGCGCAATGCTCTCGCGCTGAATCAACAATCAAGCAAATTTGAGGGGAAACCTCAGGGTCAGATGAACGTTTTTTGAGGCGCTCACAGGGCAGGGGCATACGCTCATTGTGGTTGGCGACTGCCACTTCGACATAATGGCTCGCATGCGTGCCGCCGAATCGAGCCGGCTGGTGGGTGTTCGATCGCCCAGCCACCCGAGTGATCCCATTTTTCGCACCCTGGCCGCCTGCGCAACGCGTGCGACCGTGGTTTGCGCACGTCGGCTGCTCGCTTTGCTGGTGGCGAGCGTCATGGCGGCCGCAGCGGGGGCGGTTTCGATACCGAAGGCCGACGTCGCGGGCAGCAAGGACAGCCCGATCGTTTCGCGCTTCGCCGGTTCGGTGATCGTGGGCTACGCGAGGGTGGACTTCGGCACCGCGACGCTGCCGCTCGGTCGCTACAGCGCGAGCGAACCGTCGGGCTTTGCCGACAGCGAGCAAGCCGAAGGCCGCGTCACCCGCATCGCCTATGCGGCGCCGGCCGGCAAGTCGGGGCTGGAGGTCTACCGCAATTTCGAGCAGGCGCTGCGCACGGCCGGTTTTCGCGAGCGCTTTGCCTGCGCCGGGGTCGATGGCTGCGGCGGCTACGACTTCAGCACGGCGGTGCTCAAGCCCGTGCTGGAAGGCGTGCGCGGCGATGCGGCGGTGATGATCGAGACGCTGCAGCCCATCAACGGCGATGTGCGCGCGCTCACGGCCCGGCTGGAGCGGCCCGCCGGCAACGTGGATGTCGCGCTGTTGGTCAGCCAAAGCCCGCGCGAGCCGGTCGGCGTGCTGCTGCAGGTCGTCGAGGCCAAGGCGATGGCCACCGGCCAGGTCAGCGTGGACGCCAAGGCGATGGCCGAAGGCCTGGCGCAAGCCGGCCACATGGCCCTGTACGGCATCCGCTTTGCCACCGACAGCGCCGCGCTGACGGCCGACTCCGACGCCACGCTGGCGCAGATGACGGCGCTGCTCAAGGCGCAGCCCGCGCTCAAGGTCTACATCGTGGGGCACACCGACAACGCCGGCACGCTGGCGCACAACCTCACGCTGTCGCAGCAGCGCGCCGAGTCGGTGGTGCGGGCGCTCGAGACGCGCGGCATCGCCGCGGCGCGGCTGGCGGCCAAGGGCCTGGCCTCCTACGCGCCGGTGGCGAGCAACGACGACGAGGCGGGTCGCGCGCGCAACCGTCGGGTGGAGCTGGTCAAGCAGTAGGCGGGCTCCGCGCCCAGGCGGCCGTTTCCGGCACCCGATTGAAGGGACTTTTCGATGTCGAAATCGCGTTTTCTGCGAGCCGCCGCGTTTGCCCTGGCCCTGGGGTGCGCGGCCGGGATGGCGCTTGCAGCGCCGAAGGTGGAGACGCCCGAGGCCGCGCAGCGCCCCGAGCTCGAGGTCACTCCGTTTTCCGGGCCGGCCTTCCATCTGAGCGCGCAGCGCGGCAAGTGGGTGCTGGTGTACTACTGGGCCAGTTGGTGCCCGCCGTGCACCAAGGCCCTGCCGGTGGTGTCGCGCTTCGTTGCGGCGCACCGCGATGTCGCGGCCATCGGCCTGGCGGTGATGCAGCCCAAGGCGCAGGATGCCGAGCGCTTTGCCTCCGAGCACGATCCCGGCTTTCCGCTGGCGTGGCTGGATGCCGACGCCACCCAGCGCCTCACGCGCATCACGGGCAAGCTCGTTGGCATCCCGTTCACCTGGCTGATCGCGCCCGACGGCACCCTGCACCGGTACTGGTATGGCGGCTTCGACGCCGCGCAGCTCGAGCAGATCATGCGCGAGGCGGGTTACCCGAAAAAGCCCTGAAGCCCGCTCGCGTGGGGGCTGCCTGCCGGCAGTGCAGGGCTTGCCAGTCGTCGGCGCGCGCGTCACACTGAAGCGCGCCGCAGCGCATCGATGCCCGCGGCGCCCAGGAGATCGACGTGCGAAGCCCCCGACCCCCGCCCGACGACGCTGATTGGCAAGGCGCAGAAGCCGAGCGCCTGCGGTGGCGGCGCGATCTTCTGGGGCAACCGGCCGCCGCACCGCGCGCCGGCCTGGCCTTGTCGGGCGGCGGCATTCGCAGCGCGACGATTTCGCTGGGCGTGCTGCAGGCGCTGGCGCGCCGGGGGCGTCTGGAGAGCTTCGACTATCTCTCCACGGTTTCCGGCGGCGGCTATACCGGCAGCTTCATGGGCAGCCTGTTCACGCCCAAGTCGGTGCGCGATGGGGCGACGGCCAGGCCATCGGATGACGACATGATGTCGGCGCGCGACGAGGCCCTGCGTCAGTTGGCCGCGGTCGAGCAGCGCGCCGACGCCATCGGCCCGGCGCGGGCGGGCGAAGCACGCGCCATCGAATGGCTGCGCGACAGCGGCCGCTATCTGGCCCCCAATGGCGGCGGCGACTATTTCTTCATGCTCGTGCTGTGGCTGCGCAATGTGATCGCCGTGCACTATGTGATCGCCATCTCGCTGGTGCTGCCGCTGGCGCTGCTGGCGGTGCTCAACCTGGCCCTGACGCCGGCGCTCGCCGGGGGGCTGCCGGCATTGCCCGGCGCGTGGGGTGCCGGCGCGCTGTATTTTTGGCTCGCGCTGGCGGTGGCCCTGGTGGCAGTGCTGCCGTTGGGGGTCGGCTACTGGTGCACCGAACTGCCGACGCGCGCGGGCGCCTCGGCCAGGGGGCGCTGGGGTGCGGGGCTGCTGACGCGTTCGTCGATCCTGGCGTTTGTCGCCGGGCCGGTCATCGCCGGCGCCGGCTGGGGGCAGCGCTGGGCCATGTGGGCGGTGCTGGCCGGCGTGGTGGCCTGGCTCGGCTGGCTGTGGTTCGCGATCGCCTGGACCCGCGGCGTGCTGGCACCGGAGGACGGCAGTGCGCGCGAAACGATGCGGGTGACGCGCACGCGCTTGACGCAGTGGCTGGCGCGCGCCACGGGCGCCGCGCTGTCGTTGCTGGCGATCGCGCTGGTGCTGGTTGCGGCCACCGCCGTGCTGCACTGGATCGAGTCGAGGCAGGGTGTCAGCGGCATCAGCGTGGCGGCGTTTGCCGCCGTGCTGCTCAGCCTGCAAAAATTCTGGTCGTCGGGCGGCGCGCCGGCGCCGGACGCCGGCGCACGGCGCGCGCTGATGCGCGTGGCGCCCGTGCTGCTGGCGCTGCTGCTGGGGCTGTGGCTGCTGCTGATGTGGGGGGTGGCCGCCGTCTGGCTGGGCGGCGGCGAGCTGCGGCGCGTGCCCTGGCCGGCCCTGCTCGGGTTGCTGCTGCTGGGGCTGATCACCGGCGTGACCTTCCAGTTCCTGAACCTCTCGACATTGCAGAACCTCTACACGGCGCGCATCGTGCGCGCCTACCTGGGTGCCAGCAACGCGGCGCGCGCCGACAGCACGCACGGCGCCGCGATCACCGAAGCGCATCCGCGCGACGACATGACGCTCGACCAGTATTTCGGGGCGTCGGACGGCAGGCCGAACTCGCTGGCGCCGCTGCACCTGATCAACGTGACCGTCAACGACACGGTCGTGTCCGAACAGGCGCTGGTGTATCAGGATCGCAAGGGCCTGCCGATGGTGGTGACACCTGAGGGGTATCTGGTCGATGGTCATCTGCGTTCGCGTGACGACGCGGGGCTTGGCGGCTTCGAGCGGCTGTCGCTGGGCCGCTGGATCGGCATTTCGGGTGCGGCGTTCGCGCCGGGGCTTGGGCGCGGGACCACGCCCGAGCGGGCGCTGCTGGCGGTGCTGCTGAACATGCGCCTGGGCTATTGGTGGCGGGCCGCCGCAACGCGCGCGCGCGACGTCGGTGCCTGGGTCTTCGCAACGCAACTGCACCTGTACCGCGAGTTGCGCGGCCGGTTCTTCGGCACCGGCGAGCGCTTCTGGTATCTGACCGACGGCGGGCACTTCGACAACACCGCGGTGTATGAAATGCTGCGCCGGCGCGTGGGTTTCATCCTGGCGCTGGACAACGGCGCCGACCCCGACTACCGGTTCGGCGATGTCGCCAACCTGATGCGGCTGGCGCGCGTGGACTTCGGCGCGGTGTTCGAGCCGCTGGTGCCGCCTGCGGCGCTGGTCGACCTGTTCGGCAATCCCGGTGGCTTCGAGCGCGGTGCGCGTCAGGGCCAGCAGTTCCTGCTCGGCTATCGCGTCGCGTTGCCGGCCGCGGGCGACGTGCCCGCGGCGACCTGCACCCTGGTGTTCGTCAAGCCGCGCCTGACCCAGCACGCCAGCCTGGACCTGGTGCAATACCAGGCCACGCATCCGGATTTTCCGCAGCAGTCCACGGCCGACCAGTTTTTCGACGACGCGCAGTGGGAGAGCTATCGCAAACTCGGGTTCAGCCTGGGGCAGGCGCTGCTGGAGCGCCTGCCGTCCGGCACCGATCCCTGGACCGACTGGATCGGCGCGTGACCACGGTGCGTCATGACGTGTTGGCCCATCAAGAGGTGAGCGGCGTGGATACCAGAGCCCTTTTTGCACGCTGAAGTGGCCGTTGACGACGCCCATGTGCAGCCGCTGGCCGATGTGAAGTGATTTTGATTCGAGAAACCGGGACGGCATCGAATGTCTGCGTTTTTTACCCGCCGGCGCTTGCTGAGTGGCGCCCTGCAGTCCGCGGCCCTGGGCGCCGCGGCGACGCTGCTGCCGGCGCATCTGCGCCAGGCCATGGCCCAGATGCCTGCACGCGCCGGCTCGCTGCGCGACGTCAAGCACGTCGTGCTGCTGATGCAGGAAAACCGCTCGTTCGACCACTACTTCGGCACGCTGGCGGGGGTGCGCGGCTTTGCCGATCCGAACGCGCTGCGACTGGCGAGCGGCCGCAGCGTTTTTCATCAGCCCGATGACGAAAACCCGCTGGGCTACCTGCTGCCCTTTCACCTGGACACGCGCACCAGCAGCGCGCAAAAGCTGCCATCGACGAGCCACGCCTGGGCGGTGCAGCACCGCGCCTGGAACGGCGGGCGCATGGACCAGTGGGTGCGTGCGCACCGCCAGGCCGATGGCGCGCGCGGGCCCTGCACGATGGGGTATTTCGAGCGCGCCGACATCCCGTTTCACCACGCGCTGGCCGATGCCTTCACCGTTTGCGACGCGTATCACTCGTCGGTGATGGGGCCGACCTGGCCCAATCGGCTGATGTACCTGACGGGCACCATCGACCCCGACGCCAGCGCGGGCGGCCCGATGATCCGCAACAGGAAGCCCCCCGGTGGCTTGCGCTGGCCAACCTACGCCGAGCGGCTGGAGCAGGCGGGCGTTTCGTGGCGCGTGTACGAGCATTCGCCCAAGGGGCGGCCGTTCAATCTGCTGGGCTTGTTCGAGGCCTTTCACGACGCGCCCAAGGGCTCGGCCCTGCGACGCCGGGGCTTGCCCGCACCCAGTGACGACGAGTTCGAGCACGACGTGCGCCAGGACCGCCTGCCCACCGTGTCGTGGCTGTGCCCGCCCTTCGAGGCATCGGAGCATCCCGACGCCATGCCTGCCGCCGGCGCCGACTTCATCGCCCGCAAGCTCGACGCGCTGGCGGCCAACCCGCAGGTCTGGGCCAAGACGGTAGTCATCCTGAACTACGACGAGAACGACGGCCTGTTCGACCACGTGCCACCGCCGGTGCCGCCGGCAGGCACGCCGGGCGAGTTCGTCGATGGCCTGCCCATTGGCGGCGGTTTTCGCGTGCCCTGCATCCTGATTTCGCCCTGGACGGTGGGCGGCTGGGTGTGCAGCCAGCCCTTCGACCACACCTCCGTGCTGCAATTCATGGAGCGCGTGACCGGCGTGCCCGAGCCCAATATTTCGGCCTGGCGGCGCCAGACCTTCGGCGACCTGACGGCGGCCTTCCGTTTTGCCGAGGCCGCGCCCCGACGCCCCGACTTGCCCGACCCCGCCGCCTGGCTGCAACAGGCGCGCGCCGCCGCGGACACATTGCCGCCGCCAGCCATTCCGCAGGCCGACCAGAACCCGCCCCGGCAAGCACCCGGCACGCGTCCCCGCGTGGCTGGAAAATAAATGGGGTCAGATCAACATTTTGAATGACAATTGACCATGGCCCGTCCCCTCCGTCTTACCGTCCCCGGCTACCCGCACCATGTCATTTTGCGGGGCAACAACCGGCAAGCCGTGGCGTTGGACGATGTTGATCGCAGGCGTTTGCTGGACGGCATCGGTGAGCAGGCCGCTCTGGCCAAGGTTGCCGTTCACAGCTACGTGTTGATGAGCAACCACCTGCATTTGCTGCTCACGCCGGAGACCGCGGACGGCATCCCGCAGATGATGCAGGCGCTGGGCCGCGCCTACGTGCGGGCATTCAATCGGCGCCATGGACGCAGCGGCACGCTGTGGGAAGGGCGCTACCGCAGCACCCTGGTCGAGGCCGAACGCTACCTGCTGGCGTGCATGGCCTACATCGACTTGAACCCGGTGCGCGCGGGCATGGTGGCGACCGCGGCCGACTACCCGTGGTCTGGCCATGGACATCTGGTGGGTTTGCGCGTGGACCCGCTGATCACGCCCCATCCGCTGTACTGGGACTTGGGCAACACCCCGTTTGCGCGCGAGCGCGCCTATGGCGAGCTGGTCGAAGCGGCCCTGGGCTCGCCGCGCCAGGCCGAGTTGGCGCGCGGCGTTCATACCGCCTGGGTCATGGGAGACGATGCGTTCGTCGCCGACCTGGAGCGGCGCACCCAGCGGCGCGTGGCCCGCGCGCCGCGAGGGCGTCCGCGCAAACCCGCTGGCTGAAGAGTAGAGCGAGCCGGCCCATGTCGGCCGGCAGGGCGGGCTTTCAAAATAAATCTGATCTGGCCCCATTTATTTGGTTGTTCCAAGATTGCTGCCATAAATGTTGATCTGACCCCATTTAAATTTCTTGGCGATTTTGTTGCGCTGCAATATGCTCGGGCTCCTTTGTGTTGTCACTGATGGAGTTGGCGATGTCGACGCGTGCCGAACAAGAACATTTGCAAGCCCGGGGCCTGTATGACCGGGCGCATGAGCATGACGCCTGCGGGGTGGGCTTCGTGGCCCACATCAAGGGCGAAAAAAGCCACGCCATCATCACCAATGCCTTGCAGATCCTCAAAAATCTGGACCACCGCGGCGCGGTGGGGGCCGATGCGCTGATGGGCGACGGCGCGGGCATCCTGATCCAGTTGCCCGACGCCCTGTACCGCGCCGAGATGGCCCGGCAGGGCGTGGAGCTGCCGCCGCTGGGCGAGTACGGCGTGGGCATGGTCTTTCTGCCCAAGGAGCACGCCAGCCGCCTGGCCT
The DNA here is from genome assembly GCA_018241325.1 of Pseudomonadota bacterium. Classification (GTDB taxonomy): domain Bacteria; phylum Pseudomonadota; class Gammaproteobacteria; order Burkholderiales; family Burkholderiaceae_C; genus Ottowia. The sequence goes on along the minus strand of JAFEEB010000045.1, from coordinate 5,328 downwards.
GCGAGGAAGAACTGGAGCGCGCCATCAAGCTGGAGGGCCAGGTGTTGCTGGGCTGGCGCGACGTGCCGGTCAACCGCGACATGCCGATGTCACCCACCGTGCGCGACAAGGAGCCCATCATCCGCCAAGTGTTCATCGGCCGCGGCCACGACGTGATCGTGCAGGACGCGCTGGAGCGCAAGCTCTACGTCATCCGCAAGACGGCCAGCGCGCACATCCAGGCGCTGGGGCTGCGCTACAGCAAGGAATATTACGTGCCCAGCATGAGCAGCCGCACGGTGATCTACAAGGGCCTGCTGCTGGCCGATCAGGTGGGCACTTACTACCGTGACTTGCAGGACGAGCGCTGCGTTTCGGCCCTGGGCCTGGTGCACCAACGCTTTTCGACCAACACCTTCCCCGAGTGGCCGCTGGCGCACCCCTACCGCTACATCGCGCACAACGGCGAGATCAACACGCTCAAGGGCAACTACAACTGGATGCGCGCGCGCGAGGGCGTGATGAGCTCGCCGGTGCTGGCCGCCGACCTGAAGAAGCTCTACCCCATCAGTTTCCCCGACCAGTCGGACACCGCCATCTTCGACAACTGCCTGGAGCTGCTCACCATGGCCGGCTACCCGCTGGCGCAGGCCATGATGATGATGGTGCCCGAGCCCTGGGAGCAGCACACCACCATGGACGAGCGCCGCCGCGCGTTCTACGAGTACCACGCCAGCATGCTCGAGCCCTGGGACGGCCCGGCCTCGATGGTGTTCACCGACGGCCGCCAGATCGGCGCCACGCTGGACCGCAACGGCCTGCGCCCGGCGCGCTACTGCATCACCGACGATGGCCTGGTCATCATGGGCTCCGAGTCCGGCGTGCTGCCGATTCCGGAGCACCAGATCGTCAAGAAATGGCGCCTGCAGCCGGGCAAGATGTTCCTGATCGACCTCGACCAGGGCCGCATGATCGACGACGAGGAGCTCAAGGCCACGCTGGCCAACGCCAAGCCTTACAAGCGCTGGATCGAGGACTTGCGCATTCGGCTGGACGACGTGGTCAGGCCCGTGGCCGGCGCGGATGCCGAGGAGCTGCCGATCGCCGAAACCGAGCCGCAGTCCGCCGGCGTCGAAAGTCAGCCCGGCACGCTGCTGGACTTGCAGCAGGCCTTCGGCTACACGCAGGAGGACATCAAGTTCCTGCTCAGCCCCATGGCCGCCAACGGCGAGGAGGGCATCGGCTCCATGGGCAACGACAGCCCGCTGGCCGTGCTCTCCAGCAAGGCCAAGCCGCTGTACAACTACTTTCGCCAGATGTTCGCGCAGGTCACCAACCCGCCGATCGATCCGATCCGCGAGGCCATCGTGATGAGCCTGGTCAGCTTCATCGGCCCCAAGCCCAATCTGCTGGACATCAACCAGGTCAACCCGCCCATGCGGCTGGAGGTGAGCCAGCCGGTGCTGGACGCCGCCGACATGGCCAAGTTGCGCGACATCGGCCGCCACACGCACGGCAAGTTCAGCTCCGCCGTGCTCGACATCACCTACCCGCTGGACTGGGGCCCGCAGGGCGTGGAGGCGCGCCTGGCCAGCCTGAGCGCGCAGGCGGTGGACGCCATCAAGGGTGGCCACAACATCCTGATCGTGAGCGACAAGGCCGTGGGCGCGCAGCGCGTGGCCATCCCCGCGCTGCTGGCGCTCTCCAGCATCCACCAGCACCTGATCCGCGAGGGCCTGCGCACCAGCGCCGGCCTGGTGGTGGAGACCGGCAGCGCGCGCGAGGTGCACCACTTTGCCGTGCTGGCCGGCTACGGCGCCGAGGCGGTGCACCCGTGGCTGGCCATCGACACCCTGGCCGCCATTCACCAGGACTTGCCCGGTGCCCTGAGCGCCGACAAGGCCGTGGCCAACTACGTCAAGGCCATCGGCAAGGGCCTGTCCAAGATCATGTCCAAGATGGGCGTGTCCACCTACATGAGCTACTGCGGCGCGCAGCTGTTCGAGGCCATCGGCCTGAACAGCGAGATGGTGGCCAAGTACTTCACCGGCACCGCCAGCCGCGTGCAGGGCATCGGCGTGTTCGAGATTGCCGAGGAGAGCTTTCGCAGCCACCGCGCGGCCTTCGGCGCCGACCCGGTGCTGGCCGGCGTGCTGGACACCGGCGGCGAATACGCCTGGCGCGTGCGCGGCGACGAGCACATGTGGACGCCCGACGCCATCGCCAAGCTGCAGCATTCCACGCGCGCCAACAACTGGAGCACCTACAAGGAATACGCGCAGATCATCAATGACCAGAGCCGCCGCCACATGACGCTGCGCGGCCTGTTCGACTTCAAGGTCGACCCGGCCAAGGCGATCCCGCTCGACGAGGTCGAGCCGGCCAAGGAAATCGTCAAGCGCTTTGCCACCGGCGCCATGTCGCTGGGCTCCATCAGCACCGAGGCGCACGCCACCCTGGCCGTGGCCATGAACCGCATCGGCGGCAAGAGCAACACCGGCGAGGGTGGCGAGGACGCGGCGCGCTACCGCAAGGAGCTGCAGGGCCAGCCCATCAAGCGGGGCGAGACGCTGGCTTCGGTCATCGGCGAGGACGTGGTCGAGGTCGATCTGCCCCTGCAAGACGGCGACAGCCTGCGCAGCCGCATCAAGCAGGTGGCCTCGGGGCGCTTTGGCGTCACCGCCGAATACCTGGCGTCGGCCGACCAGATCCAGATCAAGATGGCGCAGGGCGCCAAGCCGGGCGAGGGTGGCCAGCTGCCCGGCGGCAAGGTCAGCGACTACATCGGCCGCCTGCGCCACAGCGTGCCCGGCGTGGGCCTGATCAGCCCGCCGCCGCACCACGACATCTACTCGATCGAAGACCTCGCACAGCTGATCCACGACCTGAAGAACGTCGCGCCACACAGCGACATCAGCGTCAAGCTGGTGTCCGAGGTGGGCGTGGGCACCATCGCAGCCGGCGTGGCCAAGTGCAAGAGCGACCACGTGGTGATCGCCGGGCACGACGGCGGCACAGGGGCATCGCCCTGGTCCAGCATCAAGCACGCCGGCAGCCCGTGGGAGATCGGCCTGGCCGAAACGCAACAGACCCTGGTGCTCAACCGCCTGCGCGGGCGCATCCGCGTGCAGGCCGACGGCCAGATGAAGACCGGCCGCGACGTGGTCATCGGCGCGCTGCTGGGGGCCGACGAGTTCGGCTTCGCCACCGCGCCGCTGGTGGTCGAGGGCTGCATCATGATGCGCAAGTGCCACCTCAACACCTGCCCCACCGGCGTGGCCACGCAGGACCCGGTGCTGCGCAAGCGCTTTTCCGGCAAGCCCGAGCACGTCGTCAACTACTTCTTCTTCGTCGCCGAGGAAGTGCGCCACATCATGGCGCAGCTGGGCCTGCGCACCTTCAACGAGCTGATCGGCCGCAGCGACCTGCTGGACACGCGCCCGGGCATCGACCACTGGAAGGCCAAGGGCCTGGACTTCTCGCGCCTGTTCGCGCAGCCCGATGCGCCCGCCGAAGTGCCGCGCCGCCACGTCGAGAACCAGGACCACGGCCTGGCGCATGCGCTGGACGTGCGGCTGATCGAAAAATGCAAGCCCGCGATCGAGCAGGGCGAGCCCGTCAAGATCATGGACACGGCGCGCAACGTGCACCGCTCGGTGGGCGCCATGCTCTCGGGGGCGGTCACCAAGCGCCACCCGCAGGGCCTGCCCGACGACGCCATCCGCATCCAGCTGGAGGGCACCGGCGGGCAAAGCTTCGGCGCCTTCCTGTGCCCCGGCATCACGCTGCAATTGATCGGCGATGCCAACGACTACACCGGCAAGGGCCTGTCGGGCGGACGCATCGCCATTCGCCCCAGCCTGGACTTTCGCGGCAAGGCGCACGAGAACATCATCGTCGGCAACACCGTGATGTACGGCGCCACCAGCGGGCAGGCCTTTTTCGCCGGCGTGGCCGGCGAGCGCTTTGCCGTGCGCCTGTCGGGCGCCAGCGCGGTGGTGGAAGGCACGGGCGATCACGGCTGCGAATACATGACCGGCGGCACCGTGGCGGTGCTGGGCAAGACCGGCCGCAACTTCGCCGCCGGCATGTCGGGCGGCGTGGCCTATGTCTATGACGAGGACGGCCAGTTCGCCAGCCGCTGCAACCGCTCGATGGTCACGCTGGAAAAAGTGCAAAGCGTGGCCGAGCAGGAGGCCACCAGCGCGTCCGGCCACTGGCACCGCGGCCGCACCGACGAAGAGCAGTTGCGCCAGTTGCTGGACGAGCACCTGCGCTGGACCGGCAGCCGCCGCGCGCGCGAGCTGCTGGACGACTGGGCCGTCACGCGCGCGAAGTTTGTCAAGGTGTTCCCCATCGAATACCAGCGCGCCCTGGCCCGATTGCATGAAGAAAAACTGGCTGTAGCGCCCGTCAACAAAGCGCGTAAAGCTACAAAAAAAGAAGCAATTCCAGCCAAATGAGGCCCTGCCGATGACCCCGCCCGCAGCCCGTCGGCTGATCAGCAGCGGCTCGCCCTTCGAGGCCGAGATCGGCTATTCGCGCGCCGTGGTGCAGGGCGACTGGGTGTTCGTCTCCGGCACCACCGGCTTCGACTACGCCACCATGACCATTGCCGACGACGTCGCGGCGCAGGCCGAGCAGTGCCTGCGCAACATCACGGCCGCGCTGGAGCAGGCCGGCGCCAGCCTGCGCGACGTGGTGCGCGTCACCTACGTGCTGCCCGACGCCAGCCAGTTCGAGCGCTGCTGGCCCGTGCTGCGCCAGGCCTTTGGCGAGATCCGGCCGGCGGCCATGATGATCTCTGCCGGCCTGGCCGACCCGCGCATGCGCATGCGCATTGAAATCGAAGTCACCGCGCTCAAGCCAGCGGCTTGAGCCCCAACAAGATCAAGGAATCACACCGTGGGAAAAATCACCGGCTTTCTGGAGTTCGCGCGCATCGAGGAAGGGCACGTGCCCGTGGCCGAGCGCCTGAAGAATCACAAGGAACTCGTCATCGGCCTGACCGAGGCCCAGGCACGCCAGCAGGGCGCGCGCTGCATGGACTGCGGCACGCCCTTTTGCAGCCACGGCTGCCCAGTTCACAACATCATTCCGGACTTCAACGATCTGGTCTATCGCAACGACTGGAAAAACGCCTTCGCGGTGCTCGACTCGACCAACAACTTCCCCGAGTTCACCGGCCGCATCTGCCCCGCACCCTGCGAGGCGGCCTGCGTGCTCAACATCAACGTCGAGCCGGTGGGCATCAAGAGCATCGAGCACGCCATCATCGACCGCGCCTGGGCCGAGGGCTGGGTGGCGCCGCGCGTGGCCAAGCACAAGACCGGCAAGAAGGTCGCCGTG
>JAFEEB010000044.1:20625-70218 GCA_018241325.1 Pseudomonadota bacterium | reverse complement strand
TGGTACATCACCGGATCGCCGCCGCCGGCCGGGTTGAAGAAGTGCGTGCCGAAGTGGCGGTCGGTCAGCGTCATCGTGATCGCGCCGGCGAGCACCGGTATCACGGCGATCAGCAGGTAGGCGGTGATCAGCCAGCTCCAGCAGAACATCGGCATCTTCATCAGCGTCATGCCGGGTGCGCGCATGTTCAGGATGGTGACGATGATGTTGATGGCGCCCATGATGGAGGAGGCGCCCATGATGTGCAGCGAGAAGATGGCCGCGTCCAGCGACATCGGCATTTGCGCGGTCAGCGGCGCATACAGCGTCCAGCCGCCGGCGGGCGCGCCGCCGGGCATGAAGAAGGTGGACGCCAGCGTGATGCCGGCAGGCACCAGCAGCCAGAAGCTGAGGTTGTTCATGCGCGCGAACGCCATGTCCGACGCGCCGATCTGCAGCGGGATCATCCAGTTGGCGAAGCCCACGAAGGCCGGCATGATGGCGCCGAACACCATGATCAGCCCGTGCATGGTGGTGAACGAGTTGAACATCTCCGGGTTGACGATCTGCAGGCCGGGCTCGAACAGCTCGGCGCGGATCAGCATGGCCAGCGTGCCTCCCACCATCAGCATGGTGAAGGAGAACAGCAGGTACATCGTGCCGATGTCCTTGTGGTTGGTGGCGAACACCCAGCGGCGCCAGCCCGTGGGCGCGCCATGGTGGTCGTCATGGGCGTGGTCGGCGTGGCCGGCATGGGGCGATGGGAGTACGGCGCTCATGGAGGATTCTCCGGATATCTGACTAAATGGGTGCAACGGGAGCAGGGCGATGGTCGAGGCGCCCGCTCAGCCGCCTGCAGGGAACTTGCCCGTGCGCGCAGCGGCAAACTCGGACGGCTGGATGATCTGGCCGGTCGCGTTGCTCCAGTGGTTCTTGGTGTAGGTGGCGACGGCCGCCAGTTCGGTGTCGGACAGCTGCTTCCAGGACGGCATGGCGCCGTTGGCGCGTCCTTCCAGCAGAACGTGCATCTGCTCGGCCGGCGCGCCCTTCACGATGGGGCTGCCGTCCAAGGCCTTGATGGCGCCGCCGCCCTTGCCGTTTTCCTGGTGGCAGGCCGCGCAGTTGGCGGCATACACCTTGGCGCCGCGCGCCTCCAGATCGGGCAGGGTCCAGACCTTGCTGGGGTCATCGGCCGCGGCGGCCATGCGCTTGTTCTGGTCTTGCACCCACGCGGTGTATTCCTCCTGCGGCAGCACCTTCACGTGGATGGGCATGTAGGCGTGCTCCTTGCCGCACAGCTCGGCGCACTGGCCGTAGAAGTCGCCCGTTTTTTCGGCGCGAAACCACGTGTCGCGCACGAAGCCGGGGATGGAGTCCTGCTTGACTCCCAGCTGGGGCACGAACCAGGAGTGGATCACGTCGTTGGAGGTGGTGATCACGCGCACCTTCTTGTTCACGGGCACCACCAGCGGGTTGTCCACCTTCAGCAGGTAATTGTCGCCCTCGGGCTTGCCCGCGTCGGAGAGCGCGCGTTGCGAAGAGTCGAGCGTGGACAGGAAACCGATGCCCTGCCCTTCGCCGATCAGGTAGTCATAGCCCCACTTCCATTGATAGCCGGTGGCCTTGATGGTGAGGTCGGGGTTGGTGGTGTCTTTTTGCGCGATGATCACCTTGGTGGCCGGCGCCGCCATGCCGATGACGATGAAAAAGGGCACCACGGTCCAGGCGATCTCGACACCCAGCGATTCGTGGAAGTGCGCGGCCTTGGCGCCGCGCGACTTGCGGTGATGCCAGATGGAATACGACATCACGCCGAACACGCCGACGAAGATGATCGTGCAGATGATCAGAAGCATCCAGTGCAGGTCGTACTGGGCTTGCGCGATCTGCGTGACGCCGGGGGTCAGGTTGAGCTGATTCACGCCCGGACCGCCGGGCAGATCGTTCACCTGGGCCGCTTGCGCGGCGGAGGCGGCCCAGGCCGTCAGCGCGACGGCGGCACGGCCAGGAGCGCCGGCCAAGGTCTTTTCAATGCTCTTCATCGTGTCACGTCTTCCACAAACACAAACTTTCACGCGCCGGGTCATTGGCTGGGGCTTGCCACCAAACGAGGTCGCGCGGCCAATCGTCGGTGATCGCTCACCAAGGCACCAGCGGGGCAAACCCGCAGCGCCACTCATTCACGCATGGATGGAAACAAGTTTAACCGACTCGCAACCCCAAACCGGCAACTTTGTGATCTGGCTCAACTCGCGCGCGGCGGCTGTGGGGTTTCGCGCAACGACGCCCGGGTGCGATGCACCGTCAGCCCCTCGCGTGGCGCCTTGCGTTCGGCCGATGGCTTGAGCGCGTGACCGTAGATGAGCTCGAAGCTGAGCGCCAGGGGCGCATCGGCGCGCTCGCGCAGGCGCTCGCCCAGCGCCGCCTCCAGCTGCCGGCGCCAGGCCGGCGTGCGCAAGCCGGCAAAGCGCTGCGGATGCAGGTTGCGTCCCAGCTCGCGCAGCTCCGCCAGCAGGCGCGCGGGGGTGTCGAACGTGAGCGTGATGCGCTCCATGTCCATCACCGGGTCGGCAAAGCCGGCCATGGCCAGTTGGTCGCCCCAGTCGTGCATGTCGGTGAATTCCTGCGCGGGCGGCGGCCAGCCGCACTGGGCATAGAGCGCGCGCAACTCGCGCAGCGTGTCGGGGCCGAAGCAGGAAAACATCAGAAAGCCATCGGGCGCCAGCGCGCGCCGCCAGCGCGCCAGCAAGGCCCGCGGATCGGCGGCGTGATGCGCCAGCATGTTGGCCCAGAGCAGTTGCACGGCGCCCTCGGGCGGCTCGGCCAGCACCTGGACGTCGGGTGCGCGCCGGGTGGGGGCGAGGCGTCGCCACCAGCTTTTTGCTTCTGATTTTGTAGCGCCCGGCGCTTGTCCAGCCTGCGCGCGGACCTCGATACACTCCGCATCCGGGTAGTGCGCCGCCACCAGCGCACGCGCTTGGGCGTCGCCGCCCAGCGGCTCCCAGTGCGCCCAGCGCGCCACCGGCAGGCGAATCCAGGGCAAGCGCTCGGCCATGCGCCGCGCCACCTCGTCGTGCAGCCAGGGTGTGGCGGCATGCGGCAGCGCGGCCCAGCGTTGGGCCGCCACGGGGTCGAGGGTGGGCGGTTGGTCGGTCGGCATGGGGGCAGTCGCGCAGTATATTGACCGGCCCTGCCGCACCCGATCGCCCATGCCCCGTTTGCCCGCGCGTCTATTCACCCTGGACGGGTGGCCCAGCCAATGCGCCGTTTGCCGGGCGTGGCCGGCGCACACGGTGTGCACGGACTGCATCACCCGCTTTGCGCCGGTGCGGGCGCGCTGCCCAAGCTGCGCGCTGCCGGTGGCGCCGGGGGTGATGCGCTGCGGCGCCTGCCTGCTGCAGCCGCCCCCGCTGGACCATTGCCTGACCGCCACGGGCTACGAATGGCCCTGGGCGGGTTTGATCGCCCGCCTGAAGTTCCAGCAGGACATCGGCCTGGCGGGCGCGCTGGCCGGGCTGCTGCGGCGCGTGCCCGGTGCGGCCGACGCGCTGGCGCAAGCCGACTGGCTGCTGCCCATGCCGCTGGCGCCCCGGCGCCTGGCCGAGCGCGGCTTCAACCCGGCGCTGCTGCTGGCGCGGCGCCTGCATCCGAAGCGCTGCCTGGTCGATGGCCTGCGGCGCGTGCGCGACACGCCGCCGCAGCGTGGCCTGACGCGCGCCGAGCGCTTGCGCAACGTGCGCGGCGCATTTGCCGTCCATGGTCCGCGTGCGGCGGCGCTGCATGGTCGGCACGTGGTGCTGATCGACGACGTGATGACCACCGGCGCCAGCCTGCACGAGGCGGCACGCACGCTGCGCGCGGCCGGGGTGGCGCACATCACGGCGCTCACGGTGGCGCGGACCGCACCGCCCGACTGAAGCAGCGGCAAGCCTGCGTCGGAGGGCGACAATCACGCCATGTTTCACATCGTCCTGGTCGAACCCGAAATCCCGCCCAACACCGGCAACGTGATCCGCCTGGCGGCCAACACCGGCTGCGACCTGCATCTGATCGAGCCGCTGGGTTTTTCGATGGACGACAAGCTGCTGCGCCGCGCGGGGCTGGACTACCACGAGTACACCGCCGTGCGCCGGCACGCCGACTGGGACGCTTTTTTGCATGCCCAGCGGCCCGATGCGGCGCGCGTGTTCGCGCTCACCACCCAGGGCGAGCGCAGCGTGTACGAGGTGGCGTTTGCGCCGGGCGACTGGCTGGTGTTCGGCGCCGAGACGCGGGGGTTCTCACCCGCCCTGCGCGCGCGCCTGGCGCCGGCGCAGCAGCTGCGCCTGCCCATGCGGCCGGATCAGCGCAGCCTGAATCTGTCCAACGCCGTGGCAGTGACGGTGTTCGAGGCGTGGCGCCAGAACGGGTTTGCTGGGACCTCACAGCAATCCATGGCGCTGCACGTCACCCGCAGAGCGTAAAACCCCCAAAGAGCCGAAGGGCTGCGAAGCAGGCCATGTCAGCGATCGCCGTGGCCGGGGTCTCCCCGGTCACTGGCGATGCCCCTTGGGGGGTGGGCGGAACATCGCGCAGCGGGTGGAGACCGGGGGGTTCATGTGTAATAGCGCGCCACCGACTCGGCCACGCACACGGGCTTTTCACTGCCCTCGCGCTCGATCGTGTTCTTCCAGACCAGCTGCTGGCCGCCCTCGACGGGCGTGGCCTCCAGCAGCGTCATGCGCGAGCGCAGGCGGCTGCCGACGGGGACGGGCGCCATGAAGCGCACCTTGTTCAGGCCGTAGTTGACGCCCATGCGCACGTCGCCCACCTTCAGGGTGCGCTGCGAAAAACCCGCCACCAGCGACAGCGTGAGAAAGCCGTGCGCGATGGGCGCGCCGAAGGGCCCGGCCGCGGCGCGGTCCACGTCCACGTGGATCCACTGGTGGTCGCCCGTGGCGTCGGCAAACTGGTTGACGTGCGCCTGGGTCACCGTGTGCCAGTCGCTCACGGCCACTTCCTGGCCGACGCAGGCGACCAGCTGGGCGAGGGTGTCGAAGGTTTTCATGGGGGCAATTTAGCGGCAGCGCTCGCCGGCGCGAGTCATGCAGGCGACTGATCGAGCCAGCGGCACAGGCCCTGCCACTGCTCCAGGTCGCGCTGCACGCGGCCCGGCGCCACGTCGAACAAGGTCAGGCCGCGCGCGGCCAGGTGCACGTAGTTCTGCGTGGGCCGCAGCTGCGCCAGCACCGGCAGGCCCAGATCGTGCGTGAACTGGCGCAGCTGCTCGGCCGCCAGCGTGCGCTCGTCCACGCGCATGCCCACCAGGCCGATGCGCTGCGGGGCAGCGCCCTTGAGCTCGCGCAGCTCGTCGATGAATTCGCGCGTGGCGTAGATGTCGAAGATGCTGGGTTGCAGCGGCACCAGCACGCGGTCGGCCAAGCGCAGCGCGTCCTTCAGTTGCAGGCCGCGCAGGCCGGCGGGGGTGTCCAGCACCACGTGCGTGGTGCCCCTGGGCGGGCGCACAATGAAGTCGCGCTGCACGTCCCAGGCGGTGATGGGGCGGGCCGCCGCGGGGCGCAGGCCCAGCCACAGGCGGGCCGACTGCTGCCGGTCCACGTCGCCCAGCATCACGGCGTGGCCGCGGCTGGCCCAGTAGCCGGCCACGTGGGTGGCCAGCGTGGACTTGCCCACGCCGCCCTTGGGATTGGCGATGACGACCACCGGCATGTTCGGACCTCCTCGACGCTTGTTTGTGCAATGGATCGACGCCATGGTAGCCAGCTATATAAAATGTAGCTGCCTCCGCCCACCCAAACCCGCCACACGCCATGGAACTGATGCAACCCCTGCCCCCGTTCTGGGGCGACAAGCTGCGCATGACGCTGGAGTGGGCCGCCACGCTGGCCTTTGCGCTGTCGGGCGTGATCGAAGCGGCGCGCAAGCGGCTGGACGCCGTGGGCGTGTGCGTGGTGGCCTTTGCCACGGCCTTTGGCGGCGGCACGCTGCGCGACCTGCTGCTGGACCAGCGGCCCTTCTTCTGGGTGCGGCACGTGGAATTTTTGTGGGCGCTGCTGGGCCTGTGCGTGGCCGCCGTGCTGTTCATGCGCCAGCGCCACCTGGCGCCCACCGAGCGCGCCATCCTCTGGCCCGACGCGCTGGGCCTGGGCCTGTTCACCGCCGTGGGGGTGGACCTGGCGCTGGCCGTCGGCGAGCCCCCGCTGGTGGCCGTCCTGATGGGCGTGGTCACCAGCGTGTTCGGCGGCGTGCTGCGCGACGTGCTGTGCAACGAGATCCCGCGGGCACTGAACGACCACCGGCCCTACGCGCTGTGGTCGTTTGCCGGCGGCTGGCTGTTCGTGGGCTTGCAGGCACTGGGCCTGGCGCCCTGGCTGATCCTGACGGTGACCGTGGTGGTCACCGCCGGCGGGCGGCTGCTGTCGGTGGACCGCGGCTGGGCGGTGCCCGGCTGGCGGCGGTGAAATGAAACACCCCCAGTCTCCACTCGCTGCGCGATGTTTCGCCTTCGCCCTTGCAGGACGCGCGCCCAGTGACCGGGGAGACCCCGGCCACGGGCGCCCTTGGCTGACCTGCTCCGCGGTCCTTCGGTTCTTTGGACTTCATGCGCTGCGGGTGGCGCGCAGCGCCATGGACCACTGACATGGAACACGCCCCACCCTGGCTCGTCAACAGCTTCATCTACCTGGCGGCCTCGGTGCTGGCGGTCACGCTCTCGCGCGCGCTCGGGCTGGGCGCCATCATCGGCTTCCTGGTGGCGGGCATCGCCATCGGGCCCTGGGGCCTTGGCCTGGTCAGCAACGTGCAGGACATCCTGCACTTCGCCGAATTCGGCGTGGTGCTGATGCTGTTTCTGGTCGGCCTCGAGCTGGAGCCGCGGCGCCTGTGGAGCCTGCGCCGGCCCATTTTCGGCTGGGGCAGCGTGCAGGTGCTGGCCTGCGCGCTGGCGATCACCGCCGTCGCGCTGATGCTGGGCGTGGCCTGGCGCATCGCCGTGGTGGCGGGCTTGGGCCTGGCGCTGTCCAGCACGGCGATCGCGCTGCAGGTGATGGGCGAGCGCAACCTGATGCGCACCTCCACCGGGCAGGCGGGCTTTTCGATCTTGCTGTTTCAGGACGTGGCGGCCATTCCCATCCTGGCCCTGCTGCCGCTGCTGGCGCTGGCCAGCGGACTGCACGAGGCCAGCCCGGCCGGCACGCGCTGGCTGGAAGCGCTGAAGACGCTGGCCGCGATCGCCGCCATCGTCTTCGGCGGGCGCCTGCTGCTGCGCCCGGCGCTGCGCTGGATCGCGCGCAGCGGCTCGACCGAGCTGTTCACCGCGGCTGCGCTGCTGGTGGTGGTGGGCATCGCCAGCCTGATGCAGTGGGTGGGCCTGTCGATGGCGTTGGGCGCCTTTCTGGCCGGCGTGCTGCTGGCCGAAAGCGAATATCGGCGCGAGCTGGAGACCGACATCGAGCCCTTCAAGGGCCTGTTGATGGGCCTGTTTTTCGTCGCCGTCGGCATGAGCATCGACTTCGGGGTGCTGCTGGCCTCACCGGGGACGATGGCCGCTTTGGTACTCGGGTTCCTGGCCTTGAAGGTGCTGGTCATCGGCGCGCTGGCGCGGCTGCTGAAGCTGCCGATGCAGGAGCGGCCGGTGTTCACGCTGCTGCTGGCGCAGGGCGGCGAATTCGCCTTTGTCGTGTTTCGCGCCGCGGCGGACGCCAACGCGCTGCCGGCCGCCACGGCCTCGCTGCTGATCGGCGCCGTGGCGCTGTCGATGCTGCTGACACCGCTGGCCCTGGTCGCCGTGGACCGCTGGCTGCTGCCGCGCTACGCCGACTGCGGCCGCCCGCCGGCCCCGCCCGAGCTGTCCGAGCCGCAGAACGCCCCGGTCATCATTGCCGGCTTTGGCCGCTACGGCCAGATCGTCGGCCGCCTGCTCAGCGCCGAGGGCGTGGCGGTGACGGTGCTGGACCACGACGCCGAGATGGTCGAGGCCGCGCGCGCGTTCGGCTCGCGCGTCTTTTACGGCGATGCCACGCGGCTGGACCTGCTGCGCACCGCCGGCGCCGCCGAGGCGCAGATTCTGGTGCTGGCGGTGGACGACGTGGAGCAGTCGCTGGCCATCGTCGATCTGGTGCGCCAGCACTTTCCCCAGCTGGAGCTGGTGGCGCGCGCGCGCGACGTCACGCACTGGAACCAGCTGCGCGACCGCGGCGTGATGCGCGTGGAGCGCGAGCTGTTCGAGTCCAGCCTGGTGAGCGGCCGCCGCGTGCTGGAGCTGCTGGGCGCCAGCGCCGAGGTGGCGCGCTTCAGCGCCGACCGCTTTCGCCGCCACAACCTGGCGTTGTTCGAAGAGATGCACCCCTACTACAAGGACCGCGCCAAGCTGATCTCGGTGGTGGTGCGCGGGCGCATGCAGTTTGAGGAGCAACTCGCCAAGGAGCGCGAGCAGGCCGCGCACGCGCTGGCGGCCAATGAGCTGCCCGCCATCCCGCCGACCGATCCGGTCGAGCGGATTTGATCATCGAATCCGGCCGCAGCCCGCGCGCAGTCAGCGCAGAGCACTATCAATAAAATAGCGCCCTGCCACGATCCGTCAAACGCGCTCGAGCACCACCGCGATGCCCTGCCCCACGCCGATGCACATGGTGCACAGGGCGTAGCGCCCGCCGCTGGCGTGCAGGCGGTTGACGGCCGTGGTGGCCAGCCGCGCGCCGCTGGCGCCCAGCGGGTGGCCCAACGCAATGGCGCCGCCCCAGGCGTTGACGCGCGCGTCGTCGTCCGCGAGGCCCAGCAGGCGCAGCACGGCGAGGCCCTGCGCGGCAAAGGCTTCGTTGAGTTCGATGACGTCAATCTGGTCGAGCTTCAGGCCCGTGAGCCGCAACACCTTTTCGGTCGCCGGCGCCGGCCCGATGCCCATCACGCGCGGGGCCACGCCGGCCACCGCCATGCCGACCACGCGCGCCTTCGGCGTCAGCCCATATTTGCCCGCCGTGGCCTCGTCGGCCAGCAGCAGCGCGCACGACCCGTCGTTGACGCCGCTGGCGTTGCCCGCGGTCACGCTGCCGTCGGGCCTGACCACGCCCTTGAGCGCGGCCAGCTTCTCGAGCGTGGTGGCGCGCGGATGCTCGTCGGTATCGACCACGACGGGATCGCCCTTTTTCTGCGCGATGTGCACGGGGACGATCTCGCGCGCCAGGTGACCGGCGGCAATCGCCGCGGCCGCCTTTTGCTGGCTGGCCAGGGCCATCTTGTCCTGCGCGGCGCGCTCGATCTTGTAATCCACCGCCACGTTCTCGGCGGTTTCGGGCATGGAATCGACGCCGTACTGCGTCTTGAGCAGCTTGTTGACGAAGCGCCAGCCGATGGTGGTGTCGTACACCGCGTTGGCGCGGCTGAAGGCGCTTTCGGCCTTGGGCATGACGAAGGGCGCGCGGCTCATGCTCTCCACGCCGCCGGCCACCATCAGGCGCGCCTCGCCGGCCTTGATGGCGCGCGCAGCCGTGCCCACCGCGTCCAGGCCCGAGCCGCACAGGCGGTTGATGGTGCCGCCGGGCGCGTCGGTGGGCAGCCCCGCCAGCAGCGCGGCCATGCGCGCCACGTTGCGGTTGTCCTCGCCGGCCTGGTTGGCGCAGCCGTACAGCACGTCGGAAAGCAGCGCCCAATCCACCTTGGGGTTGCGCTGCATCAGCGCCCGGATCGGCACGGCGCCCAGGTCGTCGGTGCGCACGCCGGCCAGGGCGCCGCCGTAGCGGCCGAACGGGGTGCGGATGGCGTCAACGATGAAGGCTTGGGTCATGAAAAGTCTCCGAATCAAGGGGTTCTGGCGTCAGCGGCCATGATGTTATGCGATCGAACGCTGCGCCGCCGCCGGCAGCCCTGCGTGCTACCCTCCTCGCATCATGTTCACCCCCACCCAAGAACAAGTGCGCCGGTTTTTTTGCGAGGCCTGGGCCAAGTCGCAGGCCGAGCAGCCCATGCAGGCCATCGAGCAACTGGCCGCCGGCTGGGTGGCCGAGCACCCCGAGTGGCATGCCGAGCTGGCCGACGCGGACGCGGCGGTGGCGCGCCAGTACGGCGAGGGCGCGGTGGGCGGCAACCCGTTTTTGCACCTGTCCATGCACCTGTCGATCAGCGAGCAGTGCAGCATCGACCAGCCCGCCGGCATTCGCCAGGCGGTGGAGCTGCTGGCCGCGCGCCGGGGCGATCTGCACGCCGCGCACCACGAGGTGATGCAGTGCCTGGGCCAGATGCTGGCCGATGCGCAGGCCAGGCAGAGCCAGCCCGACGGCGCGGCCTACCTGGACTGCGTGCGCCGGCGGGCCACCCGGGATTGACTGGTTACTCTCATTTTGATAGCTGCCCGCGCCTTTATATCAAGCGCCTACGCCGCATTTGCCCACAAAAAAAACCCGCCGGCGGCGGGCTTTTTTGAAGCCGGGGACTGGGCCCCTCAGCGAAAGCGCCCCTGCGGCACCGTGCGCACCTCGCCGGGCAGCGAGCCGATGTAGTAGGCGATGGCCTTGAGCTCGGCGTTGGAGAACTGCTTGGCCATGCCGGCCATGACCGGGTTGCCGCGGCCCCAGGTGGCGTGCGTGTCGTCCTTGTAGGCCTTGAGTGCGGCAAACAGGTAGTCGGGATACTGGCCGGCGATCTTGGGGTAGCTCGGGTCGATCGGCTTGCTGAAGTTGTCGCCGTGGCAGGACACGCAGGCGCCCTTTTGCAGCAGCGCCGTCACGTCGGCGCTGGCCGCGCGCGGGGCCGGCAGCTCGGGCGCGCCCTTGATCTCGCCCAGGGCGGTGTAGTAGGCGGCCACGTCGGCGATGTCCTGCTCGGTCAGCGAGCCGGCGATGCCGCGCATGCTGGGGTGCTTGCGCGTGCCCTTTTTGTATTCGCCCAGCACCGTCTCGATGTACTTGGCGTTCTGGCCGGCGATCTTGGGGACGTGGTAGACCTCGGGGAAGTTGGTCTTGTAGTCCATGATGCCGTGGCAGCCGATGCACATGGCCACCTTGCCTTCACCCGCCTCGATGTTGCCCTTGACCTGGGCCTGGGCAGACGTGGCCAGGCCGGCGGCGAGGCTGAGTGCAACGAACATCGGAGACAGGATCAGTTTCATTTTGCGCGCACAATCCAAGGTTGTTTGATTCAGATCAGCAGCCGATTGTAATCAAGCGCCGCAGCGTCCCGAAGCCTCATTTTCCCTAGTCCATCCCTGGTTCATTGGCCCCACCCGACATGAAATTCCAAGGCACCGATTCCTACGTCGCCACGCAAGACCTGATGCTGGCCGTCAATGCATCCATCACGCTCAAGCGCCCGCTGCTGGTCAAGGGCGAGCCGGGCACCGGCAAGACCATGCTGGCCGAGGAAGTGGCCGGCGCGCTCAAGCTGCCGCTGCTGCAATGGCACATCAAGAGCACCACCAAGGCGCAGCAGGGCCTGTACGAATACGACGCCGTCAGCCGCCTGCGCGACAGCCAGCTGGGCGACGACCGCGTCAAGGACATCCACAACTACATCGTCAAGGGCGTGCTGTGGCAGGCCTTCACCGCCGACGAGCCGGTGGCCTTGCTGATCGACGAAATCGACAAGGCCGACATCGAGTTTCCCAACGACCTGCTGCGCGAGCTCGACCGCATGGAGTTCCACTGCTACGAGACGCGCGAGACCATCAAGGCGCGGCACCGCCCCGTGGTCTTCATCACCTCCAACAACGAAAAAGAGCTGCCCGATGCCTTTTTGCGCCGCTGCTTTTTTCACTACATCAAGTTCCCCGAGCCGGAGACGATGAAGCAGATCGTCCATGTCCACTTCCCGGATCTGAAAAAAGACTTGCTCAGCGCCGCCATGAAGGTGTTCTTCGACGTGCGCGGCCTGCCCGGCCTGAAGAAAAAGCCATCCACCAGCGAGCTGCTGGACTGGCTGAAGCTGCTGGTGGCCGAGGACATCCCGGCCGAGGCGCTGCACAGCAAGGACGACAAGGTGTCCGTGCCGCCACTGGTGGGCGCGCTCTTGAAGAACGAGCAGGACACGAGCCTGTTCGAGAAGCTGGTTTTCATGAACCAGCGCAACAGATGACCACCCCCAGGCTCCACTCGCTGCGCGATGTTGCGCCTCCCCCCTGCGAGGTGGCGCACCCATTGATCGGGGAAACCCCGACCAAGGGTGCCTTGGCATGGCCTGCTCCGCGGCCTTTTGGCCCTTGGGATGTCGAGGCCACCGATCCGCAGGCCACGTGATTGAACTTGGAAGACCCATGCCCCCTCTGCTGACCAAGGCACTGACCGACGCCGTCGGCTTTGTCGGCGGCGCGCTGGCGGGCTACTGGCTGGCGCGCATGGCCGGCATCGACGTGCTGCGTGACCTGCACAGCAACGCCAGCGTGCTGGCCATCGCGGCCATCGGCCTGTGTGGCGGCATCGGCCTGGGTGCCGCGCGCCGCTGGCGCCAGGCGCGCGGCCCCGGTTGAAACAAGCCACGCAAGCAAGGAGCCGTCCAATGAGCTTCGTCCAACCCGTCACCCTCCGCGATCGCGGCATCCGCCTGGAGCCGCTGGCGCTGGCACACGAAGCCGGCCTGCGCGCCGCCGCCGCCGACGGCCAGCTCTGGCGCATTCGCGTGACCGGCGTGCCCGAGCCCGAGCAGACGCGCGCCTATATCGAGACCGCCCTGCAGATGCGCGAGCAAGGCAACCGCTTCGCCTTTGCCGTCATCGACGAGGCCGGCGAGCGCGTGCTGGGCTCCACCAGCTATCACGACATCCTGCCCGCCGTGCAGCGCGTGGAGATCGGCTACACGTGGTATGCGCAAAGCGTGCAGCGCAGCCATGTCAACACCACGTGCAAGCTGCTGATGATGGGCCACGCCTTCGACACCCTGGGCTGTGCCGTGGTGGGCTGGCGCACCGACAACTACAACTTTGCCAGCCAGCGCGCCATCGAGCGCTTGGGCGCCAAAAAAGACGGCGTGATCCGCCACCACCAACTGCGCCGCGACGGCACCGTGCGCGACACGGTGATCTACAGCATGATCGCGGCCGAGTGGCCCGAGGCGCGGGCGCAGCTGCTGTACCTGCTGGCGCGCCACAATGGGGCCTGATCGCCCTTGCCCAGGAGTGCCGCATGAACGCCATCCTCAAAGACTTGACCGCCCTCGGCGTGCATGAACGCCTGCAACTGGTCGAAGACCTGTGGGACAGCATTGCGGAAGATTCGTTGCCGCCGATCTCCGACGAGGTATACGAAGAAGTGTGCCGCCGCGCCGCGTGGGCCGACGCGCATCCAGGCCATGGCAAAAGCCTGGAGCAGATCGCCGAGAAGCTCGGCGTTCGGTTGTGACGCGCTCGGTCGAATTCAAGCCGGCAGCACAAGGTGATATCGCGGTTGCTTTTGCTTGGTATGAGGCGCAGCGCACCGGGCTGGGTGCCGAATTTTTGCGAGCGATTGCCACCGCCCGCGACCAACTGGCGCACAGCGCCGATCGCTACCCGGTGACACGCGGCGTCTTCCGTTGGATCAAGCTGCGCCGCTTCCCCTACGCGCTGCACTTCGACATCGTTGCAGACGGCGTGCGCGTGCACGCCTGCCTGCACTTTCGCCAGTCGCCCACCCGCTGGCCCGGAGCCTGACACCATGCTGATCGACTTTTTCTACACCCTGCGCGCCGCCAAGCTGCCGGTTTCGGTCAAGGAATTTCTGACCCTGCTCGAAGCCCTGCAAGCCAACGTGGTCGGCCCCAGGCAGCCCGACGCCTGCTCGATCGACGACTTCTATTACCTGGCGCGCACCGCGCTGGTCAAGGACGAGAAGCACTTCGACAAGTTCGACCGCGCCTTCGCCGCCTACTTCAAGGGCGTGGAGATGCTGACCGACTTCAGCAAGGAGATCCCCGCCGACTGGCTGCGCCAAGTTCTGGAAAAGGAACTCACGCCCGAGGAGAAAGCCGCGATCGAAAAGATGGGCTGGGACGAGCTGATGGAGACGCTCAAGAAGCGCCTGGAGGAGCAAAAAGAGCGCCACGAGGGCGGCAGCAAGTGGATCGGCACGGGCGGCACCAGCCCCTTCGGCCACGGCGGCTACAACCCGCAGGGCGTGCGCATCGGCGGTGCGGGCAAGAACAAGAGCGCCGTCAAGGTGTGGGAAAAGCGCGCCTACCGCGACTACGACGACAGCCAGGAGCTGGGCACGCGCAACATCAAGGTGGCGCTGCGCCGGCTGCGCAAGTTCGCGCGCGAAGGCAACGAGCTCGAGTTGGACCTGCCCGACACCATCCGCAGCACGGCCGCCAACGCGGGCTGGCTCGACATCAAGCTGGTGCCCGAGCGCCACAACAACGTGAAGGTGCTGCTGCTGATGGACGTGGGCGGCACCATGGACGAGCACATCCAGCGCGTGGAAGAGCTGTTTTCGGCCACCAAGGCCGAGATGAAGCACCTGGAGTTCTACTACTTCCACAACTGCGTGTATGACTTCATGTGGAAGAACAACCGCCGCCGCTTTGCCGAGAAGTTCCCGACCTGGGACATCATCCGCAAGTACAACAAGGACTACAAGCTGATCTTCGTGGGCGACGCCACCATGAGCCCCTACGAAATTTTGCAACCGGGCGGCAGCGTCGAGTACAACAACGAGGAGCCCGGCGCCGAATGGCTGCAACGCCTGACGCACGCCTTTCCCAAGTTCGTCTGGATCAACCCCGAGCCGCAGGGCGTGTGGCAGTACCGCCAGAGCATCGCCATCGTGCAGCAGCTGATGGGCCACCGCATGTTCCCGCTCACGCTCAAGGGGCTGGAGGATGCGATGCGGATGCTATCCAAATAATAGCCGTTCGCGCCCAATGGATGGGCGCTGACGGCGTATTTGTTCTGCAAACGCCCCGAGCGGCGCAGCCCCTCAGCTCACCCGGCAGGCCGCGTTGCCGGCGTTCGGCAACGCCACGAACGAGATGCTGTGCGCCGCCAGCGTGGTGGCGCCGCCCGCCAGCGGCTGGCTGGGCGTGGCCGGCAGTTGTCCGTCGGCGCCCAGCGCCAGCGGCTGGCCGTTGAGCAGCACGCTGCGGCTGCGCAGCGTGGGCGCGGTCAGCTGCCACAGCTGCGCGTCGGGCGCGCCCGCCCATTGCAGCGCCACGGCCTGCGCGCTGTTGTTGATGGCCAGCAGCGCCACGCCGCCGGGCGTGCCCTTCAGGCAGTGCGCATAGACGTGGCGCCCCTCGGCGATGGGCACGCCGCTGTCCAGCACGCGCGGGCCCATCAGCCGCGCCCACAGCAGCGCGCCCCAGTAGCTGGGCTTCGGGCTGAAGTCGGTTTCATCGAGCAGGCTGTAGTCGCTGGCGACCAGGGTGTTGTGCAGCACCACCTTCACGTCCTGCCGCGCCAGGCGGCCGAGCTGGTCGAGATAGCGGAAGGTGTCGATGAACTCGCCCGCCCAGGGGTTGCCGCCGCAGGCGCTCTCGCCGGTTTCGGTGTTCCAGAACGGCTTGCCCGGCAGGCGGCGCTCGCGCACCGCACGGTAGAAGGCCAGCGTCTGGTCGGTGCGGCCCAGCCAGTCCTCGCCCAGCGCGCGATCGGCCGTGGTCTGGTGGCCTTGCGCGGCGCAGCGCTGCGACACGGCGCCGTAGTGGTGGTAGGAAAAGGCGTCGGCCTGACCGCGCATGCCGGCGGCCAGCGCATCGGCCGGCAGGATGCCCATGTCGGCGCTGTAGCCGCCTTGCGCCACGCCCCAGTCGCCCGTGCTCTCACCGACCGAGCCCGGGCCCAAGATCTTCGCACCGGGCAGCTGCACGCCCATGAAGGCGCGGAACACCTCGAAGTCGCGCTCGAAGTCGGCCGCGCCATAGCCCTTGGGCGCGCCACCCATGGTGGCCAGCGTGGGCTCGTTCATGTATTCGACGGCCGCGATGTCGCCGCCGATGGCGCGGTTGAAGGCCAGCCAGCGCGCCGCCTGATCGGGCAGCCAGCGGCCCTGGGCGTCGCGCGTGCCGATGCCGGTGGGCATGGAGGTGACGATGGGCGCGCCCACCGCGCGCGAGAAATCGACCACGCCGCGCCACTGGGCGCGCGTGAGCACGCCGCCGTAGCCCGCCGGCGGCTTGGACGGCGCGGCGTTGGTGTCGGCAAAAAAGACGTTGTTGGCCCAGGTGCCGCTCACGCGCACATAGGCCGGCGCCAGCGCGCTGGCCAGCAGGCGCAGGCGCGGGTTGGCCAGATCGATCGGCGCGCGGTAGGCGTACAGCGACGCGGCCATGCCGGCGGGCACGTCGGCCGCTGCCGGGCCCTTGGCGGCGGGCGCGCCATAGGGCCGCCAGAAATTGCCGCCCGTGACTTCGAGCATCTCGACGTTGTAGGACTGGTAGCGCGCATCGACCTCGCCGACCCGGGGCAAGGCGGCGGGATCGAGCCGCACGGGCGTGGACGTGGTGTTGACTCCGATGGCGCAGCCGCCCGCCGCCAGCGCAGCAGACAGCGCGAGCGCCGACCGGCACGGCAAGGACACGAAAAGCATGAGCGGCTCCTGACAATGACCGGGGCGGGGGCCCTGTCCGCCCCACGCGCACAGGGTTTATAGCATCGGGCGCGGTCGCACGCCGGGCCCGACGGCGCCGGACACGCAAATCGCGGCCTTGTCCGACAAGTCGGCCGAATAGACTTGGGCCATGCCACGTGCGAACCCTGCAAAAGCCCCGCGCAAGCGCGCCGCCAGGCTGGCCGCCGTGCTGACCGCGGTGCTGGCGCTGTGTGCCTGCGCAGCCGCTCCCGGCGCGAACGATGCCGCCGACGACACGCGGGCGGCGGCGGCGCCGTCCACCGCCGGCGTGGTGGGCGACGCCGCGGCGCCCGACGCCTTCGACATCCGCGTCGAATGCGCGGACGAGGACTTGCGCGCGCTCGTCGAGCGCTTCAACACCTTGCAGCGCTACCGCGCCGTGCGCGACCTGGAGGCCAACGAGCTGGCGCGCCTGATGGTGCTGGCCGAGCGCGACGTGCGCAACCTGCTGGGCACCGAGGGCTACTTCGACCCCCGCGTGCAGGTGCGCCGCGACGGCGCGGCCGGCGCGCGCCCCACGGTGGTGATCGCCATCGAGCCCGGCGAGCCCACGACGGTCGCCACCGTGGACATCGGCTTCGCCGGCGACATCGCCCAGTCCGCCGACGCCGGCGCGCGCCAGCAGCGCCAAGCGATCGAGGACGGCTGGACGCTGGAGCCGGGCCGCCGCTTCACGCAGCAGCGCTGGTCCGCCGCCAAGACCGAGGCGCTGCGCCAGCTCGTGGCGCAGCGCTACCCGCGCGGGCGCATCGAGAGCAGCCGCGCCGACATCGACGCCGCGCAGGCCCGCGCGCGCCTGGGCGTGCAGCTCGACTCGGGGCCGCTGTTTCGCCTGGGGCCGTCCGTCGTCAAGGGCGCCGGGCGCTACCCGCCCTGGCTGGCCGAGCGCCTGTCCTGGCTGAGGCCCGGCGACGAATACGACCAGAAGGCGCTGGTCGATGCGCAGCAGCGCCTGACCGGCAGCGGCTACTACGACGCGGCCTACATCAGCATCGACCCCGACGGCGACCCCGCCGCCGTGCCCGTCACATACACCGTCACCGAGGCCAAGCGCCACAAGCTGCAACTGGGCGTGGGCTACAGCACCGACAGCGGCCCGCGCCTGACGCTGGAGCACCGCGACAACACCGCCTTCGGCAGCTCCTGGCGCACCGACACCAAGCTGAACCTGGACCGCAAGCAGCCGCTGCTGCAGGCCGAGCTGACCTCGCTGCCCGACGAAGACGGCTGGCGCCGGGCGGGCCTGGCGCGCACCATGCGGCAGGACGACGGCGTGCTGGCCACGCTGTCGCAAACCGTGCGCGCCGGCGTGCTCAAGACCGAGAAGGACTACGACCGCAACATCTACGTGCAGTACGAGCACGCCAACGTCACCGGCTCGGGCAGCCAGGCCGTGCCCGACGCGCTGCTGGGCGACGGCGCCGCCGTCAGCGTCAACTACGCCTGGACGGGGCGCTACTTCGACAACCTGCAACTGCCCAAGCGCGGCCACGGCCTGGGCCTGGACCTCGGCCTGGGGCTGACCACCATCGGCCCGCGCAAGCCCTTTGCGCGCGTGGCGGGGCGCTGGCTCGGCTTCGTGCCCCTGGGCGGTGGCGCCAGCCGGCTGCAACTGCGCGCCGACGCCGGTTCGGTGCTGGCCAGCGACGCGGCCCGCCTGCCCGCCACCAACCTGTTTCGCACCGGCGGCGACGCCACGGTGCGCGGCTACAGCTATCGCAGCATCGGCGTGCCGGTGGGCGGCCTGGTGGCGCCCGGCCGCTACCAGGCGGTGGGCAGCATCGAATGGCAGCGCCCCATCCTGCAAGAGCGCTATCCCGGCCTGCTGGAGCACACCCTGTTCATCGACGTCGGCGGCGTGGCCAACCGGGTCGGCGATCTGCGCGCCCACTGGGGTGTGGGCACCGGCGTGCGCCTGATCACGCCCGTGGGGCCGATGGAGCTGGCCATCGCCTACGGCCTGCAGTCGCACCAGGTGCGGCTGCACATGAGCGTGGGGTTCACCTTCTGATGGCCACCGGTCCGGCACCTCCAGATGCTCTCGATACGATAGCTGCTGCGGCAAACTCCGCGCCGGCTGCCGGCCATCCTGACCCCGAAATCCCGCCCGCGCGCCCACCGCGCCCACCGCAGCGACGCGGGGGCCGCTGGCTGGCCGCGGCGCTGCTCGGCGTGCTGGCGGCGCTGCTGGCCGCCATCGGCACGCTGTGGTGGTGGGCCGGCACCGACGGCTCGCTGGCCACCGCGCTGCGCTGGGCCGGCGCACGGCTGCCGCTGCACGCCGAGGCGGCCACCGGCTCGCTGCGCGCGGGCGGCACCGTGCAGCGCCTGGTGTGGAGCCAGGACGGCCTGCGCGTCGAGGTGGACGACGCCGAGCTGCGCTGGACCCCGGCCGCCCTGCTGGCGCGCACGCTGCGCATCGAGCGCCTGGCCGCGCGCCGCATCCGGATCGACGACCAGCGCCCGGCCGGCGCCCCCTCGGCCGGTCCGCCCCCATCGCTGGCCTTGCCGCTGCACGTGCAGGTGGACGCGCTGCGGGTGGACGAATTGCAATGGGCCGGCCCGCCCGCGCGGGCGCTGCACGACGTGGCCGCGCGCTACGACTACGACGGCGCGCGCCATCGGCTCGAGTTGGAGCACGCCCGCTTTCAGGACGGCCGCTGGCACGCCCGCGCCACGCTGGGCGACGAGGCGCCCATCCGGCTCGACCTGGCCCTGGCCGGCGCGCTCGCTCCCCCCTTGCCGGATGCGCCGACGACGCTGCCGCTCACGCTGCAAGCCACGCTGCACGGCCCGCTCGCCGAGCTGAACGCGCAGGCCGACGTGCAGGCCGTGCCCGCGGCCGCCGGCGCCTCGGCCCCCGTCCCGGCCGTGCCGCCGCTGCCGGATGCCCTGGCCCCGTCCCCGGTGGCGCCCGCCGACACGGGCACGGACACCGGCACCGACACCGAAGGCGCACCCCGCGCCCACGCCACCGCCCGCATCACCCCGTGGGCGCCGCAACCGCTGCCCGAGGCCCACGCCACGCTGCAATCGATCGACCTGGGCGCGCTGTGGCCCGCCGCGCCGCGCACCCAACTGGGCGGGCGCGTGGACCTGGCGCCGCTGCCCGCGGCCGATGCCGCCACAACCCCCGGCTGGGCGGTGACGGCCGATCTGGCCAACACCGCCGCCGGCCCCTGGGACCGCCAGCGCCTGCCGGTGGACGCCCTGCAGGCCGACCTGAGCTGGCAGGGCGACACCGCCACCGTGCGCACGCTGCACGCGCAACTGGGCGGCGGCACGCTGCAGGCCAGCGGGCGCTGGCAGCGCGCGCCGGCCGGCGCCAGCGCCGCTGCGGCGCCGCCCTGGCAGATCGACGCGCAGCTCGCCGACATCGACCCGGCACGCCTGCACACGCAACTGGCCGCGCTGCCCATTGATGGTCAAGCCACGGTGCAGGGCGCCGGCGAGGCCATCGACTTCGACGCCACGCTGCAAGCGCGCGCGGGCGCCCGCACCACGGCCCCGCAAGACAAAGGCACGCCTGGGCGCGCGCTGCGTGAACTGCGCGCGCTGCGCCTGCACGACCTGCACGCGCGCGGCCGCTGGGCCGACAAGGTGCTGACGCTGGAGCAGTTGCGCATCCGCACCGACGACGCGCAACTGGCCGGCAGCGCCGCGCTGCAGGGTCTGGGCACGGCCACGCCCGGCGGGCGCGCCGACATCACGACCACCGCGCCGGGCCTGGGCGCCACCGTGCAAGGCGAGCTGCACGCCACGCGCGGCGCCGGCACGGCGCAAGTCAAGCTGACCGACGCCGCGCGCACCCTGGCCTGGCTGCGCCGCTGGCCCGGTGTGGCCGATGCGCTGGCCGGCGCCGACGCGCGCGGCAGCGCCACGCTGCAAGCGCGCTGGCAAGGCGGCTGGCAAAACCCCGAACTGCACGCGAGCCTGACGGCGCCGCGCCTGTCGGTCACAACCGCCACCGACGCGCCGCCGATCGAGGCGCGCCAGCTCAAGCTCGGCGTGGACGGCACGCTGGCGCAGGCCCGCATCGACGCGCAGGGGCAACTGACCCAGGGCGAGCGCCAGCTCGATCTGCAACTGGCGCTCGAAGGCGGGCGCACCGGCCCCAAGGCCGCGCTGGCCGATTCGTCCTGGCGCGCCACCGTGCAGCGCCTGCAGGCACGCGTGCGCGATCCGGCACTGGGTGCGGGCACCTGGCAACTGGCCAGCCGCAACGCCGTGGCCGTGAGCGCATCGCCCGCGCAAGGCGGCCAGGTCGATGTCGGCGCGGGCGAGCTCGTCGTCACCTCGCCCGCGCCCGCCGCGCAAGCCACGCTGGCCTGGGGTCCGGCGCGCTGGCACGGCGGCGAGCTGAGCACCACCGGCCGCCTCACGGGCCTGCCGCTGCAGTGGATCGAGCGCATCGCCGGCACCCAGATGCAGGACGCCGGCCTGGACGGCAACGTGGTCTTCAACGGCCACTGGGACGCCGCGCTGGGCCGCACGCTGCGCGTGCAGGCCGAGCTGGCACGCGCCAGCGGCGACGTGACGCTGCACGCCACCGACCCCGACACCGGCGTGCAGACCCAGGTGGCCGCCGGCCTGCGCCAGGCGCGGCTGACGCTGGGCAGCGACGGCCACGCGCTGGAGCTGAAGCTGGCCTGGGACAGCGCGCGCGCCGGCCGCATCGATGCGCGCCTGCGCACCGACCTGGCCGCCACGACCGACGCCGCCGGCCGCACCCACTGGGCCTGGCCCGAGAGCGCGCCGCTGCAGGGCGACGTGCGCGCGCAACTGCCGCAGATCTCGGTCTGGTCGGTGCTGGCGCCGCCCGGTTGGCGCCTGCGCGGCTCGCTGGCGCTGGACGCGCGCGTGGGCGGCACGCGCGCCGCGCCCCAGCTCACCGGCACCGCGTCGGCCGACGACCTGGCGCTGCGCTCGGTGGTGGACGGCATCCAGTTCGAGGACGGGCGCCTGCGCGCGCGCCTGGACGGCACGCGCGTGCTGATCGACGAGTTCTCGCTGCGCGGCGCCGGCCGGCAGGGCGGCGGCGGCCGGCTGACCGCCCGCGGCGAGGCCGGCTGGATCGACGGGCGCGGCCAGGCGCGGCTGGACGCCACGCTCGAGCAGCTGCGCGCCAGCATCCAGTCCGACCGCCAGATCACCGTGTCCGGCCGCGTGCAGGCCGCGCTGGACGGCCGCGCCCTGCGCGCCGACGGCCAGTTGAAGGTGGACCACGCCCTGATCGTGCTGCCCGACGAAAGCCGCCCCGCGCTGAGCGACGACATCGTCGTGCACGGCGCCGGCGGCCGCACGGCGCAGGGCCAGGAAGCCCCCGGCACCCTGGCGCGCCCGCCCGCGCCGCCGCGCAGCGCGAGCAGCCGGCAAACCGCGCCGCCCACCGGCACACCCCCCATGACCGCCAAGGTCGACGTCAAGATCGACCTGGGGCCGGACTTTCGGGTCGAAGGCCGCGGCCTCGACACCCGCCTGGCCGGCACCCTGAGCCTGGCCGCCGACGGCCCGCTGGACGGGCTGCCCCAAGTCACCGGCCTGGTGCAAACCGAGGGCGGGCGCTTTCATGCCTACAGCCAGAACATGGACATCACGCGCGGGCGCATCACCTTCACCGGCACGGCCGACAACCCCACGCTGGACATCATCGCCCTGCGCCCCAACTTCGCCAGCGACCAGCAGGCCGGCGTGCAGGTGGCCGGCACCGCCCTGCTGCCGCGCGTGCGCCTGTACTCCAACCCGCCCCTGCCCGACAGCCAGACCCTGGCCTGGCTGATGCTGGGCCGCGCCGCGCCCGCCACCGGCGCTGAGGCCGCCATGCTGCAATCGGCCGCGCTGGCGGTGCTGGGCGGGCGCAACGGGCGCGGCCTGGCGTCGCGCTTTGGCCTGGATGAACTGAGCGTGGCCGGCGGCGGCGATGGCGACACCGTCGCCGGCGCCAGCGTGACCCTGGGCAAGCGCCTGTCCGATCGCCTGTACGCCGCCTACGAGCACAGCCTGGCCGGCACCGGCGGCGCGCTGATGATTTTCTACGAGCTCTCGCGCCGCTGGAGCCTGCGCGGGCAGGCGGGCGAGACCTCCGCCGTCGATCTGATCTACAAGCTGTCCTTCGACTGATTTCAGATCAAATCCGCCTGTGGCGCCCTCGCACCGTGCGCTTCCAGCTATCAAATCAGGAGTCTGCCGGCTTGGGTCCTGCGCCCGCCGATACAATGCCCCCACCCTCGCCGCCGTAGTTCAATGGATAGAACGGGCGCCTCCTAAGCGCCAGATGCAGGTTCGATTCCTGCCGGGGGCGCCAACTTGAAGCTTAGGCCCGTCGCAGCCGCACTCTTCACCCTGCCCAAGTCCCGGCTGCGCCAGCAAAAAGCCATCCAAAGCTACCGACGCAAGGCCAACCGTGTTTGAGCAAACCTTCAAGAACATCGACGACATCCTGCGCAAAGACGCAGGCTGCACCAGCGAGCTGGACTACACCGAGCAAAGCTCGTGGCTGCTGTTCCTGAAATACCTGGACGACCTGGAGGCCGACAAGGCCGCCGAAGCCGCACTCGAAGGCAAAAGCTACCGCTTCATCCTCGATGAAGCGCATCGCTGGTCAAGCTGGGCCGCGCCCAAGGGTGCGGACGGCAAGCTCGACCACAACACCGCCATGACCGGCGACGACCTGCGCGAGTTTGTCAACAGCACGCTCTTTCCGTACCTGGCCGGCTTCAAGGCGCGCGCCAGCGGCCCCAACACCATCGAGTACAAGATTGGCGAAGTCTTTGGCGAGATCAAAAACAAAATCCAAAGCGGCTACACCCTGCGCGACGTGATCGAGCAAGTGGACGAGCTGCACTTTCGCTCGCAGCGCGAAAAGCACGAGCTATCGCACCTGTACGAAGCCAAGATCAAGAACATGGGCAACGCCGGCCGCAACGGCGGCGAGTACTACACGCCCCGCCCGCTCATCCGCGCCATGATCCGCGTGATCAAGCCCCGCATCGGCGAGCGCATCTACGACGGCGCCTGCGGCTCGGCCGGCTTTCTGTGCGAGGCGTTTGAGTACCTATCCAGCCAGCCCGGCCTGAGCACCACCGACCTGCAAACCCTGCAACAGCGCAGCTTCTACGGCAAAGAGAAGAAGAGCCTGGCCTACGTGATTGCGATCATGAACATGATCCTGCACGGCATTGAAGCGCCCAACGTCATCCACACCAACACCCTGGCCGAAAACCTGGCCGACATCCAGGACAAAGACCGCTTCGACATCATCCTGGCCAACCCGCCCTTTGGCGGCAAAGAGCGCAAGGAGGTGCAGCAAAACTTTCCCATCAAGACGGGCGAAACGGCGTTTCTCTTTTTGCAGCACTTCATCAAGCGCCTGAAGGCCGGTGGGCGCGCCGCCATCGTCATCAAGAACACTTTTTTGTCCAACACCGACAACGCCTCGGTCAGCATCCGCAAGCTGCTGCTGGAGGGCTGCAACCTGCACACCGTGCTCGACTGCCCCGGCGGCACCTTTCAAGGCGCGGGCGTCAAAACCGTGGTGCTGTTCTTCGAAAAAGGCGCACCCACGCGCAAGGTTTGGTACTACCAGCTCGACCCCGGCCGCAACCTGGGCAAGACCAACCCGCTGAACGACGATGATTTGGCGGACTTCGTCGCCCTGCAAGCCAGCTTGGCCGATTCACCCAAAAGCTGGTCGGTGGATGCCAGCAGCATCGATGCGAGCAGCTACGACCTGTCGGTCAAGAACCCGAACGGCGGCGATGAAGTGGTGCTGCGCAGCCCGCAGGAAATCCTTGATGAGATTGCAGCGCTGGATGCGGAAAGCGCCGAGGCGCTGGCAACGATTCGGGAGTTGGTGGCGTGATGGAGGGGTGGCAGATCAGACCGCTAGCTGATGTCTGCGAAATCAAGCCCAAAAAGGCCGTGGTTCGCGCGAGATTTGCTGATGATGATGTGGTTTCGTTTGCTCCGATGGACGTTCTTGGCATCGACACAAAGTTCATGGTGCCAACCGCTACGCGCCCAATGGCTGAGGTCATCGGTACTTATACGTACTTCGCCGAAGGTGACGTATTGGTTGCCAAGATCACCCCTTGCTTCGAGAACGGGAAGCTCGGCATCGCCAAAAACCTGGTGAATGGCGTCGGCTTTGGATCAAGCGAGTTCATCGTTTTGCGTCCCGAGCCAACGCTTGATCGCGAATTTCTTTACTACTATCTGTACCGGCCTGACTTCCGCGAATTCGGCGCGAGGACGATGACCGGTGCCGTGGGGCACAAACGGGTAGCTGCGGATTTCATCGAACGACTTCCTATCCCGATTCCGCCGCTCCCCGAGCAGCGCCGCATCGTCGCCATCCTCGATGAAGCCTTCGACGCCATCGCCACCGCCAAGGCCAACACCGAGAAGAACCTGCAGAACGCGCGTGAGTTAGCGGATGCATTGGGACAAGCTTGCTTTGACCAGCACCTCGATGACAGCTTCGTCCCTCGCGAACTTGCTTCCCTGTGCGAACTGATTGTTGACTGTGAACACAAAACGGCGCCGACACAGAAACATGGCTACCCGTCAATCAGGACACCAAACATCGGCAAGGGAAGATTGGTCCTCGAAGATGTGAACCGGGTTTCCGAAGCGACGTATGTGACCTGGACTCGCCGAGCCGTGCCAGTCGCAGGCGATCTGATCTTGGCGCGCGAAGCACCTGCCGGAAACGTAGCCGTCATTCCAGAAGGTATGCGCGTTTGCTTAGGCCAAAGGACCGTTTTGATCCGACCTAAACGCGAGGTTTTCAAGTCCGAGTACCTCGCCCATTTTTTGCTGCAACGTCGCAGCCAGTTGCAGCTTCTTGCCCACTCGCGCGGTGCCACCGTTCAACACGTAAACATGAAGGACATACGCGCATTCATGATCACGTCCGTGCCTTCTCTCGATACGCAATTACAAGTCGTCGACAAGCTCGCAGAGATCGAGCAAACGTGTGAGTCATTCAAGAACACGCAAAGACAGAAGCTCACCGCCCTCACCGAACTCAAGCAGTCCCTCCTGCACCAAGCCTTCACCGGCCAACTGACCGCCAAGGCCGCCGACCAGCAACTGGAAGCCGCCGCATGAACAATCTATCTGCCGCACTGGGCCTAGGTTTCTTGATTGGGTTTTGATTTTGACCACGACAGATCTGCCAAAACAAGGACAAATTCTATATAAAACAACAACTTGCCAAACATCTACGGAGCTTGTTTTTCTTGACTCTGTTTTGATGAAAGCCGAGCCCGCCCTATGAACGAAGCCGAAACCCGCGCCGAGCTGATTGACCCCGCCTTGCAGGCCGCAGGCTGGGGCGTGGTGGAAGGCAGCCGCATCCGGCGCGAGGTGATTGCGCCCGGCCGCCTGCAGGGGCGCGGGCAGCGGGCGCAGGCCGACATTGCCGACTATGTGCTGATCTACCGCAACACCAAGCTGGCGGTGATCGAGGCCAAGGCGCGGGACAAGCCGCACACCGAGGGGCTGGCGCAGGCCAAGCGCTATGCGGCCAAGCTGGCGCTGCGCTTTGCCTACGCCAGCAATGGCCAGCAGATTTACGGCGTGGACATGGCCACGGGCGCAGAGGGCGATGTGGCGGCCTTTCCCAGCCCCGAGGCGCTGTGGGCGCAAACCTTTGCCGAGGCCAACGCCTGGCGCGACCGCTTTGCCGCCGTGCCGTTTGAGGACAAGGGCGGCGCGTGGGAGAGCCGCTACTACCAGGAGATTGCGGTGCGCCGCGTGCTGGAGGCCATTGCCGGCGGGCAAAGCCGCATCCTGCTCACGCTGGCCACGGGCACGGGCAAGACGGCGATTGCCTTTCAGATTGCGTGGAAGCTCTTTCACAGCCGCTGGAATCTCAGTGACTGGAACACTGGCACCGAGCCGACGCGCCGCCCGCGCATTTTGTTTTTGGCCGATCGCAACATCCTGGCCGACCAGGCCTACAACGCCTTCACGGCCTTTGCCGACGATGCGCTGGTGCGCATTGCACCGGACGAGATCAAGAAGAAGGGCCGCGTGCCCAAGAACGGCAGCATCTTCTTCACCATCTTCCAGACCTTCATGAGCGGGCCGCCCAAGGACGGGCAGCCGTCGCCCTACTTTGGCGAATACCCGGCGGATTTCTTTGACTTCATCGTCATCGACGAATGCCACCGTGGCGGCGCCAACGACGAAGGCCAGTGGCGCGCGATTCTGGAGCACTTTGCCCCGGCCGTGCAGCTTGGCCTGACGGCCACGCCCAAGCGCCGCAGCAACGCCGACACCTATGCTTATTTTGGCGAGCCGGTCTATACCTATTCGCTGAAAGATGGCATCAACGACGGGTATCTCACGCCCTTCAAGGTCAAGCAGATTGCCACCACGCTGGACGACTACACCTACACGCCCGACGACGCCATTGTGGAAGGCGAGGTGGTGCCCGGCCGGCGCTATGTGGAGGGCGACTTCAACCGCGTGATCATCATCCGCGAGCGCGAGGAATATCGCGTGCGCCTCTTCATGAGCATGATGGCCCCGCACGAAAAAACTCTGGTGTTCTGCGCCACGCAAGATCATGCGCTGGTGGTGCGCGACTTGATCAACCAGGCCAAGACCAGCACCGACCCAAACTACTGCGTGCGCGTGACGGCCAACGATGGCGCGATGGGCGAGCAGTTTCTGCGCGACTTTCAGGACAACGAAAAATCCATCCCCACCATCCTCACCACGTCGCAAAAGCTATCGACTGGCGTGGATGCGCGCAATGTGCGCAACATCGTGCTGATGCGGCCCGTCAATTCGATGATCGAGTTCAAGCAGATCATCGGGCGCGGCACGCGCCTGTTTGATGGCAAGGACTTTTTCACCATCTACGACTTCGTCAAGGCCTATCACCACTTCAGCGACCCCGAATGGGATGGCGAACCGGTGGAGCCCGAGCCGCAGGGGCCGCGCCCCACGTCGCCGCAGCCGCCTGGCCCGTCCGAGCCGTTGATCGTGGCGGAGCCGCCACCGCCCGCGTACAAACTTCAGATCAAGCTGGCCGACGGCAAGGCGCGCGCGATTCAGAGCATGACGGCAACGACGTTCTGGGGCGCCGATGGGCGGCCGCTGTCTGCCGCGCAGTTTCTCGAAGCACTGTTCGGCGCGCTGCCCGAGTTCTTCAAGGACGAGGAAGAGCTGCGCCGCATCTGGAGCGAGCCGCAGACGCGCAGGTCACTTCTGGAGCAGCTTGCAGACAAGGGCTTTGGACGCGAACCCTTGGCCGAGATGCAAACCATCATCGAGGCCGACCAGAGCGATCTGTTCGACGTGCTGGCTTACGTGGCCTTTGCCACGCAGCCCAAGACCCGTGCGCAACGCGCCAGCGCCGCCAAGGCAGCGGCCACGCAAAGCCTGACCGACAAGCAGCAGGCCTTCATCGACTTTGTGTTGGCGCAGTATGTCAGCCAGGGCGTTGACGAGCTGGATCAGGAAAAGCTCTCGCCCCTGCTGCGCCTGAAGTACCGCGCGCTGCCAGACGCCTTTGCCGAACTTGGCCAGCCCGAGCAGGTTCGGAGCGTCTTTGTCGGCTTTCAGAAGCACCTGTACTTGGACTAAGCCGACGCTCTCCTAAACTCGCTTGTGCGTGGTTGCGTCATTCGGTGACCAACCCGCGTCGCAATTGCCCCACCCATGCCCGCCTACTCCTTCGAAGCCCTGCAAGCCGACGGCCAGACCCGCAAGGGCGTGATCGAGGCCGACACGGCGCGGCTGGCGCGCGCGCAGCTGCGCGGGCAGGCGCTGGTGCCGCTGGCGGTGGAGCCGGTGACGGGCGCGGCCGACAGCCTCCTGAGCCGGCCGATCGCGGGGGGGCGCGCCTTCGGCAGCACGCAACTGGCGATCTTCACGCGCCAGCTCGCCGGCTTGGTCGCCTCCGGCCTGCCGCTGGAGCGCTCGCTGTCCGCGCTGTCCGACGAGGCCGAAGACGACAGGCAGCGCAACCTGATCGCCAACCTGCGCGCCGAGGTCAACGCCGGCGCCCCGCTGGCGCGTGCCATGGCGCAGCACCCGCGCGAGTTCTCGCTGGTCTACACGGCGGTGATCGCCGCCGGCGAGCAGGGCGGCCACCTGGGCGGCGTGCTCGAGCGCCTGGCCGACGACCTGGAGGAGCGCCAGGCGCTCAAGGGCAAGCTGATCGGGGCGGCGCTGTACCCAGCCATCGTCACCCTCGTGGCGATCGTGATCGTGGTGTTTCTGGTCAGCTACGTGGTGCCGCAGGTGGCCACCGTGTTTGCCGGCACCAAGCACGCACTGCCGATGCTGACGGTGGCCATGCTGGCCATCAGCAGCTTTGTGCGCAGCTGGGGCTGGTGGCTGCTGGGCGCCATCATTTTGATAGCTGCCGGCGCCCGGTGGGCGCTGACGATCCCGGCTTTTCGTCAAAAATTCGACGCCGCCTGGCTGCGCCTGCCGCTGGTGGGGCGCCTGGCACGCGGCTACAACGCGGCGCGCTTTGGCAGCACGCTGGCCATGCTGGCGGGCGCCGGCGTGCCCATCCTGCGCGCGCTGCAGGCCGCCAGCGAGACGCTGAACAACACGGCCATGCGGCGCGACGCCGAAGACGCCCTGGTGCTGGTGCGCGAGGGCGCGCCGCTGGCCGCGGCGCTGGCGCAGAAAAAGCGCTTTCCAGGCCTGCTGGCCATGTTCGCGCGCCTGGGCGAGCAAACCGGCCAGCTGCCCCTGATGCTGCAACGCGCCGCAGTGCAGCTGTCCACCGAGGTGCAGCGCCGCGCCATGCAGCTGGCCACCGTGCTGGAGCCGCTGCTGATCGTCGTCATGGGCGTGGTCGTGATGCTGATCGTGCTGGCGGTGATGCTGCCCATCATCCAGCTCAATCAGTGGGTCAAATAGCCCTCAGGCACACGATGTAGTAACATTGCTACATCAAAACCCGGAAGGGGAAATGCCATGCAAACCCTCAGCTCACGCGAGTTCAACCAGGACACGGCGCGCGCCAAGCGCGCGGCCAATGACGGACCGGTGTTCATCACCGACCGCGGTCGGCGCGCGTATGTGCTGATCACCAACGCCGAATATGAGCGCCTGACCCACAAGCCGCAGTCGATCGTGGAGGCGCTGGCGATGCCGGGCGTGGAAGACATCGAGTTCGACCCGCCGCGCATGGGCGATTTCGCGCGGGCGGCCGAGTTCGATTGAACCCATGTTCCTGCTCGACACCAACGTCATCTCCGATTTGCGTCGGCCCGACAAGGCGCCGGCCAGCTTGTTGGCGTGGTCGCGCAGTGTGAGTACGCACACCCTGTTTATCTCCTGCATCACCTTGTTTGAACTGGAATTGGGTGTGCGCCAGCGCGAGCGGCGCGACCCGGTCCAAGGGAGCGTGCTGCGCGAGTGGCTGGACACCCGTGTCGTGACCGAGTTTGAAGGGCGCGTGCTCGACATCGACGGCCCCATCGCGCGCCGCTGCGCCGCCATGCACGTGCCCAACCCCGCGCCGGAGCGCGATGCCTGGATCGCCGCCACCGCCTTGGTGCACGGCCTGACGGTGGTCAGCCGCAACGTGCGCGACTTTGCCGCCTGCGGTGCGCCCGTGCTCAACCCTTGGGAAGACCCCGCCTGACATGCCCCCCGCCCTCGACGACAAGCTCGTGGTCGCGATTTCCTCGCGCGCCCTGTTCGATCTGGAAGAAGAAAACCGCGTGTTCGAAGGCGGCGACGCCGAGGGCTACATGCGTCTGCAGCTCGAGCGCCTGGACGTGCCCGCGCATCCGGGCATTGCGTACTCGATGGTGAAAAAGCTGCTGCGCTTCAACCAGGACGGCGTCGAGCGCGTGGAGGTCGTCATCCTCTCGCGCAACGACCCGGTCTCCGGCATGCGCATCTTCAGCTCGGGCGCGGCGCAGGCGCTGCGGCTGGAGCGCGGGGTGTTCACCCAGGGCCGCGCGCCCTTTGGCTACCTGCGCCCGCTCAACGCCGACATTTTCCTGTCGGCCAACGAGGGCGACGTGCGCGAGGCGCTGGCTGCGGGTTTTCCGGCCGCGCACGTGATGGTGGGCGCACGCCCGGCGGGCAACGGCTATCCCGACGAGCTGCGCATCGCCTTCGACGGCGACGCCGTGCTGTTCTCCGACGAGGCCGAGCGCGTGTTTCAGCAAAAGGGGCTGGACGCCTTCCAGCGCCACGAAAAGCGCAAGGCCGACGAGCCCCTGCCGGCCGGGCCGTTCAAGCCCTTCCTGGTGGCGCTGCACCGCCTGCAGCAATCGGCCGGCACGGGCATGCGCATCCGCACCGCCCTGGTCACCGCGCGCGGCGCGCCGGCGCACCGCCGCGCCATCCAGACGCTGATGCAGTGGAACATCCGCGTGGACGAGGCGATGTTTCTGGGCGGCCTGCCAAAGGGCGAATTCCTGCGCGAATTCGAGCCCGACTTCTTCTTCGACGACCAGAGCGGCCACATCCGGCAGGCCGCCGGCTTCGTGCCGGCCGGGCATGTGTCGGCCGGCGTTACAAATGCATCCAAGACGGCGGAAACCCGCCGCCGCCCGCCACGCTCCAAGGGCGCATGACCCTGCTTTTGCGCCTGGCCCTGCCGCTGCTCCTCAGCCTGCTGCCACCCGTCGCCGCGTGGGCCCAAACGACGCCGCCCGCGCCAGCGGCGCCCGCCGCGCCCACGGCCGCGTCCGCCAAGCCCCCCAGTGCCGGCGAGTCGCAGGCACTGCAACTCTTCAAGCTGCTGGACACCAACGGCGACGGCCGCGTCTCGCGCGCCGAGGCCGAGGTGGCCATCCGCCTCAAGCCATCGCTGGCCGAGCTGTTTCGCCGCACCGACACCAACGGCGACGGCTACCTGACACAGGACGAAATCCGCGCCGAAGCGGCCCGCCAGCGCGCCGAGCGCCTGGCCCGGCGCGAGCGCGAGGCGCAGGCGGGCAAAGACGGTTCATCCGCTCGGTAAAGTTTGTTGAAGACGTCGGCGCCACGCAGCGCTTGAGCGTTGGCAACAAAACAAGACTGGCGCGGCCCGACTTGGCGCGCCAAGCCCTTGCGGAGACACCGCCATGGTCCCCCACGTTCCCCCCCTGTCCCGGCGCCGCGCCCTGCTGCTGGCCGCCGCCGGCGCCACCACCACCTGGGCCCCCTGGGCCCGCGCCGACGACCCGGGCGCCGAGCGCTCCGCCACCTGGCGCGTGCTCTCGCGTCTGGGCTATGGGCCCACCCCGGCGCTGCTGGCGCAGGTGCGGCAGGCCGGCGGCCCGCGTGCCTGGGCGCTGCGCGAGATCGACGCCGCCTTTGCCGCCAGCCAGCAGCCCATCGAGCGGGCCGGCCTGCCGGCCGACTTCGATGCGCCGTTGCCGGAGATCTTTCAGCACGTCGCCGAAGAGCGCGTCGCACGCCGCGAGCGCCGTGACGCGCAAAGCAGCGCTCCGGCCATGGCCCCGGCCCCCATGGCCGCACCGGTCAACGCCCTGCCCGCCGCAACGGCCGACGACCCGCTCCGCTACAGCGCCCGCATGGTGCGCCAGGCGCAGGACTGGCGCATCACCAGTGGCTGCCGCCCCGACGTCGAGCCCCCGCTGCTCGCGCGGCTGAGCGAGTTCTGGTTCAACCACCTCAACGTCTCGGCCGACAAAGGCAGCGTGCGGCCCTTTGCCGGCCACTACCTGGTGCACGCCATCCGCGCCCACGCCTTCGGCCCGTTCGACCAGCTGCTGCTGGCCGGCGCCCGCCACCCCGCCATGCTGTACTACCTCGACCAGGCGCAAAGCGTGGCCGAGGGCACCATGCAAGGCACGCAGCGCCGCGGCCTGAACGAAAACTACGCCCGCGAGCTGATGGAGCTGCACACCCTGGGCGTGGGCAGCGGCTACACGCAGGGCGACGTGCGCGAGCTGGCCCGCGTGCTCACCGGCTGGACGGTGGCGCCGCGCCAGGAGAGCGGTTTTCGCTTTGCCCCGCGCGCGCACGATGCGGGCGTGAAGACCGTGCTCGGCCAGACTTTCGGCGGCAACCCCGACCCCCGCGCGGGCGAAGCCGAGGGCGTGCGCGCCATCCGCATGCTGGCCGCGCACCCCGCCACCGCGCACCGCGTGGCGCTGCGCCTGGCGCAGTGGTTCGTCGCCGACGAGCCGCCGCCCGCGCTGGTCGAGCAACTGGCGCGCCGCTTCCTGTCCAGCGGCGGCGACACCCGCGCCGTGCTGCGCACGCTGGTGCAGTCCGCCGCCTTCTGGGACCCGGCCAACACCTTGTTCAAGACCCCCTACGACTACGCCTGCTCCGCGCTCGCCGCCTGCGGCGGCCCGCAGGACGCGCACGAGCTGACGCAAACCCTCAACCTGCTGCAAGGCGCGGGCCAAGGCGTGCTGCGCTGGCCCACGCCCGACGGCTACAAGACGGACCGCGCCACCTGGCTCGCGCCCGAGGCGCTGACGCATCGCGCCGACTATGCCCTGGGCCTGGCGCGGCGCCATCCACCGGCGGACTTTCTGACCGAATTCATGCAGCCCGCCACCCTGCGCCACATCGACGCGCAGCCCGCCCCCCTGCGCGGCGGCCTGCTGCTGGCCAGCCGAGAATTCATGACCAAATAGCTTGCCGCGCTTGCAGGGCAAGCGCGGCAAGCTATTTATTCCGGAGCAAACCATGAACACGCCCCTCTCCCGCCGCCACCTGCTGGCCGGTGCCGCCACGCTAGCGCTCGGCCCACGCGCCTTTGCCCAGGCCACCTTGGGCGCCCAGGGCGAAGGCCGCCTCGTCGTCGTGTTCCTGCGCGGCGCAGTCGATGGCTTGTCGCTGTTCGTGCCCTACGCCGACCCGGACTACGCCCGCTTGCGCTCCAGCATTGCCCTGCCCGCGCCCGACGGCACCGATCAAGCCGCGCTCACGCTGGACGACACCTTTGCCCTGCACCCCGCGCTGGCCGACGTGCTGCCGCTGTGGAAACAGCGCCGCCTGGCCGTGATCCCCGCCGCCGGCTCGCCCGACCCGACGCGCTCGCACTTCGACGCGCAGTACTACTGGGAAACCGCGCGCCTGGGCCGCGGCGGCGACACGCCCGGCTGGCTCAACCGCCTCGCCGGCGTCAGTGGCAGCGCCGGCACCGTGCATGCGCTGGGCGTGGGCGAATCCAATCCGCGCATCCTGGACGGGCGCGCCCCGGTCAAGCTGGTGGCGCACGGGCGCGCCGCCCAGCGCCCCGGCGCGCTGCAAAACCCGCAGGCGCGCCAGGCGCTGATGGCGCTGTACGACGGGCCGGACGAGCTTTCCAGGGCCTTCCGACAGGGCGCCGGCAGCCGCCTGCGCACCGCGCAGGACCTCACGCGCGAGATGCAGGCGGCCGACAACGGCGCCGCCGCCCCGGCCCTGCTGGTGCAGGACGCGCGCAACCTGGGCACCCTGATGCGGCAGGAGCGCAGCCTGCGCATCGGTTTTCTGTCGGCCGGCGGCTGGGACACGCACGCGGGCCAGGGCGCCGTCGCGGGGCAATTGGCCAACAACCTGCGCAGCCTGGGCGGCGCGCTGGCGCAGCTGGCGCGCGATTTCGATCGCCCCGGCGACGTGATCGTGATGGCCAGCGAGTTCGGCCGTACCGCCGCCGAGAACGGCAGCCGCGGCACCGACCACGGCCACGGCAACGCCATGTGGCTGATCGGCCCGCGCGTGGCCGGCGGCCGCTGGCACGGCCAGTGGACGGGGCTGGCCCAAGCCAACCTGCACGAGCAGCGCGACGTGCCCGTGCACCACGACTTTCGCGCCGTGCTGGCGCAGGTGCTGCGGCCCGCCTTCGGTCTGCGCGACAGTCAACTGGCCGAGGTGCTGCCCGACACGCGCTGGGATGCGCGGCTGGATGGCCTATTGCACCAGGCTTGAGATAAAAATCCCAGTCATCACTGACAAGGCCGCCGCGCGCGTCAACCACCCCGCGCCAGATCGACCACGCGCATCACCCAGGGCTCGGCCCAGTGGCTGGCCAGCAGGC
This sequence comes from Pseudomonadota bacterium, assembly GCA_018241325.1. Taxonomy (GTDB): domain Bacteria; phylum Pseudomonadota; class Gammaproteobacteria; order Burkholderiales; family Burkholderiaceae_C; genus Ottowia. The sequence goes on along the minus strand of JAFEEB010000044.1, from coordinate 35,733 downwards.
CCACCAGGCCGGCGGCGCCGACGGCCACCATCGACACCGCCAGCGTGCGAATCAGCGGCCGGCTGCGCGTGCGCAGCACGAAGCTGAGACTGAAGACCAGGCTGGTGAAGGAGGCCAGCACGGCGCCCACGCCCGCGGTGATGGGGGCGATGTTGCCCTGCTCGGCCAGCGTGGCGGCAGCGGCCACCGCACTGGCGCTGGACAGCAGGCCGCCGACCACGCTGACAAAGTAAAAGCCCGTGTCACCAAAATGCCGCTGCGTGAGCGCGCCCACCACGTGCAGCACCAGAAAAATGGCGCCGTACTTGAGCGCCTGCGACAGCGAAAACGGCAGCTCCAGGTTGATCTCGGGCGCCGCCGCGGCGCTGGCGCCGTGGCGGTGGCGCATGCTGCCGACCACCAAGGCCACGTTGGTCAGCGCCATCAGGGCAAAGGCCGACAGCGCCCCCACCAGCGCCTGCGGCGCCAGGATCAGGAGCAGCGTGGCGTTGCGCGCCACCATGGCCGTGGTGGCCAGCAGGATGCCCCGATAGGCCGTGGGCACGAAGGCCGCGCCCACTTCGCGCACGCGCTCGGACAGCTCGATCACGGTGAAGTTGCTGTTGATCAGGCCGCCGAAAAAGCCCGACAGCTCGGTGCCGCGCGTGCCGTACATCTTCCACAGCACGTAGTTGAAAAAACCGATGCCGGCAATCAGGATCACCGTCACCCAAGCATAGCGCGGCTCGATCAGGTTGCCCGGCCCGACGGTGCCCGTGGGCAGCGCCGGGTAGATCACGATGGCCAGGATGGCCAGCAGCAGGGCCGAGCGGATTTCGCCCTCCGACAGGCCCATCGAGAAGTCCGCCAGCCGCTCCTTCCAGGCCAGCAGCGCGGCCCCGATCACCATCACCGCCGCGGGCGGCAGCGTGTGGCCCTGCCCGCACAGAATGCCCGACATGGCCGTCACCATCATGGCAGCCGAGGTGGTCAGCTCGGTGCCCTGGTTGGCCCGCAGCGAGGACAGGTTGAGCAGCACCGCCAGCAAGCCCGTCAGCGCCAGCGCCGCCAGCGCGTAGGGCATGCCCAGCGCCCCGCCGATGGCACCCAAAAGGCCGATGAAGCCGAAGGTGCGCACGCCCGCCTCCTTGCCGCGGCGCTCGCGCTCCAGCCCGATCAACAGGCCCAGCGCCAGGCCCAGCGCCAGCCGCATCAGGCTTTGCGAGTACGGCCAGTTGGCCTGGGGCAGGGTCAGGATCGAATCAGGCATGGGCGGCGCGACGGTGTCGGGTCAGTATAGGGCGCCCCTGCCACGCCCCGGCAAGCCGCTACGATGCGCGCTCCTTCCGACCGTGAAAGCCCCCGATGACCTGGTTCGACAAGCTCTCCCGCATCCAGCAATTCCTGCGCCAGGTGGCGCACTTGTCGGCCCCGTACTTCGCCCGGTCCGAGGAAAAGTGGAAGGCCCGCGGCCTGCTGGCGGCCATCATCGCGCTCAACCTGGGCGCGGTGTACATGCTGGTGCAGATCAACGAATGGAACCGCACCTTCTACGACGCGCTGCAAAACAAGGACGCGGCGGTGTTCTGGACGCAGCTGGGCCGCTTCACGTATCTGGCGATGATCTTCATCGCCATCGCCGTCTACCGCTTTTACCTGACGCAGTTGCTGCAGCTGCGCTGGCGCGCCTGGATGACGCGCGACCTGATGCACCGCTGGCTGACCAACCACGCCTTCTACCGCATGGAGCTCGCCCGCTACAGCGGTCCGGCGCCCGAGGAGCAAGCCGGCAGCGGCCTGCCCGTGCCCGGCCAGCGCGCGCCCGACAACCCCGACCAGCGCCTGCAGGAAGACGCGGCCCAGTTCACCGCGCAGACGGTGGGCCTGTCCATGGGTTTCCTCAACGCCGTGGTCACCCTGGCCAGCTTCGTCGGCATCCTGTGGGGCCTGTCGGGCAGCTTCTCGTTCAGCGTGGGTGGCAGCGCGTTCGTGATTCCCGGCTTCATGGTGTGGATGGCGCTGCTGTATTGCACCGTGGGCAGCGTGCTCACGCACTTCATCGGTCGGCCGCTGATCGGCCTGAACTTCGAGCAGCAGCGGCGCGAGGCCAACTACCGCCACAACCTGGTGCGCGTGCGCGAGTACAGCGAATCCATCGCGCTGGACCACGGCGAGGCGGTGGAAGGCCGCAACCTCGACACGCGCTTTTCAGCCGTGCTGGCCAACTACCTCAAGCTCATCAACAAGCAAAAGCAGCTGGTGGGCTTTACCAACCTGTTTGGCCAGGCGGCCGTGGTGTTTCCCTTCATCGTGGCCGCACCGCGCTTTTTCAGCGGCGCCATCCAGCTGGGCGAGCTGATGCAGATCAGCAGCGCCTTCGATCGCGTGCAGGGTGCGCTGTCCTGGTTCGTCGACAACTACGACAGCCTGGCCGCCTGGCGCGCCACCACCGAGCGCCTGACCAGCTTCGAGGCCATGCTGTCCCGCCAGGAGGCCGCGCCCGGCGCGGTCGAGTCGGTGCAAACGGCCAGCACCCCCGCCATCACCACCAGCGCCCTGACCGTCGCGCTGCCCACCGGCGACACCCTGGTGCAGGGCGAGAGCCTGGCGGTGGCGCCCGGCGAGCACACCCTGCTGCAAGGCCCCTCGGGCAGCGGCAAGAGCACGCTGTTTCGCGCCATGGCCGGGATCTGGCCCTGGGCGCAGGGCCGCGTGGCGCTGCCCGCCAGCGCCATGTTCATCCCGCAGCGGCCGTACTTTCCCGACGGCAGCCTGCGCGACGCGCTGGCCTACCCCGAGCCGGCCGAACGCTACAGCGACGCGCAGCTCGGGCAGGCGCTGCAAGACGCCCTGCTGCCGCAGCTGGCCGCGCGCCTGGATGAGCGCGACAACTGGACGCAAAAACTGAGCGGCGGCGAACAACAGCGCCTGGCGATCGCCCGCGTGCTGCTCAAGCAACCCGCCTGGGTGCTGGCCGACGAGGCCACGGCCGCGCTGGACGCCGAGGCCGAAAAAACGCTGTACGAGCGCCTGAAGGCGCTGACCGAGCGCGGCGGCGGCGCACTGCTGTCCATCGCCCACCGTCCCAGCGTCGCGCCCTTTCACAAGCGGCGCTGGCAACTGGTGGCGCAGCCCGAGGGCGGCCCGGCGCGCTACCGTATCGAAGTCTCGCCCATCGGATGAGCCCGGTCCATCAAAACCGGTAGCGGTAGTAAAGCTGCCAGAAGTTGATGCCCGGGTTGGGCTCCTTGATGCCGAGGTTGGAAAGGTGCTGCAAACGCAGCCCCGCCGTGTGGCGTCCCTGATCGCCCCACGTCCAGCCGGCACGCAACTCGTCGGAGAACTGGAACGCCGTGCTCATGTCGTGGTCCGGGCCCACCCGGGTGTGCGAGAGCAGGCGCGCGCCGATCGATCCTTCCACGAAAAAAGTGGCCCTCGAATCGGCCAGCGGGCGCTCCAGCCGCAGCACGGGCGAATAGCCCAGCTCCAGCAGATCGCGCGCATTCGCCACGCGCCAGTTGGCCAGTTCGAGCTCATGGCGCAGCATCAGGCGCCAGCGCCGGCCCTGCCACAGCGGCTCGGGACGCGTCCAGCCCAGCACCAGGCCCAGCTTGTCCACGTGCTGCGTGCCCGCGCCGGCCGACACGGTCAGATCGAGGGCAGGCGCGGCCGTCGCCGACGTGCCGGCGCAGCCCAGCAGCACCGCCAGCAGCACCGCGCGCCAGGCAACGGGCCGGCACCGCGCCCTGGACTTTGCCGATCGCCGGGGTGCGCCGAGCTCGGAGGGTGAACGGATGCAACAACGGGCCGTCATGCGGCCAGTATGCACGCCCCGGCGAGCGCGCCGTGTCAGCCGCCGCCTCGTCCATCCGGCCCATCCGGGTTCGTGCCGATCTCGGTGCGCCGCACGCTGGCTTGCGCGGCGCTGCAGCGCCCACTGCGCACCATCGCTGCAATAATGGCGCCGTTTTTCATCCACTTTTCGCTCGATTTGCGAACCCCCTCATGCGCACCCCATTGACTGCCCTGGCTCTTGCCGCCCTGACCTGGTGGAGCGCCGCCCCGGCCCATGCCCAAGGCGACGTGACCCGCATCGTCGTGCCCTTCGCGCCGGGCGGCGCGCAGGACGTCATCGGCCGCTACCTGGCCGAACGCCTGGGCACGCGCCTGGGCGCTGCGGTGGTGGTCGAGAACAAGGCCGGCGCCGGCGGCGTGATCGCGGCCGACGCCGTGGCCAAGGCCAAGCCCGACGGCCGCACGCTGCTGCTGGCCACCGGCGGCGCCATCACCATCGCGCCGCACCTGATTGCCAAGCTCAGCTACGACCCGCGCAAGGATTTCGTGCCCGTGGCGCTGGTGGCCGACACGCCGATGACGCTGGCGGTGCGCGCCCAAAGCCCCTACGCCAGCGTGGCCGACCTGATCAAGGATGCCAAGGCCAACCCGGGCAAGGTCAGTTTTGCCTCCACCGGCAACGGCACCGTGTCGCACCTGACCGGCGAGCTGCTGGCGCAGTCCACCGGCGTGCAGCTGCTGCATGTGCCGTACCGCGGCGCGGGCCCGGCCATCACCGACCTGCTGGGCGGGCAGGTGGCGGCGATGGTGACCAGTTCGGCTTCGATCGAACCCATGGTGATCGACAAGAAAGCCCGCGTGCTGGGCAGCTTCACCAACGCACCGATCGGTGCGCTGCACGGCGCGCCCACCATGACCGAGGCCACCGGCATCAAGGGCCTCACCGTGCCGGTCTGGGTTGGGTTGCTGGCGCCGGCCGGCACCGCCAAGCCGGTGCTGGACAAGCTGTCCGCCGAGCTGCAGGCCATTTGCGCGCAAACCGGCACCGTGGAACGCTTCAAGGCGCTGGGCGCTGCCGCCACCTGCGGCGGTCCGGCCGAGCTGGGCCAGGTGATCGCCGAGGACGACAAGCGCTGGGAGAGCGTGATCCGGCTCGGGAAAATCCAGGCCAACTGAGCGAGGCGGCACGATGAACATCGGCATCATCGGCGCGGGCGGCATCGGTCTGGCCAGCGCGGCCTGGCTGGCGCAACGCGGTCACGCCGTCCACCTGTGGGCGCCTCGCGCGAGCGCTGCCCACCCCAGGGGCGCTCAGCCGCTGGTCAGCACCGGCGTGCTCGACGCGAGCGTATCGGTGCACTGGGTGAGCGCGGTGGCTGAACTGAGCGGCTGCGAGCTGATCCTGATCGCCGTTCCCGTCAATGCCCATCGCGCGGTGATGGACGCGCTGGCGCCCGAGCTGCGCGCCGGGCAAACCGTGCTGGTCAGCTCGATGGCCTCGCTGTCCTCGCTGTACCTGCATGAACGGGTGCGCGCGCTCGGCACGGCCGACGTGACCGTGGCCAGCCTGGGCACCACGGTGCTGACGGCGCGGCGCGAGGCGTTCGATCGCGTGCGCATCATGACGCGGCGCACGCAGTTGGGCGTGTCGGCGCTGCCCACGGCACGGCAGGACGCGGTGCTGCGCTTGTGCACCGGGCTGTTCGGCGAGGGTTTCACGCCGCAAGCCAACGCGCTGGCCAGCGCGCTCACCAACATCAACCCGGCCGCGCACGGGCCGCTGGCGCTGTTCAACTGGACGCGCATCGAGCGCGCCGAGCACTGGCCGCAATACCATTACATGACCGAGCGCGTGGCGGCGGTGATTGAAAAGCTCGACGCCGAGCGCCGGGCGCTGGCGGGCGCCTTCGGCCTGTCGGTGCGCAGCATCGAGCAGCACTTCGCCCAGTCGTTCGACACCCGATCGGAGCGCCTGGCCGACATCGCCGCCGAACTGCACGCCAAGCGCGGCGGCCCGCCCGGCCCGACCGACATCGGGACCCGCTTCCTGAGCGAGGACGTGCCCTACGGACTGGTCTTTTGCGCCGCGCTGGGCCGCCTGGCGCAGGTGCCCACGCCGGCCACAGACACCATCATCGCCACCGCCGGCCTGATCGCGGGGCGCGACTACGCCCGTGAAAACACGCTGATCGAGCCACTGGGCCTGCGCGACGAGACGGCAGCGGGCCTGCTGGCGCGCGTGAGCGCGTAGCCGCACGCCGGGCGTCCGGCCTGGACTGTTGACTCAGCCCCCGCCGCGCATGTCCGCCCCGTCCGGGTCCGCGCCGATCTCGGTGCGCTGCACCCGCATGTCGGGGCCGAAGTACACGTTGAAGGCCTTCTTGTCGCTGGGCGGCTCCAGGAACTTCCAGGTCCAGACGGTTTCGTTTTTCAGCGCGTGGGGCACCTGTCTGGCCGGCTTGCCCAGCATGCGTCGCACGTCCTCCACGCCCATGCCGGCGTGTACGCGCGCGAAGTTCTGGGGGGTGAGCACCTGGCGCAGCGCGCTCATCTTGCCGTCGGCGCCGATGGTGATCATGTAGTTGCGCAGGCCTTCGGGCTGGCGGTTGTATTCGTAGGTCTTGGCGCCGCCGGCCTCGGGCCACACGCGCTCGGGCTGGCCGAAGCGCTGCACCACGTCGGCCTCGGTGGCCACGCCTTCTTCCAGCTCCTTGATGGCTTGCGGGTCGCAGCCGGCGGCCCCCAGTGCCGCGGCGAGCATGGCCGCCAAGCCCCAACGACGAACGGGAATGCCTGTGTATTTCATCTTGAACGACCTCGGTAAAATCACGCCAAGGCGTTTGTAACGCATCGCGCTGACCCGGCGCGGACAACGTTCTCCCATCGCGCCCAACAAATCCATGTCCTTCGCCAAATTGTTCGCCCGCCCCCACTACACCTCCCCCGCCACGGACTTTCTGCAGGCGCTCAAGCAAGAGCGCCCGGAGCTGGACCTGGCCCAGCGCCAGGGCCGCGCGCTGCTGTGGGACAAGCGCATCGACCGCGATCAGCAAGCCGAGATGCGCGCCGGCCGCATCCCGCCGACGGGTTACGTGTATTACGCGCTGCCGCGCCATCCGAAGTCCGATCCCGCGTGAGCCGGTGACTGCCGCCGACGACACCCTGCTGCTGCCGGTCGCACCCGAGGCCGATCTGCCGCTGGTGGTGGACCACGTGGCGGTCGCGCGCCTGTATGGCGAGCCGTTGTTCGCGCTGCCGCAGGATTTGTACATCCCGCCGGACGCGCTGGAGATCTTCCTGGAGGCCTTCGAGGGCCCGCTGGATTTGCTGCTGTACCTGATCCGCAAGCAGAACTTCAACATCCTGGACATCCCCATGGCGGCGGTAACGCGCCAGTACCTCAGCTATGTCGATGAGATCCGCAGCCGCAACCTGGAGCTGGCGGCCGAATACCTGCTGATGGCGGCCATGCTGATCGAGATCAAGTCGCGCATGCTGCTGCCCCCGCGCAAGAGCGCCGAGGGCCAGGAGCCCGAGGACCCGCGCGCCGAGCTGGTGCGCCGCCTGCTCGAGTACGAGCAGATGAAGCTGGCAGCCACGCAACTGGCCGAGGCGCCGCAGTTCGGGCGCGATTTTTTGCGCGCGCAGGTGTATGTGGAGCAGGCGCTCACCCCGCGCTTTCCGGACGTGGAGCTGGCCGACCTGCAAAGCGCCTGGGCCGACATCCTGAAGCGCGCCAGGCTGGTGCAGCACCACCGGATCTCGCGCGAGGAGCTGAGCGTGCGCGAGCACATGTCGATCGTGCTCAAAAGACTGCAGGGCCGCCGCTTTGCGCCGTTCGAGGACCTGTTCGACCCCGCGCGCGGCGTGCCGGTGCTGGTGGTCACCCTGATCGCGCTGCTGGAGCTGGCCAAGGAGACCCTGGTCGAGATCACGCAGGCCGAGGCCTACGCCCCCATTTACGTGCGCCTGGCCTTCACTCCGGCGGGATAAATCACGCTTTGGCTGGTCGGCGCTTGGGTGCACGCGCCAGCCCGGTCGATTCGCGCCACAATGGCTGGTTGTTTTGTTCAACTTGAAGGGGTGCGAAATGGGACTGCTTGATTCTGTTTTGGGTTCGGTGCTGGCCGGGCAAGGCCAGGCGCAAGGCCAAGGCCAGCTGGGCGGCGGCCTGGGCAACATCCTGGGCGGCATGCTGGGCGGCCAGCAGCAGCAAGCGCCCGGCGGCGCCGGCGGTGGCCTCAACATGGGCATGATCGCGGCGCTGGCGCCCATCCTGATGTCCATGCTGGCCAACAACAGCCAGTCGGGCGGGCTGGGCGGGCTGCTCAACAAGTTTCAGCAAGCGGGCCTGGGTGGCGCCGCCAGCAGCTGGGTGGGCACGGGCGAGAACCACCCGGTCACCTCCGACCAGGTCACGCAGGCGCTCGGCCCCGACGTGATCGGCAACATCGCTTCGCAACTGGGGGTCGGCCATGCCGACGCCGCCGGCGGCGTGGCGCAGTTGCTGCCCGAACTGATCAACAAGCTCACCCCCCACGGCCAGGCTCCGCAGGGCGGCCTGGGCAGCACCGACGACATTGTCGGGATGCTGGGCAAGATGCTGGGAAGGTGATCAGAGCAACTCGCCCTTGGGGTCGCGCCCCATCAGCGCGGCCACCGCTTCTACAGGCTTCAACTGCCCGTCCAGCAGCGCCACCACGCATTCGGTGATCGGCATGTCCACGCCCAGGTGGCGTGCGCGCTGCAACACGGTGTGGGCGCTGTACACCCCTTCGGCCACGTGTCCCAGCGACTGCACCGCCTCGGCCGTGCTCTTGCCCTCGGCCAGCAGCAGGCCGACGCGGCGGTTGCGGCTCAGATCGCCCGTGGCGGTCAGCACCAGGTCGCCCAGGCCCGACAAGCCCATGAAGGTCTCGGGCTGCGCCCCCAGGGCCACGCCCAGGCGGGCCATTTCGGCCAGGCCGCGCGTGATGAGGGCGGCGCGCGCATTCAGCCCCAGGTTCAGCCCGTCGGCCAAGCCGGTGGCAATGGCCATCACGTTCTTCACCGCGCCGCCCACTTCGACACCCACCCAGTCGTCGTTGCCGTACACCCGCAGTGTGGGGCCGTGAAAGGCCGCCACCAGCGCCTGGCGCACGCCCTCGTGCCGGCTGGCCGCCACCAGGGCCGTGGGTTGTCCGCGCGCCACTTCCTGCGCAAAGCTGGGGCCTGACAACACGCCGCAGGGCACATCCGGCGCGGTGATGCGGGCGATCTCGTGCGGCATCAGCCCGAAGGGGCGGTGCGCCGCCGGGTCCTGCGCGGGCTCGAAGCCCTTGCACAGCCAGCCCACCGGCACGCGCAAATCGCGCAGCAGGCTCAGGGTGGGACGCAGGCCGGCCACGGGCGTGGCGACGATCAGCAGGTCGGCCAGCGCCGTCGCATCCAGCAGGCGCTCCAGGTCGCCGCCGTGCACCGCCAGCTCGCGCGGCAGCGGAATGCCGCGCAGGTAGCGTGCGTTTTCGCGCTGCGCCGCCATGGCCTCGGCCTGCGCGCCATCGCGTGCCCACAGCACCACCTGGTGGCCCGCCGGGTTGCGTGCCGCGCTCACGGCCAGCGCCGTGCCCCAGGCGCCAGCGCCGATAACTATGATTTTCATAGCTGACTGCGCTTGATGGACGGGCGCCAGAGGCCGAATTGGCAAAAATTACTGCGTGGTCGCAGGCGCCTGGGCCTGCGCCGCCTGCTGCTGCTCGTACATGGCCTGGAAGTTGATTTCGGCCAGGTGCACCGGCGGAAAGCCGGCGCGCTGCACCAGGTCGGCCACGTTGCTGCGCAGATAGGGATACACGATCTGCGGGCAGGCCACGCCGACGATGCCGGCCATCTGCTCCTCGGGCACGTTGCGGATCTCGAAGATCGCCGCCTGCTTGCACTCGACCAGGAACACCGTCTTGTCGGCAATCTTGGACTGGACGGTGGCGGTCACGGCAATTTCAAAAATGCCCTCGGCCACGGCTTCGGCGTTCACGCCCAGGTTGATCTCCAGGGCCGGCTGCTCCTGCTCGAGCAGGATGGCGGGCGAATTGGGCTGCTCCAGCGACGCCTCTTTCAGATAGACGCGCTGGATGTTGAACACGGGATCCTGATCGGCCATGGAATATCTCGGTTAGGGAAAAAGCAGAAAAGCCAAGGCGGCGACACCGCCGCGCAAGCATCGGATTATCTCAGGCGCCCGCCAGCAGCGGCAGCAAATCGCCCTGCGCGTCCAGCGCCATCAGGTCGTCGCAGCCGCCCACATGCTTGGCGCCGATGAAGATCTGCGGCACGGTGCGCCGTCCGCTGCGTTCCATCATCCGCACGCGCTCGGCGGGGTCGAGGTCCACGCGGATTTCCTCGTATTCGGTCACGCCGCGGGCGGCCAGCAGTTGCTTGGCGCGGATGCAGTAGGGGCAGGTGGCGGTGGTGTAGAGCGTGATGGGGGGCATGTCTGCAACCAGCCTCAGGCCTTTTCGACCGGCAGATTGGCATCGCGCCAGCTCTTCATGCCGCCCACCAGCACATCGGCCTGCTCGAAGCCCAGCTTGCGGGCCACGGCCACGGCGCGGCGCGCGCGCACGCCCGAGGCGCAGACCATCACCAGCGGCGTGGCCTTGTTCTTGACGGCGCCGGGCAGCTTGGCCTCCAGATCGGCCAGCGGGATGCTCTTGGCGCCCACCACGTGGCCGGCGGCAAACTCCTCGGGCTGGCACACGTCGATGACCACCGCCTTCTCGCGGTTGATGCGTTGCACGGCCGCCGCCGCCGACAGCCCCGCGCCGGTGCCGCCTTGCAGCAGCGGCCAGGCCAGCAGGCCACCCGACACCAGGGCCAGCAAGACCAGCGACCAGTTGGCGATCAAGAAATCCACGGTAAATGTCCTTTGTGAGTGCGGCAAACGCCGGCCGTGCAAGCCGCGCGCACCGGCGGCAACCCGGCATTTTAAAATGAGCGGTTGTTGTCCTGCGCGCCGGCTGCGCCGGCCCTGTCTTTTTTCCGCTTTCTCTGCCCCATGCACAAGCTCGTTCTCATCCGCCATGGCGAATCCACCTGGAACCTGGAAAACCGCTTCACCGGCTGGACCGACGTGGACCTGACGCCCACCGGCATCGAGCAGGCGCGCCAGGCCGGCCGCCTGCTGAAGGCCGAGGGCTACGAGTTCGACCTGGCCTGCACCAGCGTGCTCAAGCGCGCCATCCGCACCTTGCACCTGACGCTCGACGAGATGGACCGCCTGTGGCTGCCGTCGATGAAGCACTGGCGCCTGAACGAACGCCACTACGGCGCGCTGCAAGGCCTGAACAAGGCCGAGACGGCCCAGCAGTACGGCGACGCGCAGGTGCTGACGTGGCGGCGCAGCTACGACACCCCGCCGCCGGCGCTGGCGCTGGACGACCCGCGCTGCGAGCGCAGCGACCTGCGCTACGCCCGCCTGAAGCCCGAGGAAGTGCCGCTCACCGAATGCCTGAAGGACACCGTGGCGCGCGTGCTGCCGTTCTGGAACGCCGTGATGGCGCCCGAGATCCACGCTGGCCGCCGCCTGGTGGTGGTGGCGCACGGCAACTCGATCCGCGCGCTGGTCAAGTACCTGGACGGCATCTCCGACGCCGACATCGTCGGCCTGAACATCCCCAACGGCATTCCGCTGGTGTATGAGCTGGACGGCGCGCTGCGCCCCCTGCGCCACTACTACCTGGGCGACGCGCAGGCGGCCGAGCAGGCCGCCGCCGCCGTGGCGCGGCAAGGCCGCGGCTGAGCGCCACCGGCGCGGAACTTCCCTGGGCGCGACGAACCCAAGTCCAACCCCTCGCCTGAACCCTGTATATTGAGCGTTTGCCTCACGAAAGCCCCGTCACATGAGCCAGAAAACCAAGATCGCCGGCTGGATCGCCGCGGGTGCGCTCGCCGGCGCGCTGACCACCGTATCGCTGCAAACCGTGGCGCGCGGCACGCTGGCGCCGCTGCCGCTACAAGAGTTGCAGCAACTGGCGGCGGTGTTCAGCATGATCAAGACCGACTACGTCGAGCCGGTGGACGAGAAAAAGCTGATCACCGATGCCATCTCGGGCATGGTGGCGGGGCTGGACCCGCACTCGCAGTATTTCGACAAGAAGTCGTACAAGGAATTTCGCGAAGGCACCACCGGCCGCTTCGTCGGCGTGGGCATCGAAATCACCCAGGAAGACGGGCTGATCAAGGTGGTGTCGCCCATCGAGGGCTCGCCCGCCGACCGCGCCGGCCTGAAGACCGGCGATCTGATCACCAAGATCGACGACACCGCCGTCAAGGGCCTGCCGTTGAACGACGCGGTCAAGCGCATTCGCGGCGAGCCCGGCACCAAGGTGCGCTTTACCGTGCTGCGGCGCGACGAGAGCCGCAGCTTTCCGGTCACCATCACGCGCGAGGAAATCCGCACCCAGTCGGTCAAGGGCAAGATGCTGGAGCCCGGCTATGCCTGGATTCGCGTGTCGCAGTTCCAGGACCGCACGGTGGATGACTTCGTCAGCCGGATCGACAGCCTCTACAAGCAAGACCCCAACCTGAAGGGCCTGGTGCTCGACCTGCGCAACGACCCGGGCGGCCTGCTGGACGCCGCGGTGGCCGTGTCGGCCGCCTTCCTGCCCGAGGGAACCACGGTGGTCACCACCAACGGCCAGATCGAGGAAAGCAAGGCCGCCTACAAGGCCATCCCCGAGGACTACATGCGCCGTCGCGGCGCCGATCCGCTGGCCAGCCTGCCGGCCGCGCTCAAGAAGGTGCCGCTGGTGGTGCTGGTCAACGAGGGCTCGGCCTCGGCCAGCGAGATCGTCGCCGGTGCGCTGCAAGACAACAAGCGCGCCGTCATCATGGGCAGCCAGACCTTCGGCAAGGGCTCGGTGCAGACCGTGCGCCCGCTGGGGCCCGACACCGCCCTGAAGATCACCACGGCGCGCTACTACACGCCCAGCGGCAACACCATCCAGGCCAAGGGCATCATGCCCGACATCCTGGTGGACGATACCGCCGAGGGCAGCCCCTTTGCCGTGCTGCGCATGCGCGAGGCCGACCTGGACCACCACCTGGCCGGTGCCAGCCCCGACAAGAAAGACCCGGCGCTGGAGCAAGAGCGCGAGGAAGCCCTGAAAAAGCTCGAGGCCGAGGCCAAGAAGCCCGCGTCCGAGCGCCGCCCGCCCGAATACGGCAGCGCCAAGGACTTTCCGCTGCTGCAGGCGCTGGCCAAGCTCAAGGGCGAGCCGGTGAAGGTCAGCACCACGCTGACCGCGCGCAAGGAAGAGCCCAAGAACGAGTGAGCGGCGGCGCGCCCGCCGCGCGCCCGCCGCGCCATGGACGACTCGCAACTGCTGCGCTATTCGCGCCATGTGCTGCTCGATGAAATCGGCATCGAAGGCCAGCAACGGCTGCTGGCCGCGCATGCCCTGATTCTGGGCGCCGGCGGCCTGGGCTCGCCGGTGGCGCTGTACCTGGCCAGCGCCGGCGTGGGGCGCCTGACCCTCGTCGATGACGACACCGTCGATCTGACCAACCTGCAGCGCCAGATCATGCACACCAGCGCCCGCGTCGGCCAGGCCAAGGTCAATTCGGCGCGCGCGGCCATCGCGGCGCTGAACGCGGGCGTGCAGGTGCACACCGTGGCGCGGCGCGCCGACGCCGCGCTTCTGGACGAGTGCGTCCAAGGCGCCGACGTGGTGCTGGACTGCGGCGACAACTACGCCACGCGCCACGCGCTCAACGCCGCCTGCGTGCGCCACCGCAAGCCGCTGGTGTCGGGCGCCGCCATCCGCCTGGACGGCCAGGTGTCGGTGTACGACCCGCGCCGCGCCGACTCGCCGTGCTACGCCTGCGTCTTCCCACCGACGCAGCAGGTGGAGGACGTGGCCTGCGCCACCATGGGCGTGCTGGCCCCTCTGGTGGGCATCGTCGGCAGCCTGCAGGCGAGCGAGGCGATCAAGCTGCTGTGCAACGTCGGCGAGCCCCTGGTCGGGCGCCTGCTGATGATCGACGCGCGGCGCGCCGACTTCACCACCGTGCGCATCCGGCGCCAGCCTGACTGCCCGGTTTGTGGCGGGGCCGCAGCCATGCGCTGAAATATTGGCGCGCCATGGGCTCTGCTGGATGCAATCCCATCCCTTCGGGCGCTTGTCCTACATTCGGGCGCCGGCGCTGCGCGCAGACTCGGCCGTGTTACCTGCTGAAACCCGTGGCCAAGCTTGACTGCGTGCGAACCAGTTTGAAAACGTCAACACGCCATGCTGTCCGATTCCCCCCTTCGCGTCTATTTTGTCGAGGACAACGCGGTCATTCGCGACCGCCTGATCGTCACCCTGAATGAATGGGTGGGCATCACCGTCGCGGGCCATGCCGAAGGCGAGCAAGCCGGCAGCGCCTGGCTGACGCAGGCGGACTCGGTGTGGGACCTGGCCATCGTCGATCTCTTTCTCAAGCAGGGCAACGGCCTGGGCGTGCTGCAGGCGTGCCGGGCGCGCCTGGCGCCGCGCAAGGTGGTGGTGCTCACCAACTACGTCACGCCGGACGTGCGCGCACGCTGCCACGCTATGGGTGCCGACGCCTTCTTCGACAAGTCCAGCGAGCTGGAGGCCCTGTTCGACTACTGCACGCAGTTGCGCACCGCACTGCAAGCGCCGCCGGCCGCCTGAACGGGAGCGGCGGCAATCAGGTGATCAGCTTGTTCGTCAGCGCGTAATACGTCAGGTCGCTGTTCGAATGCAGGCCCAGCTTTTCCATCAGGCGCGTGCGGTAGGTGCTCACGGTCTTGACCGACAGCGACAGCTCCTCGGCCACCTGCCCCGCGGTCTGGCCGGCGGCCAGCTTGAGGAACACCTGGAACTCGCGCTCCGACAGCAACTCGTGCGGCAGCCCGTCGGCCTTGCGGTCGAGTTGCTGCGCCATCAACTCGGCCACCTGCGCCGAAAAGTAGCGCTTGCCCAGCGCGATGGTGCGGATGGCGTCGACGATTTCCAGCGGGTCGCACTCCTTGTTCAGGTAGCCGCTGGCGCCCTGGCGGATCAGGTTCATCGCGTAGTGCTCCTCGGGGTAGATCGACAGCACCAGGATGCCCACGTCCGGCGCCTTGGCGCGGATCATGGCCAGCGCGTCGATGCCGCTCTGGCCGGGCATCGACAAGTCCATCAGCATCACGTCCATCTCGGTGGTGCGCGCCAGGTCGATGGCCTCGCGGCCGTTGGCGGCCTCGCCCACCACGCGCACATCGACCTGCTCGGCCAGGAAGTTGCGCAACCCGACGCGAACGATGGCGTGATCGTCCACAATGCCCACTCTGATCATGACTTGACC
>JAFEEB010000044.1:0-20520 GCA_018241325.1 Pseudomonadota bacterium | reverse complement strand
TGTGCGCGCTGGGCGTGTTGGTGCTGGCCGAGCGCTCCTACAACACCCTGATGCGCGTGGCCGGCGAACGTCAGCAACTGCAACTGGTGAGCGCGACCATCGACGCGCTGGGCGACGACCTGACCCTGGCCGAATCAAGCCAGCGCGGCTATCTGCTGACCGGCGACACCCGCTATCTGGAGCCTTTCAAGAGCGCGGCCGGCCGCATTGCGGCGCGCACGAACCTGCTGCGCGGCATGGCGCCGCTGCCGCTGCGCGAGTCGCCCAGCCTGCGGGACATGTACGCGCAGATGGAGCTCAAGCTGGGCGAGATGAACCGGGCGATCGAGCTGCGCACCCACGACGGGCCCGATGCAGCGCAGCGCCTGGTCAACACCGATGCCGGCAAGCAATACATGGAGGCGTTCCGCAGCCATCGACAACTGGTGAGCCAGGCGGCCGACGCGCTGATCGCGCGCAAGCAGGTCGAATTCAACCGACTGCTCAGCGCCACGCGCCTGTCCTTCATGGCCTGCGTGCTGGCGGCGCTGCTGGCCTTCGTGCTGTATCTGGGGCAGACCTACCGAATCGACAAACTGACCCGCAGCGCGCAGCGCGCGACCGAGGAAGAGCGCGCCCGGCTGGAGCGCCAGGTGCGCGAGCGCACCGCCCGCCTGACCGATCTGGCGTCCTATCTGCAAACCGCCGTCGAGGACGAACGCGCCCGTCTGGCGCGCGAGCTGCATGACGAGCTGGGCGCGCTGCTGACCGCCGCCAAGCTGGACGTGGCACGCCTGCGCATGCGCCTGCCGGCCGATGCCGGCAAGCTGGCCGACGACCTGGCCCACCTCAGCGGCGTGCTCAATGAAGGCATCGCGCTCAAGCGCACCATCATCGAGAACCTGCGGCCTTCGGCCCTGACCAACCTGGGGCTGGTGCCGGCGCTGGAAAACCTTACGCGCGAATGGTCGCATGCGAGCCGCATCGAGGTGCATACCGCGCTGGAGCCGGTCGAGCTGGACGAGTCGCGCGCGCTGGCGGTCTACCGCCTGGTGCAAGAAGCGCTCACCAACATCCAGAAATACGCCCGGCCCTCGCGCGTCGCGGTGCGCCTGGACACGCATGACGGCATCGTCGAGGTGAGCGTGGTGGATGACGGCGTCGGCTTCGATCCGTCCAACCTGCCGCTGGCCACGCATGGCCTGACCGGCATGCAGCATCGCCTGGACGCCTGCGGCGGGCGCCTGGTCATCGATTCGGCGCCCGGGCGCGGCACGCGCATCACGGGAACCCTCGCGCAGCAACCGGCGCCCCGCTGAAGGCGCCGCGGCTCGAACGCCGCCATCCGATCGTGCAGGCGGCGCCGCTTTGCCATGGGCCGCCGGCCGGGCGGGGCTGCGCGCACCGGGGCGTTGTCCTACATGCGGGCGGTGCAAGCGCCCACAGGGCGTCAAGGCCGCTGCCGATGCCGCCCGCGTCCGCCGACACCTACGCTTGGGCCATGCCGTCGAGAACAGGGTGTGCAGCACAGCCCCACCCGCCGGCCCCATCAACCCAAGCACACACGTGATGAGCAACAAACAACCCATCGAACAGGTCGCCAGTACCGCCGCCCGAGCCACCGACCGGCTGGCCGCCAACGCGCAAAGCGGCATCGACGCCACGCGCGAGCTGGCCAACGACGCCCTGGACAAGGCCAGCAGCCGTGTCACCACCTTGCGCGACGATATGCAGCCCGCCATCGAAGCCGTGTCCAGCCGGGTGCAGGACATGGCGGCGCGCGGCATGGCGGCCGCCGCCGAAACCCGAGACCTCGCCCGCGAAAAGCTCGCCGAAGCGTCGGACCACACCAGCGCCTACGTGGCTGAAAAGCCGTTCAAGGCGATGGCCCTGGCGGCCGCCGCCGGCGCGCTGCTGGCCATGCTGTGGCGCCGCCGCTGACGGCCGGCCCATATCCCACCCGTCAACCGAATCCCCCACAAGAGAAGGAGAAAGTCCATGAAACCCGTTCGTACCCTGATCCTCGCCGCATGCGTCGGCGCCAGCTTGGCCACCGTTGCCGGCTGCTCGGTCATCCGCGGCCAGGAATCGGCCAGTTCCTATGCCGACGACGCGAGCATCACGGCCGAAGTCAAGGCCAAGCTGATCGACAGCAAGGCGGTGGACGGCGGCGCCGTCAACGTGCAGACCATGCACGGTGAAGTGGCCCTGAGCGGCTTTGCGAAGAGCACCACCGAGCGCGACCGCGCCGGCCAGATTGCACGCGACGTGAAAGGCGTGCGCAGCGTGCACAACAACCTCGTCGTGCGTCCCTGACGCACATCCACGCTCGTTTGAACGCGGGTGCCCGCGGCAAATCAGCGACGCCAGATCGGCACCCATCGAAAAGGAAATCACCATGAATGAAGACACCATCAACGGCAACTGGAAGCAATTCAAAGGCAAGGTCAAGGAGCAGTGGGGCAAGCTGACCGACGATGACCTGGACGTGATCGCCGGCAAGCGCGACCAGCTGGTCGGCAAGATCCAGGAGCGCCACGGCATCGCCAGGGACGACGCAGAGAAGCAAGTCTCCGACTGGGAAAAGCAGTCGCGGTACATCTGGTAAGCGCGTACCGTTTCAGGAGGCCTGTCCCCGGCCTCCTTTTTTTTAAGCCGTCACGCGGCACGGGTGTCGCGCGGGAGATCGACATGCTCAAGTGGGCAATCATCTTTGCCATCGTCTCGGTCATTGCCGGGGTGTTGGGCTTTACCGGCATCAGCGCGGGCACGGCGTCCGTGGCCAAGCTGCTGTTCTTCCTGTTCGTGGCGATCACCGTCATCCTGATCGTGGTGGCGCTCACGGGCGTGGGCGCGGTGGCCTGAGAGGCTGAGGCGGGAGCCGGCCAGGCCGCACGCGAACCGACCATGGGCACGACTACTCCATCCCGCATCCAGACCGACGTCGCCATCATCGGCGCCGGCACGGCGGGCCTGCATGCGCTGCGCGAAGTGCGCCGTGCCAACAAGGACTTCTACCTGATCGACCACGGTCCGCTGGGCACAACCTGCGCCCGCGTGGGCTGCATGCCGTCCAAATCCGCCTTGCACGACGCAGCCGTCTGGGCGGCGCGCCGGCAGCTCACCGCCTTGGGCGTGACCGGCGTCGACCAGCTCGACATCGATCTGCAGGCGGCCTGGGCGCACGTGCGCGGGCAGCGCGCGCACTTTGCCGCCAGCGCGGCCGACCAGGCGCGTCAGGCCGCGGGTGAACGGCTGCTGCACGGGCGCGCCCGGCTGATCGAGCCGACCCTCATCGAAATCGAGACGCCGGAGGGCGCGCTGCATCTGCATGCGCGGCGCGTGATCATCGCGACGGGTTCGCGCCCGGTCCTGCCGCGGTTCCTGGACAGCGTGCGCGAGCGCACCGTCACCACCGACGAACTGTTCGATCTGCCAACGCTGCCGCGCTCCGTGGGGGTGCTGGGGCTGGGCGCGGTGGGTCTGGAAATGGGCGTGGCGCTGGCGCGGCTGGGCGTGCGGGTGATCGGTGCCGATCAGGCCGCCCGCGTGGCCGGCATCAGCGACCCGCAGATCGCCAGCCGGGCCCGCGAATGCTTCGATCACCTCATGCCCTTGTGGCTGGGCGCCCAAGCGCGGGTCGAGCGCGCACGCGATGACGTGCGGATCACGGCGGGCAAGCAATCGGAAACGGTCGATGTCCTGCTGGCCGCGCTGGGGCGGCAGGCCAACGTCGACGGCCTGGACCTGGACGAAGCCGGCATCCCGCTGGACCGCAAGGGCATACCGGTGTTCGACCGTGCCACCTTGCAGGTGGGCAAGCTGCCGATTTTCATCGCAGGCGACGCGAACGCCGATCGCCCGCTGCTGCACGAGGCCGCCGATCAGGGCGCCATCGCCGGCTACAACGCCTGCGTCGAAACGCCCCTGCGCTTTGCGCGCAAGGTGCCGCTCGGCATTGCGTTTTGCGCGCCCGATGTGGTGACCGTGGGTGCGGCATGGGACGAGCTGGATGCCGATCGCATCGTGGTCGGCAGCGCCGAGGCCGCGCGCAACGGTCGCGCCATCATCGAGGACAGCACGCACGGCCTGCTGCGCGTCTATGCCGACGCGGGCAGCGGCCGGCTGCTGGGCGCGTCGATGGTGACGGCCGGCGGCGAGCATCTGGGGCAATGGCTGGCCTGGGCCGTCCAGCAGCGCGAAACCGCGCGCGACCTGCTGGCCGGCGTGTTCTATCACCCGACGCTGGAAGAGATGCTGCAGTCGGCCTTGCAGGACATCGTCCGGCAGATCGACACCGGTGCCAGCCATCCGCTGGGCGTCTTGCCGCTCGCCCCGCAGGACAAGGCGAGCGCGCCCTGAGCGCGGGCACGGCGCAAGGCTCGATCACGTTCCTTGCTTGGCGCGCCTGTTGCACTTCGACCATGCGGACGACCGGGATCGCGCCCGGGGGTAGCGGTGGTCTTGCACCAAGTGCACGCTTGACCATCCGCAACGCAAGGCGTCCGCCGCAACACCGCGCCGATCAGGGTGGGCGCAACGCCGGTTGCGCGCCGGCTCAGGACTTGTCCAGCCAATCCGACAGGTCGTCGGCGTGCTCTTCCTCGTCTGCCAGGATGGCGCGCAGCAAGTGGGTCGTGCTGGGGTCCTTGTCGCCGATCAGCGCGATGAGCTGCCGGTAGACCTCCACCGCGATGCGCTCGGCCACCAGGTTGGCGCGAATCATGGCCTTGAGATCGAGCGACTCGTCGTAGTCGGCGTGGCTGCGCGCCTTCAGGCTGTCGGGATCGAGCATCGGCTCGCCGCCGAGCTGAACGATGCGCTCGGCCAGGCGATCGGCATGACTCAGTTCTTCGTTGGCATGCACCAGAAATTCGGCCGCGATGGGCTCGGAGGCGATCCCCTTGGCGGTGAAGTAGTGGCGCCGGTAGCGCAGCACGCACACCCACTCGGTGGCCAGCGCGTCGTTGAGCAGCTTGCAGATGTCCTTGGCATAGGGCGCGATGCTGGGTGTCACCGCGCCGTCGTGCAGGCGCTCGCGCGCGGCGCTGGCGATGGCATTCTCATCGAGCGCCATCGAGGGGGTTGGCTGGGCATGGACGGTCTTGGCCACGTCGTTCTCCTTGGGTTCGGTTGGGATCGGGTTGCGTTGGCGAGCGCGCGACCCCTGCGACCGCTGGCATGCGCAGCCGAGCCCTCGCCGAGGTGATGGTCAAGGTCGCCGGCGGCCGAAGGCCAGCGAGACGACGAACAGGACCAGGAAGACGATGAACAGGATCTTGGCGATTTCGGCCGCCAAGCCGGCGATGCCGAAAAAGCCGAAGAATCCGGCGACCAGCGCAACGATCAAAAAAACGACAGCGTAGTGCAACATGATGGCTCCTTGGGTGATGCGTGAACATCTGGATCAGCCCGCCACGTGCGCCGGCGGCGCGCATGCCGCGCGCCGCCGAAGCCCACCGCAGCGGGCGCGTGCGTCAGCCCTTGACCTTCAGGCCTGCGGCGTCCACCTTCTTCACGCCCTTGACGGCGCGGGCGACCGTCTCGGCTTTCTGGACGGCCGTTTGCGTGGGCAGCACGCCGGTGAGCGTGACCACGCCGTCATTGGTCTCGACCGACACGCGGGTGCTCTTGACGCCGTCGGCGGTCGCCAGCTCGGCCTTGACCTTGGTGGTGATCCAGGCATCGGTCACCGCCTCGCCCGCGCTCGACGACTGGTCGGCTGTGGAGGCGCCCTTGGGATCGACTTTCAGCGACGCCATGTTGACGCCCGTGACGCCCTTGACGCTCTTGGCGGCCGCTTCGGCCTTCTTGACCTCGATGTCGCTGGGCAAGGTGCCGCTCAGCATCACCTCACCGTTGTGGGTGGACACCGAGACGCTCGAACTTTTCAAACCGTCGGTTTTCGCCAGTTCGGCCTTGACCTGAGTCGTGATCACCGCGTCGGCGACGGGGTGCTCGTTCTTGACGCCGTTGCTTGGTGCGGTGCCGGCGGGCGTGCCGGGTGTCATCGGCTGCGCCATGGGCGTTGCCGGAGCCGGTGTGGTGGGCTGGGCGCTCGATTGCGCCATGGCCGCGCCGCAACCCAGGGCGGCCATGGCGGCAACAGCGGCGGCAGACTGAATGAATCGGACTTTCATGGGATTTCCTTGTTTCCGTGAAGGACACAAACAATTTAGTCGCCACCGCGTCCGCAGCCTGTAGGACATCGACATCAGAGGCTGTCGGCTGGGGGCGGGCATGGGGCGCTTGCAAAGGCGTGCGCCGACCCCATATGGGGGAGTGCCTGGCGCCGACGTCCGCGCGACGATGGCGCGCGCAAGAATTCATCCACCACCGACCTGGAGCCTTTGCATGAGCCACGATCCCGCCATCGATCCCCGCGACGACGCCACGACCGCACCCGACGCCCGGCATGCGGCCGACACCGCCGAAGCAACCCGTGCGCGCGTGAACCAAGCCATCGACAAGGCCAGCGCCAAGCTGCACAGCCTGCGCGACGACCTGCAACCGACGATCGAGTCGCTGTCGGCGCAGGTGCACGAGCTGACCGCGCGCGGCAAGGCCGCCGCGGCCGACGCCCGCCAGCAAACGCGCGAGACGCTCTCGGACGTGGCCGAGCAGACCAGCGCCTACGTCGCCGAAAAGCCCTTCAAGTCCATGGCCATCGCGGCGGCCGCGGGCGCTGCGCTGGCGCTGCTGCTCGGTCGGCGCCGGTAGGAGGCCGCGGCCGTGGCATCATTTCGGCTTTCAACCGGATGAAAGCCTCTTCATGAAAGCCACCCGCGCCCTGCTTCTGGCCGCCTTCATCGGCGCCACCCTGGTCACCACCGGCTGCTCCGTCGTCCGCGGCCAGGAGTCCACCAGCGCCTATGTCGATGACGCCGCGATCACCGCCGAGGTCAAGGCCAAGCTGGTCGGCGACAACAGCGTCAACGCCGGCGCCATCAACGTGCAAACGCTGCATGGCGAAGTGGCCCTCAGTGGTTTTGCCAAGAGCAACGCCGAGCGCGATCGCGCCGAACAGATCGCTGCCGGCGTCAAGGGCGTCAAGAGGGTGCGCAACAACCTGGTGGTGCGCTGACGACCGGCTTTGCGCGCGTGCGGCGCCCACGGTGCCGCCCGCGCTCTGGCCCGCGTGCCGCGCGCTCCGGCGCCGATCGGCGGCATGCGGTCGCACGGCAGCTATATTTTCGATAGCTTCTCGCGCCGCATTTTCAAGGGCTGCAAGGCCTTTTGACCCTCATCGCCAGGCGGGTGGCAGCTGCGCCCAGTCCACCGCCGCGCGGGTATCCACCGGCCATGCCAAGGCCGCTTCGGCGGCGCTGAGCGGCTCGCGCTCGGCCAGCTGGCGCGTCAGTACGGCCTCGGTCGCCTCGGAGGGGTCGCCGCCGGCGGCGGCACGCCGGCGCACCCGCTCGCGCAGCACGGCCTCGGGCGCGTCGAAGAGCAGGATGCGGCAGGGCACGCCGAGCTCGCGCGCCAGCGCGATGAATTCGCCCCGGTGCGCGCGCTGCAGAAAGGTTGCGTCCACCAGCACCGGCTGCCCGGCGCCCAGCAGGACGCGCGCGCGGTCACGCAGCTCGGCATAGGTGCGCGCACTGGCCTGGGCGGTGTAGATGCCGCCGGCAACGCCCTGGCTGGACGCGCGCGGCGACAGGCCGAACAGGCGCTTGCGTTCGATGTCGGAATGCAGCGCGACGAGGCCGCGCTGCTCGACGAGCGGCTGGCTCTGGCTGCTCTTGCCGCTGCCCGAGACGCCGCAGGCCAGCCACAGCACGGGCGTTGGCGGCACGCTGAACCGGCGCGCCAACTGGACGTAGCGCAAGGCCTCCCGGGCATGCGCGTCATCCGGCGCGGCCACGCGCAGCGCCGCCACCTTGGCACGCACCAGCGCGCGGTAGGCCGTGCAGTAGGGCAGCAGCGCGACGCCGGCGTGGTCCCCGGTCTCGTCGAGCCAGGCGTTCAGCAGGCGCCAGGCCAGCGGCGCCTGGCCGTGCGCGTGCAGGTCCATGAAGGCGAAGGCCACGTCGGCCATGACGTCGATCCAGCGCAGCGCAGGGTCGAACTCGAGCGCGTCGAACAGCACGGCCTGGCCATCGAGCCACAGCAGGTTGCCCAGGTGCAGATCGCCATGGCCCTCGCGCACCCAGCCGCCGGCCAGGCGCTCGGCCATCAGCGGCGCCAGGCGCGTCGCCTCGGCCCGGCACCAGCGGGCCAGCGCGTCCAGCTCGGCCGCGTGGGGCGTGCCGGCCAGCAGGCGCACCAGCGGGGGAAAGTTGTCGTTGACCAGGCGGGCCAGCGCCTGCGGCTGCCCGAAAGGCCCATCGGGTGCGGCGCGCGCCGCGCCGGCATGCAGCGCCGCCACCTGGCGCGCCAGGGCGTCGATGTGCGCGGCCTGCAAGCCGCCGCGCGCCAGCATGTGGGTCAGTTCGGCGCGGGCCGGAAAGCGGCGCATGTGCACCGCCCAGTCCAGCACCGGGCCGGCGCCGCCGATAGCGGGCGCATCGGGGCGGCCGGTGATGGGCACCACGCCCAGATATAGCGCCGGCGCGGTGCGGCGGTTGATGCGCAGCTCTTCCAGACAGGCCGCGTGGCGCCGCTCGATCGTGCTGAAGTCCAGGAAGTCCAGCTTGAGCGGCTTCTTGATCTTGTACGCATCGTCACCCGCCAGCAGCACCCAGGAGATGTGCGTCTCGACGCAATGCGCCCCCGCGCGCGCCGCGCACAGCTGGCGCACCGCCTGCGCACCGGCCGCCACGGCGGGCGGATCGGCCGACGGCGGCGCGGCGGCAGACACGTTCAGACGTTGAACAGGAAGTTCATCACGTCCCCATCCTTCACCACGTACTCCTTGCCCTCGGCGCGCATCTTGCCGGCGTCCTTGGCGCCCTGCTCGCCCTGATACGTGATGAAGTCGTCGAAGGCGATGGTCTGCGCGCGGATGAAGCCGCGCTCGAAGTCGCCGTGGATCACGCCGGCTGCCTGCGGCGCGGTGTCGCCGACGTGGATGGTCCAGGCGCGCACTTCCTTGACGCCGGCGGTGAAGTAGGTCTGCAAGCCCAGCAGCGTAAAGGCGGCGCGGATCAGGCGATTGAGGCCCGGCTCGCTCTGGCCCATCTCCTCCAGGAAGATGGCCTTGTCCTCGTCGCCCATCTCGGCCATGTCGGCCTCGAGCTTGGCGCAGATCGCCACCACGGGCGCGTGCTGGCTGGCGGCGTACTCCTGCAGGCGCTGCAGGAACGGGTTGCTCGCGAAGCCGTCCTCGGCCACGTTGCCGACAAACATGGCGGGCTTGGCGGTGATCAGGCACAGCGGCTTGATGAGCGCCTGCTCTTCTTTGGATAGCGCGAGCGTGCGCACCGGCCGGGCCTCGTTCAGTGCCGCCTGCACGGGTGCCAGCACCTTCAGCATGGCGGCGGCTTCCTTGTCGTTGCCGCTCTTGGCCGCCTTGCCGTAGCGCTGCACGGCCTTCTCGACCGTGCCCAGATCGGCCAGGCACAGCTCGGTCTGGATCACCTCGATGTCCGAGATCGGATCGACCTTGCCGGCCACGTGGATGACGTTGGGGTCTTCGAAGCAGCGCACCACGTTGACGATCGCGTCCGTCTCGCGGATGTGCGCCAGAAACTGGTTGCCCAGGCCCTCGCCCTTGCTGGCGCCGGCCACCAGGCCGGCAATGTCCACGAACTCGACGATGGCCGGCACGATGCGCTCGGGTTTGACGATCGCGGCCAACTGCGCCAGCCGCGGGTCGGGCACCTCGACCACGCCGGTGTTGGGCTCGATGGTGCAAAAGGGGTAATTTTCGGCGGCAATGCCGGCCTTGGTCAGGGCGTTGAAAAGGGTGGACTTGCCCACATTGGGCAGGCCCACGATGCCGCATTGCAGGCTCATGGCGCAGGTCTCGGATGGAATCAGGGGAAGCGTTGATTGTACCGGTGCGGCCCGGGCGCACCCGTTCACCGGATATGAATCAAATACGCATGCAGCGCCCGCCCATCATGCGCAGCCAGCTATTGATTTGATAGTATCAATCAAACCGCCAATCCGCCGCCACCGCATCCCCCACCCGCAGCGTGCAGTCCACGCCGTCCAGGATGATCGCGTTCATGCCAAAGGTCAGCGCCCCGTCCACGCGCGCGTCGGCGCGGTACTGGCTCAGCGTGGCCAGCACCTCAGGGCTGCTCTGGGCGGTCTGCGGGTCGATGTTGGGGATGGGGCAGCGCGCGCAGGGTTTGACGGGTTTGAGCGCCACTTCGCCCTCGGCCGTGGCGATGCGCAGCTCGGCCAGGCGGTCTTCGTCATGCGCCTCCACGCCGGCCAGCACCAGGTTGGGCCGCAGGCGCTCGATGCCCACGGGCGCGTGGCCGGCGGCCTGCAGGCGGCGGTTGAGCTCGGCCAGCGAGGCCTCGCTGGTGACGAGGAACGGGTAGCCGTCGGCAAACTGGTTGACCGCCTCGACGCCACCCGTCCATTGCAGGCTGGACAGGCGCCGCACCTCGGGGTCGAAGCGCGCCAGGCGCAGGCCGGGTTGGCCCAGAAAATCGCTGAACCACTGGCTGGCGATGTCGCCCATGTCCCAGGCCTCGACCTCGTCCTTCCACACGCGCACGCGCAGGGGGCGCTCGACCTCGTTCAGCCCCAGGTGCAGCGCCAGCATGCCGGGCGCGCGCAGCACCACCTCGCTGGTCTTGATCTGCGGGCGGATCAGCGCCATGCGTGGCCATTCGCGCTGGGTCAAAAACTGGCCCTGGGCGTCCACCACCATCCAGCTGCGGTCCAGGTCCAGTCCGGTCTCGGCCACCAGCGCTTCGTTCAATTCCACGCCGGCGCAGGACTTGACGGGGTAGACAAACAGGCGCGCCACGCGGGCGCGCACATCGGGTTCGGGCTGCGACATGATGATGGGAGCGGGCAGAAAGTCCGTCATTGTCGGCGCAACGGCAACCGACACCCGGCTGCATGCGGGCAACGATGCGGATCGAGCCGACCGGTCCGGGCCCATCTTGCGGCGCCGCGCGCTACCATGAACGCCCGGCACCCGCGCCGCAACCCCCTGCACCGCCCATGTCCCGCAAACTGTTCGGCTGGCTCGTCGCCATCGCGCTGCTGGCCCTCGCCGCCTACTGCGCCGGCATTGGCTGGCAGTTGTCCAGCGGCGTCAAGCAAATGGTCACGGTGGGCGGGCCGTTCACCAACCCGCCGCTGCAAACGCGCGACCCGCTGGCGCTGGACTACGACGGCGATCCTGAGCGCGCCTTCGGCTGGCCGTTCGAAACCATCTCGATTTCGTCCGAGCTGGGGCCCCTGCCCGCCTGGGTGGTGCCGCCCGCGTCCGGCCCGAGCGACACCTGGATGATCTACACCCACGGCATCGGCGCGCGGCGCGAAGACGGCTATCGCGTCACAAGCGTGGCACGGCCGCTGGGCATCACCACGCTGCTGTATTCCTACCGCAACGACGCCGGCGCGCCGCGCTCGCCCGACGGCCTCTACCGCTTCGGCCTGAGCGAGTGGCGCGACCTGGACGCCGCGGTCCAGACCGCGCGGCGCCTCGGTGCGCGCCGCATCATCCTGGCCGGCCAGTCGATGGGCGGCGCCATCATCGGACAGTACCTGCGCCACTCGCCCCAGGCCGCAGACGTCACCGCGGCGGTGCTCGACGCCCCCGCGCTGGACCTGCGTGCCACCCTGAGGCACTTCGTTGAAAGCAAGCACCTGCCGCTGAGCGGCGCGGTGACCTGGGTGGCCACGCAGATCACGCCGTGGCGGGTGGGCATCGACCTGGACGACACCCTGACCCTGCCCGTGTTCGCCACCCGGCCGCGCTTTTTGTTCGATGCGCACGGCGACACCGACGCCCTGGTGCCCATCGGCATCAGCGACGAACTGAAGCGCCTGCGCCCCGACATGACCTATGTGCGCACCCACGCGCGGCATGTCGAATCCTGGTCGGAAGACCCGCAGCGCTATCAGGCGGCGCTGCACGGTTTTCTGCAGAAGGTGCTGGCGGCGGCGCCATAAACTGACGCCACGGGCGCCAGGCGGTCCGCTCGCACGCGCGCCGCCGCCGCGCCTTCATACAATCGGCCCATGGCCTTCGAGCACGATCTTTGCATTCGCGGCGCCGGCATCGTCGGGCGCACGCTGGCGCTGCTGGCCGCGCGCGAGCGCTTGCGCGTGGCGCTGGTGGCCCCGCCCGAGCGCACGCCCGGGCACGCCGACGTGCGCGCCTACGCGCTCAGCCCCGCCTCGCAGGCGCTGCTGCAGTCGCTGCGGTGCTGGCCGGCCGAGTCCGCGGCCACGCCCGTGCTGGCCATGCAGGTGCAGGCCGACGGGCAGGGCCACGTGCACTTCAGCGCCGACGAGCAGGGCGTGGCGGCGCTCAACTGGATCGTGGATGTGCCGGCACTCGAGCAGCAGTTGGCCCAGGCCGTTCAGTACCAGGCCCATATCGACGTGGTGAGCGCGCCGGTGGCCGCGCCGCTCACGGTGGTGTGCGAGGGCCGCGCCAGCACCACGCGCACCGAGCTGGGCGTGGACTTCGACACCGTGCGCTACCCGCAGCAGGCCATCGCGCTGCGGCTGGACTGCGAGCGCCCGCACGGGCAAACGGCGCGCCAGTGGTTCACGCCCGAGGGCGACATCCTGGCCTTCCTGCCGCTGGGCGGCCCCGCCGGACGCGAGGTGGCGGTGGTGTGGTCCGTGGCCGACGAGCGCGCCGCGCAGATGAGCGCGTGGGACGACGCCGCGCTGGCCGCCCACCTGCACGAGCTGAGCGGCGCCGCCCTGGGCGCGCTGCAGGTGGCCAGCGAGCGCGCCTGCTGGCCGCTGGTGCTGGCCCACGCGCGCCGCTGGGTGGGCGCCATGCCTGGCCGCGCGGGCGAGAGTTTTGCGCTGGCCGGCGACGCCGCCCACGCCATGCACCCGCTGGCCGGCCAGGGCCTGAACGTGGGGCTGGCCGACGCCGCCGAGCTGGCGCGCGTGCTGGGCGCGCGCGAGGCCTGGCGCGGCCTGGCCGACCTGCGCCTGCTGCGCCGCTACGAACGCGCGCGCCAGGGCGAGTGGCTGCGCATGCGCCTGGCCACCGACGGGCTGCAGCTGCTGTTCGGCCAGCCCGGGCCGCTGGCCGGCGCGCTGCGCAACTGGGGCATGACGCTCTTCGAGCACAGCGGCCCCCTCAAATCACGCATCGCCAAACTGGCGATGGGAACCGTCTGAGCGCCCGCGAGTCGGAGCGCTCGGATGGCATTCACCCCGCCGACTTCCCTTTTGTCAATCACGATCCGACCATGAATCTGCCCTCGACCCTGCGCCGCGCCCTGGCCTTGCTGGCCCTGGCCCTGCCCTTGCTGGCCCCCGCCCAGGAGGCCACCATCCGCAAGGCGCTGACCGACCGCATCCCCGGCCTGAGCACCATCGACGAAATCAGCAAGAGCCCCATGCCCGGCCTGTTCGAGGTGCGCATCGGCAACGACATCTTCTACACCGACCCCGAGGGCAACTACCTGATCCAGGGCGCACTGATCGACACCCGCGCACGCAAGAACCTGACCGAGGAGCGTATCGACAAGCTCACCGCCATCAACTTCAAGGACTTGCAGCTCAAGAACGCCTTCACCGTCGTGCGCGGCAACGGCAAGCGCAAGGTGGCGGTGTTCGAAGACCCCAACTGCCCCTACTGCAAGCGCTTCGAGAAAGACCTCGAAAAGATCGACAACGTGACCGTGCACACCTTCCTGATTCCGATCCTGGGCCCCGACTCGACCGAGAAATCCAAGCGCATCTGGTGCGCCAGCGACAAGGTCAAGACCTGGGACGACTGGATGCTGCGCAACGTCTCGCCCAAGGAGGCGGGCGCCAAGTGCGACACCGCCGCGCTGGACGCCAACGTGGCCTTTGCCCGCAAGTACAACATCACCGGCACGCCCACCCTGGTCTTCATCGACGGCCACCGCGTGCCCGGCGCCATCAACACGCAGCAGATCGAGCAGCTTCTCGCGCGCTGAAGTGAAACACCCCCAGTCTCCACTCGCTTCGCGATGTTCCGCCTACCCCCTGAAGGGGGCTGAGGGCCGCGGCTCCAAGCCTGCCTGCGCAGGCTTGGACGGCCCGAAGAGGCGGTGCCTCTGGCGCCGCCGCGGCCTGCAAGGCTCGCCACTGGCCGGGGGAACCCCGGCCACGGCGATCGCTGGCCTGGCCTGCTCCGCGGCCTCCGGTTCCTTTGGGTTTGCCGCAGCGCCGTCGCATCGAGCGGATGAGCACCTCAAGGTCTCAGGTTCATGACTGTCGCCCCGGCCCTCCACTATTTCGTTGACGCCGCCAACCGGCACGGCCACTCTTTCGCCGTCGAGTTGCGCATCGCCAAGCCGGCGGCGGAGCAAACCGTGTCGCTGCCGGTATGGATTCCGGGCAGCTACCTGGTGCGCGAGTTTTCCCGTCACCTGAGCGGCCTGCAAGCGCAGCAGCGCGGAGCCGCGTGCGCACTGCGCCAGCTCGACAAATGCAGCTGGGTCATCACCTGCAACCCGCGCCAGCCCCTGGTGCTGCGCTACGAGGTCTACGCCTTCGACCCTTCCGTGCGCACCGCCTGGCTGGACGGCGCGCGCGGCTTTTTCAACGGCACCAGCGTACTGCTGCGCGTGCATGGGCAAGAGCATGCGGCGCATGCGCTCACCGTGCCCGCCCCCAAAGACGCCCCCGACTGGCACCTGGCCACCGCCATGACGCCCCGGCGCGTGGATGCGCGCGGCTTTGGCGAGTACGTGGCGCCCGACTACGACGAGCTGGTCGATCACCCCGTCGAGCTGGGTGCGTTCTGGTCGGGCGAGTTCACGGCCTGTGGCGTGCCGCACCGCTTTGTGGTGGCCGGTGCGCCGGCCTCGTTCGACGGCGAACGCCTGCTGCGCGACGCGCAAAAAATCTGCGAGACGGCGATTCGCCTGTGGCACCCCGAGGGTACGCCGCCGCACGATCGCTACGTCTTCATGCTGAACGCCGTGCATGACGCCTACGGCGGCCTGGAGCACCGCGCCAGCACCGCCCTCATCTGCAAGCGCGCCGACCTGCCGCGCCTGGGCGCGCCGGCCAGCGCGGCGGCCGTGGGCGAGGGCTACGTCACGCTGCTGGGCCTCATCAGCCACGAGTACTTTCACACCTGGAACGTCAAGCGCCTGAAGCCGTTTGACTTCGCGCCCTACGACTACACGCGCGAGAACTACACCGAGCTGCTGTGGTTCTTCGAGGGCTTCACCAGCTACTACGACGACCTGCTGCTGCGCCGCGCCGGCCTGATCGACGACACCGCGTATTGCAAGCTGCTGACCAAGACCGCCAACCAGGTGCTGCAAGCACCCGGGCGGCACGCGCAGTCGGTGGCGCAGGCCAGCTTCGACGCCTGGGTGCGCTACTACCGCCCCAACGAAAACACCCCCAACAGCACCATCAGCTACTACACCAAGGGCGCGCTGGTGGCGCTGTGCCTGGACCTGACGCTGCGCGGCGAAGGCCATGCCACACTCGACGATGTCATGCGCGCGCTGTGGCAGCGCTGCCAGGGCGGCCCGCTGCGCGAGGCCGACGTGGCCGCCGTGCTGGCCGAGCGGGGCGGGCGATCGTATGCCCCCGAGCTGGCGGCCTGGGTACACGGCACCGACGAGCTGCCCCTGCAAGCGCTGCTTTCGGCCCATGGCATCGACGTGCTGCAAGACCCCTCGCCGCTGGCGCAAGCGCTGGGCCTGCGCGTGAGCGAGCAGCGGGGCATCGCCATCAAGGTGGTGCTGGCCGGCAGCCCGGCGGCCGCCGCCGGCATGGCCGCCGGCGATGAATGGCTGGGCCTGGAAGTGCCCGTGCCCGCGGCTTCAGGTGGCCACGGCAAGGGCCGGCGCGACGCCACCGCCGCTTGGCGCCTGAGCGGCCTGGACGACATCCCGCTGTTTGCCGGCCCGGTGCGCGAGGTCATGGCGCTGGTGGCACGCGAGCAACGCCTGCTGCGCCTGCCGCTCACGCTGCCCGGCCCTGCGACCACCTGGCGCCTGGCGCCCCGCAAGGACGAGCCCGCGCCCTCCCCGTGGCCCGGCCGCTGATCCCCAGGACCATCGACCGCGGCGATCGGCGGGCCCTGCTCGTCACCCTGGCGGTCGTGCTGCTGCTGCACGCCCTGGCCATCGCGTTTTTCTCGCAATTCTTGCAGGCGCCCAGCCTGCTGGCGCACATGACGGCGCCCATGTACACCCGCACCATCAGCGTGCAGGCGCCGGCGCCCGAGCCCGCGGCGCAAGCGCCCATGGCCGAGGCCGCACCCGAGCGACCCACGGCGCGCATCGAAACCCCGCAGCAGGCGGCCCGGCGCAAGGCCGCGCGCCCGCCGCCGCCCCGGGCCGCAGCCAGCCAGGCGCAGGCTGCAACCGAGCGCCCCGCCCCCGCGCCGCCCGAGGCGCCGGAGGCGGCGGCATCGCAAGCCGTGGCGGCGGCGCCTGCCGCCGAGCCCGCCGGACCGGTGGATGGGGCTTCGGCCGCCCTGGCAGCCGCGTCCGCGCCCGCGCCCACGCAAGCGGCCGCCAGCGCCGCCGCACCCGCCTATCTGGCGCAGTGGCCGGCCGACACGCGCCTGACCTATCGGCTGGGCGGCAACTACCGCGGCGAGCTGCACGGCAGCGCCCAGGTGCTGTGGCAGCGCGAGGGCACGCGCTACCAGGCCAGCGTGCAGATCGACCTGGGCCTGCTGCTGTCCATGCGCTTTACCAGCCAGGGCGAGATCACCGAGCAGGGCTTGGCGCCCGAGGTGTACGAAGAGCAGGTGCGCCAGCGCCGGCGCGGCGTGCGCATCGGCGAGGACGTGCGGCTGAACAACGGCGAGCGCGTGCCGCGCCCGCGGGATGTGCAGGACACCGCCAGCCAGTTCGTCGAAATGGGCCACCGTTTCGCCACCGATCCGGCGGCGCTCCAGGCCGGCTCGGAAATCCGCTTGTGGCTGGCCCGTCCCGGCGGCGTCGATCAATGGACCTACGACGTGGTGGGCGAAGACACCCTGCACCTGCCGCGCCTGGGCGCTGTGCCGGCGTATCACCTCAAGCCCCGGCCGCTGGACAAGCCGCGCGGTCCCATCAGCGCCGAGATCTGGATTGCCCCCACCCTGCAATACCTGCCCGTGCGCATTCGCCTGACGCAGGGGCCGGACACGTACATGGACTTGATGGTGGAGACCATCGAGCAGCAGTGAAGCTATATATTTGATAGTTGTTTGCGCTTGCCAGTCAAGGGCCGCGAGCTTGTTTGATGACGGTGTTGGGCGGCACGCTGCGCCCCTCACCCCAACCCTCTCCCCAAAGGGGCGAGGGAGCAAAGCCCCCTCTGCCGCCTGCGGGTTGGCGTGCGGGCCGGCAGCGCATCACCCACCCGCGGCGTCACTTCTTGCGCAAGTCCACCACCCGCCGCGCCTTGCCCACGCTGCGCTCGATGCCGCCCTCGGCCTTCAGCTCGATCTCGACGCTGCTGCCCACGTAGATCTTGATCTCGTGCTGCAAGAGCTTGGCGGCGGCGCGCGCCTCGATGCCCATGGGGTCCAGACCGGGCGCCGTCTCCACGGCCACCTTCAGGTTGTCCATCGGGCCCTCGCGCGTCAGCAGGCACTGGTAATTGGGCGAGAGCTCGGGGCGCTTGAGGATCAGCTCCTCGATCTGCGTGGGGAACACGTTGACGCCGCGGATGATCATCATGTCGTCGCTGCGGCCAGTGATTTTTTGCATGCGGCGCATGGTGCGCGCGGTGCCGGGCAACAGGCGCGTCAAATCGCGCGTGCGGTAGCGGATGATGGGCAGCGCTTCTTTGGTCAGGCTGGTGAAGACCAGCTCGCCCTCCTCGCCGTCGGGCAGCACGGCGCCCGTGTCGGGGTCGATGACTTCGGGGTAAAAGTGGTCTTCCCAGATGGTGGGGCCGTCCTTGGTCTCCACGCACTCGTTGGCCACGCCCGGGCCCATCACCTCCGACAGGCCGTAGATGTCCACCGCATCGATCGCCGCGCGCTGCTCGATGGCATGGCGCATCTCGTTGGTCCAGGGCTCGGCGCCGAAGATGCCGATGCGCAAGGACAGGGCCTTGGGGTCCAGCCCCATGTGCTCGACCGCCTCGCAAATCGCCAGCATGTAGCTGGGCGTGACCATGATGATGTCGGGCTTGAAGTCCTGGATCAGCTGAATCTGCCGCTCGGTCTGCCCGCCGCCAAAGGGCACCACCGTCAGGCCCAGGCGCTCGGCCCCGTAATGCGCGCCCAGCCCGCCGGTGAACAGGCCGTAGCCGTAGCTCACGTGCACCATGTCGCCGCGCCGCGCGCCGCTGGCGCGGATCGAGCGCGCCACCACGTCGGCCCAGGTGTCGATGTCCTTTTGGGTGTAACCCACCACCGTGGGCTTGCCCGTGGTGCCGCTGCTGGCGTGGATGCGCACGACTTGATCGCGCGGCACGGCAAACATGCCGAAGGGGTAGTTGTCGCGCAGATCGTGCTTGGTGGTGAACGGAAATTTGGCCAGGTCGGACAGCTGCTTGCAGTCGTCGGGGTGCACGCTCGCAGCGTCGAACTTGGCCTTGTACACCGGCGAGTGCGTGTAGGCATGTGCCAGCGACCACTTCATGCGCTGCAACTGCAAGGCGCGCAGCTCGTCGATGCTGGCTTTTTCGATCGGCTCCAGCGGCAAGGTTTTGTCGGTGGCGTTCATGCGCCCGTCTCCTGATGGTCTGGTTCGTCGGCAATCACATGGCCCTTGATCTGCGCGCTCTTGCCGCGAAACAGGGCGATCGCCTCGCCATGCTGGTTGCTCACACGCATGTCGTACACGCCTTGGCGGCCGCTTTGCACCTGCTCCACGCCTTCGCAGGTCAGCACATCGCCTTCGTGCGCGGGGCGAAGAAACTCGATGTTGCAGCCGGCCGCCACCGTGTTGTGGTTGCGGCTGTTGCAGGCAAAGGCAAAGGTCGAATCGGCCAGGGTAAAGATGAAGCCGCCGTGGCAGATCTGGTGCCCGTTCAGGTGCAGGGCCTGCACCTTCATGCGCATCAGCGCGCGGCCGGGCTCGCAGGCCAGCAGCTGCATGCCCATGGTCTCGCGCGAGGCGCGGTCGGCCGCAAACATGGCCTCGCCCACGCGGCGGGCCAGCGCTTGTTCGTCGCCCATCGTCATTCGCCCTTGAACTGCGCCGGGCGCTTCTGCAAAAAGGCCGTCACGCCTTCGATGTAGTCGTGCGTGAAGCCCATGCGCGACTGCACGTCGCGCTCAATGTCCAACTGCTCGTCCAGCGTGTGCGTGTGCGCGCCGCGCAGCAGGTGGCGCGTGGCCACCAGCGCGCGGGTGGGCATGGCGGCCAGGCGCTCGGCCATGGCTTTGGCGGCGCCCAGCGCGTCGTCCTGCACGTCCCAGATCATGCCCATGGCCTTGGCCTCCTGCGCGCTCAGCTTGTCGCCCGTCAGGCACAGCGCCATGGCGCGCGCCAGGCCCACGCGCTGCGGCAGCAGCCAGGTGCCGCCGCTGTCGGGCACCAGGCCGATCTTGCTGAAGGCCTGGATGAAGCTGGCGCCCGGCGCGGCAATGGTGATGTCGCAGGCCATCGCCACCGATGCGCCGGCGCCCGCGGCCACGCCATTGACGGCACCGATCGTGGGCACGCGCACGGCCAGCAGCCGGCGTGTGGTGGGGTTGAAGGCCTGGTCGATCACCGGGCCTGGGTCGGCCCGCTTCTCAAGATTGGGGCCGTCGCTGAAATCGAACTCCGACAGGTCGGCACCGGCGCAAAACGCGCGCCCGGCGCCGGTCAGCACCAGGGCGCGAACGGCCTTGTTGGCCTCCACCCGATCCAGCGCCGCCCACAGGTCGCGGTGCATGGCACGGGTAAAGCTGTTGAGCGAGGCGGGGCGGTTGAGCGTGAGGATGGCGATGGCGCCCTGCTCTTCATACAGGACGTCGCTGCCGGGGGTTTGATTCATGGGGCTTGTCTCCGAAACATGAAATTTACCATTAACCAACCGCACGGTCGGTTAACCGGGCGGCGCGTGCCGGATGGCTATAGTCGCTGATTTCACGGCATCGAACCACGAGGAACACCCCATGGCCTACGAATTCATCAACGTGCGCACCGAAGGCGAGCGCGTCGGCGTCATCACGCTCAACCGTCCCAAGCAGCTCAATGCCCTCAGCCCGGCGCTGATGGTGGAGCTGGGCCAGGCGCTGAAGGCGTTCGAGGCCGACGACGCCATTGGCTGCATGGTCATCACCGGCAGCGAAAAGGCCTTCGCCGCCGGGGCCGACATCGGTGCCATGGCCACCTATGGCTTTGCCGACGTGTACGGCGACGACTACATCACGCGCGACTGGGAAACCATCCGCTCCATCCGCAAGCCCGTGGTCGCCGCCGTGAGCGGCTTTGCCCTGGGCGGCGGCTGCGAACTGGCGATGATGTGCGACTTCATCATCGCCGCCGACAACGCCAAATTCGGCCAGCCCGAGATCAAGCTGGGCATCATCCCCGGCGCCGGCGGCACCCAGCGCCT
>JAFEEB010000043.1 GCA_018241325.1 Pseudomonadota bacterium | reverse complement strand
GGACATTACTATTTGGGGCTCACAAGGCATCGCCACGCAAGGCGGCGCCCTAGAATGCCTGGTTTTGCCGCGCCCGCCGCCACGCTCCCACGCCGCCATGCCCGCCACCCGCCAGCTTTTCGTCACCACCGCCCTGCCGTACGCCAACGGCAAGTTCCACATCGGCCACATCATGGAATACATCCAGGCCGACATCTGGGTGCGGTATCAGCGCATGCAGGGCCACGCGGTCAACTTCGTCGGCGCCGACGACGCGCACGGCGCGCCGATCATGATCGCCGCCGAGAAAGCGGGTGTCACGCCCGAGCAGTTCGTGGCCGGCATCGCCGCCGGGCGCCAGCAATACCTGGACGGCTTTCACATCGGCTTCGACAACTGGCACAGCACGCACAGCCCCGAGAACACCGAAATCTCGCAAGCGATCTACAAGGACCTGAAAGCCGCCGGCCTGATCGAGACGCGCGCCATCGAGCAGTTCTACGACCCGCAAAAGGGCATGTTCCTGCCCGACCGCTTCATCAAGGGCGAATGCCCCAACTGCCACACCAAGGACCAGTACGGCGACAACTGCGAGGTGTGCGGCGCCGTGTACGCGCCCACCGAGCTGATCGAACCTTATTCGGCCCTCACCGGTGCGCGCCCCGAGCTGAAGACGAGCGAGCACTTCTTCTTCAAGCTGTCGGATGCGCGCTGCATCGCCTTTTTGCGCGAGTGGCTGGACCGCGTTCAGCCCGAGGTGGCCAACAAGGTGCGCGAGTGGATCGACGCGGACGCGGACGGCGCCGTGAAGATGGGCGACTGGGACATCTCGCGCGATGCGCCCTACTTCGGCATCGAGATTCCCGACGCGCCAGGCAAGTACTTCTACGTGTGGCTCGACGCCCCGGTCGGCTACCTGGCCAGCCTCAAGAACCTGCTGGCCAAGCGCGGCGAGGACTACGACGCCTACATGGCCCGCCCCGAACTGGAGCAGTACCACTTCATCGGCAAGGACATCATCACCTTCCACACGCTGTTCTGGCCCGCCATGCTGCGCTTCAGCGGCCGCAAGGTGCCCACCAACGTGTTCGTGCACGGCTTCTTGACGGTCAACAACGGCGAGAAGATGAGCAAGAGCCGCGGCACCGGGCTGGACCCGCTCAAGTACCTGGAGCTGGGCATGAACCCCGAGTGGCTGCGCTACTACCTGGCGGCCAAGCTGTCGGGCAGGAACGAAGACATCGACTTCAATGCCGACGACTTCATGGCCCGCGTCAACAGCGACCTGGTGGGCAAGTACATCAACATCGCCAGCCGCGCCGCAGGCTTCATCAGCAAGCGCTTTGAGGGCCGCCTGGGCGCCATGTCCGGCGACGGCCAGGCCCTGCTGCGAGCGCTGCAGGGCGCGTGCGCCGGCATCACCGACTTGTACGAGCAGCGCGACTACGGCAAGGCCGTGCGCGAGGTGATGGCGCTGGCCGACCGCGTCAACGCCTACGTGGACGCCAACAAGCCCTGGGAGCTGGCCAAGAAGCCCGACCAGACCGAGCGCCTGCACGACGTGTGCAGCACCTGCATCGAAGCCTTCCGCGTGCTCACCATCTACCTCAAACCCATCTTGCCGCGCCTGGCCGCCGAGGTGGCGCAGTTTTTGATGGTGCCGCCCGAGACGTTTGAAAGCGCCAGCCGCCCGCTGGGCGCCGGCTGGCAGATCGGCGAGTACAAGCACCTGTTGCAGCGCGTGGACGTCAAGCAACTTGATGCATTGTTTGAGCCTCCAGCGCCCGCCCAGCAAGCGCAAACAGCTATCGAATCAATAGTATCCGACGCATTACCCGGCGGCGAGGCCATGGCCCCCGCCATCGGCATCGACGACTTCGCCAAGATCGATCTGCGCATCGCCCGCATCGTCGAATGCGAGGTGGTCGAAGGCTCGACCAAGCTGCTGCGCTTGACGCTGGACGCGGGCGAAGGCCGCACGCGCAACGTCTTCTCGGGTATCGCCAGCGCCTACAAGCCGGATGACCTGAAAGGCAAGCTCACGGTGCTGGTCGCCAACCTGGCGCCGCGCAAAATGAAGTTCGGCGTGAGCGAAGGCATGGTGCTGGCCGCCAGCCATGCCGATGAAAAGGCGCAGCCGGGCATCTTCGTGCTCGAGCCGGGGCCCGGCGCCCAACCGGGCATGCGGGTGCGCTGACGCGCCGCCCGCCCGGCAGGCGGCCGGGACGGGGCGCCGTGCCACAATCGCCAGCCATGTTCTTCACCCTGCCGACCCTGCTGACGTGGACGCGCATCGTCGCCATCCCGTTCATCGTCGGGGTGTTTTACCTGCCGCTGGCGCCCGAGACGTGCAACGTCGCGGCCACGGTGATGTTCATCGTGTTTGCCTGGACCGACTGGCTCGACGGCTACCTGGCGCGCAAACTCAACCAGACCTCGGCCTTCGGCGCGTTCCTCGATCCCGTGGCCGACAAGTTCCTGGTCTGCGCCTGCCTGCTGGTGCTGGTGCACCTGCGGCGGGTGGACGTGTTCGTGGCGCTCATCATCATCGGCCGGGAGATCGCCATCTCGGCCCTGCGCGAGTGGATGGCCAAGATCGGCGCCAGCAAGAGCGTGGCCGTGCACATGCTGGGCAAGGTCAAGACGGCGGTGCAGATGGTGGCCATCCCCTTCCTGCTGTATGACGCCCGCGTGCTCGGCATCGACACCCGC
Organism: Pseudomonadota bacterium; assembly: GCA_018241325.1. Taxonomy (GTDB): domain Bacteria; phylum Pseudomonadota; class Gammaproteobacteria; order Burkholderiales; family Burkholderiaceae_C; genus Ottowia. The sequence continues at coordinate 22,655 of JAFEEB010000043.1, read as the reverse complement.
CTGTGGGGCCAGTGGCTGATCTGGCTGGCCGCCGTGCTCACCGTCTGGTCGATGGTGTACTACCTCCAAAAGGCCTTGCCCGAAATCCGCGCTCGGGTGAAATGACATCCCCCCTGAGTCGCCTGCGGCGCCACGCGCACGACGCCAGAGGCGTCGGCCCTTCGGCCCGTCCAGGCCTGCGCAGGCAGGCCTGGAGCCGCGGGCCTCAGCCCCCCAGGGGGACACCGCCAGTGCCCGGGGAGACCCCGGCCACGGCGGTCGCTGGCGTGGCCTGCTCCACGGCCTTTCGCCTTGGCGCCCGAATGCTTTTGGAGCCGCTGCGTGCGTGATCGCGGCGGCGCCGCCTCGCTGATCCGCTGGATGCCGGCGGTGTTCGTGCTCATCTGGGCCACCGGCTTCATCGTGGCGCGCTACGGCATGCCGTATGCGCCGCCCTTCACCTTCCTGCTGCTGCGCTACGTGTGCTCGATCGCGTGCTTCGCGGCATGGATCGCCATCGCACGCGTGCGCTGGCCACAAACCCGCGCCGAATGGCTGCACCTGGCCGTCACCGGCGTGCTGATGCACGGAGGCTACCTGGGCGGCGTGTGGGCCGCCGTCAAGGCCGGCATGGGCTCTGGGCTGTCGGCACTGATCGTGGGCATCCAGCCGGTGCTCACCGCCATCTGGCTGTCGGCCTTCGGCAGCGCCGCACACCGCGTCAGCTCCCGCCAGTGGCTGGGCCTGGGCCTGGGCTTTGCCGGCCTGGTGCTGGTGGTGTGGCGCAAGCTGACCGAAGGCAGCGCGGGCGACACGGCCAACGCCGTCAACCTGGCCTGGGCCGTGGGCGCGCTGCTGTGCATCACCGCAGGCACGCTCTACCAAAAGCGCTGGGTCGCGCCGTGCGACGTGCGCAGCGCCAATACCGTGCAGCTGATCGCCGCCGCCATCGTCACGGCGCCGCTGGCCTGGCTGGAGCCCGAGGCCATGCAGTGGAACGCGCACTCCCTGGGCGCCATGGCGTGGTCGGTGCTCGGCCTGACGCTGGGCGGCAGCTCGCTGCTGTATCTGCTCATCCAGCGCGGCGCCGCCGCCTCGGTGACCAGCCTCATGTACCTGGTGCCGCCCACCACGGCCCTGATGGCCTGGCTGCTGTTTGGCGAGCCCATCACCGTCACCACCGTCGCCGGCATCGCGCTCACGGCGCTGGGCGTGGCCCTGGTGGTACGCAGCCCGACGCGGACGGCGAATTCGTGACGAATTCGTTGCGCAACGTCAAGTTTTGAGCAAGATGTTGCGTGACCGCAGCAACCGGGAAAACCACGCGGAACCGCGCCCCGATTGGGTCTAGAATCCAACGCTCGCTAAGCTCGCTTGGGCGTTCGCCATTGGGCGGCGCCATCCATGGAGCGATGCGCTGGTCAGGCGAACGAGGGGGAGGGCCGGAAAGATTGGCACGACCATCCCGACGACGCCATTTTCCGGATTCCTGACACATTTGAAAGAGGGGCACTTTCGTGAACAAAACCGAGTTGATCGAACACATCGCCAAGAACGCCGACATTTCCAAGGCCGCCGCCACGCGCGCGCTTGAAGCCACCATCGGCGCCGTCAAGACCACCCTGCGCAAGGGCGGCACGGTGTCGCTGGTGGGTTTCGGCACCTTTGCCGTGGGCAAACGCGCCGCGCGCACCGGCCGCAATCCCCGCACCGGCGCAACGATTAAAATCAAGTCCGCCAAGGTGCCCAAGTTCCGTCCCGGCAAGGCGCTGAAAGACGCGCTGAACTGACACAAACATCGGTTCGGATGGGGTGCTTAGCTCAGTTGGTAGAGCGGCGCCCTTACAAGGCGTAGGTCGGCGGTTCGACCCCGTCAGCACCCACCAATTGATGTGAAGGCGAACCCCGGTTCGCCTTTTTTCTTGCCCCAGCCCGCATCACCCTCCAAGAGTCTGTCCGCATGTTCGACGCCATCCGCAAGCACAACAAGATCATCATGTGGATCCTGGGTGTGCTGGTCTTTCCCTCGTTCATCTTTTTTGGCATCGAAGGTTACGGGCGCTTCAACGAAGGCGCCAACAAGGTGGCCGAGGTCGATGGCCACGCCATCACGCAAACCGAATGGGACAACGCGCATCGCGTGGAAGTCGATCGCGCGCGCAGCGCCAACCCGCAGCTTGATCTGAACCTGCTGGACTCGCCCGCCATGAAGTACGCCACGCTCGAGCGCCTGGTGCGCGACCGCGTGCTGGCCGCCGCCGCCCAGGGCGACCACCTGAGCGTGAGCGATCCGGCGCTGGCCGCCGCGCTCGAGGCTGACCCGGCCATCGCGGCGCTGCGCGGCCCCGACGGCCGCCTGAACATGGACGCCTACAAGCGCCTGCTGGCCGCCCAGGGCCTGACGCCCGAGGGCTTCGAGGCGCGTCTGCGCTCCGACCTGTCGATGCAGCAGGTGCTGGGCGGCGTGGCGGGCTCCGAGCTCGTCAGCCGGGCCAACGTGGACGTGGCCATGAACGCCTTCCTGGAGCAGCGCCAGGTGCGCGTGCTGCAGCTGACGCCCAAGGACTATGCCGGCAAGATCAACCCCAGCGACGCCGATCTGCAAGCCTTCTACAAGGCCAACGAGGCGCTCTACCAGGTGCCCGAGTCGGTCAAGATCGAATACGTGGTGCTGGACCTGGACAGCGTCAAGAAAAACCTCAGCGTGAGCGAGCAGGAGCTGCGCACCTACTACGAGCAGAACGCCGCCACCCTGGGCACGCCCGAGGAGCGCCGCGCCAGCCACATCCTGATTGCCGCGCCCAAGGACGCGCCCCCCGCCGAGCGCGAAAAGGCCAAGGCCACCGCCGAGAAACTGCTGGCCGAGGTGCGCGCGGCGCCCAAGCAGTTTGCCGAGATCGCCAGGAAATCGTCCAGTGACGATGTCAGCGCCCCCAGCGGCGGCGACCTGGGCTGGTTCCAGCAGCAAAAGGGCACCGACCCGGCGATCGCGCAGGCCACCTTCAAGCTGGCCAAGGTGGGCGACGTGAGCGACCTGGTCCAAAGCGATTTCGGCTATCACATCATCGAGCTGACCGGCATCAAGCCGGCGCAGGTGCCCAGCTTCGAGCAGCTGCGCCCCAAGCTGGAAGACCAGTTGCGCACCCAGCAGGCGCAAAAGCAGTTTGCCGAGATGGTCGACAGCTTCACCAACGGCGTCTATGAGCAGTCCGACAGCCTCAAACCCGTGGCCGACAAACTCAAGCTCGTCATTCACACGGCCGATCACGTCACGCGCAGCCCGGCGCAAGGTGCCAGCGGCGCACTGGCCAACGCCAAGTTCCTCGGCGCCCTGTTCAGCGCCGATGCCTTGAACAACAAGCGCAACACCGAGGCGATCGAAGTCGGCCCCAACCAGCTGGCCTCCGGCCGCGTGCTGGAGCACACCGCCGCGCACGCCAAGCCCCTGGCCGACGTCAAGGCGGCCGTGCGCGAGGCCTTCATCGCGCAGCACAGCGCGCAAGCGGCCTTGCAGGACGGCCAGGCCAAGCTCAAGGCCTGGAGCGCCAACCCGGCTGCCGCCACCGGCTTGCCGGCCGCCATCACGCTCTCGCGCGTGGACCCCAAGGATCAGGCGCCCCAGCTGGTGGACGCCGCCCTGCGCGCCGACCCGGCCAAGCTGCCGGCGTTTGTCGGCGTGGACCTGGGGGCCGCGGGCTACGCCATCGCCCAAGTCGAAAAAGTGCTGCCCCCCGCCACGCAAACGCCCGAGCAGGCCGAGCAAAGCCGCGCACGCTACGACCAGCTGTGGGCGCTGGCCGAGGTGCGCAGCTACTACGACCAGCTCAAGACGCGCTACAAGGCCCGGATTCTGGTGCCGGCCCCACCGCAGGACGCCCTGTCCGCCGCGCGCTCATAGGCTCGGCGCCACCGCCTCGCAAAAAAGCCGCCTGCGGGCGGCTTTTTTGCGGTCGGCATGGCTCGTGGCCGGTGTGGCGAAGGTTCACATGTGCTCGATCATCACCTGCCCAAAGCCCGAGCAGCTGACCTGCGTGGCGCCCTCCATCAGGCGCGCGAAGTCGTAGGTCACCTTCTTGCTCTGGATCGCCGCCTCCATGGCCGCGATGATCCGGTCGGCCGCCTCCACCCAGCCCATGTGGCGCAGCATCATCTCGGCGCTGAGGATTTCGCTGCCGGGGTTGACGTAGTCCTTGCCGGCGTACTTGGGCGCCGTGCCGTGCGTGGCCTCGAAGCAGGCCACGCTGTCCGAGAGGTTGGCACCCGGCGCGATGCCGATGCCGCCCACCTGCGCGGCCAGCGCATCGCTGATGTAGTCGCCGTTGAGGTTGAGCGTGGCGATCACGCTGTACTCGGCCGGGCGCAGCAGGATCTGCTGAAGGAAGGCGTCGGCAATCACGTCCTTGACGATGATGGGCTTGCCCGTCTTGGGGTTCTTGAACTGGCACCACGGGCCGCCGTCGATCGGCTGGGCGCCGAACTCGCGCTGCGCCAGCGCGTAGCCCCAGTCGCGAAAGCCGCCTTCGGTGTACTTCATGATGTTGCCCTTGTGCACCAGGGTCACGTTGGGCTTGTCGTTGTCGATGGCGTACTGGATGGCCTTGCGCACCAGGCGTTCGGTGCCCTCGATCGACACCGGCTTGATGCCGATGCCCGAGCTGTCGGGAAAGCGAATCTTGCTCACCCCCATCTCGTCGATCAGAAAGCGGATCACCTTTTGCGCCTTGGCGCTTTTGGCCTCCCACTCGACGCCGGCGTAGATGTCCTCGCTGTTCTCGCGAAAGATCACCATGTTGACCTTCTCGGGCTCTTTCACCGGGCTGGGCACCCCCTTGAAGTACTGCACCGGGCGCAGGCACACATAAAGGTCCAGCTCCTGGCGCAGCGCCACGTTGAGCGAGCGGATGCCACCGCCCACCGGGGTGGTGAGCGGGCCCTTGATGGACACCACGTAGTCCTTCAGCGCCGCCAGCGTTTCCTCGGGCAGCCACACGTCGGGGCCGTACACGCGGGTGGACTTCTCGCCCGCATACACCTCCATCCAGTGAATCGTGCGCTTGCCGCCATAGGCCTTCTCGACGGCCGCATCGACCACCTTGATCATCACCGGCGTGATGTCCAGGCCCGTGCCGTCGCCCTCGATGAAGGGAATGATCGGATCGTCGGGCACGTTCAGCGAAAAATCGGCGTTGACGGTGATCTTGTGTCCCTGGGCAGGCACCTGAATGTGTTGAAAGGCGGTCATGCGCGGTTCTCTCCGTTGGCGTGGGCAAGCAATGGGCAAGCGGCAGGCGCCGGTCAAGCCGAGTCCTGGCGATGGAAATTCTACTGACACGGTCGGCTCGTCGATGCCGTCAACGTCCATGACGCTTGCGCCGTTATGGATGGGCGGCACGATGGTTCGCGCGCTGCATTCACTTCATCGAACCTTGTCCACGAAATGCCCATCATGAAGAAAGTTCTCACCGCACTGGCTGCCGCCCTCATTGCCGGCGGCGTCTGGGCCCAAACCCCCGCCACCCAGGCCGCGCCCGCCGCCCCGGCTGCGCCTGCGCCCGCTGCGGCTGCGGCCCCGGCACCCGCCGCTGCCGCAGCACCAAAGGCCAAGGTCCACAAGGCCAGTGCCAAAAAGCACACCAAGCACGTCAAGCACGCCAAGAAAAGCGCCAAGCCGGCGGCCTGAAATCCGCGCCGCCCGGGGCCGCCCGGCCCCGATCACCGAACGCCTGCAAAATGAGCCTCGTTTTGCAGGCTTTTTCCCGCCTGCCGCACCATGACCAACACCATGCCTGTCTCCGCCGCCTGTCGCCTGCCCCTGCTCCTGGCGGCCGGCCTGTCCTGCGCCAGTGCCCTGGCCCAGCCCAGTGCGCAGCTGGACCTGCCCCGCACCCAGCTGACGGCCGGCATGTTCCGCATCGACGTGCAACTGGCCACCACGCCCCAGCAGCGCCAGATCGGCCTGATGAGTCGGCGCGAGATGCCGCAAACCGAAGGCATGCTGTTCATCTTCGAGCAGCCGGCCGAGCAGTGCTTCTGGATGAAGGACACGCTGATCCCGCTCACCGCGGCCTTCGTGGCCGACGACGGCACGATCGTCAACCTGGCCGACATGAAGCCGCTGGACGAGACCAGCCACTGCTCGGCCAAGCCGGTGCGCTACGTGCTGGAGATGAACCAGGGCTGGTTCGCGGCCAAGCACATCAAGGCCGGCAACAAGCTCGGCGGCGAGATCTTCAAGCGCCCGTAGACCGCGGGTCGAGGCCCGTCCGGCGGGTGCGTCGCACGTTGCCGGATGCTATTTTTTTGGTAGCTGCCTGCGCAGACAATTGAAGGGCTTGCGGCCCAATCCATTCAAATTCGACGGACGGCCGGCGACGCTTCCGGACGGTGCACCGGGCCCGTCGGGCGGTCATCGCCAATACCCCAGCACCTTCCACCAGGCCGAGCCGACCGCCACCCAGACAACGATCAGCACCCCGCTCATCACGAAGCCCGCCTTCCACCACTCGCCCAGCGTGGCGTAGCTCGAGCCGCAAATCACCAGGGATGTCCCCGTGGCGTCGTGCGTGAGCGTCATCATGATGTCGGAGGCGGCCGCCATCATCAGCGCCCCGGTGCGCGATACCGCGCTCCAGCGATTGCGCGAACTCGCCGATCGCCGGCGTCCCCGCACGCCGGGTCGGCCACGTCCTACAGCACGGGGCGCCCCGGCGGCGTAGGATGTGCCGATGGACACGCTGCTGCTGTCGCGCATCCAGTTCGGATTCGTGATCTCGTTTCACATCCTGTTCCCGGCCTTCACCATCGGCCTGGCGAACTGGCTGGCGTTTCTGGAGTGGCGCTGGCTGCGCACGGGCCAGGCGCTGTGGTGGGATCTGTACGTCTTCTGGCGCAAGGTGTTCGCCATCTCCTTCGGCATGGGCGTGGTCTCGGGCATCGTGATGAGCTTTCAGTTCGGCACCAACTGGGCCGTGCTGTCCGAGCGCGCCGGCAACGTGCTGGGGCCGCTGCTCAGCTACGAGGTGCTGACGGCTTTCTTTCTGGAGGCGGGGTTTCTGGGCGTGATGCTGTTCGGTGCGCGGCGGGTCGGCCCGTGGGTGCACTTTTTCTGCACCGCCATGGTGGCGCTGGGCACGCTGATCTCCACCTTCTGGATCATCGCCGCCATCAGCTGGATGCACACGCCGCAAGGCCATGTGCTGCAGGGCAACGTGTTCGTGCCCGGCGACTGGTGGGCCATCGTGTTCAACCCCTCGTTCCCCTACCGGCTGGCGCACATGGTGCTGGCAGCGTTCATCACCACCTGCTTCGTGATCGGGGGCACCAGCGCCTGGTACCTGCGCCGCGGCGTGCACCCCGAAGCGGCGGCGCGCATGCTGCGCCTGGCGGTGGTGTTCGGCGCCATCGCGGTGCCGGCGCAAATCCTGGCGGGCGACCAGCACGGACTCAACACCCTGGAGCACCAGCCGATCAAGGTGGCCGCCATGGAGGGCCACTGGCACGGCGGCGCTCCCGGCGCCGGGGTGCCGCTGGTGCTGTTCGGCGTGCCCGATCAGCAGGCCGAGCGCAACGACTTCGAACTGGCGCTGCCGCACGTGGGCAGCCTGATCCTGACGCACAGCTGGTCGGGTGAGATCGAGCCGCTCAGCGCGGTGGCGCCCGAGGATCGGCCACCGGTGCTGCCGGTGTTCGTGTTCTTTCGCGTCATGGTCGGCCTGGGGCTGCTGATGCTGGCGGTGGTGGCGGCCTCGGTCTGGGCTTGGTGGCGCGGGCGGCTGGAGCGCGCAACGTGGGTGCTGCGCGGCTGGCAGTTGCTCAGCCCGGCCGGCTTTGCCGCCCTGCTGGCGGGCTGGTGGGTGACCGAGTTCGGGCGCCAGCCCTGGGTGGTCTACGGCCTGCTGCGCACGCGCGACGCGGTCAGCCCCCACCTGGCGGCGGGCGCGGTGGCGACGTCGCTGGCGGGCTATGTGCTGGTGTATGCGGTCATCTTCGGCGCCGGCATCTGGTATTTGTGGCGCCTGCTGCACAAGGGGCCGACGCCGGCCGCGCCAGGCTCCGCAGATGCGGCGGCCACCGAAGTCCGCACCCCGGCGCGGCCGCTGTCGGTGGCGGGCGAGGCCGACATCGCCGAAGGAGACGCCCGATGAACGAGGCCACCTTGATCCTGCACGCCAGCGATGGCCTGGCCTTCTGGCTGCCGGTGGTGTGGCTGGGCGTGCTGGGCTTTGGCGTGCTGATGTACGTGCTGCTGGACGGCTTCGTGCTCGGCCTGGGCATTCTGGCGCCGCTGGCCGAGGACGGCGCGCAGTTCGACCACATGATGAACACCGCCGCGCCCATCTGGGACGGCAACGAAACCTGGCTGGTGCTGGGCGGCGCCGGACTGCTCGCGGCCTTTCCGCGGGCCTACGCGCTGGTGCTGTCGGCGCTGTACCTGCCGGTGCTGACCTTGCTGCTGGGCCTGATCTTTCGAGGCGTGGCCTTCGAGTTCCGCTTCAAGGGCCAGGGCTTTGCCCGCCGCGCGTGGGGGGCGGCCTTCAGCGGCGGCTCGATCCTGGCGGCGTTCAGCCAGGGCGTCATCCTGGGCGCGCTGGTGCAAGGGCTGCCGACGCAGGCGGGCGCCTATGCCGGCGGCACCTGGGGCTGGGCCAGCGCCTTCAGCCTGATGACCGGCGTGGCGCTGGTGTGCGGCTATGCGCTGCTGGGCAGCGGCTGGCTGATCCTGAAAACCGAGGGCCGCCTGCACCAGCGCGCACGGCGCTGGGCACGGCCGCTGGTGCTGGGCGTGCTGGTCTTCATGGCGGTGGTCAGCGCCTGGCTGCCGCTGCTGAGCACGCCGGTGATGCAGCGCTGGTTCACGGGCGGGCGCTTCGTGTGGCTGGCGCCGGTGCCGCTGCTGACGCTGCTGGTGGCCGCGCGGCTGTGGCGCGACGCGGCGCACCGCCCCGACGCGGCGCAGCCGCACGACGCCCATCCCCTGGTGTGGACGCTGGCCCTGTTCGCGCTGGGCTTTGCCGGCCTGCTGCTGGGTCTGTGGCCGCACCTGGTGCCGCCCGCGCTGACGATCTGGGGCGCCGCCTCGCCGCCGGCCTCGCAGGGCTTTCTGTTGTGGGGGCTGGCCTTTTTGCTGCCCGTGATCCTGGGCTACACCGCCTGGTCGTACCGCGTGTTTCGCGGCAAGGTCACGGCCGAGATGGGCTATCACTGACCGGCGGATCGGGCGGCCTTCCCGCCCCAGGCGGGCGAAAGCAAAAAGCCGCCCGAAGGCGGCTTTTGCAGGCAGATCAAGACCGATCAGCCAAAGTTCTTGGCCGCAAAGCCCCAGTTGACCAGCTTGTCGAAGAAGGCATCGACGAACTTGGGCCGCGCATTGCGGTAGTCGATGTAGTAGGCGTGCTCCCACACGTCCACCGTGAGCAGGGGCTTGTCACCCGCGGTCATGGGGTTGCCGGCGTTGCTGGTGTTGACGATGTCGACGCTGCCGTCGGCCTTTTTCACCAGCCAGGTCCAGCCGCTGCCGAAGTTGCCGGCGGCGCTGGCGGCAAAGGCCTTGCGGAAGTCGGCGTAGCTGCCCCATTTTTTCTTGATGGCGTCGGCCAGCGCGCCGGCGGGCTCGCCGCCGCCCTGCGGCTTCATGCAGCTCCAGAAGAAGGTGTGGTTCCAGATCTGCGCGGCCTGATTGAAGATGCCGCCCTGCGCCTTCTTGATGATGGCCTCGAGCTCCATGTTTTCGAACTCGGTGCCTTTTTGCAGTTCGTTGAGCTTGTCCACGTAGGCCTTGTGGTGCTTGCCGTGGTGGTATTCCAGCGTTTCCTGACTGTAGGCGGGTGCCAGCGCGTCGATGGCGTAGGGCAGCGGGGGAAGGGTGCGTTCCATGGAGTTCTCCTGGTCTCGTGGGTTGTGGGGACGGATGACCATCATCGGTCATCCGGCACACGGTGATTGTAGGAAGTCAGCGCAAATGACGCTGGGCAACGGTCATGTCGAGCCGGCCGTCGGCCAGCGTCGCGCTCACCGCCTGGCCGATGGCGGCATCGGCCGCGTGCGTGACCGGGCGCCCGGCATCGTCTTGCAGCCAGGCGTAGCCGCGCGCCAGCACCAGGCGCGGGTCCAGCAGGGCCAGGCGCAGCCGGGCGCGCTCCAGTCGCTCGTGCGCCGCATCCAGGGGGCGCTGCGTGGCCGGGTGCCAGCGCGCCGACAGGTGCTCCAGCCGCAGGCGGGCGGCGGCCAAGGGCGGCGCCACGGCGCGCGGCAGGCGCTCGGCCAGCCCTTGCAGGCGCGCGCGCTCCTGTTGCAGGCGCCAGGCCTGGGCGTGCTCCAGGCGCTGGGCCAGACGCGCCAGGCGCAGCTGCTCGGCAGCCACCGCGCCGGAGGGGCGGCCCAGGCGGGCGGCCCAGCGGTCCAGGCGCTGGCCCTCGGCGTCCAGCCGACCCTGCACGGCGCGCTGCAAGCGCTGGCGCTGCTCGTCCAGCGCACCCAGCCACTGCTCGCGCGGCGCGCTGGCCAGCTCGGCCGCGGCGGTCGGCGTGGGCGCGCGCAGGTCGGCCACGAAGTCGGCGATGGTGAAGTCCGTCTCGTGCCCGACGCCGCTGACCACCGGCACCGGGCTGGCCACGATGGTGCGCGCCAGGTGTTCGTCGTTGAAAGCCCACAGGTCTTCGATCGAGCCGCCGCCGCGCACCAGTAAGATCAAATCGACCGACAGCGCCGATCCAGCCTGCGCGTGCAGATACAATTTTGATAGCGCGTCGCACAAGGCCTGCGGCGCGCCCGCACCCTGCACCGGCGCCGGCGCCAGCAGCACCGGGATGTGGGGCACGCGCCGCGCCAGCGCCGTCAGCACATCGTGCAGGGCCGCCGCGCCCAGCGAGGTGACCACGCCGATGCCGCGCGGCATGGGCGGCAGCGCGCGCTTGCGCCCGGCATCGAACAGGCCCTCGGCCTCCAGCCGGGCCTTCAAGCGCAGAAACTGCTCGAACAGCTGCCCCTGGCCGGCGCGCGCCATGGACTCGACCACCAGCTGCAAGTCGCCCCGCGCCTCGTACACCGACAGGCGGCCACGCAGCTCCACCTGGTCGCCCTCGCGCGGCGTGAACGCCAGCAGGGCGGCGTTGCGGCGAAACAGGGCGCAGCGCAACTGGCCGGCGTCGTCCTTGAGCGTGAAGTAGCAATGCCCGCTGGCCGCCCGCGAAAAGCCCGAAACCTCGCCGCGCACCGCGACTGGGTTGAAGCACGCCTGCAAGGCGTCCGCCACGGCGTGCACCAGGGCCCCAACCGCCCACACAGGCCGCGCCAAATCAGGGCCCGGCAAAGAAAACTCAGGATTCATGCGGTCTGGCGCCTGATTGAGGGCGCCTGGGCACCGCCACTACTCCACAATGCGACAAAGACGGCCGCCGACCGGGCCTGCCGCGCAAAAACGGCGCAGTTGCGTAGCAAGCCATTGATTTGATTGATGTTTTGCATGCCCAACAAACAAGCAATTTGTCACAAACCGCAAGAACGCTGGGTTTGCGTGTCATCGGCAGTCACTTCTTCACAAAGTTATCCACAGAATCTGTTCACGAAGAAGCGGCGGTACCGGCCACGGGCCGCCGGGAAAGCCCGCCGCACTGCGAGATAATCGCCCGCATTCGTTCTGACAGACCCGGCTGCACCCGGGCGGGACCCGGAGAAACCCCCTTGCTTTCGATCATACAAGCGGCCGGCTGGCCGATCTGGCCGCTGATTCTGTGCTCCGTGCTGGCGCTGGCCTTCATCGTCGAGCGCTTCATCTCGCTCAAGCCCGCGCGCGTGCTCAGCGCCGGCTTGGTGGACGAAGCCATCGAGGTCTCGCGCAACGCCGTGCCCACGCCCGACACCGTCAACCAGCTGGAGCAGCACAGCGCGCTGGGCGCCGTGCTGGCGGCCGGCTGGCGCGCCATCAACACCAACCCGCGCTGCACCGCGGCCGACATGCGCGCCGCCATCGAGGCGGCCGGGCGCACCGCCGCCCACCGGCTGGAGCGCTACCTGCCCGCGCTGGGCACCATCGCCTCGGGCGCGCCGCTGCTGGGGCTGTTCGGCACCGTCATCGGCATGATCGAGATCTTCGGCTCGCAGGCGCCNNCTGGCGCACGGCATCTCGGTGGCGCTGTACAACACGGCCTTCGGTTTGATCATCGCCATCCCGACACTGTTTTTCTGGCAGTATTTTCGCGCCCGCGTCAACGGCTACGTGATGGAGCTGGAGCTGGCCGCCGAGCGCTTTGCGCGCCACCTCGAGCCGCTGTGCCCCGGCGAGCGCAAGGCAGCCTGATGCCATGAGGTTCCAGGCGCGCAACACCCCCGAGGAGCCCCGGATTGACCTGGTGCCCTTCATCGACGTGCTGCTGGTGATCCTGATCTTTTTGATGCTGACCACCACCTACAGCAAGTTCACCGAGCTGCAGCTGACCCTGCCCACCGCCAACGCCGACGCCGCGCGCGAGCGCCCCAAGGAGCTGGTCATCGCCATTGCCGCCGACGGGCGCTACGCAGTGGACAAGAAGCCGTTGCAGGCCCGCAGCGTCGAGGCCGTGGCCGACGCCCTGCGCGCCGCCCAGGTGGCGCCCGACACCGTGCTCATCATCAGCGCCGACGCGGCCGCCACGCACCAGGCCGTGGTCACCGCCATGACGGCGGCGCAGCGCCTGGGGCTGTCGCGCATCACGTTTGCTGCGCAGAAATGACGCACACCCCCAGTCTTCACTCGCTGCGCGATGTTTCGCCTTCCCCCTTGCAGGGGGCATCGCCTGCGGGCGGGCACAGCCCTTCCGCGGCGATCGCTGGCCTGGCCTGCTCCGCGGCCTCTCGGCTCTATGGGTTTCATGCGCTGCCGGCCACACGCAGCGCACTGAATGACTAACCCAACCATATGCCTGCGGGCGCACGCACCAATCTCGAGCCAGGCCTGATCCGCGCTTGGGCCCGGCGCGGCCCGCAGGCCCTTGCGCTGTGGCCGTTGTCGCTGCTGTACGGCGCGCTGACCGGGCTGCACCGCTCGCTGTATCGCCTGGGGTGGCTGAAAAGCCAGCGCGTGCCCGTGCCGGTCATCATCGTCGGCAACGTGGTCGCCGGCGGCGCGGGCAAGACGCCCACCACCTTGGCCGTGGTGGCGCACCTGGCGGCGCAGGGGTGGCGCCCCGGCATCGTCTCGCGCGGCCACGGCCGGGCCACGACGGACGTGCGCGCGGTCGAGGCCGATGCCGACCCATGCGCCGTGGGCGACGAGCCGCTGCTGCTGCGCCGGCGCACAAGCGTGCCGGTGTTCGTGGGCCAACAGCGGGCTGACGCGGGCCGCGCCCTGCTGGCAGCGCACCCGACCACCGACATCCTGGTGTGCGACGACGGCCTGCAACACCAGGCGCTGGCGCGCGACGTGGAGATCGCCGTGTTCGACGCGCGCGGCGTGGGCAACGGCTGGCTGCTGCCCGCCGGCCCGCTGCGCGAGCCCTGGCCGCGCCCGGTCGACCTGGTGCTGCGCACCGAACCCGGCCCCGACCTGGCGTTGCCGCCCGGCGTGCAGGCCTTTGCGGCGCAGCGCACGCTGGCCGCGCAGGCCGTGCGCGCCGACGGCAGCACCGTGCCGCTGGCCGCGCTGGCGGGCAGCGCGTCGCTGGTGGCACTGGCCGGCATCGCGCGTCCCGAGGCTTTCTTTGCCATGCTGCGCGCCGCCGGGCTGCCCCTGCACGAGACCCTGGCGCTGCCCGATCACTATCATTTCAATAGCTGGCCGCGCGCTTCCCACCTGCGCGGGACGCTGATATGCACCGAAAAAGACGCCATCAAGCTGTGGCGCCAGCGCCCCGACGCCCTGGCCGTGCCCCTGCGGCTGGACGTGCCGCCGGCCTTCTTCGACGCGCTGGATCAACGCCTGGCAGTGCGCGGCTATCATCCCCGCATGCACGCGGCGCCCTGACCGCCTGAATCGTCGGCGCCCCGACCATGAACCCGCTGCTGCAAACGGCGGCGCACTGACCCCCTCCTTCGCCATGGACCCCAAACTGCTCGCCCTGCTGGTCTGCCCCGTTACCAAGGGCCCGCTGGACTACGACCGCGACAAGCAGGAGCTGCTCTCCCGCTCGGCCCGCCTGGCCTATCCCATCCGCGATGGCATCCCCATCATGCTGGAGAGCGAAGCGCGCACGCTCTCGGACGAAGAACTCGAGGCGCTGCCGCCGCGCACCCCGCTGGTGGAATAGCGGGCGCCATCGGCTGGCCGGCGGCCGCCACGGCGGCCCGGCCCGAGGCGGCGCGATCTCGATATTCGGCCCTTGCAGCCAAGCACGCCACGCTTTCGGAGCACCGGTGATCGAACCGTAGAATGCCCTTTCCGGCCACGGACCACGAGGCTTTGCAGCGCCGGATCGACCCACAACGACGAGGAGCAAGCCATGATGAACTGGATGACCGCCAAGCGCGGCCTGGGCGCGCTCGCCGCCGCCGGCGTGCTGGCGCTGGGCGCCTGCGGTGGCAGCGACGATGACCCGAAGATTCGCAGCACGCAGTACGGCGCCGTCGCGGGCGTGAACGACGCCGCGCGCAGCGGCACGCTGTTCTGGAAAGGCATCCCCTTCGCCAAGGCGCCCGTGGGCAACTTGCGCTGGCGCGCGCCGGTGGCGCCCGCGCCCTGGGCCGGCACGCTGGACGCCCGGGCGTTCGGCAACTCCTGCATCCAGAACCCGCGCCTGTACAGCCCCGGCAACAACAACACGTTCGACGCCACGGTGGGACAGAACATCGCCTCGGGCAACACGCCGGGCAGCGAAGACTGCCTGTCGCTGAACATCTGGCGCCCGGCCACGGACGAGCGCGACCTGCCCGTGATCGTGTTCATCCACGGCGGCAGCAACATCACCGGCTACAGCGCCGACCCGACCTACGACGGCGCGGCGCTGGCGCGCAAGGCCAACGCCGTCGTGGTGTCGGCCAACTACCGGCTCGGCCAGCTGGGCTTTTTCCGCCACCCGGCGCTGCGCGACACGGTGGCCGACCCCACGCTGACGGCCGACGACCAGTCGGGCAATTTCGCCATCCTGGACATCATCGCCGCGCTGAAGTTCGTGCAGGGCAACATCGGCGCCTTTGGCGGCAACGCGCGCAACGTCACGCTGTCGGGGCAGTCGGCCGGCGCCATCAACGTGCTGGCGGTGATGACCGCGCCCAACCAGCGCACGGCGGGGCTGTTTCACCGCATGGCGCCGCTGTCGGGCGGCATCTCGCTGGGCACCAGCCCGGGCTTTCCGCAGCCCGTCAACGACCTGAAGGGCAACAACGGCTACATCCCGACGCTCAACGGCGTGCCCACCTACGAGCTGCTGTCCAACCTGCTGCTGCTCAAGCTGCTGATCGACGACGGCAGCGCCGCCGATGCGGCGGCCGCCACCGCCTGGGTCGCCGGCCACAGCCATGCCGACATCGCCGCCTACCTGCGCGGCAAGCCGGCCAGCACGATCTTGCGCGTGGGCTTGCGCACCGTGGGCGGCATTGCCAACACCACCGCCTCGGGCCCGATCCCCGAAGGCACGGTGGTGGCGACCGACCCGATCGCGGCCATTCTGGCGGGCAACTACGCCAAGGTGCCGCTGCTGGCCGGCATGACGGCCAGCGAAGACAAGCTGCTGTCGTCCTTTCTGCCCCTGGTCGGGCACCCCGCGGGCATCAAACTGACCGACGCCCAGCTGTTCCCGATTTTGTTCAACGCGGCGCAGGCCCGGGCCGCGACCTTTGCGGACATCATCAACCCCGCCTACGCCGACGGCGCGGCCTACGACGTCGCCGTCGCGGACCTGGACGCCAAGTTCTTCCGCGCCTCGCGCAAGAACCTGCTCGATGCGCTGCTGACGCAGACGCCGGCCAGCGTGTGGACCTACCGCTTCGACTGGAAGCAGGAGGCCGCCCCCTGGAACGACGTCTATGGCGCCGCCCATGCGTTCGACCTGCCGTTCCTGTTCGGCAACTTCGGGCCTTCGCTGTATGCCAACGTCATGTTCACCGACGCCAACCAGCCCGGGCGCGCCGAGCTGTCCGACGCGATGATGAGCACCCTGGCCGCCTTCGCACGCACCGGCAACCCCAACAACGGGACGCTGGGCGTGAGCTGGCCCAACTGGCCCAGCCAGCTCGTCTTCGACGCATCGCCGACGCGCCGGCAGATCTCGGTGCAGTGAGCCGCGCGCCGCGCCGACCCCATGGGCGGGGCGGCGCACCCATCGCATCCATGACCGCACCCTTCATCGTCCTGATCCCGGCCCGCCTGGCCTCCACGCGCCTGCCGGACAAGCCCCTGGCCGACATCGGCGGCAAGCCCATGGTGGTGCGCGTGGCCGAGCGTGCGGCCCGGTCGGGCGCGGCGCGGGTGGTGGTGGCCGCCGACGCGCCCGAGATCGTCGCCGCCTGCGCCGCGCACGGCGTGCAGGCGCTGCGCACCCGCGCCGACCACCCCAGCGGCAGCGACCGCCTGGCCGAGGCCTGCGAGCAGCTCGGCCTGGACGGCGACGACGTCGTCGTCAACGTGCAGGGCGACGAGCCGCTGATCGAGCCCGCGCTGATCGACGCCGTGGCAGCCTTGTTGCCCAATCAGCCGTTGGCGCAGATGGGTACTGCGGCACACGCTATCAAAACAGTAGAAGAATTCACCAACCCCAACGTCGTCAAGGTGGTCACCGACGCGCGGGGCCTGGCGCTTGCCTTCTCGCGCGCGCCCCTGCCCTGGTGGCGCGACGGCAATGCCGGCGGCATCACCCGCCTGCCCACCGACCCCGCGCCGCTGCGCCACATCGGCCTCTACAGCTACCGCGCCGGCTTCCTGCGCGGCTTTCCGCGTCTCGCGCCCGCGCCCATCGAGCGCTGCGAGGCGCTGGAGCAGCTGCGTGCGCTCTGGCACGGCCACCGCATCGCGGTGCACGTGACGCCGCACGCGCCCGGCCCCGGCGTGGACACGCCCGAAGACCTGGCGCGCGTGCGCGCGCTGTACAGCGGGTGACGAAATGACCCCGATCTGTCGCGCACGTCAGCTTGGCGACGGGGTGCGCGTGCTATTCTTGATTTGAAGCGCCGGGCGGCCACCGCCGCGCGGCCGACAACGCAGCCTGCGCGGGTGCGATCACGACATATCGAGGACTGGCATGAGACTGATTCTTCTGGGCGCCCCGGGCGCTGGCAAGGGCACGCAGGCGGCCTTCATCTGCCAGAAGTACGGCATCCCGCAAATCTCCACCGGTGACATGCTGCGCGCCGCCGTCAAGGCCGGCACGCCGCTGGGCCTGCAAGCCAAAGGGGTGATGGACTCGGGCGGCCTGGTCAGCGATGCGCTCATCATCAACCTGGTGAAGGAGCGCATCGCCCAGCCCGACTGCGCCAAGGGCTTCCTGTTCGACGGCTTTCCACGCACCATCCCGCAGGCCGAAGCCATGAAAAGCGCCGGCGTCAAGCTGGACTACGTGCTGGAGATCGACGTGCCCTTCGACGCCATCATCGAGCGCATGAGCGGGCGCCGCAGCCACCCCGCGTCGGGCCGCACCTACCACATCACCTTCAACCCGCCCAAGGTCGAGGGCAAGGACGACGTCACCGGCGAGCCCCTGGTGCAGCGCGCCGACGACCAGGAAGACACCGTGCGCAAGCGCCTGGACGTATACAGCCAGCAGACCCGTCCGCTGGTGGACTACTACAGCCAATGGGCCGCGCGCGAGCCGGCCGCCGCGCCCAAATACCGCGCCATTCAAGGAACCGGCAGCGTGGAGGAAATTACCCAGCGCGCGCTGGCGGCGCTGGGCGATTGAGCGGACCCGAAGGCGTGAACACGGCCGCCCGTCTCGCCTGGACCGCCAAGGCCCGCCCGCTGCGGGGCTGAGGCTCCCGCACGCAGGGGCCGGGCTCGCTGGCACGACCGCCGCGCGCTTTTCACCCAAGCGGGGCGCAGCGGTCAAGGGCGCCCGAAGTCCGTCGTCCAATAGCTGCCATACGTGGCGGCGGCGCTGGAGCGGCAACTGGCGCCAAAGTCCGTGAAGCGGGCGCTCATGATGTTGGCGCAATGTCCGGGGCTGCCCAGCCAGCCCTGCACCACGGCGGCCGCCGTCGGATAGCCGGCGGCAATGTTCTCGCCCCACGCGCTCCAGACGTAACCGGCCTGGGTGATGCGCTGGGTGGCCGAGCTGCCGTCCGACCCGGTGTGATCCATGAAGTTGTGCACGGCCATGTCCGTCGAGTGCCGATCCGCCGCCGCCGCCAGCTGTGCATTCCAGCCCAGGGGCGCCACCGCCGGCAGGGGCGACTGCCCGTTGACGCACACCCGCGCCTGGGCGCGCGCGGCGTTGATCGCGGTCAGCAAGGCCCCCATGTCGGCGCAGGTTTGCGCAGCGGGAGCAGGCGCTGGAGCAGGTGACGGGGCAGGTGATGGCGCTGGCGATGGGGCAGGTGTATCGCTGCCGCCCCCGCCGCATGCGGCCGCGGCACTGCAAAGGGCCACCAGAAGGGCCAGGCGCTTGGCGCGCGCATTGACGGTCGATGGGCTCATCGAGAACGCTCCTGTCGTTCGGTTCCGGGGAACCGCTGAACATGGCAAACCGCCGAACTTATCCGCGATCAGGCGCTCGGCGCAAGCCATTTCATGAATCGAGACAAAGCTGTGCGCCCCGCACAACACGGCATCGAGACACCGGCAAGCAGAACGGGTGGCGCCGTCCGTCGGCCGCTTGCGGCCGGCCGCATTGCGATCACAGTCTGAAACCTCCGGGCCGCGGGCATCCGTATCATGAACCCGTCTTGGATACACGGACGGAGGTTTTTCATGACCACGCTGATCGATTCGCTTGCCATCGCGCTCTCGAAGAACTGGTGGCTGCTGCTGCTGCGCGGCGCGCTGGCGATCGCCTTTGCGGTGCTGACCTGGATGCAGCCGGGCATCACGCTGGTGGCGCTGGTGCTGCTGTTCGGCGTCTATGCGGTGGCCGACGGCGTGCTGGGCGTGTGGCTGTCCATCAGCCACCGCCAGGGCAACCCGCACTGGTGGCTGTTGCTGCTGTGGGGCCTGGTCAGCATCGCGGCCGGCGCGCTCACGTTCGCGGTGCCGGGCATCACGGCGCTGGTGCTGCTGCTGTACATCGCCGCCTGGGCCATCATCACCGGGGTGCTGCAGATCGCGGCGGCCGTGCGCCTGCGCAAGGAGATCGAGGGCGAATGGCTGCTGGGCTTGGGCGGCCTGGCCTCGGTGGTGTTTGGCGCGCTGCTGGTCTGGAACCCCGGCGTCGGCGCGCTGGCCGTGCTGTGGCTGATCGCGGCCTATGCCTTCGTCTTCGGCGTGCTGCTGGTGCTGCTGTCGCTGCGCGTGCGCAAGCTGCGGCCCTCGGCCTGATCCCGCAACGGGGCGGTGTTGGCGCCCCCGTCGGGGCCGGACCGCGTTCGAGGCCGGCGCCGGCGCCCGGCTGAATCGACAAGGCGCCACCCGTTCGGCATGCAAAGCAAAACCCGCGTCTCGCGCTGACGGGACGGGCGCTGGCCGCTCACATTTCAAGAGCGTTCGGACGCCGCAAGCGGTCCGGGCCGTCGCAAAGCGCCGATAATGCAGGTTTTTCCCGTATCGGCTGGCCGATATGTGCGCGCGCACCGCGAGCCGCCCCTTTCACGACCGACATGAACACCCCCCTGCCCCCGCAAACCCTCGCCCCACGCGCGATTTCTCCGGTGCAAGACATCGTGGCCGAGTTGGCCGCCGGGCGCATGGTGATCCTGGTGGACGAGGAAGACCGCGAGAACGAGGGCGACCTGATTCTGGCGGCCGACCACGTCACGCCCGAGGCCATCAACTTCATGGCGCGCTTCGGCCGTGGCCTGATCTGCCTGACCCTCACGCGCGAGCGCTGCGAGCGCCTGCGCCTGCCGCCCATGGTCGAGCACAACGGCACCAAGATGGGCACGGCCTTCACCGTCTCGATCGAGGCGGCCGAGGGCGTCACCACCGGCATCAGCGCCGCCGACCGCGCGCGCACCGTGCAGGCCGCCGTGTCCGCCCACGCGCGGGCCACCGACCTGGTGCAGCCGGGCCACATCTTTCCGCTGCAGGCGGTCGAAGGCGGCGTGCTGATGCGCGCCGGCCATACCGAAGCCGGCTGCGACCTGGCGCGCATGGCGGGGCTCGAGCCGGCCGCGGTGATCTGCGAGATCATGAAGGACGACGGCACCATGGCGCGGCTGCCGGACTTGCAGGTCTTCGCGCGCGAGCACGGGCTCAAGATCGGCACGATCGCCGACCTGATCGGCCACCGCAGCCGCCACGAGACGCTGATCAAGCACCGCGGCCAGCGCCGGCTGCACACCGCGCAGGGGCTCTTCGACTGCCACGTGTTCGGCGACCGCGCCGGCGGCGTGCACCTGGCGCTGGCGCACGGCAGCTGGGGCCCGGCCGACGAGGTGCTGGTGCGGGTGCACGAGCCCTTCACCGCGCTCGACCTGCTCGATGCCGGCGACAGCGGCCACAGCTGGCCGCTGCCGCGCGCGCTGACGGCGCTGCACGCCGCGAGCCGCGGCATCGCGGTGCTGCTGAACTGCACCCAGCAGGACAGCGTCGCGTTCGAGGCGCGGCTGCTGGGCGCGCCCGACGTGCCGGCGGCGGCGCCCGCGGCGATGCTCGATCTGCGCACCTACGGCATCGGCGCGCAGATCCTGCGCGAGCTGGGCGTGGCGCGCATGAAGCTGCTGGGCAGCCCGCGGCGCATGCCCAGCATGACCGGCTACGGCCTCGAAGTCACCGGCTTCGTCGGCGCGGGGGATTGAGCATGCAGCACGCCGACCAGGGCAGCGCGCAGGGCCTCGACGGCACCGGGCGGCGCGTGGGCATCGTGCAGGCACGCTTCAACGAGGCCGTCACCGCCGAGCTGCTGCGCGCCTGCCTGGCCGAGCTGGCGGCGCTGGGCGTGGCCGAGGCCGACATCCGCCGCGTGCAGGTGCCGGGCGCGCTCGAGATCCCGCTGGCGCTGCAGGCGCTGGCCGACGGCGACGACTTCGACGCGCTCATCGCGCTGGGCTGCATCGTGCGCGGCGAAACCTACCACTTCGAGCTGGTGGCCAACGAAAGCGGCGCCGGCGTCAGCCGGGTCGCGCTCGACCACCGCCTGCCGGTGGCCAACGCCATCCTGACCGTCGAGAACGAGGCCCAGGCCTGGGCCCGCGCCGCCGACAAGGGCCGCGACGCGGCGCGCGTGGCGATCGAGATGGCGCAACTGCTGGACGCGCTGTGACCACCGCGGAGCACGGCGACGCGCCCGCGGCCGGGCCGGCACGCAAGCGCCCCAACCCGCGCAGCGCGCGGCGGCGCGCGCGCGAAGTCGCGCTCAAGGGCCTGTACCAGTGGCTGCTGGCGCGTGCCGAGCCGGCGCAGATCGAGGCGCACCTGCAGGAGATGGACGACTTCGCGCAGATCGACCGCGAACACTTCGACGCGCTGCTGCACGGCTGCATTGCCGAGGCCGACGCGCTCGACGCGCTGCTGGCGCCGGCGCTGGACCGCGCGCTGGCGCTGCCGCCGCCGCCGCCGCTCTGCCCCTGCTGTTCTAAACACGCATGGCAGCCCCTGCGCTGACGTCAGATCTCTCCCGTTCGTTGAATTTAAACCGATGTCCCCGAAAAAGTAGTGTTGTCTCTTCCAGCGCTCTGGATCGCGAGCGCTCTTGCAAGCAGCGGATGTCCTGCGCGCGATGCCAGTGTCCCTTCGTTCGATCCCACCGTCGATCCGCCGCGCCCATCGCCGTTCGCATGCAAATGCTCGGGGAAAGAAAACGAAGTCCGTCCCGATTGGTTGACCTCAGACCTAAGCTCCTTCTCTTCACAGCAGTGCTCCTTCACCTTCGCAGCCGACCCGCATCTTGCGAACCCACGCCTTCGCGTTCCCTGCTGAGCCCTGGACCTTCATCAATCCGTGTGCTGCACAGAGCGAGCCTTCTCGAAGCAGCATGAGCGAGGCCGCGCTCAAGCTCGCGTTTCGACCCGGCACGCCTGAGGACCAGCCATGCGTCGCCGAACTCTGCCAGAACCTGTTCAGAGTAGCATCTCCCTCCTATCGCACTGTTCTTCTCGCTCCTGACCTTCATTCACACAGGATGATTACCTCCCTGCGATGTGGCAGTCGATGCTCAAGGAGGAGCGCTACTTCCTCTTCTGCGTGGAGGTCGATTGAACGTCGCATCCGTTTTCGGGGCGGCCTTGCTCACCTATGGGCAGGATGAGGCCTCAAAACGCCTTTTGGCCGCGTACTGCCTTGAAAAAAGCTCCTATGGATACTGGCTTCAGGGTAGGATCCGACCTCTGTTCTCTGTCCCTTTCATCGACCTTCTCCGGGCTGTAGGTCTTCGCGTCGCGAAGGACATGCAGGGGAAGCGCATTGGAAGCATGGTGCGATATAGTGCGGTTTGATACCAATATTGGCTGGTACGCTGATAGGTCGGCCTCGCGGAGATCGCGGCGCAGGCGATTGACTTTGCGCGGCGGGCGGGGGCGAGACTGCTGGCGTTCGACACTCAGGCGACCAACACCTCCATGCAGCGCGTGCGTGTGGCTGCCTGTCGCCTCCGTTGCGCTTTCTCCTTCTCGCGCTTTTTTTTTTTTTTTTTTCCTTTTTCCTTTCTTTCCCCCCCCCCCCCCTCTCTTTTTTTGTTTTTTTTTTT
>JAFEEB010000042.1 GCA_018241325.1 Pseudomonadota bacterium | reverse complement strand
GACATTTCTATTTGGGGTTGACAATGGCCCGCTGGCCAACGCGGCACGCCGTCCCTTCGTAAAATGTGTATGTGACTGCCTACGCCAACCCTGACCTGCATTGCCATTCGGTCGTCTCCGACGGCACCCTGACACCCGAAGAATTGGCCGCGCGCGCCCAGGGCGGCGGCGTGGACCTCTGGGCGCTGACCGACCATGACGAGGTGGGCGGCCAGCAGCGCGCACAGGCAGCGGCCAAGGCCATCGGGCTGGACTACCTGAGCGGCGTCGAAATCTCGGTCACCTTTGCCGACACCACGGTACACATCGTCGGGCTGGGCTTCGACCCCGACAACGCGCCACTGGTGCAGGGCTTGGCCGACACGCGCGACGGTCGCGGTCCGCGCGCCCGCGACATGGCGCAGCAACTGGCCAAGGCGGGCATCCCCGGCGCCTACGAGGGTGCGCTCAAGTACGTGGGCAACCCGGCCCTGATCTCGCGCACGCACTTCGCGCGCTTTCTGGTCGATGCCGGTGTGTGCCGCGACACGCAAGAGGTGTTTCGCAAGTACCTGACCGAAGGCAAGCCGGGTTACGTGCCGCACCGCTGGGCTCGCCTGGGCGACGCGGTGCGCTGGATCACCCAGGCCGGCGGCGTGGCCGTGGTGGCGCATCCGGCGCGCTACCGCTTCAGCCCGACCGTGGAGTACGCCTTGTTTTCCGAATTCAAGCAGCATGGCGGCCAGGGGGTCGAAGTGGTCACCGGCAGCCATACGTCCGCCGAGGCGCTGCGCTACGCCGATCTGGCGCGCGAGCTGGACCTGGCCGCTTCGCGCGGCAGCGACTTCCACAGCCCGAACGAGAGCCACATCGACCTGGGCCGCCTGCCGCCGCTGCCGGCGGACCTGACCCCGGTCTGGAGCCTGCTGGCCGATCGCATCCACGTCCCATCGACGCCGTCCCCGTAGGTCGGGTTGAGGAACGAAAGCCCGACGGGGGTTGTCGCTGCACACGGCAGGTTCTCGAGCGCATCCACGTCGGGTTCGCTGCGCGGACCCGACCTACCAGGTCGATCGCATCGTCGCCACACTGCCCTCGCAGGCCGGGTCGATGAATGAAAACCCGACGCACGCGCCCGCTGCGCCGCCGCTCTACACTATCAAAAGCATAGTCACCCGAATCGCCCCATGGCCCAACTCTTCACCGTGCATCCCGACAACCCGCAGGCGCGCCTGCTCAAGCAGGCGGCCGACCTGCTGCGGCGCGGCGATGTGTTGGCCGTGCCCACCGACTCCAGCTACGCGCTGGTCTGCCAGCTGGACGACCGCGCCGCGGCCGACCGCCTGCGCCACATCCGCCGGCTGGACGACAAACAGTTGCTGTCCCTGCTGTGCCGCGACCTGAGCGAGCTGGCCAACTACGCGCGGGTGGACAACGCGCAATACCGCCTGCTCAAGCTGGGCACGCCTGGGCCTTTCACCTTCATCCTGGAAGCCAGCAAGGAAGTGCCCCGGCGCGTCAGCCACCCGCAGCGCAAGACCATCGGCCTGCGCGTGCCCGAGCACGGCGCGCTGCAAGGACTGATCGAGCTGCACGGCGCCCCGCTGCTGGCCACCACCCTGATCCTGCCCGGCGATGAGGACCCGCAAAACGATCCCGCGGCCATCCGCGAGCGGCTGGAGCACGACATCGCCG
This sequence comes from Pseudomonadota bacterium, assembly GCA_018241325.1. Classification (GTDB taxonomy): domain Bacteria; phylum Pseudomonadota; class Gammaproteobacteria; order Burkholderiales; family Burkholderiaceae_C; genus Ottowia. The sequence goes on along the minus strand of JAFEEB010000042.1, from coordinate 10,377 downwards.
CCGTCATCGACGCCGGCGCCTGCCCGCGGGTGGCGACCACCGTGGTGGACCTGAGCGGCGACACCCCCACCGTGCTGCGGCGCGGGCGCGGCGATCCGGCGCGGCTGGGGCTATAGGGTCAATCCAGCGTGATGTTGGCGCTCTTGATGACGGGCGCCCACTTGGCCCGCTCCTGCGCGATGAATTCGCCAAAAGCCTGGGGCGTGCCGCCCACCACGATCCCACCGCTGCCTTCGATCATGTGCTTGAGGTCGTCGCGCTTGAGCGCGGCGTTCACCGCCGCGTTCAGCTTGGCCACCACCGCGTCGGGCGCGCTGGCGGGCGCAATCATGCCCAGCCAGTTGTAGGACTCGAAACCCTTGACGCCGGCTTCGTCCAGCGTGGGCACGTTGGGCAGCACCTTCAGGCGCTCGCGGCTGGAGACGGCCAGCGCGTTGATCTTGCCGGCCTTGATCGACGGCAGGGCCGAATAGCCCATCTCGAACATGAACGCCAAGTGCCCACCCATCAGGTCGGTGGCGGCCAGCGAGCCCCCTTTGTAGGGCACGTGCGTCATCTGGGTCTTGGTCTGAAACGCCAGCAACTCGCCCGACAGGTGGTGCGCGCCGCCCACGCCCGATGATCCATATGTCAACTTGCCCGGATTGGCGCGCGCGTAGTCCACCAGCTCCTTGACCGTCTTGAACGGCTGGTTGGGCGCGGTGGTCAGAAACAGCGGCGACTGCTCGATCAGGATGATGGGCTTGAACGCCTTTTCGGCGTCATACGGCATCTTCTTCATCAACATGGGGTTGATGACCAGCGGCGCCGGCGAGCCGAAGCCGAAGGTGTGACCGTCGGTGGCCTTGGCGATCGCGTCCGTGCCGGTCACGCCGCCGGCGCCGCCGCGGTTGTCGACGATGACCGATTGGCCCAAGACCTTGCCCAGCGCATCGGCGATCTTGCGCGCACGCGTGTCGGCAAAGCCGCCCGCGGCGTAAGGCACGATGAGCTTGATCGTCTTTGTGGGCCAGGTTTCTTGCGCATGCAAGGCAGGAGCCAGGGCCGTACAGGCAGCGCCCCATGCGAACGAGCGGCGGTTGATTGGCATGATTGTTCCTTGGATGGATGGGTTGAGGTGGTGGAATTGGGCGCCTTGAAGAAACCTCAGCGCGCGGGCGGCACGGCCTCCAGCCCGGTCTTTTCAATCACCGGCCGGGCCTGGGCCGACTGGTAGAAGCGCAGCAGCGCTTTGGCCCCTTCGGGGTTCTGCGCCTTGGTGGTGATGCCGGCCGAAAACACGGCGTAGCTCTGCACCGAATCGGGCAAGCGGCCGACGTATGTGATGCCTTCGATCGGCAGCAATTCGCTCACCTGCTGCATGCCCACTGCCGCATCGCCCCGCGCCACGATGGTGCCCACGCGATCGCCCACGATTTTCTTGCTCTTGGGCAACACCTGGGCCTCGATGCCCAGCTTCTTGAGTATCGTGGTCTCGTAAAACACCCCGCTGGCGCTGGCCGAATAGGCGATCGATGGCGCGTCCAGCAGCACCCGCCTGAGCTTGGCCTCGGTACTGATGTCGGGCACGGGCGCGCCGGCGCGCACGGCCAGACCAATCGACGAGCGCACCAGATCGACCTGGCTGCCCGGCACCACCAGGCCGGCGGCCACCAGTTTGTCCAGCGCGCCGCGCTCCAGGACGACAACGTCAATCGGCTCGCCGCGCTCCAGGCGGTGCGGTATCGACGTCGCGGACGCGCCCATGGACGAGCCGTAAGCCGACTCGACCTTCGCGCCCGTCTGCTGTTCGAACAGCGGAAACAAGCGCCGATGCGCCTCGGCAAAGCCGCCCGAGGTGACCAGGCGGATCGGCTGAGCGAGCGCCGGATTCGACGCCGCGGTCTCGACCGGCGCGCGCGGCGCGGCGCAGCCCGCCAGAATGGCCGCGGTCGCCAGCAGCAGGGTACGGCGGCGCAAGAACGGTTGCCAAGGCTTCATGAGTGGCTCCTGTCAGTGGCCAAGATCGGCCGGCCTGCGGATGATGCCGTTCGGAGCGGGAACCCACAAGCGAAAAACGTCCGGGCCGCAACAGCGCCGCCGACGCCCAGTCAAGGCCTGCACGGGCTGCTCCACCGGGCCGCCCTGACGGGTTGTCCGCCGTGCGGCGCGCAAGCACGCCACATGATCAGCGCCGCTCGAGCGTGTCGCCCACTCTGACACAATCCCCGCCGTGGACTTCAACGACATCATCCAGACCATCGCCATCTACGCCCTGCCGGTGCTGTTTGCCATCACCGTGCACGAGGCGGCCCATGGCTACGTGGCGCGCCACTTTGGCGACGGCACCGCGTCCTTTCTGGGGCGCGTCACGCTCAACCCGATCAAGCACATCGACCCCGTCGGCACCATCCTGATGCCGCTGGTGCTGTACGTGATGACCAGCGGCGCCTTCATCTTCGGCTACGCCAAGCCGGTACCGGTCAACTTCGGCCAGTTGCGCAACCCCAAGCGCGACATGATCTGGGTGGCGCTGGCCGGCCCCGTGTCCAACCTGCTGATGGCGCTGGGCTGGGGCATCGTGCTGTACCTGCTGATCGCCGCCGGCGTGGACGAGCGCTTTTTCATCGACATGTGCCGCGGCGGCATCCTGGTCAATGTGGTGATGTTCGTCTTCAACCTCTTCCCCCTGCCTCCGCTGGACGGCGGGCGCGTGCTGGTGGGCCTGCTGCCGGCGCGCCAGGCCATCGCCGTCAGCCGCATCGAGCCCTGGGGCTTTTTCATCGTCATGGCCCTCGTCGTGGCCGGCGTCATCAGCAATCTGTGGATGCGCCCGCTGATGCAGCTCACCTTCGCGTTTCTGGATGCGGCGCTCACCCCGCTGAAACTGCTTCTGTCATGAATTCACCCGCTTCGCGCCGCGTTCTCACCGGCATCACCACCAGCGGCACGCCGCACCTGGGCAACTACGTGGGCTCGATCCGAGCCTCGGTGCGCGCCAGCCGCCAGCCGGGCGTGCAGAGCTTTTACTTCCTGGCCGACTACCACGCCCTCATCAAGTGCCAGGAGCCGGCGCGCGTGCAGCGCAGCACGCTGGAGATCGCCGCCAGCTGGCTGGCTGCCGGCCTGGACCCGGAGCAGGTCACCTTCTACCGCCAGTCCGACATCCCCGAGATTCCCGAACTCACCTGGCTGCTCACCTGCGTCACCGGCAAAGGCCTGCTCAACCGCGCGCATGCCTACAAGGCCATGCTGGACAAGAACCAGGCGGCCGGCCAGGACGCCGACGCCGACGTCACCGCGGGCCTGTTCATGTACCCGGTGCTGATGGGCGCCGACATCCTGATGTTCAGCGCGCACCAGGTGCCGGTGGGGCGCGACCAGATCCAGCACATCGAGATGGCGCGCGACATGGCTGCCAGCTTCAACCACCTGTACGGCGCCGGACAAGAGCTGCTGACGCCGCCGGCAGCACTGATCGACGACAACGTGGCCCTGCTGCCCGGCCTGGACGGGCGCAAGATGAGCAAGAGCTACGACAACACCATCGCCCTGTTCGGCCCGCGCGAGCAAATGCGCAAGCAGATCATGTCCATCGTCACCGACTCGCGCGCGCCGGGCGAGCCCAAGGACACCGAGGGCTCGGCGCTGTACGCCATCTACCGCGCCTTTGCCGACGACGCGGAGGCCGCAGCGTTCGCGCAGGCCTTCAGGGGCGGCATCGGCTGGGCCGACGCCAAGCAGCAGCTGTTCGAGCGCATCGAGCGCGAGATCGGCCCCATGCGCGCGCGCTACGAGCACCTGATGGCCCACCCCGAGGAGGTCGAGGCCGTGCTGCAAGCCGGCGCCCGCAAGGCGCGCGCCCTGGCCACACCCTTCATGCACACGCTGCGCCATGCCGTGGGGCTGCGTGCGCTGACGGCGCAGGGCGCATCGGCCGCGGGCAAGACCAGCGCGCGCGCCACCCTGCCGGCGTTCAAGCAATACCGCGAGGCCGACGGGCGCTTTTACTTCAAGCTGACCGACGCCAGCGGCACCGTGCTGCTGCAAAGCCGGGGCTTCGACGCGCCGCGTGAGGCCGGCCAGGCCGTCAAGCGCTTGCAGGCCGAAGGCGCGCGGGCGCTGGCGGCGTTGACCGCGCATTTGCAGCCCCAGCCCGACCCCGGTGCCCCCGCGTTGCAGCGCGCGCTGGAGTCCCTGCGAGCTGAAGAAGCCCGAAACTGATCTTCAGACCATTTGTGACTTTGTACCGATTCCGAGCGGCGAGCGCGAACAAATTAATTATTTTTGCGTAAAAAACGCTGCGCCATCGCCAATAATCGGGCCCAGCAACAAGGGAGTGAGATTTGGCCATTTACGTAATCGACGACCATCCGCTGATGCGCGAGGCCATCGTCATGCTGCTGCGGCGCGTGCGGCCGGGCACCGAGCTGATCGAGCTGTCACAGCTGTCCGAACTGGAGCCCGCCATCGCCAAGGGCAGCGCGCCCGAGCTGTTTTGCCTTGACCTGAAGCTGCCCGACACCCTGGGCTTGTCGGGCGTGCGCCTGGTGTGCAATCAGTTTCCCGACGTGCCGCTGGCGGTCATCTCGGCCACGCCAGCCTCCGACATGGAGGAATGGTGTCGCGAAGCGGGCGCCGACGTCTACATCGAAAAATCGGCGGGTGCCGCCGAGATCGTCAATGCCCTGCGCCTGATGCTGCAAGGCGACAGCGAGATGGGCGGGCTGGAGGACATCACCCGCCTGTCCAAGCGCCAAAAACAGCTGCTGATCATGCTGGACGAAGGCCTGTCCAACCGCGAAATCGCCGAGCGCCTGGGCATCAGCGAGCACACCGTCAAGGTGCACCTGTGGCGCCTGTTCCGGCGCCTGGGCGTCAAAAGTCGCACGCAGACCCTGCACTATGCCCGCATGAACGGCCTGCTCGGGTCCTGAACCCTGAGCGTCACCCGAAACACGCTGCCGCGCCCCGGGCGTGACCGCAGCGCCACGGTGCATCCAAGGCGCTCCGCCAGCGCCCGAACCACGGCCAGCCCCAGGCCAGCGCCCTCGCCTCCCGCACCCAGGCGCACGAAAGGCTCGAACACCCGCTGCTGATCCTGCGGCGCCATGCCGGCTCCGGTGTCCCACACCTCGAACACGAGACCAGTGCGGCGCTGGCGCACCGCCAGCAGCACGCCGCCACGCGCGGTGTAGCCAATGGCGTTGGCCAGCAGGTTGCCCAGCAATCGGTGCAGCAGGGCGGCGTCGGTGTGCAGCACGGCATCCAGCCCCCGCACGCGCCAGCGCAAGCCCTTGTGCCGCGCCAGCGGCTCGTAGACCACCGACAAATCCGCCAAAAGCACGCTCACGGGCAACGGCGGCGACACCTGCGCAGCGCTGGGCGCCTCCAGTGCCGCAAAGTCTTGCAGTGATCGGGCCAGGCCCTGGGCCAAGGCCACCGCGCGGGCCATCCGGGGTGCCAGCTCGGCGGCCTGCGCCGGGTCACTGGTCAGCAGGTCGGCATAGATCGCCAACGCGTCCAGCGGCTGGCGCAGGTCATGCAAGGCGCCCGCCAGCTGGCGGGCAAGGCCGGGGTCATCTGGGGTCGGCTCGGCCACGGGCGCTCAAAACCCGTCGGGCACGGCCACGTCGGCGCACTGCGCGCGCTGGCGCAGCGCGTGCTCCATGACCACCAGCGCCAGCAGCGCCTCGGCAATCGGCGTGGCGCGAATGCCCACGCAGGGGTCGTGCCGGCCCTTGGTGATCAACTCGACCGGCGCGCCGGTCTCGTCGATCGAGGCGCGCGGCACCAGGATCGAGCTGGTGGGCTTGATGGCAATGGCCACTTCCAGGTCCTGCCCGGTGCTGATGCCGCCCAGCACGCCGCCGTCGTGGTTGCTGGCAAAGCTGCCGCGCGGATCGGCGCGCAGCGAATCACCGTGCATGCTGCCCTTGTGCGCCACGCTCGCAAAGCCGTCGCCGATCTCCACGCCCTTGACGGCGTTCAGCCCCATCAGCGCGTGGGCGATGTCGGCGTCAAGCCGGTCGTAAATGGGCTCGCCCAAGCCGACGGGCACGTTCTGCGCCGTCACGCGCAGGCGGGCGCCGCACGAGTCGCCCGACTTGCGCAGCACGCCCATATAGTCCTCGATGGCCGACACGTCGGCCACCGGGGCAAAAAACGGGTTGTGGGCCACGTGCTCCCAGCTTTCGAAAGGGATCGCCAGCTCGCCCACCTGGGTCATGCAGCCGCGGAAGCGGGTGCCGTATTTTTCATGCAGCCACTTGCGCGCCACCGCGCCGGCCGCCACCGTGGGCGCCGTCAGGCGCGCGGACGAACGCCCGCCGCCGCGCGGGTCGCGCACGCCGTACTTGCGCCAGTAGGTGTAGTCGGCATGGCCGGGCCGAAAGCGCTGGGCAATGTCGCCATAGTCCTTGCTGCGCTGATCGGTGTTGCGGATCAGCAGGGCAATCGGCGTGCCCGTGGTGCGGCCCTGGTACACGCCCGACAGGATCTCGACCTGATCGGCCTCCTGCCGCTGGGTGACAAACTTGCTGGTGCCCGGCCGGCGCCGATCCAGCTCGGGCTGGATGTCGGCCTCGGACAAGACCAAGCCCGGCGGGCAGCCATCGATCACGCAGCCGATGGCCGGCCCGTGCGATTCGCCGAAATTGGTGACGGCAAACAGGTTGCCAAGGGTGTTGCCGCTCATGGCGCCCGATTATTCCAGAGCGCCCGGCAACGTCAGTGCACGATCAATCCCAGTGGCGATGATGCTTGCGCCACTTGCGGTGCTTGTAGTGGCCGGGCGGCCCGTAGTACACCGGTGCGGGCCGGTAAACCACCGGCGGCGCGTAGTAGGCCGGCGGTGGCGCCACGTACACGGGGCGCGGCTGCACGTAAACCGGCTGCGGCGCCACGTACACCGGCGGCGGGGCATAGACCACTGGCGGCACGTTGCCCACACCCACGGCCACGCCGGGCGCGCCCACGCCGACCGACCAGAACACGTTGTCGCGCGCCTGGGTCGCGCCGGCAAAGCCGAGTGCGCCGACGACCAGGATGCCCACAGCGGCAAGGGCTTGCATGGTTTTCATGGTTTTCTCCATCGAATGGAAGTCTGACTGCACGATCGGCAGCCGCGTGTCGATTAAACGCGCCAATGGGCCCCGCGGAGCACCAAGCGAACGTGAAACCCGTATCGACGCGTAACACCAAAGACCACGCGCATGGCCGCCATGCTGGCACGGCGCGCGGACCCGACACCCGCCGCAGGCACACCAGCCACCTAAAATCGAAGCATGTCAAACCCCAAATCCGCAGCGCCCGCAGCCGCTGACGCCAAACCCAGCCACTTCATCCGCCAGGCCATCGAGCACGACCTGCAGGCCGGCACCTACGCCCAGCGCCGCTGGGGCGGCAGCCCGGGCGACGGGCCGCACCAGCAGGCCGGCGCGCCCGACCCGGCCAAAATCCGTACCCGCTTTCCGCCCGAGCCCAACGGCTACCTGCACATCGGCCACGCCAAGAGCATCTGGCTGAACTTCAGCCTGGCGCAGGACTATGGCGGCGTGTGCCACCTGCGCTTCGACGACACCAACCCCGAGAAGGAAGAGCAGGAGTTCGTCGACAGCATTCGCGAAACCATCCACTGGCTGGGCTGGAGCCACGCCTTTGCCGACAACGCCACGCAGCCCGGCGTGCCGCAGCCGCACGAATACTTCGCCAGCGACGACTTCGACTTCATGTACCGCGCGGCCGAATACCTGATCGAAGCCGGCCACGCCTATGTGGACGAGCAGACGCCCGAGCAGATGCGTGCCGGCCGCGGCGACTTCGGCACGCCTGGCACCGACAGCCCCTATCGCGGCCGCACGCCGGCCGAGAACCTGGCGCGCTTCCGGGAGATGCGCGCCGGCCAGCACCCCGACGGTGCCATGGTGCTGCGCGCCAGGATCGACATGGCCAGCCCCAACATCAACCTGCGCGACCCCACGCTGTACCGCATCCGCCGCGCCACGCACCACCGCACGGGCGACACGTGGTGCATCTACCCCATGTACACCTTCGCGCACCCCATCGAGGACGCGCTGGAGCAAATCACCCACAGCATCTGCACGCTGGAGTTCGAGGACCAGCGCCCGTTCTACGACTGGGTGCTGGAGCGCCTGTGCGAAGGCGGCCTGCTCACCGCCCCGCCGCCGCGCCAGTACGAGTTTGCCCGCCTGAACGTCGGCCACGTCATCACCAGCAAGCGCAAGCTGCGCCAGCTGGTCGAAGAGGGCCACGTCAGCGGCTGGGACGACCCCCGCATGCCCACCCTGGCCGGCCTGCGCCGGCGCGGCTACACGCCCGAGGCGCTGCGCCTGTTTGCCGAGCGCTCGGGCGTCACCAAGACCAGCAACGCCTGGACCGACTACGCCGCGCTCGACGCCGCCCTGCGCGAGACGCTGGACCCGCACGCCCCGCGCGCCATGGCCGTGCTGGAGCCCGTCAAGCTCGTCATCGAGAACTGGGCCGAAGTGTTCGGCAGCGACGCGCACCTGGAGCCTTGCCACGCCCCCGTGCATCCGCACCAAAGCGAGCTGGGTCAGCGGCATTTCATGCTGGGCAGGGAGGTGTGGATCGAGCGCAGCGACTACGAAGAGACCCCACCCAAGGGCTTCTTCCGCCTGTTTCCGGGCAACAGGGTGCGCCTGAAATACGGCTATGTCATCGAGTGTCTGGATGCTACAAAAAACGAAGCTGGTCGCGCAGGCGTGGTGCGGGCAAACCTGATCAAAGACACCAAATCGGGCACCCCCGGCGCCGACAGCGTCAAGGTCAAGGGCGTCATCACCTGGGTGGGCGTGCACGACGGCGTGAGCGCCACCGTCAACCTCTACGACCGCCTGTTCACCGAAGAGCAGCCCGACGCCGGCGGGCGCGATTTCTTGAGCGTGCTCAATCCGCACAGCCTGCAAACCGTGCAGGCCGTGGTCGAGCCCTCATTGGCCAGCGCCCAGCCCGAAGACCGCTTTCAGTTCGAGCGCCACGGCTTCTTCGTGGCCGATCGGCGCGAGCATCAGGCGGGCAGCAAGCGGGTGTTCAACCGCATCGCGGGCTTGAAGGATTCGTGGGGCAAGTGACCGGTTCTTCCTTGCCCTGTTCGACAACGGGCTGGCCGCCCCCTTGGCCTGCCCTCCCCCCCTGGGTTGAGAACAGGACCACAAGACACCGACCACCGGTCGCACACGACGGTCTGCTTCTGCATTCCGACGCATGCCAGCCAAGTCGGCCAACTCGACCGTCCCGAGCGACGAACGTCCCATGCCGGACTCGATCGTGTCCACGGCTGGGCCCAGTGCGGTCAGCGGCCCGTTCGCACGGTGTGGTTCGCCGTCACACAACAAGCGCCGTTTCGGATACTTGCCTGACCGACTCCATCAGCGCCTCGGCGGCCGGCGAAAGAAGGTGGCCGCGACGCACGATGAAGCCCAGTTCGCGCTCCACGACCGGATCGACAAGCGGGAGCTTGACCACGCCCTCGACGTCGAAGGCGCGCATCACGGCCGCCGGCATGGCCGTCACGGCGAGCCCCGCCTTCGCCAGCCCGAACATGGTGGTCAGCTGCGACACCTCTTGCTCCGGCACCTTGACCACGCCGAGCTCGGCAAAGGCGCTGTCGGTGATGTAGCGCACGCTGGAGCCGGCATTCATCGCCACGAATGGATAGTCGATCAGCGCCCGCCACGGCACCTCGCCCAGCGACGACAGCGGGTGTCCCGCGCGGCACACCAGGTGCATCCGGTCCTTCATCACCACGGTGGACTTCAGGGCGTGCTGGGCACCGCCCAGGGCGCCGACCGCGAAGTCGGCATGGCCTGCGCGCACCATCTCGACGATCTCGCTGGCAATGCCGTCCCGAAGCTGAACCCGGACGTCCGGATATTGGTTGCGAAACAGCGCCAGCGCCTGCGGCAACAGCGTCGCTGACAAGGACGGCAGCGCGGCGACGATGACCAGCCCTCGCCGCACGTTGCCCAGGTCGCGCAGGCTCTGCACCGTCAGATCGAGCTCGGCAAAGAGCCGCTCGGCCACGGGCAGCAACTCCAGGCCAGCCGAGGTCAACTCGACCCGACGGGTCGTGCGGTTGAACAACCGCACCTGCAATTCCTCTTCGAGCTGCCGCACGGCCGAGGTCAGCCCGGGTTGAGAGGACGACAACTCCTCGGCGGCCGACGTGAAGCCGCCTTGCTGCGCAACCACCATGAACACCTTGAGCTGGTGGAGCGTCAGATTGATTCGGTTCATCGTATCAATTCATCACAAAAATGTATTTCTAACACAGGTGGCCATCTCCTATATTCCTCCCCACGGTGCTTGACCGTCCTGGAGACAAACGGAAAAGGGGCTCTTCTCGCGAATGTTGAT
>JAFEEB010000041.1:23019-80347 GCA_018241325.1 Pseudomonadota bacterium | reverse complement strand
GCCCGTCGAATTCGCGCACCTCCTTGCCCTCGGCGACCAGGGTGCCGACCCCGGTGCGCGTGAAGAAGGCCGGAATGCCGGCGCCGCCGGCGCGCAGCTTCTCGGCCAGCGTGCCCTGGGTCGTGAACTCCAGCTCCAGCTCGCCGGCCAGGTACTGGCGCTCGAACTCCTTGTTCTCGCCCACGTAGCTGGCGATCATCTTCTTGATCTGGCGCGTCTCCAGCAGCTTGCCCAAGCCGAAGCCGTCCACGCCGGCGTTGTTGGAGACACAGGTCAGGTTGTGCACCTTGCTGTCGTGCAGGGCCTGGATCAGCGCCTCGGGGATGCCGCACAGGCCGAAGCCGCCCACGGCAATCAGCTGGCCGTCTTTCACGACGCCTTTGAGCGCCGCGTCGGCCGATGGATAGATTTTTTTCACGGAATGGTTTCTCCTATGCGTATTGTGAAGCCCTGCCCCAGGACTCTGTCGTCAATCCAAATCCAACGATACACCGATGCTCGCTCACCTTCAGATGGCCGCGGAGCAGGCCGTGCCAGCGATCGCCGCGGACGGGCTTGGCCCGGCCGCTGGCGATGCTCTCTTGAGGGGGCTGAGGTCTGCGGCTCCAGAGCTGCCTGCGCAGGTCTGGACAGACCGAAGGGCCGCCGCCTCTGGCGGCGAGCACCAGGCGCAGCAACGCGCAGCGTGTGGAGACTGGGGGTGAGCCAATTTACTTGCCTTTGATACCCAGCAGCTCGACCTCGAAGACCAGCGTGGCGTTGGGCGGAATCACCCCGCCGCCCGCGCCCTGGCTGCCGTAGGCGATGGCGGGCGGGCAGGTCAGGCGCGCCTTGCCGCCCACCTTCATCTTTTGCACGCCCTCGGTCCAGCACTTGATCACGCCGCCCAGCGGAAACTCGATGGGCTGGCCGCGCTTGTACGAGCTGTCGAACTCCTTGCCGCCGTCGGCAAAAGTGCCCCGGTAATTGACCTTGACCACGTCGGCCGCCGTCGGGCTGGGGCCGCTGCCGTCCGTGAGCGACTCATAGACGAGGCCGCTGGCGGTGGTCACGGGGGCGGCCGCGCAGGCGCCGGCGGCCAGCAGCAGGCCAGCGCCAAGGCTGCCGATTCGAATCCAGGAAGAAGTCACGCGATGATCCTTGCAAAGACGTTGAACAAAGCCGTGATTATGGTTGCGCGACGGGTGCCGCCGGCCGCCGGTGGTACAAAGCCGTGATCAACCCCCGGTCCACCACGAAGGAGCCATCGCCATGAGTACCCGCTACCCCCTGCCCGAGCTGAACAGCCTGCCCGAGGACATCAAGGCCAAGATCTTGGCGGTGCAGGAAAAGGCCGGCTTCATCCCCAACGTGTTTCTGGGCCTGGCACGCCGCCCGGCGGAGTGGCGCGCCTTCTTCGCCTATCACGACGCGCTGATGGAGCCCGAAAGCGTGGGCCGCACCAGCAAGCTGAGCAAGGGTGACCGCGAGATGATCGTCACCACCACCAGCAGCGCCAACGGCTGCCTGTATTGCGTGGTGGCGCACGGCGCGCTCTTGCGCATCTACGAGAAAAAGCCGCTGGTGACCGACCAGGTGGCCACCAACTACCGCAAGGCCGACATCACGCCGCGCCAGAAGGCCATGCTCGACTTTGCGATGAAGGTCTGCCAGCGCTCGCACGAACTGGGCGAGGAAGACTTTGCCCCGCTGCACGCGCACGGCTTTGACGACGAGGACATCTGGGACATCGCCGCCATCACGGCGTTTTTCGGCCTGTCCAACCGCATCGCCTCGTTCAGCAGCATGATGCCCAACCCCGAGTTTTACTTGATGGGGCGGGTGCCGCGCGAGAAGAAGGCCGGTTGATTGAAGGCCGGAGCATTGCAGCCCCGAGATACTACTTTTTGCATAGCGTCTCGCGCATGTCTGACACGCTCTGGCGGTTGACTTTATCCAAACGGCGCCGAATGAATTTTTGTGATGCGACGCGCCGTGGATCGGTATGGGCTGCAAGTCGAAGGCCGCAGCGATTCCAGGATAGCGCGGTGATTTTCAACGCCGCAAGCCGCCACCGGCCTGGGATGCGGCGCGCGGGAGGGCTTGTGCCGCATGGCCTCAAGCAACGCCTCGCGGATGCGACTCGCCTCCTCCTGCATCACATGCGTGATAACTGAAGCATCCAGGTTCTTGCAGTCGGCCAGGTGATCCACATCGGACGCGATGCAGTCCATACTGTCACCGTCGCACGCGTTTTGCACGCGCCAAAACTGCGCCCACGTGCAACCCAACGCATTGCAGAGCAGCGAGTTTTCATGCGTTCAACAAGCTCCTCCAATCGGCTCACAAGACGGTCTGACCGATCGTTCGGGCCTCGCGTGAATGCATCAGGAGTTCGGCGTGAGTGAAAACACCGGGCCAGCGTACAGCACCGCGAGTCCGCGAGCAGCGTGTGCCATCGACATCTTCGACGAAGGGGCCGATCGCTATCCGCAACGCACTTGCCTGCAGGACGGCGAGCACAGCCTGAACTACTCCGAAGTCCAGGCACTGACAAACCAAATTGCAGCAGGACTCGAGGCCGAAGGATTCGGGCTCGGCGCGCATGCCGCGGTGCTCAGCACCAATCACCCGTACGCCTTTGTCTGCGTGCTCGGCATCCTGCGTGCCGGCGGCGTCTGGCTGTCGCTCAACGCGCGCAATGCGACTGACGAGACTTCGCGCACCCTGCGCGACTTCGACTGCGACGTGCTGTTCTTCCACCATGCGTTCTCGGGCGTCGTGGCCGAACTGCGCGCGCAGGCGCCCAGCATACGTCGCGCTATTTGCATTGACCGTCCGTGGGACGATGCTCCCGATCTGCTCGCGTGGGCGGCGAGGTTTTCTGCCCATTTCGCGACGCCTGCACTGAGCCCCGACGCCGTGGCCATCATGAGCGCGACCGGAGGCACCACCGGGCAGCCCAAAGGCGTGATGCTGACACACAAGAACTTCATCACGTTCTGCGATGGAGTCGAGTGGCAGTTTGCGGACGATCGCGAGCCCGTGTATCTGGCTGCGGCACCGATGACGCATGTGGGGGGGCGATTTTGCTTTCCGGTCATGCGCCGGGGCGGCACGGTGGTGATCCTGGGCAGTGCCGAACCACAGGCGATTCTTGCGGCCATTTCGAAATACCGCGTCTCGCGCATGTTTCTGCCGCCGACTGCGATCTACACCCTGCTCATGCAGCCGAATGTCCGTGACGTCGACTATTCCTCGCTCAAGTACTTCACTTACGGCGGGGCCCCAATGTCGGTATACAAGCTCAAAGAGGCGATCACGGTGTTCGGGCCGGTCATGACCCAGGGCTACGGTCAGACCGAGGCGCCGATGCTGATTGCGTACTTGTCGCGCGAGGATCACTTTAAGGACGGCAAGCTGGGAGGCGAAATCGCGGACGACGAGCGGTTGTCGAGTTGCGGCAGAGCGACGCCGTTTTCGAAGATTGGGATCATGGACGATGCGGGCCACCTCCTGGCGCAAGGTCAGGTCGGCGAGATCGTCGTGCGGGGCGACTTCGTGATGAAGGGGTACTACAAGAACCCGGAGGCCACCGCCGAGGTATCGCAGCACGGCTGGCACCATACCGGCGACATCGGCCGTCTCGATGTCAACGGATACCTGCAAATCGTCGACCGCAAGAAAGACATGATCGTCACGGGAGGCTTCAATGTTTATTCGGCGGAAGTCGAGCAGGTGATCCTAGCGCTACCCCAAGTGCAAGACTGCGTCGTGATCGGCGTGCCCGACGAGAAGTGGGGCGAGGCCGTGCACGCCGTGGTGCAAATCAAACCTGGCACATCTTTGACGGAGAGCGACGTCATTGCCGCATGCCGGCCTCGTCTTGGCGGCGTGAAGACGCCCAAGAGTGTGGAGTTTCGCAAGCAGCTTCCGCGCAGTCCCGTCGGCAAGGCGCTCAAACGTGAAATCCGCGATGGTTATTGGGCTGGGCATGCACGCAAGATATGAATCCGGCAAGGCCGGAAGGGCGCCAATCAAACAACCAATCCTGCAGGCGGGCGATTCATGTATTTCCGGAACTCGTGCTTGCCCGATAGGGTTGTAAAGCCTCGCGAAGCAACGCAAGGTAGCGCTCGCGCTCGTGGCGCAAGGTCTGAATCTGGCCGCCGATTCCCAAGGCCATCGACGGCTGGCTGGCCGGCGTAGGCATCTCCACGGCCAGCACGCCCACCTCAGAATTCACGGTGCCCTCGGTGTAAGCGTAGCCGTCTCGACGGATACGGTCGAGCTCCTTCAGAAGGTCACCCACGTGCATGCGCAGATGCGGCTCCTCCTCCGCATTGATGCGCCACAGCAACTGCTGCACTTCCACATCGGGCTTGCGGCTCAGCAAAATACGGCCGACGGCCGATCGGCACAACGGGCGCAACGACCCCGGCTTGATGTACCACGATGCAACCTGCTGGTGCCGCGACTGAACGAGGTGGATGTATTGGACATAAATGTCGTTCTGCATCCCCAAAATCACGGCCTCACCTCCGCTGACAAGGTGCAAGTCATCGATCAAGTGCGACAGGCTTGCGTGGCTGAACAACTGATCGTGTACCCAACCTCCAAGCAAGGCCACACGCAAAGTGGGCCTATACAGGCGCTTTTGTCGGTCGTAGTCCAGATAGCCCAGTCGCGTCAGACTTTTGAGCAGAACCGAGGCACTCGACTGCGGATAGTCCAAGCCGCGCACCAGATCCGTCACGGACAAGGGGCGGCGGCATTCGGCAAAATACTCAAAGAGTTCGAGCACCCTCTTGGCGGACTTGATGACGCCCTCAAACTCACGAGCCGACGCGCCGGACACGCGTTTTGCTGGTTTGCTTTCCGCCGCCATTGCCTATATCCCGTACAGCTCGGCCTTGCGCAAAATCCCGTTGCGCAGCAGCCGCACGGTGGCCACATCCACCATCACGCCATCAACGTTGATAGAGCCCGCCCCTGCGGCCTCCGCTTCGGCATAGGCACTGACCACCCGGCGCGCACTGGCCACACGTGCCGGATCGGGGCTGAAGGCGTCGCGCGCCACGACGATCTGGCTTGGGTGGATGGCCCACTTGCCGACCATGCCCAAGGTGCCAGCGCGGCGGCACTCTTCGCGGTAACCCGCCTCGTTGCGAAAATCCGCATAGGGGCCGTCCACCGGGTCCAACCCGGCCGCGCGACAGGCCATCACCAACCTGAAACGCGCGTAATGCCACATGTCGCCAGGATAGCCGCCATCGCTGCCGATCACCGCGTCCAGGCTGATGCCCATCGATGCCGAA
The DNA here is from genome assembly GCA_018241325.1 of Pseudomonadota bacterium. GTDB lineage: Bacteria > Pseudomonadota > Gammaproteobacteria > Burkholderiales > Burkholderiaceae_C > Ottowia. The sequence continues at coordinate 75,050 of JAFEEB010000041.1, read as the reverse complement.
AAATCGCCCATCCCAAAAACCAGGCACTCCAGCCGATCCGACGCACGGGCAATCGATTCGATATTCTGCATGCCCTCCACTTCTTCAATCAGCGCCTCCAGCCCGATCCGACGCGGCAGTTTGAGTTTTTTTTCCATCATGCCCAGCAAGCGATCCGCAAACAGGATGTCCGCAGCGCTGGTGACCTTGGTCATCATGATGGTGTCAAGATTGGCACCTGCCCCTTCGACCACTTCGATGATGTCCTCGTAGGCGTACTGGGTCGACAGGTCATTGATGCGCACGCACCGAACCTTGCCCGTCCAGTCCAACGTATTGAGCGCTTCGACGATCTTGCTGCGCGCAGCCACCTTTTGATTGGGGGCGACCGCGTCCTCCAGGTCCAGAAACACATGATCGGCCGCGCTCGCCGCTGCCTTGGTCATCATTTTCTCGGACGAACCGGGGGTGGAAAGCTGCACGCGCCGCGCGCGTCGTGGACGGGTGTTGGACATGCTTGAAAAGCCCTGTTGCTGGTTGATGAATCTTGCCGTCGGATTACGCGCGAGTGCGCGTCAGCGGACTACGTGGCGTGCGTGCAAATCTGTGATCCGTGATTCGTTCAGGCCAACCTCACGCAGGATTTCGTCCGTTTGCTCACCCGCCAGTGGCGCACGGCGCACCACGCGGCCGGGTGTGTCGGTCATCTTCACCGGGATGCCAGCGACGCGCATGGGTTGCACCACGCCGGGGTGCTCGACCTCGACCACCATCTCGCGTATGGCAAAGTGCGGGTCAGCCACGATTTCGGCGACGTTATTCACGGGGCCGAAAGGAATTTGGCCGCCCAACAAGCTGGCCAATTCGGCCTTGGTGTGAGCCGCCGTAAACAGCTCCAACTGGCCATACACAAAGTCACGGTTGGCCACACGGGCTTCAGCCGTGGCACAGCGCGGATCCCTCACCAGATCTGGTCGACCAATCAGCTCGCACAGCTTGGCCCACCAAGCGTCAAAGTGTGCAGCGAGCGTGACGAAACCATCCTTGGCCTTGAACAACCCAAACGGTGACAACAACGGATGTCGGTTGCCGTCAGGGTGGGGCACCAATCCCTGATAGGCATTTTGATATATGGTGCGTTCGCACAGCGCCAATACCGCATCCACCATCGCCACGTCCAGAAACTGACCCTGTCCCGTACGCCCGGCGTGCAGCAACGCGGCCGTGATGCCGAAAGCACATAGCGTGGCGGGATAGAGGTCACCCACGCCGGGGCCCACCTTCAACGGCGTCTGAGAATCTGGACCATTGATCTGCATGAGTCCGCCCATGGCCTGCGCGATCACGTCGTAGGCAGGCCATTCAGAGTATGGGCTTTTACCCGTACGCGGATCGCCAAAACCACGGATGGCCGCATACACCAACTTCGGATTGCGCTCGCGCAGCGTCTCGTATCCAAGGCCCAACCGCTCCATCACACCGGCGCGGAAATTCTCCACAACGACGTCGGCATCCTGAACCAGGTCAAGCACGACTTCGCGGGCGTCCGAATCCTTGAGATCCAAACAAATCGAGCGCTTGTTGCGATTCACTGAAGCGAAATACCCCCCGAACGCACGCAGGCTGTCGTCCGGGTGGTAAGGCCCGGCAATGCGGCAGTCATCGCCCTTCAATGGCTCAACCTTGACAACGTCAGCACCCTGATCTGCCAGCAGCTGAGTACAGAACGGCCCAGCCAGCATCTGCGTGAAGTCGATGACGCGTACGCCATGCAGCGCGCCAAAACCGGCGGCAGCCATCAACGCGCTCCCCAGTGCGAACGCCGCTTGATGAGCACGGTACGCTCACCCTCGAACACGATGCTGCCGTCCTGTTTGGTGCCAATGTGTCTGAACCGCACGATGCCTGCATCCTCGCGCTCGGCAGGGCCCACCTCCAGCACTTCGGTATAGGCCGTGAGCGTGTCGCCATGAAAAACCGGTCCCTGCAGTCGAATCTTGTCCATGCCCAGTTCGGCAATGGCGTTCTCCGCCGTGTCCTGGCTGGCCATGCCCACGAACATCGCGATGTTCACGCCACCGAATGACAGGCGCTTGCCCATGGGGTGCGACTTCATCACCTCCTCGTCGAAGTGACCCGAGGCGGTGTTCATCACCATGTTGGTGATCAGCACCTGCTCCAGCGGCTCCAGCGTCTTGGAGCGCACGTGTTTCATCACGTCGCCGACGACGAAATCCTCGAAGTAGTTGTCGCGCTCGGTCAGCTGATTGAGTTGCATGGCCCGCTCCTTGTCATCGGCTTTTCACTGGTCCATCACTTGCCGAGAAGGCGGTCCGAGATGATCCGTTGCTGAATCTCGGACGTGCCCTCGAAAATCTTCGTCAAACGCGCGTCGCGCCAGTAGCGCTCGGCCGCGTGCAGCGTTGTGTAGCCCGCACCGCCGTGAATCTGCAGGCCCTCGCTGGTCACGCGCTCGGCCATCTCGGTGGCGAACAGCTTGGTCATCGAAGCCTCCAGGTCGCAGCGTCCGCCGCTGTCGATCTGCGTGCACACGTGGTAGTTGAGTTGGCGTGCGGCTTCAATCTCGGTCGCCATCTGCGCCAGCTTGAAACGGATGGCCTGGAACTGCGCAATGGGTGCACCAAATTGCTCGCGCTCCTGCGCGTAGGCCAACGCGTCCTCGAAGGCACCGCGCGCCAGACCGATGGCGCGCGCGGCCGTGTGGGCACGCGCCTTCTCCAGCCCCTGCGTGGCCAGATAAAAGCCCTCGCCCTCCTCGCCCAGCAGCGCATCGGCCGGCACGCGAAACTCGTCGAATGACAGCTCCCACGTCTTCCAGCCGAAATAGCCGATCTTGGGGATGGGTGCGCCGTGCAGGCCCGGGGGCAACCCGCCGCGTTGCTTGGGGATCATGAAAGCCGACAAACCCTTGTGCCTCTTTTCGGGCACAGGCGCGCTGGTGCGCGCGATCACGATCAGGTAGTCGGCGCCGTCAGCAAAGGTGCACCAGTACTTGTTGCCGTGGATCACCCACCCATCGCCATCGCGGCGCGCGCGGCAGCTGATGTTGGCCACATCCGAACCCGCGCTGGGCTCCGACAGCGCGAAAGCACCCAGACACTCACCGCGCGCGACGCGCGGCAGCAGCTCGGCGCGGCGTTCGGGCGATAGCTTTTCCATGCCCGGCAAGCCATTGGCGCGCGCGAGCAGCGAAGCCACGCTCATCCAGCCGCGCGCCAACTCCTCGGTCACGAGGCAGTACTCGAACACCCCCAAGCCCAGACCGCCGTATTCCTCGTCGATGAGGATGCCGAAGTAGCCCATCTCGGCCATCTTCTCGCGCAGCGACATGGGAATGTCGCCCTTCTCCGGGTCCAGCTTGTTCGCCACCGGGAGCACCTCGCGCATCGTGAATTCGCGCGCCTGCTCCTGGATCATGCGGCGATCCTCGGTCATGTACGAACCGTTCATGCGGCATCTCCGCGCAGAAACACCAGGTTGGAGCGATGAAACTCGCACACCAATTCATCCCGCTGATTGAAGCCCTGTGTGTGCCAACCCACAATGCCCAAATTCTTGCGGCTCGTGGACAAACGCCGATCCAATACCGTGGAACGCGCAAACAGGGTGTCGCCCGGATAAAAGGCGCGCGGATAGCGCAGCTCATCGACGCCGAGAAAGGCCGTTCCATGCTCGCTCAGGTCCTGCACCGACAGACCGAACACCGTGTTGAACACCAGCAGCGGATTGACGGGTGTATCCGGGTGGCCCATGGCACGCGCCACTTCCACGTTGGTGTACTGCGGGTTGAAGTGCAGCGTCAACGTGGTAAACAGCGCATTTTCGGCCTGCGAGAGGGTGCGGCCCCAGTGGTGCACGAATACGCGCCCAGGCTCGAAATCCTCGTACCAGTGGCCCTTGTCGCGCGGCTGGGCGCGGGCGATGACGTCTTGACTCATGAAACGGTCCTCCGGGACTGGCGAAGCAGGGACATCAGCTCTCCGACGTCCTTCATGTGTTCCAGCGCACCGATGGCACGCATGATTTCCGCAGCACGGCGGGCGCCGACCTGGGGCTCGGCCAACGCCTTGAATTTCTGCTCCAGCCGTTCGCGCTGATGCTTCAGATCGGTGTCGGGCACGCTGCTGTCGTGGCGGCCTTCCAGCGTGCGTCCGTCGCGCGTCGTGATGTGCACCGCTGCCGTCATGCGCGGCCAGTCCTGGGGCATGAAACGCACCTGGACCCGATCCCGCAACGCCGCCAGGTCCGTGCGGCCCGCGGTGGCGTCGCTGTAGGTCTGCGGCGCAGCCGTGTTTTCGTCGAACACCGCGAGCGCGGCATTCAGCCGCAAGCTGAACTTGGCCTGCAATCCCGTGGCGGGCCGCGCAATGTCACACATGCGTTGCGCATCGGGTTCCACTTCGAGAACGATCCTTTCGATGTCGGACGGCGTCAAGTGGTGCGTTTCGCACAGCGCACGCACCGCTTCAATAGAGGCGTGCGTACCGAAACAGGCCGCGTGATATTTGAAGAGGTTATTGTGCAGATGGCTGCCGCCCGAAGGTCTTGCCAAGGCAGCTTGCGTGTCGACACTCGGGCTCATCGCAGCGCCATAGCCCTGCACCGCTTCCAGTAAATCGGCGCAGCCGGTGAAGCCACGCGCGGCAAGCTGTGCGCCGGTGACGCCGTTCTCGCCGGCCTTTCCCGCGTGCAGCGGCTTGCACATGGTGCCGAACTGGGCTTTCACGCCGCCCGCCTGGGTGCCGGCAATGCCCAGCGCCACCGCGGTTGTGGCGTTGTCCAGATCCATCAGCATCGACGCGGCGCACGCCGCGCCGAAGCTGCCGATCGTGACGGTTCCGTGAAATCCGCGGTCGTAATGCGCGCGCCCCAGGTATTGACCGACTCGACCGGCCATCTCGTAGCCGGCGACAAATGCACGCAGCAGCGCGGCGCCGCTCGCGCCGCGCGCTTCGGCAACCGCCATGGCGGCCGGCAGCACTGCGGCGGTCACATGACCCTGAGCCGCCACGTTGGCGTCGTCGTAGTCCAGCGCATGGCCGGCCGCGCCGTTGATGAGCGCCGCCTGCCGGATGCTCAGTCGGCACCCGCCCTGGACGATGGAAGCGATCGGCTTGCCGCCATCCACATGCGCCTGGGCCAAGAGGATTTGCGCGAGCGGTTCGCTTGATCCCGCCAGCGCCGCGCCGCTCCAGTCAAGCACGCACTGGCGCGCCCGCTCGATGGTGTCCGCGTCCAACGGGCCCCGCGCCAGCGCACTGGCGTGCGCCACCAGCGCCGCCGTGAGCGAATCGGCAGCGGACGATTTCGGTGCGGTTTGGAGTGCGCGTTGCATGACGGTTTCTTGATTCACGGCCCTCGCGGGCGGCTGGGCACGACCGGCAAGAGATGGGTGTGGATCGGGTCAGGCTCGAGTCATTCGTCCAAGGCTTCAATCACCAGCGCAGCCGTCAGGGCGCTGCTGTATTGCTGTTGCCCTGTGATCAGACGCCCATCCCGGATGGCAAACGGCTGGTTGGCGGCGCCGCAGATGAACCGGGTGTCGCCCATGCCAGCCGCTTCGCTCTGGATCGTGTATTCGTTGAGCTTCATGCCGAAGGCGGTATTGACCTCGTCTTCTTCTTCGTCCGTAAATCCAGTCCAATTTTTTCCTTCAGCCAGGAGTTTTCCGTCGGACAACCGTGTCCACAGCAGCAACGAAGAGCCGTGGCAGATCAACGCGACAATCTTGCCGTTTTCATAGAACTGGGCGATCAGGTGGTGCAGTGACCTGTTGTCCCGAAACGTCAAAAGCGGGCCGCCGCCACCGGCAACCCAAACCGCGTCATAGTCATTGATCGAAACATTGCTGATGGAAAGTGTGTTCTCCAGCAGCGCGCCGAATTTTTGATGGTGCACGAACCCGAGGCTGATGAGGTCGTCGGAATAGGCACCATTCGGAGTTCGGGGGTCGCTGTGGGTGTCGAACATCACCTTGCCACCGTCGGGAGAAGCGAGATCGACATGGTGCCCAGCCTCCAGGAACATCAGGAAGGCACGGGTCATTTCCTCGGCAAAGAAGCCGACCGGGAAGCCCTTGAGCTGGGTGGTGTTGGAAACGATCGACAGGATCCGGCGCGGCTTGTGTTTCACGCCGATTCGGGTTTCCAGCTTGAGGTCGGATGCGGCCATGTGCCAGGTTCTCCTGAGTGATCAAAACGGTGCGGCTGGCGCGGTTCTTCAGGTGTCGCCGCCGGCCGGATTCACTATGCGACGAAAAAATGCGAATGGGTAGACCGGACGGCTAGAACAGCACATATGTGATGAACGCCACGGAGGAGATCACATCTGTGATCTTGCAGTGCGGAACGCTTTACAACCCGGCACGCCGGTCCGAGTATGGCGATCGCATCAGGTGCGCGGCACAAGCGCCCCTCGAAGGATTCATCGCAACAAGGAGACACCCACCATGAATCGTCAGATCGGATCCGGCTCCAGTCGCCCCACGCGTCGCGATTTGCTTCGCGGCGCCACTGCGGTTGCCGCGGTGGCCGGGTTCCCGGCGCTGGTGCGCGCGCAGTCGGACAGCATCAAGATCGGCATCAGCGCAGTCACGACGGGGCGCTTCGCCTATGCGGGGCTGAGCCAGGTCGTGGCGGTGCGCATGCTGTTCGACCAGGTGAATGCGTCGGGCGGCATCGGCGGACGCAAACTGGAACTCGTGGTTCGCGATTCGCGCAACCTGCCCGAGCAGGCGGTCAAGAACATCCACAGTTTGATCGATTCGGAACATTGCACGCTCATCATCAGCGGCGAATCGTCGTCCGCGGCTGCGGCCATCAACGACGGCCTGCGCGGCTCCACTGCGGCGGCCTGCTTCCAGGTGAATTCCGAAGCGTCCTCGCTCACGGCCGATCCGAAGAAATTCAATCCACTGGTGTTTCGTGTCGCCCGCCAGGGCATTCACGATGCCATCGCCAGCGGCGCGACCGTTTCCCAGTTAGTCAAGGGCAAGGGCATCAAGCGTTGGGCCACCGCATCACCGGATTACTCGTTCGGCCGTGAAACCACGCAGCAGTTCATCGACTACTTCCGCCATTTCGGCGGCACGATGGACGTGGCGGTCCAGGCGTGGCCAAAGTTTGGCACACCTGACTTCACCGACGTGGTGACGCGCCTGTTGTCGGCCAATCCGCAGGCGATCTATTCGCTGTGCCTGGGGGGCGACCTGATCTCGCTGATCGAGCAAGGCAGTCTGTACGGTTTGTTCCAGAACAAGCTGGCGGTAATTCCGCAGTACTCGGACTACGGTGTGATCGACGTCGTGAAGCAGCCGCTCGCGGGCGTGCTGGTCGAAAACCGCTACAACGAGGGCTACCCAAATACGGTCGCCAACCGCACTTGGTACCAGGACTTTCTCAAACTCAGCGGCGGCTCCAAGCCAACCAATTGGTCGTGGCAAACCAGCGCGGCCGCGCAGTTCATTGTCAACGGCTTGCGCGCCACCAAGGGCGACACTGACCCGGTCAAAGTCGCGGCGGCGATCCGCGGCAGCACGGCCGAGGTGCCGTTCGGCTTGAATGGCAAGGTCACCCTGCGCGCGGAAGACAACACGTTGATCAACTATCCGATCGCGTTCGGCACCTCCATCGCGGCGGCGCCTTATGTCAAGGACTGGGTCGCCGCGGACTGGGGCCTGATTCTTGAGCAGGAAGCGGCCTGGAAGAAAAAGCAGGGTTACGCCTGAACGCCCGGTCGTCCGAGTTTCGAGAGGGCTCCCATGGACTTCAATGCATTGCTCGAGTGCTTCGCGTCCACCCCATGCGTCGTCACGCAGGCGACCGGCGGGCTGGTCATCGGCTTGCTGATGTTTCTCGCGGCATCGGGCTTGACCCTTGTGTTCGGTGTCTTGAAGGTCGCCAACTTCGCGCATGGCGCCTTCTACATGCTGGGCGCCTACATGGCCTACACCGTGTACGGCAACACGGGCAGCTATTTGCTGGCGGTTGCGGCGGCGGCGCTGTTCGCTGCGGCGTGCGGCGCGGTGTTTGAACGCTGGATCGTGCGCCCGCTGCACGGCACGGACATGTTGATGCAACTGGTTGCGTGCTTCGCGCTCGTGCTGATGATTGACGACGCGTCCAAGCTCATCTGGGGGCCGGCCGCGATTTCGCTGGGCGTTCCGGCGTCGATGCGGGTGCCGCCGCTGCAGTTTCATGGCGGCGTGGTGCCGGTGTTTTATCTGGTGCTCATGGGCTTGTCCGCGGGCATCGGGTTGGCGATCTGGTGGCTGATCGCGCGCACGCGTTTTGGCTTGACCATGCGCGCCGTGGCCGAGTTGCCGTCCATGGCTTCGGCGCTGGGCAAGAATGTCAACCGCTATGCCAGCGCGGTGCTTGCGCTGGGTTGCGGCCTTGCCGGCGTGGCCGGTGCCTTGTCGGCGCCCATGCGCGCGATCATGCCCGGCACCGGGCTGTCGATCCTGCTCGAATCGTTCGTCGTGGTGGTCATCGGCGGCATGGGCTCCATCCCGGGTGCACTGGTGGCGGCGCTGCTGCTCGGTTTCACCCGCTCGTTCGGATCCATCGGGTTTCCGCTGTTCACCGAGGGCCTGATGTTCCTTTTCATGGTGATCGTGCTGATTTTCCGGCCCGAAGGCTTGTTCGCGCGCGCGTCGCGTGCCCAGTGAGCGGAGGTTTTCATGAACCGCATTGCCTCACCCCGATCGGCCCGTTGGTTACCACTGCTGCACCTGGCTCCCGTGCTGCTGTTCGTCGTGCCGTGGTTCACACATGCTGGCGGCACGCTGGACTTGATTTCCTTCGTGCTGGTGTACGGACTGTTCGCCATGTCGTTGAACCTGCTGGTGGGCTATACCGGCCTGGTTTCCTTTGGGCACGCCATGTTTTTTGCGGTCGGCGCCTATGGGTTCTGCCTGCTGTTGCAGGCGGGTTGGGGATTGATCCCGGCGATGCTGGGTGCCATCGGCTCGTCCGCTTTGCTGGCCTGCGTGGTGGGTGCCTTGAGCGTGCGCCTGCAGGAAATCTACTTTTCGTTCATCACGCTCGCGCTGGCCATGTTGCTCTACAACGTGATCGAGATCTGGACGCCAGTGACCGGCGCCGACCAGGGGTTGACCGGGATGATGGGTCAAGCCACGCTGTGGGGTGTTGGCGTGTCCGGTGGAATCGGACGCTATCAGTTCATTGCCGCCGTGTTTTGCGTTTCGGCCTTCGCGATGTATGCGCTGATCCGGTCTTCGTTTGGCGCCACGCTGCGCATGGTGCGCGACAACGAGCAGCGCTGTATCCATCTCGGTGTCAACGTCTATTTGACCAAGTTGGCGGCGTTTGTCGTGGCGGGATTCTTTGGCGCCATTGCCGGCGTCATGGGCACCTTGCTGGTGTCCGGTGCCTTCCCAACCATGGCGTTCTGGACCACGTCGGCCGACGCCATTTTCGCGATTTTGCTGGGCGGCTCGCGCGTGTTTTATGGCCCGCTTGCCGGCGCACTGCTATGGCGCGTACTGGTGGACGGCACCACGCGCTACACCGGCAACACCAGTCTGGTGCTGGGTGCGATCATTCTGGTGATCGTGCTGCTGGTGCGCAAAGGCCCGGTGGACCGGCTCAACGATTGGTGGCAGGCGCGCAAGGTGGGGCCGGTGCACTCAGCCAGAGACGCTGATGGCAACCCCGCCGCTTTGGACAAGGCGACCGAGGTGCGTTCATGCTGAGCTTGCGCGGTGTTTCCAAATCTTTTGGTGGCAACCACGTCATTCAGAATGTGTCGCTGGACTTTGCCAGTGGCAGCTTGTCCGCGATCATCGGCCCCAACGGCGCCGGCAAAACCACCTTGTTCAACCTGATCTGCGGCACCGTACCTGTCGATCGCGGCGAAATCTTGCTGAACAGCCAAGCGGTGCAGGGCTTGCCGGCACGGCAAGTGGCACGGCATGGACTTGCACGCGCGTTCCAGGTGGCCAGTCTGTTTCCCAGTTTCACGCCGTGGCAGAGCTTTTGCGCCGCCGCCGTGCCCGAGCGCCTGGGAGTCGCGGGTTTGTTCTCAGGCTTCCCGCGCACAGCGGGCCGCCGGCGAGCCGACGAAGTCGTCGCGTTGCTCGAGCTTGGCGCCGTGGCACATACGCCGGTTGAGCGTCTGAGCCACGGGGATCAGAAAATGGTGGACATCGGCATCGCCATTTGCATGCAGCCGCGGGTGCTGTTGCTGGACGAACCGACGGCCGGCATGGGGCCCGAGGAGCGTCGCCACATGATGGAAACCGTGCGCAAGCTGTGGCAATCCACGGGCCTGACGGTGCTGTTCATCGAGCACGACATGGACATCGTGTTCTCCGTGGCGCAGGACGTGACGGTCTTGTCTTATGGCGCCATCCTTGCGCGCGGAACCCCTGCGGAGGTGCGTTCCGATCCCGAGGTGATCCGGGCCTATCTGGGCAGCTACGCGGAGGAAGGCGCATGACCTTGACCCGACCCGAGCGTCAGTGGAAGCCGTTGCGAAGTGCGCTTCTGCGCGAGGAGACGCAATGACCTCAACTCCGCAGTTGCTGTTGAACGTGAACGGGCTGGACACCTTTTACGGTCGGAGCCAAGTGCTTTTCGGCCTGACGCTGAGCGTCGCGCGCGGCGAGTCGATGGCGCTGCTGGGGCGCAACGGCGCGGGCAAGAGCACCACCATGAAATCCATCATGCGCATCTTGCCTGCACGGCGCGGCACCGTGCAGGCGATGGGACGCGATGTGGAGCGGCTGCGCCCCGACCAGGTTGCCAATCTTGGCTTGGGTTACGTGCCCGAGGATCGCCAGATCTTCAAGCTGCAAACGGTGGAGGGCAACTTGCGCCTGGGCATGAAGCGCGGCCCCGAAGGTCAGGACGAGTGGCCGTTGGAGCGTCTGTACGGCCTGTTCCCCTTGTTGGCCGAGGCACGCGGCAAATCGGCCGGTCTGCTGTCCGGTGGGCAACAGCAGATGTTGGCGATCGCCCGAGCGCTGGCGGGCAACCCGGAGTTGCTGCTGCTCGACGAGCCCAGCGAGGGCCTGGCACCGGTGATCATGGACCAGATCCAGGCGCTGATCCTGCAGTTGCGCGCCCAGGGAGTCACCTTGCTGGTGGCCGAGCAGAACATGCGGTTTTGCATGGAGATCGCCTCCAGCGTGGCCGTTGTGGATCACGGCGGCATCGTATTCACCGGGAGCTTGCAGGAATTTCGCAACAACCCCGAGGTTGCCAGCCGCTACCTCGCGGTCTGATTAATCCGGATGACCCGTCATGAACGCTTCGAATCTCGCGCTTGAACACGACTACATCGTCGTGGGGGGCGGCTCGGCCGGTTGCGTGTTGGCCAATCGCCTCAGCGCACAGCCGGGTGCCAGCGTGCTGCTGCTGGAAGCAGGCCCCGATTCCGAACCATTCTGGGTACGCACGCCGGCCGGCGTCGGCAACGTGTTTTTCGACGAGCGCATCAACTGGAAATCCCTCACCGAACCCGAGCCTCATCTTGCAGGCCGGCGCATCTATTGGCCGCGCGGCAAGATCATCGGCGGCTCCAGCGCCATCAACGGCATGGCCTACGTGCGCGGTTGCGCGAGTGACTACGACCGCTGGCAGGCGATGGGCAACCGTGGCTGGTCTTGGCAAGACGTGCTGCCGTACTTTCGGCGCGCAGAAACCAGCGACAACGGCGACAGCGCCTGGCGTGGCCATGAGGGGCCGTTGCGCGTGTCGCTCCCCGATCATCAGCATCCGACCACGGATGCTTTTGTGCAGGCCTGCATTGCCGCAGGCATCCCGCGGAATCCGGACATCGCTGGAGCCACGTTGGATGGCGCGGGTTACCTCCAGCACACCATCGGCGACGGCCGGCGCTCGACCACGGCGCGCGCCTATTTGGCGCCTGCGCGCAGCCGGTTCAACCTGCGCGTCGTTGGTGGCGCCCTGGCGACCCGGATTCGATTTGAAAATGGGAGCGCCATCGGAGTGGAATTCAGCCAGGGCGGCGTCAGTCACACGGCGCACGCCCGGCGCGAGGTCTTGATCTGCGCCGGGGCCATGGGATCGCCGCAATTGCTGATGCTGTCAGGCATCGGTGCCCCGGAGCAATTGCAAACTCACGGCATCCCGATGGTTCGGGCACTTCCGGGTGTGGGTGCCAATTTGCATGACCACCTGGTCATCAACGCGGGCTATGAGGTGCGTGCGGGCGCGTCGCTGAACGCCGCACTGTCGGGTTGGCGCAAGTACGTGCAAGGCGCGTCATATTTGCTGCACCATCGCGGCCCGTTGGCCATGGGCACCTCGCACGCGGTGGCTTTCGTGCGCAGTGGTGTGCTGATGGCACTGCCCGATATCCAAGTCAGCTTTCGGCCACTGAGCTTCGCCTTCGATTCGAACAACCATTTGCGCATGCACCCCTTCCCGGGCATCCAATTTGCCAGCGCCATGCTGCAGCCGCGCTCGCGCGGGCACATCGCATTGCGTTCGGCCGATCCGCAGGTCCCGCCGATGATTTACGCGAACTATCTGGCCGAGCCCGAGGATGAGCGCGTCATGATTGCCGCCATGCGCTGGATTCGGAGCATCGCATCGGCGCAGCCACTGGCTGATCTCATCGTGCGCGAAGACCTGCCAGGTGACAAGGTAAACGGCGATGACGAGGTCATTGACTTCGTGCGCCGCAGCAGTCAGTCGCTGTATCACCCGGTGGGCACCTGCGCCATGGGAACGGGGCCGCAGGCGGTCGTCGATGCCAGGTTGCGCGTGCATGGGGTGCCGCGATTGCGCGTGGTTGATGCGTCCGTCATCCCGCAGATCGTGCGCGGCAACGTCAACGCGCCCACCGTCATGATCGCCGAGAAGGCCGCCGACATGATTTTTGAGGATTTCCAGCACGAGACGCGGCCGGTTTCAGGAGAGGTTCGAGATGACGCAGTACACGCTTAACCATTTCATTGGCGGCGAAGAGCACACGCCGATCCGTGGCCGTTACGTCGACGGCTTCAATCCGCGCACGGGCCAAGTCATCAGTCAGGTGGCACGCGGAGACCAGGACGACGTTGCCCTCGCAGTGGCTGCGGCGCAGCGCGCGTTTGCCTCGTGGAGTGCCATGCGGCCGCTGGCGCGCGGCCGGTTGCTGACACAGGCTGCGCAAGCCATTCGCGCACAAGCGCGCGAATTGGCGGCACTGGAATCACGGGAAACCGGCAAGTCGTCTCCGCAGGCATTGGGCGAGATCGAGGGCGTCGCGCAGTACTTTGAACTGTATGGCGGTCTGGCCACCGCGCTGCAGGGTGAAACCATCGGCCTTGGGGCTGGCTATCACGCCTACACAAGGCGCGAACCCTATGGCGTGGTGGGCGTGATCGTCCCGTGGAACGCGCCGCTGAACCAAAGCGCCCGCGGATGTGCGCCGGCGCTGGCTGCCGGCAACACCGTGGTTGTCAAACCGTCAGAGGCAACCTCCAGCTCGGTGCTTGCGCTGGCGCGCCTCTTGATAGGCTGCGGCGTGCCAGCGGGCGTGTTCAACGTGGTCACCGGCATCGGCCCCGAGGCCGGCGAGGCGCTGGTGCGCCATCCAGGTGTGCGCAAGATCGCCTTCACCGGTTCGCTGCGCGCAGGTCAGGAGATCGGCCGCATCGCTGCCGACCGCGTGCTGCCGCTGACGCTGGAGCTGGGTGGCAAGTCGCCGGACATCGTGTTCGCGGACGCCGACCTCACACTGGCCGCACCGGGCGTGCTCAAGGGCTTTCTCACGCACGCGGGCCAAGTTTGCCTGGCGGGCACGCGCATCCTGGTCGAGTGCTCGATCCACGACGAGTTTGTCGCTGCGACCAAGCAGGCCATGGCGGCGTACCGCGTCGGTGCGGCAGACGGCACTGTCGGCCCCATGACCACTCGCGCGCAGTACGAAAAAGTTCAGGCCTATTACGCCATCGCGCAGGCGGAAGGCGCCGTCGCCGAAGTCGGTGGCCGGCTGCCCGACGACCCGGCACTGGCAGGCGGCTGGTACGTTTCGCCCACGCTCTATACCGGCGTCGACAACCACATGCGCATCGCGCGTGAGGAAGTTTTCGGTCCGGTCGGTTGCGTCATACCCTTCGACGACGAAGCGCACGCCATAGCCATCGCGAACGACACCGACTACGGCCTCGCTGCCGGTATCTGGACAAGGGACTTGGCGCGTGCGCACCGCGTGGCGGCCCAGCTGGAAGCGGGGCAGGTCTACGTCAACGAATACATGGCGGGCGGCGTGGAAACCCCACTGGGCGGCTACAAGCTGAGCGGTTATGGACGCGAAAAGGGGCTGGAAGCATTGCACCACTACACGCACGTCAAGTGCATCACGGTGCGGCTCTGAAGCGGCGTGGATCCCCTGCCTGTCCGCACTTGATCGTCATCCCCGCTTCGCCCGTTTGATGGCCTCGTCAATCGCCAGCGTCTGACGCGCGATCTCTGCATGCATCAGCTCCACCATTCGCCCGTCTACCTTCAGCACGCCTTTGCCCTGGTTCCCGGGTAGTGCGAAGGCCTCCACCACCGCACGGGCTTCGTCCACCTCCTGTGCACTGGGTGAGTAGGCGCGGTGGCAGACCTCGATCTGCGCTGGATGAATCAGCGTGCGCCCGTCGAAACCCATTTGCCGCCCCTGCTCACACGTCGCCGCAAAACTCGCCGTATCCCGGATGTCGTTGTGCACGCCGTCGAACACGCATAGTCCATGGGCACGCGCAGCGAGCAACGCAATGGCCAATATCGGCACCAGGCCTTCTCGCATGGGCGTATGCCGCCCGCGCAGGTCCATGACCAGGTCGTTGGTGCCCAGAACCCAGGTCGACATTCGGGCATCCGGATCCAGCGCGACTTGCGCAATCGCTCGCGCGTTGACGATGGCCAGCGGCGTCTCGATCATGCACCACAGCGTCGTGCTGGCTGGTGCACCACAAGAGTTCAACATCGCTTGCGCGCGCATCACGTCAGCAGGCGTGCTGATCTTCGGAAACAGGATGCCGGCGAGTGGAAGCGACGCCACGGCGCGTACGTCGCCCTCACACCAGGGCGAATCGATGGCGTTGACACGGACAACCACCGTTCGCCGGGCAACACCCGCCTCGGCCAATGCGCGGATCACTGCGTCGCGGGCCGTGGCTTTGGCTTCCGGCGCAACAGCGTCTTCGAGATCGAAGATCAACACATCGGCATCGGACTGGGCGGCCTTCAGCAAGACGGCCGGATTCGAGCCAGGCGTGTACAGCGCGCTGCGACGAAGATGAATGGGTTCCATAGCTCACCATTGTGCAAAACAACACGCAAAACGGGCACCAGCAACCGCATTCATCACACTTCTGATGGCTGGGATTCATCACGTCCATGATGCTTGGCGCCGGCGATGGTCATCCCTCTTGCCCTTTGTGGCGCTGCCCTCTGTAATGGATCACCAAAGCACGGTTGCATTGCGTGCGAAACGTGAAATGGATCAAAAGGAGACCCGCATGTTCAACCGCAGGCTTTTGCTCGCCAGTGCGGCACTCGGTGCGCTTTGCCACTCAGCGTGGGCACAGGGCAGCGCAGGCGAATGGCCGCAACGGGCCGTCAAGATCATCCTGGGGTTTCCTCCCGGCCAAGGCAGTGACGTGGCGGCGCGTCTCTATGCCGATGACCTCAACAAGGCGTTCGGTCAGCCCTTCGTGGTGGACAACCGACCTGGGGCCGGAGCCACGCTCGCCGCGCGCGACGTTGCCAAATCTGCTCCAGACGGCTATAGCTTGCTGTTTACATCCAGTGGCCCGCTCACCATCGCGCCACACCTGTACGCCAGTCTCGGCTTTGATCCGATGAACGATCTCAATACCATGGCCTTGGTCGGTCGCTCGCCGCTGATTTTGCTGGTGCGGTCGGATTCCGCAATCAAGACTCTGCCCGATCTGGTGACGGCCGCCAAGCAGAAAGAATTGGCCTGCGGCTCGGGCGGCAACGGCGTGACGAATCACCTGGCGATGGAAATGTTCAAGCTCATTTCGGGAGCACGGCTGCTGCACGTACCTTACAAGGGCGCCGCGCCGGCGCTGACCGACCTGATGGGCGGCCAAATCCAGACCATGTTCGAAACCACGTCGGCAGCGTTGCGGTACGTCCGCAGCGGCCAGTTGCGCGCGCTGGCCGTGAGCTCGCCGGCACGGTACTCGCAATTGCCAGACGTACCCACCGTTGCAGAGTTCTATCCAGGTTTTGATGCCACTGCATGGGCCGCATTCGCCGTACCGCGGGGAACGCCACAGGCCATCGTTGACCGACTTGCCGTCGAACTCAACAAGAGCCAACTGGAACCCATCATGCGAAGCAAGATGATCGAGTCCGGCCTCGAGCCGACACCGAATTCCACGCCGGCGACAGCACAAAGCTACGCACGGGCCGAGTTCGAGAAGTGGGGAAACATCATTCGCAAGGCCAATGTCAAGCTGACGTGAGAAACGGGCCGAGTTGGGCGAGGAAGACTCCGCGCCGATGCATGCGCACTGCCTGCACAACGTGGACATCTGGGACATCGCCGCCATCACGGCGCTTTTTTGGCCTCTCAAACCGCATCGCCTCGTTCAGCAACATGATGCCCAACCCCGAGTTCTATCTGATGGGGCGGGTGCCGCGCGAGAAGAAGCCCGGTTGATGTCGCTCGCGTTCAGCGCCGCCGGCCCAGGGCCAGGGCCCCGCCGCCGGCCGCGGCCAGATACAGAAAGATGAAGCAGAACAGCGCGGCCGACTCGCCGTGGTTTTTGATGGGCAGCCACCAATTGCCGGCCGAGGCATGCGCCATCCAGTAGGCAAAGGCCATCTCGCCCGACAGGATGAAGGCCACCGGCCGCACGAACAGCCCCAGCACCAGCAGCGCGCTGCCCACCAGCTCCAGCGCCATGGCCAGCCCCATGAGCGACATCACGGGCGTGCCCCCCTGGAACTTGCCCCAGCCGTGCAGCAGGAACATGTAGGCTGCGGCCACGCGCAGCAGCATGAGCGCCCAGGGGCGCAAGGTGGACGAACCCGAATCACTGAAGGCCATGAGCACGCTCCGGTTGGATGATGAACATCAGGTCAGTGTATGAACCCGCGGCGTGCATGGCAACCCGACAGCAGCCGAACGCAGAGGACGCAAAGATCGCGCAGAGGGCGCAAAAAGGAATCAAAAAAATGAATGGGCGCGACGTTCGTCAAGCAGATGCCTTGCCCGATTCCGACAACATGAGTTTTTCATTCTTTTTCTGCGTCCTTTGCGATTCCTTCGCGTCCTCTGCGTTCGGCTGTTTGGGCTGTTGCGGCAGTTTCAGCCGTCGATACCCCCCTCGGGCGGCATCCAGCGGCGCAAGTGCAGAACGTTCTCGCCTCGGTGCGCGCGGCTGCGCACCAGCTCCTGCCGCGCGATGGCGCGCAGGTGCACCTCGTCGGGCCCGTCCATGAAGCGCAGCGCGCGGCCCCAGCTCCACAGGCTGGCCAGCGGCGTGTCGGGCGTCAGGCCGGCGGCGCCGAACACCTGCATGGCGCGATCGAGCACGCGCGTTTGCAGCTGCGCCGTCACCAGTTTGATGGCCGACACCTCCGTGCGGGCGGCGGCATTGCCCTCCACGTCCATGCGCCAGGCGGCGTGCAGCACCAGCAGGCGCGCCTGGTCAATCTCCACGCGGCTCCAGGCGATCCAGTCCTGCACGTTGGTGAAGTCGGACAGGTGCTTGCCGAAGGCCATGCGCTCGAGCGCGCGCTCGGCCATCAGCTCCAGCGCCAGCTCGCACTGGCCGATGGTGCGCATGGCGTGGTGCACGCGCCCCGGCCCCAGCCGCGCCTGCGCCATGGCAAAGCCCTCGCCCTCGCCGCCCAGCAGGTGGTCGGCGCTCACGCGCACGCCCTGGAACACGATCTCGCAATGCCCCTCGATGGCCTGGTGCGCCATCACCGGGATGTTGCGCACCACCTGCACGCCTGGCGCATCCATGGGCACCAAGAGCAGGCTGTGGCGCTGGTGCGCAGGCGCGTCGGGGGCGGCGTTGGACACGCCCATCACGATGGCCAGGCGGCAGTGGGGGTGCGCCGCGCCGGTGGTGAACCACTTGCGGCCGTTCAGCACGTAGGCATCGCCCTCGCGCACGATGCGCGTGCCCAGGTTGGTCGGGTCGGACGAGGCCACGTCGGGCTCGCTCATGGCAAAGCACGAGCGCATGCGCCCCTCCAGCAGCGGCAGCAGCCACCGCTGGCGCTGCGCGGGCGTGGCAAAGCGGTGCAGCAGCTCCATGTTGCCGGTGTCGGGCGCGCTGCAGTTGAACACCTCGCTGGCCCAGGGCACGCGGCCCATCAGCTCGGCCAGCGGCGCGTAGTCGCCATTGGCCAGGCGCGTGCCGGGCTCGTCCGCGCGCAGCTCGGGCAAGAACAGATTCCACAGGCCGGCGGCGCGGGCCTGCGCCTTGAGCGGCTCGATCACGTCCAGCGGGTAGGCGCCGGCGTCGGCCCAGCGCAACCAGTCGCCGTGCGAGGGCAGCACCAGGTCCTGCATGAAGCGCCGCAACGGCTCTTGCAGCGCCAGCGCGCGCGGTGAAGGGGCAAAGTCCATGGTGGCACTGTAAGGCCCGGTGCCTCTGCGCCAGGTCAAACCCGGATGCGTGGGGGACAGCGCTCGATCGGACCGATTTTTTGAGCGAAACGGGCTCGCAGCGCCCTGCCCATCGGCGCTAACAGCTCTCTTTATGATAGTAAACCCGTGTCCGGACGCGGATGTCGCAAGCGCAGGCGCAGTTCGCGCTTCAGGCGCGTGTTGTCGATGCGGCGCGACTCGCTCATGAAGCTCAGCAACAGCGGCGACAGCGCCTCGCGCGCGGCAGCCCGGGTGACGCGCGGCGGGCGCGGCAGGCCGTACAGGTCGGCGGCCCGATCGAAGTACTCGCCCATCTTCAGGCGGCTGTCGTCGGCCACGTGGGTCACGCGCTGGGGCCGCCCGCGCCACAGCGCCAGCGCGCAGGCGCGCGCCAGGTCGTCGGCGTGGATGTGGCTGCTGTACACGTCGTCCTCGGGCGCCAGCACCGGCGTGCCCTTGCCCAGGCGCTCGCGCGCGCCGCCCGCTCGGTCGGGTGCGTAGATGCCCGGGATGCGCAAGATGCTGGCGCGCGTGCCGCTGCGGCGGCCATGGGCACGCACCTCGCCTTCGGCCGCCGCACGCGCTTGGGCGCGCACCGTCTGCGGGCGAATGGGCCGTGTCTCGCGCACCAAGGCGCCGGCGCAGTCGCCGTACACGCCCGTGGTCGATCCATACACCAGCGCCTGCGGCGCGCTGCGCCGCGCCAGCGCGTGCAGCAGGGCGCGGGTGCGTGGGTCGTCCGCCCCGCCGCGCGGCGGCGGCGCCAGGTGCAGCACGCGGGGGGCCAGGCCGGCCAGGCGTTGCAGGCTGGCCGCCTGATCCAGATCGCCCGCCAGCGGCGTGATGCCCAGTCCGCGCAAGGCGGCCGCGTCGCCGCCCGAGCGCACGAGCGCCAGCACGCGCACCCGCGGCAGCAGCAAGCGGGCCGTGCGCGTGCCCACGTCGCCGCAGCCGACGATGAGCACGCGCGGACGCCGAAAGCGCGCGGGCAGCGCGCCGAGAGGGCTTTGGTTTGAGGGCAAAATAAAACAGGAAGCAAGTTAAGACCTGCGCAAGGATACCGAGGCCCATGCCCTACACCATCACCGTGCAGCCCAGCGGGCGCACTTTCGAGGCCGAGGCCGGCGAGCCGATGCTCGTGGCCGGCATCCGCCAGGGCATCGGCCTGCCTTATGGCTGCAAGGACGGCGCCTGCGGCTCATGCAAGTGCAAGAAAGTTTCGGGCCAGGTCCGGCACGGCCCGCACCAGAGCAAAGCATTGAGCGCCGACGAAGAAGCCGCCGGCTACGTGCTGACCTGCTGCGGCGTGCCCGAAAGCGACGTGGTGCTGGAGTCGCGCCAGGTCACGCACGCGGGGGCCTTCCCGATCAAGAAGATGCCCGCGCGCGTGGCCGAGCTGGAACGCCTGACGACGGATGTGATGCGCGTGCGCCTGCAACTGCCGGCCAACGACGTCATCCAGTACCACGCGGGGCAGTACATCGAGATCATCCTGCGCGATGGCAGCCGCCGCAGCTACAGCATGGCCGGCGCGCCGCACACGCTGGTCGCCAGCGGCGCGCCCATGGTCGATTTGCACCTGCGCCACATGCCCGGCGGCAAGTTCACCGACCATGTGTTCGGCGCCATGAAAGCCAAGGAAATCCTGCGCATCGAAGGGCCTTACGGCAGCTTTCACCTGCAGGACGACAGCCCCAACCCCATCGTCTTCCTGGCCTCGGGCACCGGCTTTGCGCCCATCAAGGCCATCATCGAGCACATGCAGTTCATGGGCATCACCCGCGAGGCCGTGCTGTATTGGGGCGGCCGGCGCCCGCAGGATTTGTACATGGACGCCTGGGTGCGCGGCAAGCTGCTGGAGCTGCCGCACCTGAAGTACGTGTCCGTGGTGTCCGACGCGCTGCCCGAGGACGAATGGCGCGGCCGCACCGGCTTCGTGCACCAGGCCGTGCTCGAAGACTTGCCCGACCTGTCGGGCCATCAGGTCTACGCCTGCGGCGCACCGGCCATGGTCGACGCCGCGCGGCGCGACTTCGTGCAGCAGGCCGGCTTGCCCGACTACGCCTTCTACGCCGACGCCTTTACCAGCGAGGCGGACAAGGCGCATGAGGGTTGACGCCGCGCACAGGTCCCAACAGCCGAACGCAGAGGTCGCAAAGGGTTCGCAAGGGGCGCAAAAGAAAACATGAAAATTCTCCTCGCGATTCTTGGACGACGACGCGCGCCCAACGATCGAACAGCGAGCCACCCATTTCTTTGACTTTTTTGCGTTCTTTGCGCGATCTCTGCATCCTCTGCGTTCGGCTGTTTTGACCGCTTCGATTTTCCCCACATCAACCTTGTCCCACACCCCATGAAACGACGCACCCTGCTCTCCTCCACCCTCGCGCTGGTCGCCGCCCCCGCCTTCGCCCAGGGCGGCAAGCCCATTCGCCTGATCGTGCCCTACGCGCCGGGCGGGCCGCTGGACATCACGGCGCGCGCGCTGGCCGAGCAGGTGCAGGGCAAGCTGGGCACCGTGATCGTGGACAACAAGCCCGGCGCCGGCGGCAACATCGGCTCGGACCTGGTGGCCAAGGCCCCGCCCGACGGCCTGACCATCGGCATCGCCGCCGTGGCCACGCGCGCCATCAACCCGTGGCTGTTCAGCAAGCTGCCGTTCGACCCCGCCAAGGACTTCGCCCCCATCACGCAAATGGTGCGCGTGCCCAACGTGCTGGTGATGAACGCCGATGCCGCTGCGCGCCTGCACATCAAGACGCTGGCGGATTTGATTGCCTACGCCAAGAAGAACCCCGGCAAGCTCAACTACGGCTCGGGCGGCAACGGCTCGGCCGGGCACCTGGCGGGCGAGATGTTCAAGCACGGCGCCGGCATCTTTGCCGTGCACATTCCGTACAACGGCGGCAACCCGGCGCAGTTGGCGCTGCTGGCCGGGCAGGTGGACTTCAACATCGACAACCTGGCCACCGCCGCGCCCAACATCAAGGCCGGCAAGACCCTTGCGCTGGCGGTGACGACCGCCCAGCCCTCGCCGCTGCTGCCCGGCGTGCCGACCATTGCCAGCACCATCCCCGGCTTTGCCATCGACACCTGGTGGGGCCTGGTCGCCCCGGCCGGCACGCCGCCCGACGTGATCGCCAAGTTGAACGCCGCCTTCACCGAAGCCCTGCGCACGCCGGCCACGCGCGAGCGCTTCGCCTTGTTGATGGCGGAGCCCGTGCCGACCACGCCCGAGCAGTTCGGCCAGCTGATGACGCGCGAGCGGATGCGCTACGAGTCGGTGGTCAAAGCCTCGGGCGCCAAGGTCGATTGAGCTTGCGGCGAGCGCGGCAGCAGGCCGTCGCAGCCCCCAGCGCCATCGGCGCGCGGGCGCCAAAACACCGGCAGCATGTGCACGCTTTGCATCATGAAGGCGGTGCACCACAGCAGCGCCGCGCCGCCCATCAGTGCCGCAGGCGCCATCCCATAGGCGCTGGCGCGCAGCAGCGCGGCGGCCACCAGCAGCGCGGCGCCCCACGGCACCCAGGGTCGGCCGGCCTTCTCCAGCCCGCTGTGCGTGTAGCCCGCGATGCAAATCACCAGATAGATGTTCAGGCCGATCACGCCGGTGGTCAGCATGTGCAGCCCGGCGTTGGGGCTGAAGGCGCCGCCCAGCAGCGCCACGCCGATGAGCGCGTAGCCCAAGGCCATCAGCGCGTAGACCGCATAGAGCATGAGCGACCAGCGCTGCATGAGCGGGCGGCCCACGTGCCAGTCGTTCAACAGGTTGAGTGCCGCCGCAGCGGCTGCCAGCGCCAGCCAGGCGCTGACGGGGCCGCCCGGCTGCCAGAACTCGGCCAGCGTGTACAAGCCGATCGCCAGCAGCGCCAGGTTGCGCCGCGGCGGGCGCGCCAGGTACGGCTCGCGCGCCTGGCCGTCGGCCGCCACCTGCGCGTCGATGCTGGCGTTGACGATGCTCATCGAGATGCGGCTCATTGCGATCACGATCAACGCCATCCACGCCCCCACCAGCGCATGCAGCCAGCGCGTGGGCGCGGCGCCGCGCAGAGCATCGGCGTAAAAGCCCGCGGCCACGACAGCCAGTAACGCCAGCGCCCACAGGAAGGAGACGTGGCGACGCTCGGGATCGCGCAGCAGACGCGGGGCCAGCAAGACCATCAGGCCACCGATGAGGCCCAGGTGCGCCAGCGCCGCCACGGCCAAACCCGCGCGGGGCCACCAGCCGCTGCACCACAAGCCCAGCCGCCCCAGCAGCCACAGCGCCACCAGGGCCCGCACCGCCCGTGCATCGAAGGACGGCGTGCGCGTGAACTCGGGCACCGAGGTCAGCACGAAGCCCGCGGCGCCCGCCAGCACAACGCCCAGCAGCAGCTCGTGCGCGTGCCATACGAAGGGACCGCCGGGCACGGCAGGCAGCGGCCAGCCCAGCAGCAAAAAGCCGCCCCACAAGCCCATCAGCGCCCAGCCGACGATGAGCGCGAGCGTGAAGAAGGAGCGGAACGGGCACAGCCACAGCGGATGTGCGAGCGACCAGGGCGCCACGCGGGGCAACGTGGCCGCGGGTGCCGCGATGCTCACAACACCACCTCGCAGCCGTCGCGCGGGGCGTGCTCGATGGTGGCCACGGCCTGGCCGGCGCTCAGGCTCGAGCGGTCGCTCTCATCGGGCGTCGATGGCGCCGCAGGCACCAGCGGCGGCAAATCGAAGGCCTGGCGCACGGGCCCTTGCGCCAGCAGCAGCGCCGTCTGATGGTGCACCCAGGCGTCATCGCGGCGACGGGCGGGCACGCTCAGGTCGAGCCGCCAGCGTATCGTTGCCGGCGCACCCGCCAGTACCAGCACCGTGTCGGCCAAGGCCACGGCCTCCATCACGTCGTGCGTGATCATCAGCACAGCCAGCGGGCGGCGCGCCTGCTCGGCCAGCAGCAGGCGGTGCATCTGCTGCTTCATGCCGATGTCCAGCGCCGAGAACGGCTCGTCCAGCAGCAGCAGATCGGGTCGCAGCACCAGCGCGCGCGCCAGCGCGGCGCGGCTTTGCATGCCGCCCGACAGCTGCGGCGGAAACTGCGCCAGCGCCAGATCGTCCAGACCCATGGCGCGCCCCATGGCGCGCGCCGCCGCCACGCGCTCGGCGTGCTTCATCCCCTGCGCCTTCAGGCCCAAGGCGATGTTGTCCAGCGCGCTCTTCCAGGGCAGCAGGTGCGGCTGCTGGAACAGCATGGTGGTGCGGGCAAAGCCGTTTTCAATCTGGCCGTCGCGCACCGTCAGCAGGCCGGCGCACAGGTGCAGCAGCGTGCTCTTGCCGCTGCCCGAGGGGCCGACCAGCGCCAGCGTGCGGCCGGCGGGCAGCGCCAGATCAATGTCCTCCAGAACCGCGCGCGGGCCGAAGGCGTGCGACAGGGCTTCGATGCGCAGGCTTGAAGTCATGCCACGCCTCCGCTCGCACCGCTCGGCTCGCGCCAGCGTTCGATCTCGCGCTTGATCGGCTCCAGCAGCAGGTATTCCAGCGCCAGCAGGATCAACACCACGGCGCCGATCCAGGCCAGCGTGGCCGGCATGTCGAGCTGCGCGCGGCTGGTGGCCAGCATGGCGCCGACGCCGGTGTCGGACGACAGCAGCTCGGCCATCACCACCACCTTCCAGCTGCTGCCCAGCGCCACGATCCAGGCCGGAAACAGGTAGGACACGACGTGCGGCAAATACACGTCGAGCACGCGCATGCGCCAGGGCAACTGGTAGGCGCGCGCCAGGTCGCGCCAGTGGCGCTCCAGCGTGCGCGCGCCCTGCATGCCGCCGACGAAAACGATGGGAAAGCAGGCGATGAAGACGGTGAACACCGGCGTGCCGTCGCCCGTGCCAAACCACAGCATGGCCAGCACCAGCCAGGCGATGGGCGGCGTGCCCAGCAGCACGGTGACCCAGGGGCGCGCCAGCATCGAGGCCGTCATCGACACGCCCGCGGCCACGCCCAGCGCGCTGCCGGCCGCCACCGCCAGCGCCAGGCCGATGAAGGCGCGCCGCGCGGTGATGGCCAGCGTGGGCCACAACTCGCCGCCGCGCCCCATCCACTGCGCCAGCGTATGCGCCGTCTGCAGCGGCGTGGGCAGCACCAGCGGGCCGTAGGCGGCGGCCAGCGTCTCCCACAGCGCCACCCCCATCAGCAGACTGGCGATGGCGCCCCAGCCGCCCCACAGGTAGCGCGCAAAACCCGGCAGCCCGCGTCGCAGCCAGGCCATCGGCTAGCCGTAAAACCCGGCGGCAGGCAGCTTGCCGCCCACCAGGCCCGGCTGCCGGTCCAGCAATTGCTGGTAGAAGAACTCCAGCTCGGGGCGGGCCGCGGCGCCATCCACCCACTGCATGGTCGAGCGCGTGGCGCGGATGGCGTCGGCCACCCCCTCGGGCGTCAGCATGTCCACATGGCGCGCCGCCATCGCGCCGCAGGCCTCGGGATTGGCCTGGCACCAGGCCAGCGCCTTGGCGTGTTCCTGCTCGAAGCGCGCCAGCAGCGCGCCATCGCCTTGCACACCGCCCAGCGCGGCGATGCCGGCCTGCGGAATGCGCGGCGGGCGCTTCAGCACCCGGCCCCATTCCTCTTGCAGATCGACGCTGCGGTACAACTCGGGCGCGATGACGCTGACCGGAAACGAGTGCGTCTTGCGCAGTCCCATCGACACCGCCGGCTCGGCCAGCAGCGCGTGGTCGGCGCGGCGCGTGATGAGCAGCTGCATGGCGTCGATCGGCGAGGCCACGTAGCGCAGCGTGATGTCCTTGCCGACGGCCAGGCCCTCGTGCTCGGCCAGCAGGCGAAAGATGATGTCGGGCATGTCACCGCGAAAGGGCATCACCACCTCCTTGCCGCGAAAGTCCGCCAGCGTGCGCAGGCCCTGGTCGCGCGAGACCATCCACAGCAGGCCCCAGGTGGTGATGTCGAGCAGCTTGAGCGGCACGCCGCGGTTGTATAGGTTGGCCGCCACGTTGCTGGGCATGGCCACCAGGTCGGCCGAGGACTGGATCGCCAGCGCCCGCAACTGGTCGGGGTTCTTCCAGGTGGTGAACTCGACCTGCTCGGCCACGTCCCTCAGCGCGCCGCTGTCGGCGATGCGCATGAGCGGATAGGACACGAGGGCAAAGGGGCCCGCGAGCACCAGTTTGGGCCGTTTGACGGATGCTGGCTGCGCCTGCGCGGCGGGCACCGCGCCCAGCACCAGCGCAGCACCGGCGGCGAGCACGTGGCGGCGCCCTGC
Organism: Pseudomonadota bacterium; assembly: GCA_018241325.1. GTDB lineage: Bacteria > Pseudomonadota > Gammaproteobacteria > Burkholderiales > Burkholderiaceae_C > Ottowia. The sequence continues at coordinate 49,201 of JAFEEB010000041.1, read as the reverse complement.
ATCGAGAGGCAATGGATGGGCCATGGTCAGAATCGTCCTTGCCACGACACCCGCACGCTGCGGCCGGGCGCAATGACTTCGCGCCCCCGCAAGCCTTCGCTCAGGTGTTCGTGATAGCGCTTGTCGCCCACGTTGTGAATCGCCAAGCGCAGTGTATTGTCCTTGTTGATGCGCCAGCTCGCGCCGACATCGAGCACACCGTAGCCGGCGGTGGGGTCTTCGCTGCCGCGCGTGAAGGTGCTGGCCACGCGGTCTTGCCGGCGCACCATCAGCGCGCGCGCATCCAGCGACCAACGGCGCGTGATGCGGCCCTCCCAGCCCAGCGCCAGGGTGTCGGCCGGCATCTGGAACAGCGGCTCGTTCAGGTCGCCGTTGGTGCCGCGCACGCGCGAATACGAGGCGCTGATCCAGTGCTCGGGATGAACGCGCCAGCGCAGACTGGCGTCGATGCCGCTCAGCGTGGCATGGCCCAGGTTCACCGTTTGCTTGCAGGCGCTCGCCTGCCCCGCGCCGCAGGCCGCGACCGCAGCAGCGCCGGTCAGCTGCATGCCGGTGATGTAGTGGCTGATGCGGTTGCGCCACAGCGCCAGGCCGTATTCGAGCGTGCCCGACTCGCCCTTCAGCCCCAGCTCGAACTGGGTGGCCTTTTCGGGCTGGATCTGCGGGCTGCCGGCCCAGTAGAAGCCGTCCTGGCGCGGGCCGTTCTGGTAGCGCTCGCGCAGGTCGGCGGCGCGAAAGCCGCGCGCCACGTTGACGTAGGGACGCAGCAGCGGCGAGACCTCATACAGCACGCCCACGCTGCCCGAGACCGCGCCATCGCTGCGATCGATGCCCGAGGTGACGCTGCCGTTGTTCATCGCCGCGGCGCGTCCGGCCACGGTGTCATGGCGCAGGCCGGCCAACACCTTCCAGGCACCGAACTGCATGTCGTCCTGGACGTAAAAGCCCAGCGCGCGCAGGCGACCATCGGTAAACGGTTGGTTGGGCTGCAAGCTGTTGAACTGCGGCGGCGCCGCGGCCAAGCTGTCCGGGTCGGCCTTCATTTGCCACGCGTTCAGGCCCAGCGACAGCAGGTGCCGCGGATGCACCAGCCATTCGGCCTTGGCGTCCAGCCCATCGGTGGCAAAACCGACGTCCGTCAGCGAGATGTCGCGCCCCAGGCCGTTGGCCCAGCCGTTGACCTGGCGTTGCAGGGTCTGGCGGTACACCCGTACGTCCAAGGTCACTGGCTGCGCGCCGCTGCCGCGCCGGTTGTAGCCCAGCTCGTACAGGGTGCGCGCCTGCGTGGGCGAATGAATCGTGAGGCTGCCGACCGCCGGCACCGGGTGCGGCCGCGTCGAGCCGGGATACCACACGTCGCTGTCCTGCTGCCGCTGAAAGGACAGGCGCAGCTGCTGGTCGGCATCAAGGCGATAACGGTACTGCCCGATCAGCGCGTCCGAGTCGTAGCCGGTGCGCGCCACGCGGCCGCCCGGCGCGTCGTAGTCGCGCGGACGCGCCAGCGACGCGCCCAGCATCAGCGCGTGGTCGCCGCCGCTGAAGTTGGCGACCGCTGCGCCGCTGGGCCCGCGGCTGGCCGAGTCGTAGCCCAGCTGCGTGCGCAGGTGCGTTCCCGTCTCGAAGCGCGCCTGCGGCAAACGCACGTTGATGGCGCCACCCAGGGCGCCGGTGCCGTAGAGCACCGAAGCCGGACCCTTGACCACCTCGACCCGCTCGGCCAGCCCGAGCGACATGAAGGATGCAATGGCACCAGCCGGCTGCGCCGCATTGAGACGCACGCCATCGACCATCAGCACGATGCTGTCTTTCTGCAGGCCGCGGATGACGGGGTTCTGACCCTGCGCGCCGTCCAGGCTGACGGACAGCCCCGCTTCGCCGCGCAAGGCCTCGCCCAGGTTCTGCGCCTGCTTGCGCGCCAGGTCATCGGCGGTGAGCACCGTGGTCGCGATCGGTGTCTCGGCGTCGGACGCGGCATAGCCCTTGGCGGTCACGCTGACCTCGGGCAGCGCGCCGGACTGGCCTGTGCCATCGGCATTCCCGGCCTGCACCTGCCCATGCGCCGCCTGCAAGGCCGTCAACAGCGTGGCCGCGAGCACCGGCAGGCGGAACACCCCGCCCGGTGAAGAACGAGCCCTGGCGCGCGTGTTGGCAGCCGCTGACGATGCAAAGTGACACATGAAGACCGACCTTTTTGAGAGGAGTCGATCTTAATAAGAATCATTCTCGTTAAGATTGCATCAGATCAAGAAACGGCCGTCGTCGCGCCCACGGGCCGGCATCGTCCAGCGCGGCCATGCCCGCCGTTGAAACGGCCGGCCGCGCTTACTTGGGCGACTTCATGGGACAGGTACTCATGCCCAGCAGCTTGTACGCGGGGCAGGTGCCCGCCAGGCCGGTGAGCAGCGGCACCACGCCGATCCAGCCCCACCAGCCCACGGTGCCGGTGGCGGCCAGCGCGATCAGCACCAGACCGACGACGATGCGAAGAATGCGGTCGATGCCGCCGACGTTGCGATTCATGGAAGGCTCCTTGTTGACGTGAAAAAAACGAAGGTGAACCCCGGCCGATCCGCAAGCGATCTCGCGCATCAGCCGGGTTTGCGCAGCAGGCGCACATGCATGGGACGCTCGAAGTGGGCGCCCCCGATTCCCACATGGGATTCAAAGCGCGCGCGCACGCGCTCGCGCAGCTCGCCGTCCAGGTGGCGCTCGGCAAACGTCACATCCAGCATGCGACGCTCGAACGCGGCAAAGTCGGCAAAGTGCGCGGGCATGTCGAAGCGGCGCTCGGCCACCTGCGCCCAGGCCCCCGTGGCAAGCGCCCGGTCCAGCGCGGCCTGCGCGGCGGCGCGCACCGCCTGCTCGTCGTTGAACAGGCGCGTGATCTCGTTGAGGGCGCCGGCAAACACCGGCTCGGACACGTACAGATGGCCGCCGGGGCGCAGCACGCGATGCACCTCGGCCAGCGCCTGGTCCATGATGGACTGCGGCACGTGGTGCAAGGACTTGAGCATCAGCGCCATATCGAATTGCGCATCCGGCAGCGGAATGGCCTGGGCGCCGGCAGCGATGAAGCGCAGCCGCTCGGCAGGCGCGGCCAGGTTCCTGGCATGCTGGATGGCATCGACCTCCAGGCCTGTGACCCGCGTTGCCGGGTAGCGCGCCAGCAGTTCGCGCGCCAGGCGGGCGGCGCCGCAACCCAGCTCGATGATGTCCTGCGCCGCCAGCGGCACCAACCGATTCAGGACGATCAACTCGTCGCGCTCGACGCGGGGCTCGGCACTCATGGCTTGGGCTCCTGCGCGACTTCGGTGTTCAGTGTGGCGCTCACCTGTGCCAGCAGGTCTTCATCCAGTCGATCGGCCAGCGCCGCCAGCCTCAGGCGCGTGAGCACCTGGTCCGCGCGCGCCTGGGCCAGCGCCAGCACGGTCTGCGCGTGGTCGTTCTCGGCGCCCAGCACGTCCAGCAGGGTGCGGTCGCCCACCTCGCGGCCCAGGCGCGTGGCGTCCAGCCGGGCGCTGCTCGCGGTCTGCGCCTGCTGCAGCGCGGCGATGCGCTCGGCGCCGGTCTGCAAGCCCTGCCAGGCGCTGCGCGTCTGCTGGCCGACCTCCTCGCGCGCCAGATCCAGTTCGGCGCGCGCCTTGGCCAGGCGCTCGGCGGCCTCGCGCTCCTGCGCCTGGATCATGCCGCCGGCATAGATCGGGATGTTGAGCTGCACGCCGACCATGGCGTTCAAGTTGCGATTGCGCGCGCTGCCGAAGTCGCCGTGGCCGGCAATGCGGTCGTGGCTGGCCTGCGCCACCAGATCGACGGTGGCGCGGCCTGCGGCGCCTTGCTGGCGCAGCTTCTGCTCGGCCACGGCCACGGCCTGCATCGACAGGCGCAGGCGCGGGTTGTCGGCCTGCGCGGCCTGCTCCCAGCCGGGGCCGTCGGCCACCGGCGCCAGCGGCAGCGCCGGCAGCCGCGCCGTCGGTCCGGCCAGGCCGGTGCTGTCGGCCAGGGCCTGGCGGCGGGTGCCGGCCTCCAGCGCGGCGGCCGACTGCTGGGCGCGCGCGCCGGCCAGGGCGGCGTCGGCCTCGTGCGTATCCGTGACGGGCGACGAACCGATCTTGTAGCGGTCGTGCGCTTCGTCGCGCGCGTGCTCGAGCGCACGCACTTGCTGGCCGAGCACGCGCACGCGCTCCTCGGCCAGCGCCAGCGCCAGGTAGCGCTCGGCGGTGCGCAGCATCAGGTCAGCCTGCGCGCTGCGCCAGGCGGTGTCGCCCATGTCGGCGCCCAGGCGCAACTGCGCGCGCTGGGCATCGCGCCCGGCATTGACCAGCGGCTGCTGCGCGATGATAGCCACGCGCGTGGCCAGGCCGGCGTCGACCGAGGTGGCAAAGCGTGCCTCGTCCATCTGCCCCATGCCCGGCGCCGAAAAGCGCGCGCCGCGCATGCTGGTGTCCTGCGCGCCCAGGCCCGCGCCCAGCGCCAGCGACACGCCCGGGCGCCACAGCGCGTCGGCCTGCTCGCGCAAGGTCTGGGTGGCGCCGTGCTCGGCGCGCGCCACGGCCAGCTGGCGGTCGTGCCCGGCCGCGGCGCGCCAGACCGTCAGCAAGTCCTGCGCCCGCACGTCGGCCGGCAGCGTGGCAGCCAGCGCGCAAGCCAGGACCAGGGGCCGCAGTCTCATGGCACCGCCTTTTCCCCGCCGAATTCCTCGTACGCGGCCAGCGCCGCCGCCGCATACATCAGCGAAGGCCCGCCGCCCATGTACACGCACATGCCCAGCATCTCCTGCACCTCGGCGCGGGTGGCACCCAGCTTCACCAAGGCCTTGCCATGAAAGCCGATGCAGGGGTCGCAGCGCGAACCCACCGACAGCGCCATGGCGATCAGCTCCTTGGTCTTGGCGTCCAGCGCGCCGGACTTGCCGGCGGCCTGCGCCATGGCGTTGAAGCCCTGCATCACTTCGGGAATGCCCTGGCGCATCTGCGCGGTCTTGGTGGAGACGGCGGCAATCAGGTCCTTGTAGCTTTCATTCATGTCGCGCTCCTTCGGTCTTGCGCCTGGCACTCGCCGGGGCGCGCGCCCAGCTTGCGCATGACGACCTCCATCAGGCACCACTTGCTGAAGCCGCTTTGCAGGAAGTTGGCGCCGACGAAGGCGGTGAACCACAGCCAGTTGGCGCTGTGGAAGATCGGGCTGCCCGGTGCGCCCAGCGCGAGTGACAGCAGGATGAACGTGCCGCCGACCATGCGGGTGATTTGCCAGGATGTCATGTCGTTTCTCCTTCAAAAATGATTGTTGCCGGCAAGGGCATTGCGCGCCTTGCTATGGGTCAAGGAGCGTCGTGGCGCTCCAGGCGCACGATGCCCAGGGCCTTGAGGACGTACTTCTCGTACACCGGCTCGCTGTTGCCGGTCTTCATCTTGCGGATGAAGTACTTCTCGAAGGCCACCTTGGCCAGGTGCACCCACTTGCCCTTCTTGAACCAGTTGACGTTGCGCGGCGGGATCTGCGGCAGGGCCACAAACGCCGCGCCGGTGTCGCCCATGTCGGCCAGGCAGATGGCGTTCCAGGTGCCTTTGGCCGTCGCCGGCTGGCCTGCCAGCTCGGCCGCGATGTTGTGGGCAATGGCGCTCACCATGCTCTCGATCATGTAGCCCGTCTTGGGCGCGCCGGTGGGCACGGGCGTGACCTCCACCGGCGGAATGGCCACGCACACGCCGGCGGCAAAGATGTTGGCGTAGGTCTTGCTGCGCTGGTGCGCGTCGATCAGCACGAAGCCGCGCGGGTTGCACAGCTCGGGCACGGCGGCCACCGCATCCACGCCCCGAAAGGCCGGCAGCATCATGGCCAGCTTGAACGGGACTTCATGCTCCTTGTGCGGCTCGCCCTTGTCGTTGAGCTCGGTGGCAAACAGCTTGCCGGCCTCGACGTGCGTGGTCTTGGCGTTGGTGATCCACTTGATGTCGCGGTCGCGCAGCTCGCTCTCCAGCACGCTCTTGCTGTCGCCGACGCCGGCCAGGCCCAGGTGGCCGATGTAGGGCTCGCTGGTGACGAAGGTCATCGGCACCTTGTGGCGCAGCTTGCGCCGGCGCAGGTCGGACGACACGATGAAGGCGAACTCGTAGGCCGGGCCGAAGCAACTGGCGCCCGGCATGGCGCCGATCACGATCGGGCCCGGGTTCTTCAGGAATTGCTCGTACTCGGCGCGCCACTTCTCGGCGTGGTCCACCGTGCACACCGAATGCGTGTGCCCGTCGATCGGCCCGGACCCGGGAACCTCGCCAAAGGCCAGCTTGGCGCCGGTGGTGATGACCAGATAGTCGTAGGCCAGTTCGTCGCCGCCGTCCAGCACCAGCTTGTTGCCCGGCGCGTCGATGGTGGTCACCGCCCGGCCGACGAAGTCGATGCCCTTCTTGCGCAGCGGCTCGGCGATCGGCACCACGATCTCCTGGCGCTCGCGCCAGCCCACCGCGAGCCAGGGGTTGGACGGCACGAACTGGAAATAGTCCACCGCGTTGACCACGCTGACGCGGTGCTCGCGGCCCAGGAGGGCGCGAATTTCGTAGGCCGCGGGCATGCCGCCCAGGCCGGCGCCCATGATGACGATGTGTGCCATGCCGATGTCTCCTTCAGGGGTGGGTTGAGTGAACGGGATCGGGCACGCCGCCGGCGTCCAGGCCGGGCTGGCGCTTGCGATAGGCGACGAAGTACAGCAGCGGAATCACGACCAGCGTCAGCACGGTGGACACCAAAATGCCGAAGATGAGCGAGATCGCCAGGCCGTTGAAGATGGGGTCGTCCAGGATGAACAGCGCGCCGATCATGGCCGCCAATCCGGTGAGCACGATGGGTTGCGCGCGCGTGATGGCGCTTTGGACAATGGCACGCCGGAATCTTGTCCCCCCACGCTCCCCCGCTTCGCGTGGTGCGCTGCCCCCCGAGGGGGCTGATTCGGCTTGGGAACGGCCCGGCGCCGAATCGCCCATGCCGTCGGCCAGCTGCAGCTTGATGAAGTCCACCAGCAGGATCGAGTTGCGCACGATGATGCCGGCCAGCGCGATCATGCCGATCATGCTGGTGGCCGTGAACTGGGCGTGCAGCAGGGCATGGCCAGGCATCACGCCGATGAGGGTCAGCGGAATCGGCGCCATGATGATCAGCGGCGTCAGGTACGAGCCGAAGTGCGCCACCACCAGCAGGTAGATCAGGATCAGGCCCACGGCGTAGGCGGCGCCCATGTCGCGGAAGGTTTCGTAGGTGATCTGCCACTCGCCGTCCCACTTGATGGCGTAGCCGGCATAGGGGTTGGCGGGTTGGCGGATGAAGGATTCGGCAAGCGGGCCGCCATCGGGCATCTTCAGATCGGCCAGCCGGGGGCGCATCTGGAACATGCCGTAGAGCGGGCTGTCCGGCGTGGTGCTGCTTGCGCCGGCGACGTCGCCGACCACGTAGGTCACCGGCAGCAAATCCTTGTGATGGATCGGCTGCTCGCGCACCGTATCGCTCACCGTGACCAGCTCGCGGATCGGCACCGCCGCGCCGCCCGTCGCGCGCACCGTCAGCTGCAACAAGGGCTCCAGGCTGCCATGCAGCTCGGGGGGCAACTGGATCAGCGCCGGCACCGCGTGGCGGCTGGCGTCGTGCAGATACGTGGCCGCTTCGCCCGCCAGCCCCATGCGCAGCGTACTGGCGATGGCCGCCTGCGTCACGCCCAGGCGCGCGGCCTTGGCGCGATCGACCAGCAGCAAAGTCTTGGGCGCCTGGGCGATGGTGGTGTCGTCCACATCGACCACACCGGGCGTGGACTCGAACACGCCGCGCACCGCCCGGGCCACGGCCAGCCGGCCGGCGGCGTCGGGCCCATAGACCTCGGCCACGAGGGGCGCCAGCACGGGCGGGCCGGGCGGCACCTCCACCACCTTCACGTTGGCGCCAAAGCGCGCACCGATGGCTTGCAAGGCCGGGCGCACCCGCATGGCGATCAAATGGCTCTGCTCCTTGCGCTGCGCTTTGTCCACCAGGTTGACCTGCAGGTCGCCCACCTCGCCGCCGGCGCGCAGGTCGTACTGACGCACCAGGCCGTTGAAGTTGATCGGCGCGGCCGTGCCGGCATAGGCCTGGTAGTTGTCCACCTCGGGCACGGTGGCCAGATGGGCGCCCAAGGCACGCAGCACGGCGGCGGTTTTTTCAACCGGCGTGCCGGCGGGCATGTCCACCACCACCTGGAACTCGCTCTTGTTGTCGAAGGGCAGCATCTTCAGCACCACCACGCCCAGCACCGGCAGCGCGATCGACACGGCGATCAGCGCCAGCACCGCCAGGCCCAGCAGGCCGCGGTTGCGCCGCCCACGGCGCTCGTCGAGCAGCGGGTGAAAGATGCGCTCGAACAGCGGTGCGATCCAGCGCGCCAGACCGTGCCCGGCCGCCTTGCCGCTGTCGACCTGGTGCGTGGCCTTCATCCACAAGCGCGCCAGCCAGGGCGTGACGGTGAACGCGATGGCCAGCGACAGCAGCATGCCCATGCTGGCGTTGATGGGGATGGGGCTCATGTACGGGCCCATCAGCCCGCTGACAAAGGCCATGGGCAGCAGGGCGGCGATGACGGTGAAGGTGGCCAGGATGGTCGGCCCGCCCACCTCGTCCACCGCGCCGGGGATGATCTCGCGCAGGCTCTTGCCGGGGTGCAGCCCCTGGTGGCGGTGGATGTTCTCGACCACCACGATGGCGTCGTCCACCAGGATGCCGATGGAAAAGATCAGCGCGAACAGCGACACGCGATTGAGCGTGAAGCCCCAGGCCCAGGAGGCGAACAGGGTCACCGTCAGCGTCAGGATCACCGCCGTGCCGACGATGGCCGCCTCGCGCCGGCCCAGCGCGATGAACACCAGCGCCACCACCGACAGCGTGGCGAACAGCAGCTTCTTGATGAGCGTCATCGCCTTGTCGTTGGCCGTGGCGCCGTAGTTGCGCGTCTCGCTCACCTGCACGTCGGCCGGGATCACGACGTTCTTCAATTCATGCACGCGGCGCATCACGGCGTCGGCCACGTCGATGGCGTTTTCGCCCGGCTTCTTGGTGATGGCCAGCGTCACCGCAGCGTTTTCGATGGCGGCCGCGCCGCCGTCCCGCTGCACCTGGCCGTGCCAGACCAGCCGCTCGGCCGGCGGCGCGCCCTCATGCACGCGCGCTACCTCGCGCAGAGACACGGGCTTGCCGTCGCGCACGGCCAGCACCAGCGCCGCCACGTCGTCGGCGCTTTGCAGGAACGGCCCGGTCTCCAGCGCGATGGCTTGATTGCCGCGCAGCACATCGCCCAGGGGCAGGCCCATGTTGGCCGATTGCAGGGCGGCCTGCAGTTCGTGCAGCGTCAGGCGTACGGCGGCCAGGCGCTCGGGGTCCACCTCGACCAGCACCGCGCGGCCGGGCCCGCCGATGGTCTTGACCTCGCGTGTGCCGGGCACGCGCTTGAGCTCGGCCTCGATGCTCTGCGCCACGCGCTCCAGCGCCTCGGCGCCGGTGCGCTCGCCGTGCAGCGTCAGCGCGACGATGGGCACGTCATCCACGCCCCTGGGCTTGATGATGGGCGCGCCCACGCCCACGCCGCGTGGCAGCCAGTCGGCGTTGGCACCGACAGTCTCATACAGGCGCACCACCGCCGTCTGGCGCGGCACGCCCACCTTGAACTGCACCGTCAGCAGCGCCACGCCCGGGCGCGAGACGCTCATCACGTGCTCTACACCACTCATCTGCGCCAGCACCTGCTCGGCGGGGGTGGCGATCAGGGCCTCCACGTCGCGCACACCGGCTCCCGGCCACGGCACGATGACGTTGGCCATGGTCACGTCGATCTGGGGCTCCTCCTCGCGCGGCGTCACGATCACCGCGAATACGCCGAGCAAAAAGGCCACCAGCGCCAGCAGGGGCGTGATTTGCGCGCCCTGGAAATACGCCGCCACGCGCCCGGACACGCCCAGGCGCGGCGCGGCGTCACGGCCGTGTTCTTGCATCACCGGCCCGCTCCCGCTGGCGTGCCGGCCACGGCGCGGGTCGCGGCCTGCGGGTCCGTGATCAGCGGCTCGCCGGCATCGAGACCGGCCAGCACCTCCACACGCTCGCCGTGCACGGGGCCCAGGCGCACCTGGCGCAGTTGCGGCTGCTGGCCCTCGCCCATCACATAGACGGCGGTCACGTCGGCGCGGCGCACCACCGCGCTGGCCGGGATGTGGATGCGCGGCGTCGCGCCACCGCCATCGGTCCATTGCAGGCGGGCAAACTGACCGGGCACCGCCTGGGTTGCGGGCGGCAGATCGACGCGCACGGTTTGCGTCAGGGTCTGCGGATCGACCGTGGGCAAGATCTGCACGCGCACCGGCGCCACCGCAGCCCCGGCCAGCAGCACGCGCACGGCGCCGGGCCGCAACGGCTGGCCGCGCAGCGCGCTGGCCGGCACGTCGGCGGCCACGCGCAGGGCCGCGGGGTCGTACACCGTGAGCAGCGGGCGCCCCGGCATGGCCATGTCGCCGCGCTCGACGCCCAACTGCGCCACCACGCCGTCGAACGGCGCGCGCAGCACGTGCAGGCCGGTTTGCGTGCGCGCCGCGCCGGCCTGCGCCGCCAGCGCCCTGACTTGCGCCTGCGCGCTGCGATACTGGCTTTCGGCCTGCTCCAGCGCGCCCTGGCTGATGTATTTCTTGTCGGCCAGCTGACGCTTTCGCGCCAGCTCGCTGGTGGCCGCATCCAGTGCGGCCTGCGCGGCCGCCACCTGCGCCGTGCTGGCCGCGGCGCCCTGCTCGGCCGCACGGGCGTCGATGCGCAGCAGCACCTGCCCGGCGCGCACGGCATCGCCGGCGCGCACGTTCAACTCCAGCACCGTGCCCGCCACCTGCGCCGCCACCGTGGCCTGGCGCAAGGCCTGGACCTGCCCATCGTCGGTGCGGGTGGATGCCAGCGCTTCGGCCTGCACCGGCGCCACGGGCAAGCGCACGGCCGGCGTCGCCGCCCCACCCGGCACGCCCAGCAAGGCCAGCGCACACGCCAGCCCCGCCATGCGCAAGCGCCGACCTGCCGGACCGAGCAGCCGGCCCCTTGCCAAGGCGATGACTTGATTCGAATGGTTCATTGCTTTATTATTTGCGCAATCATGCAAATACGCAATAGTGTAATCGATCGATTTCTTCCGTCAAGCGTTAGACTGCGCATCGACCCGCTGCACCCCACGTGCCTGCCGATGAATGCCCTGACCGACCTGCCCCCCGCCGCGCTGGACCACGTGGCGCAGTACTTTCGCACCCTGTCCGAGCCCACGCGGCTGCGCATCCTCAACGTGCTGGGCACGGGTGAGCTCAGCGTGGGCGAGATCGCCCAGCAGGTCGATTCAAGCGACGCCAACGTCTCGCGCCACCTCGCGCAGATGGCGCGCCACGGCCTGGTGGCGCGCGAGCATCACGGCACCAGCGTGTACTACCGCATCGCCGATCCGGCCGTGCACGATCTGTGCAATCTGGTCTGCGGCAGCATTGCGCGCCGCTTCGATGCGGCCGCGGTGGCGCGCGCGGCCTTCACGGCGCCGGCGCGCAAGGTGCCGGCCAGCCGCAAGAAATAGCGCGTCAGTCGGCGCCGGGCGTGCGCACCACCAGCGTGCTGACCTTGCTGTGCGAGAGCACGCTTTGGGTCACGCTGCCCAGCACCAGGCGCTCCAGGCCACGGCGGCCGTGCGAGCCCATCACCACCAGGTCGGCACCGCAAGCGTCGATGGCGTCGATGATGCCGCGCCAGGCCGTGTGCGACTCGGTCACGCGCGTCTCGGCCTGCACGCCGGCAGCCTGCAGGCGCTGGGCCGCGCCTTCCATGGCAGTGCGGGCCTCGGCGCGCGCGGCATTGAGGTACTGGTCTTGCCCATAGGCGAATTCGCCCCCCACGCCGGTGAAGGGGTACGGGTCAATCACGTACACCGCGGTGACCGCGGCGCCAAAGGCCTTGGCCAGTTCGGCCGCCTTGACGACCGCGGCCATCGAGGTTTCGGAGCCGTCAACGGGAGCCAGAATGTGCTTGAACATGAACCACCCCTTTCGCGTCAATCGTCGATAAGCCCAGTATGGGCGCAAACCCGGCGCCCTGTCATGACCTGCATCAAGTCGTCGGCGCCAAAAAGCCCTGCGCGCGCAAGGTGATGACCAGCGTGTCGCGGTGGCCCGGCGCGCCGGCAACCAGCGGCTGGACTGGCGTGGTCTCGTGAATCACCTTGTGGTCGTCCAGCAGCAGCACCGCCCAGGGTTCGTCCAGCGTGAAGCGCTGGCCGCGCGGGCCGTCGATCTCGAACACCCGGGTTTCGCCGCCCTTGATGCCCGCGCGCGTCACCAGGAACACCGCCACCAGGTCCACGCCGTCGCGGTGCGCGCCTTCGGGTGTGGGGCGGCCGATGCCGCCTTCGGTGTCGATGCGAAACGCGTGGGCCTCGCCGCACCAAGGCTGCGCGCCCCACAGCGCGTCGGCCACCTGCGCCAGCCAGGCCAGCAGGGCGCGCCAGTCGCCGCGCGCGCGCGTGGCCGCATCGACCGGTGCGAACCACCGCTGCATGCCGCCGTGCAGCGCGTTGTAGGCCAGCGGCTGCCAGTGCGGGCGATGCGGCACGTCGTGCAGCTCGCCCCCCTGGGCGATGAAAGAAGCGTGGCGGCGACGGCGATAGCGCCCGCCGTCCTTCAGGTATTCGTCCGGCGCCAGGTCGTCCCAGGCGTGCGCCAGCGTCTTCAGCGAGTCTGCGGACGCCCCCGTCAGCGCGCGCACGGCAGCGGCGTCCAGCACGGCAAAGCCGCTCTCGCGCAGTGCGGCCAGGCAGTGATCGGCAGTGGTGAACGGAGGCGAAAACATGGCGGCCCGGAGATCCGTGATGAGCCAAGGATAATCGCCGCCGCGCCCGCGCTGGCGCTGCCGTTGCCATGACCTTGTTGAATCTGTCGCTCGTCTCGGCCGCCCTGCTGGTGGCCCTGGTCTTTCGGCCCTGGCGGCAACTGGCGGGCGGCGCGCTGCTTTCGCCCCTGCTGGCCGCGCTGGTCATCACGCCCTGGCTGTGGGCCCTGCCCTGGTTGCATCACATGCCGATTCAGCTGCAATTGTCGGGCGCCTGCCTGGTCCTGCTGGCGCTGGGCTGGCCGCTGGCGATGCTGGTGTTCGGTGTGGTGGCGCTGGCCACCGGGTGGATCGCGCCCGTCACGCCGGCCGAGCAGCTGGACATGGCCTTGTGGCTGGGCGTGGTGCCTGCCACGCTGGCGCTGGGCCTGGGCTGGGTGCTGCGCCGCGCGCTGCCGCACAACCTGTTCGTCTACATCCTGGGGCGCGCCTTTCTGGGCACGGCGGCATGCCTGTTCGCCACCGGCGCGCTGGCCCAGTGGACGGGCCACGCATTGAACGTCGCCGTCGAGCCCGAACTGGCCCTGGTCGCGCGCTGGCTGATGGCCTGGGGCGACGCCATCATGACCGGCATGGTCACCGCCGTGTGCGTGGCCTTCAGGCCGCAGTGGCTGGCGACCTGGTCCGATCGCCTTTATCTGCGCGCGCCCTGAGGCTCACGCTTTTTCGGCTTCCTGCAACAAGCGCCACATGACCTTGCCGCTGCCGCTCTTGGGCAGGGCATCGACGAACTGCACCGCGCGCGGCACCTTGTAGGCGGCCATGTGCTCGCGGCACCAGTCGATCACCTCCTGCTCGCTCACCTTGCCCTTGTGCTCGGCGCGCAGCACCACCACGGCCTTGACGGATTCGCCGCGATAGGCGTCCCGGGTGCCGATGACGCAGGCCTCCTGGATCGCGGGGTGTTTGAACATCAGCGCCTCGACCTCGGCCGGCCACACCTTGAAGCCGCTGGCGTTGATCATGCGCTTGAGGCGGTCGGTGATGAAGAAGTAGCCGTCCTCGTCCACCCGGCCCAGATCGCCGGTGCGGAAAAAGCGCTTGCCCTCCAGCTCGAAGAAGGCCGCCGCCGTGGCCTCGGGACACTTCCAGTAGCCGGAAAACACCTCGGGGCCGTGCACCACGATCTCCCCGGTCTCGCCCTGGGGCACCTCCTTGCACGTTTCGGGATCGACGATGCGCGCGTCGGTGCTCATGAAGGGAATGCCCAGGCACTGCTGCTTGGGCGCGTCCACCGGGTTCTGGTGCGAGGGTGCGGCGGTCTCGGTCAGGCCGTAGCCCTCGGCGTACTTCAGGCCATAGACATCCTCCAGCCGCTGCGCCACCGCCTGCGGCATGGCCGCGCCGCCGCCGCTGATGGTCCGGAGGCTGGACAGGTCGAAGCGGGCGAAATTGGGGCTGGCCAGCAGGTCGATCACCATGGTGGGGATGTTGGCCCAGGCGGTGACCTTCCAGCGCGAGATCAGGCGCCCGGCCAGCTCGCGGTCCCAGCGCGGCATCAGCACCATGGTGGCGCCGGCATACACCGCCGCCTGCATCACCGCCACCATGCCGGTGATGTGGAACATGGGCACCACCACCAGCGTCACCGTCTCGGCCGTGCCGTTGCCCCACAGCGTGCAGGCCACGGCGTTGTGCATCAGGCTGGCGTGGGTGTGCATGCAGCCCTTGGGCAGCCCGGTCGTGCCGCTGGTGTAGGGCAGCACGCTCAAATCCTGCGGGCCGGCGGTGGTGGCTGCCAGCGGGCCGTCAAAGGCCAAGGCATCGGCCCAGGCGTGCACCTGGCCGCCCTGCAACGTGGGCAGCGGGCGGCGCGGCAGCAGCCAGTCGCGCCAGACCTCGGGCGGCGCGTCCTCGCCCTGCACGGCGGCGTCGAACGCGTCGGTGTACTGCGTGACGATCAGGTGCGCCAGGCGATCGGCCGGGGGCAGCGCGTCGGAGGCCGCGGCCAGCTCGCCGGCCAGGTCGGCACTGGTGATGGCGACCCTGGCGTCGGGGTCAAGGATGTAGTGCTTGAGCTCCTCGGCGCGGTTCATCGGGTTGACGGGCACCACCACCGCGTCGGCGCGCAGGATGGCGAAGTGCGCCACGATGAGTTGCGGCGAGTTCTGCAGGTTCAGCAGCACCCGGTCGCCCTTGCCCACGCCCAGCGCCTGCAACTGCGCGGCCAGCCGCTCGGCCGCGGCCTTCAGCTGCGCCCAGGTCAGCACCGAGCCGAAGAACACCGTGGCCGGCTTGTCCGGATAGCGCAGCGCGCTGACGGCCAGGTTGTGCCACAGCGAGGTAGCGGGCGGCGTGATGGCGTGCGGCAGGCGCTTGGGCCAGAACTTGTAGTGCGCTTGCATGGGTGTCTCCGACGTGTACCGGAGATCATGCTAGCGCACAGAAATCCGGGTTGCAGTCTCGCAGCGGACCGCTGCGCCATCGAGCCCGATCGGGATCGCACGCCACCCCAAAATACCCGCTCAGCCCGCACAAACCGTCGAATCGAGCAACCGATGAGGGGGACTGCCACCCGTTGAAACACAGGGAAAACCCGGGGTCGCCCGAGCGGCACAGATCAGAGTCCAAGAAATAGAATTCACCTCGCAGTAGAGGGGTCATTTTTAATTGGATGAGGAACAACGCCATGATGAAAGAAATGGTGACGAGTCGCGCGACTCGCCAGAACACGAAACAGCGCCACGGTGTGGCGCTCACGCTGTTGGCCGGTGCCAGCCTGTTGGCATTTGCATCCGGATCCTTGGCCCAGTCGGCCTGTGGCGCCGGCCAGACCACGGCCGACTTCGCCTATACCGGAGCCACCCAGACCTTCACCGTGCCGAACGGCGTGACACAGGTGTCGCTGCAGGCCTTGGGCGGCCAGGGCGGAACCGGCGTCGGCGCACAGGGCGGCGTGGGCGGCCTCGGGGCGCTGGCATCGGGCACGCTGGCTGTGACGGCCGGTGACGTGCTGACCATTGCCGTGGGTGGCCAGGCCAACGCCTTCAACGGTGGCGGCGCGGGGGGAACCAACAACGCCGCTGCCGCAGGTGGTGGTGCATCCGACGTGCGGGTAGCGCCCGGTGCCGTCGGCAACCGCGTGTTGACCGCCGGCGGCGGCGGCGGTGGTGGCGCCATGGGCGCGGGTTCGGACACTGGCACGCAGCCGGCTCCTACACCCGGTGGCGCCGGTGGCGCTGGCGGCGCTGGCGGCGGTGGTGCGGGTGGCGCGGGCGCGAACGTCGCGACCAACGGCGGGAACGCCGGTGGCGGCCAGGGCGGCACTTCGGGCGCCGGTGGCGCTGCGGGCGCCGGCTGCGCCGGCTTCCTGGGTTCCCCCGGCACGGCCGCAGGGGTCGGCGGCAGCGGCGCAGGCGGCGTGTTCGGTTCGCGCACCGGCAGCGCCGGCGGCGGCGGCGGCGGCGTGGTGCTGGGCGGCGGCGGCGGTGGCGGCTCGGCCGGCACCACGGGGTGCAGCGGCAACAGCGTGGGCGCGGGCGGTGGCGGCGCCGGCGGCACTTCGGGCGCAGCCGGCGCGCTGGCGGGTTTTGCCAGCAGCAACGGCGTGCGCGCCGGCAACGGCATGGTCCGGATCTGCTACGCAGCGGCGGCCCCGGCAGCAGCGACGCCTGTGCCGACGCTGTCCCAATGGAGTCTGGCGCTGCTGTCGCTGCTGGCGGCAGGTGCCGTGGGCCTGCACGCCCGGCGCAGCCGGCGCCGCTGACACCGTCGTTCCGGCACCGGCCACCGGCTCAGGCGACCGGTGGCCGCGATGCGCGTGACCGGCAGCCCAGCGGGACGTGAGGGATCAAGCGGTTGCTGCCGGCGGCCCGCATTGGCGGGCGAAGTGCAACGAAGTCCGCGCAGCCAGGGGCTGGGCGCCTACACCGCCGCGTCGCCCTCTTCGCCGGTGCGGATGCGCACCACGCGCTCGACGGCGGTGACGAAGATCTTGCCGTCGCCGATCTTGCCGGTGCGGGCGGCCTTGACGATGGCATCCACGCAGCGGTCGACGGCCTCGTCGGGCACGACCACCTCGATCATCACCTTGGGCAAGAAGTCCACCACGTATTCGGCGCCGCGGTACAGCTCGGTGTGGCCCTTCTGGCGGCCGAAGCCCTTGACCTCGGTGACCGTGAGGCCGGTGACGCCGACCTCGCCCAGCGCCTCGCGGGCCTCCTCCAGCTTGAAGGGCTTGATGACGGCGGTGATTTGTTTCATGCGGTGTGCTCCGGATGGGTTCAGGCCCTGAATTTGTTGGTCATAGGATAACGCCAGTCCTTGCCGAAGCCGCGCGGCGTCACCCGCGTGCCCACGGGCGCTTGCTGGCGCTTGTACTCGCTTTGCCGGATCAGGCGCGTGACCTGGTCCACGTCCGCGAGCGCAAAGCCCTCGGCCAGCAGATCGGCCACGCTGGCGTCATTTTCCACGTAGCGCGCAATGATGGCGTCCAATATCTCGTAGGGCGGCAGGCTGTCCTGGTCGGTCTGGTCCGCGCGGAGCTCGGCGCTGGGCGGGCGGGTGATGATGCGCTCCGGGATCGGACTCACGCCCGTGCCATACGGGTCGTGGGCGTTGCGCCAGCGCGCCAGCGCGAACACCCGCGTCTTGACCACATCCTTGATCGGCGCAAAGCCGCCGCACATGTCGCCGTACAGGGTGCAATAGCCGACGGCGTATTCGCTCTTGTTGCCGGTGGTCAGGATCAGGTGGCCGAGCTTGTTGGACAGCGCCATCAGCAGCACGCCGCGAATGCGCGCCTGGATGTTCTCCTCGGTGGTGTCCTCGGCGCGGCCGGCAAACAGCGGCGCCAGCGTGGCCTTGATGGCCTCGAAGGCCGGCACGATGGACAGGTCGTCATGGCGCACGCCCAGGCGCCGCGCCATCTCGTGCGCGTCCTGCACGCTGATGCCGGCGGTGTAGGGGCTGGGCATCATCAGCGTGTGCACGCGATCGGCGCCCAGCGCGTCCACGGCCAGCGCCAGCACCAGCGCCGAGTCGATGCCGCCCGACAGACCCAGCGCCACGCTCTTGAAGCCGTTCTTGCCCACGTAGTCGCGCAGGCCCAGCACCAGCGCGTCCCACAGCGCGCGCTCGGGGGTCGGCGGCGGGGCGATGTCTGCTTTTATTTTGATAGCTGCTTGCGCTTGCTGTACCTGCGCAAACCACAGTTTTTGTTCAAAAGCGGGGGCCCGGCCCGCCACTTGACCATCGGCGCCCATGACAAACGACTGCCCATCGAACACCACCTCGTCCTGCCCGCCCACCCAGTGCGCCCACACCAGCGGCAGGCCCACGTCGCGGGCGCGCGCCTGCATCACGGCCTCGCGCTCGGCGCCCTTGCCGCCGTGAAAGGGCGAGGCGTTGATGACGGCCAGCAGCTGCGCGCCGGCAGCCCGGGCCTGGCGCGCCGGCTCGTCAAACCAGGCGTCCTCGCAGATCAGCAGGCCCACGCGCACGCCGCCGGCGCTGAACACGCACGCGCCCTGCCCCGGCACGAAGTAGCGCCGCTCGTCGAACACCTGGTAGTTGGGCAGGCGCTGCTTGGCGTAGGTGGCCACGATGCGGCCGTTGCAGATCACGCTGGCGGCGTTGTGGCGCTCGCTGATCGTCACGGAGGTAGAGCGCTCGTCATGGCCCACCGGATGGCCGACCACGATCACCAGGTCCTGCAAGTCGGCCGTCTCGCGCGCCACGGTTTGCACCGCTTCATCGCAGGCGGCCATGAAGGCCGGGCGCAGCAGCAGATCTTCGGCGATGTAGCCGCAAATCGCGCCCTCGGGCGTCAACAGCAGGCGCGCGCCCTGCGCATGGGCGGTGCGTGCCGCGTCGATGATGGTTCGCGCGTTGCCCGGCATGTCGCCGACGACGAAGTTGAGCTGGGCCACGCAGAGGGAGAGGGACATGTCGATGCGGGAAGATGAGCGTCAGGGGCGAATGGTAGCGAACAGGCGCCAAGCCATGATCTCCCCAATAATCGATCGACACCGCTTCGCCACACCGCCTTGCTCCAAGCCACCGCCCCCCTTCGCCAGCAGATCGTCACCGACCCCGGCGCCATCGACGCCGCGGCCTGGAACGCCCTGCTGGCGCGCCAGCGCGCGCCCACGCCGTTCATGCGGCACGAATACCTGGCCGCGCTGCATGCCAGCGGCAGCGCGGTGCCCGAGACGGGCTGGACGCCGCGCTTCGTGCTGCTGTGGGACGGCGCCGAGCTGGCCGCGGCCTGCCCGCTGTACGTCAAGGCGCATTCGTATGGCGAGTACGTGTTCGACTGGGCCTGGGCCAATGCCTACGCCGAGCACGGCCTGCGCTACTACCCCAAGGCGGTCGTCTGCGTGCCCTTCACGCCCGTGCCGGGCTCGCGCCTGCTGGCACGCGGCGACGCGGCGCGGGCAGCGCTGGTGCAGGCGCTGATCGCGTGGTGCGAGCAGCGCAAGCTGTCGTCGCTGCACGTGTTGTTTGGCGACAGCGACGACCTGACGGCTTGCGAAGAAGCCGGGCTGATGCCGCGCCACCAAGTTCAATTTCACTGGAAGAATCGAGTCCCCCCACGCTCCCCTGCTCCGCATGGTCCGCTGCCCCCCGAGGGGGCGCTCGCCGCCTTGGGGCGGCCCGGCGGCGGCTCGGAAGCGCCTCATCGGCCATTGCGTGATTTCGACGACTTCCTGGCCGCGCTGACGCAGGACAAGCGCAAGAAAATTCGGCAGGAGCGGCGCAAGGTTCTGGAGGCCGGCGTGCGCTTTCGCTGGGCGCGCGGCGCCGACATCACGCCGGCGGACTGGGCGTTTTTCTACCGTTGCTACAAGCGCACCTATCTGGAGCACGGCAACGCGCCCTACCTGAGCCCGGCCTTCTTCGACGCCATGGCGCGCGACATGGCGGCGCACTGGGTGCTGTTTGTCGCCGAGCGCGACGGCGCCTCGATTGCTTGCAGTTTGATAGCTGTCAGCGCCGATCCAGCAAGCGCTGGCGGCCAAAATGGCTCAGAAACCGTGGCCTACGGCCGCTACTGGGGCGCGCTGGAGCGCGTGGACTGCCTGCACTTCGAGGCCTGCTACTACCAGCCGATCGCGTGGTGCATTGCGCACGGCATGGCGCGCTTCGAAGGTGGCGCGCAGGGCGAGCACAAGATGGCGCGCGCCCTGCTGCCGGTTGCGACCACCAGCAGCCACTGGCTGGCGCACCCGGCCTTTGCCGATGCGGTGGGGCGCTTTCTGGCGCGCGAGGATCAGGGCGTGGCGCAGTACCTGGAGCACCTGCGCACGCGCACCCCCTTGCGGCACGAGCCGTGAAGGCGATCAGCCGCGATCGGCCTTGGGCGCGCGCCGCAGCGTGCGCCGGGCGGATGCCCTGGCCGGCGCGGCGGACTGGCTGACCACCGGGGTCAGCAGGGCCTCGTAAGGCTCGGCCGGCGGGCCGCAGTCGGCGTCGGCAATGCCGAACACCATGTCGGCGCCGGCGCCGTAGCGCTGGGGCACGGTCTGGTCGAGTTGCCGCGCCATGTCCACCGGGGGCGTGGACGTTTGCGACACGATGTCGCCCTTGGCGTTCAGTACGGTGTAGCAACCGGCCTGGGCGCCGGCGGCGGCCATCAGGGCCAAGGTGGCCAGCGAGAGCTTGGATGCGATGGTGGTCATGTGCGTATTGTTGATGGGAACCGGAGCGGCAACAAGCCCTACCCTATCAAGATTGGCTGCGCGCGGCCGCCATCTGCCCGATCAGGCGGTGATAGAAACGGATCGCATCGGCGTAATTTGTCACAGCCAGGCGCTCGTTGGTGCCGTGAAAGCGCGACAAATCATCGCCCTTCGCCCGGATGGGCGAGAACTTGAAGTCATGCTGCCTGTTCCTCCTCCGGTTCATGCGGCAGCAGCCGCGCCACGCGCTCTTGCAGTTCGGCGCGCTCCTCATTGTCGCGGGCGCCACGCGCGCCGCGCTCCCACTGCGGATGCCCGCGCGCCGGCGCCAGCGCTTGCACGGCCGCCAGCACGGCCTGCGACACGCTTGCGCGCGCCTCCCCGGCGGGGGCGATGGTGGTGCTGACGGTCAGGCGCTGCTGCGCCGCGTGGCCGCGCCGGGCCAGCGCGCCCGCCAGCGCCGTCAGGTGCTCGGCCAGCAACAGCAGCAGCGCGTCGTCGGCCGTTAACTCCTGCACGCCGTCCAGGCGGTTCTTGGCCTTGCGCCACAGCGGTCGCCAGCCGCCCGACAGCGCCCCGCCCACCGTGGCGCCCAGCGCGCTGGCCGCGCCCAGCGACATGCCGGCCAGCGCCACGTCGGCCACCACGCCCACGCCGGCGCCGATCATGGCGCCCAGGCCCAGGCGGGTGCCGGCGCGTTTGAGCAGCTCGGGGTTGAACAGGTCGTCCTCCCAGCGCGCGGCCTGCTCGGGCAAGTCGGCCAGCTCGGCGTCGCCCGGACGAAAGCCGAACAGCGCCAGCAGCTCGGCCACGCCATGGCGTGCATGGCCGCGCACGTCGTCCTGGAAGGCGCGCACGAAGGCCTTTTGCCGCAGTGGGTCGGCGAAGTCATCCGCCGGCAGGGCGCGGCGCATGGCGGCCACGTCGATCAGATGGCTGGCGACGATGCGGGCGGCCGCCTGCTGTCGATCGCGCGCTTGCAGCGCCAGCGCATCGACCATGCCGGCCAGTTGCGCGCGCCGCTGCGGCAGCAGGCTGGCCAAGTCGGTGTACAGCTCGCGCTCGCTGCCGACGAAGGGCGCCACCACGTCGAACTCGGCGCGCGCGTGCAGCCCGGCTTCTTGCAGCGCGGTGTGCCAGTCGGCCACGCGGCTGGCGCCATCGCGCACGAAGTTGAGCACCGGCATGATGGGCTTGGCGCAGGCCACCAGGATTTCGATCTCGGCGCGGTACTTGGGCAGCACCGGCTGGCGCGTGTCGATCACCAGCATGGCGCAGTCGGCGCCCTCCAGCAGCGCGCGCAGCACCTTGGCCTCCTGCTCGAAGGCGGCGCGCGCCTCGGGCCCGGCCAGGAAGGCGCGCACGCGCTCGGTGCGCGTCTCGCCCGGCTGGCGCGCCAAAAAGTCCAGCAGCGCGACCGAATCTTCCAGCCCCGGCGTGTCGATGAAGCGCGCGGCCACCTGGCCATCCAGCCGCAGCGCCAGCGCCTGGGCGTGGCGCGTGGTGCCGGGGCGTGCCGACACCTCGCCAAAATCCACCTGCCGCGTGAGCGTGCGCAGCAGCGAGGTCTTGCCCGCATTGGTGTGGCCCACCACGGCAATGACCAGCGGCTCAGGCATCGGTCGCCTCGCTCGTTGCTATCCAATCAAGAGCTGCTTGCGCTGATTGGACAAGCGCTACAGCATCAAAACCTTCGGATTTCAGCCATTCGCGCCAGCGCGCGTCGCCGTCGTCGCCCACAGGCCACAGCGCCACGCGCTGCGCCAGGGGTGCGACCTCGCGCAGGAAGCGCGCGGTGCCCCGGTCGGGGCTGGCCGCGCCATGCACCAGCAGCAGCAGCGACCGCGGGCGCGCGGCGGCCAGTTGCTGCAGGGCGCGCTGGCGCTCGGCCTGGCTGCCGCTGATGCGCAGTGGCGGGGCGGCGGGGTCGTCGGGCAGCGGCCAGGGCACGTCGGACGGCAGCTCGAAACCGATCACCAAGCGCGAATCCGGTGCACCGGGCGCGGCCGGCGGCCACGCCGGGGCCGCGTCAGTGCCGCCGGGGTGCTCGGCGTCGATCACCGCCGGCGGCGGCTCCAGCGCGTCCAGTCGGCGCACCACGCGCTGCACCTCGGGGTCGGCCATGTCCACGCCGCCCAGGCGTGCCAGGCCGGCGCGCCAGCGCCAGCCGCTGACGAGGGCCAGCAGCGCGCGCGGCAGCAGGCCATACACGGCCACGCAGCCCATCAGCCACCAGGCCCATTCGCGCTGGCCCGGCGCCTGCGGCGCAAAGCCCGCGCCGGCGCGCCCCACCTGGGCCACGGCCTGGGCGTCGGGCACGGCAAAACCCAGCAGGGCGGGCAGCGCGCCGGTGACGCGCACGAAGTGCTGGAAGAACTCGGTGCTCAGGATGGTGGTCTGCCAGCTCAGCCGATAGGTCTGGAAGGCAAAGCCGAAGGCCAGCACCGCCAGCGTCAGCGCGAAGGCCACCGTCCAGATGCCGTGGCTGAGCAGCCCCGTGAGCCAGGGCCACAGGCGCTGGCGCTGCATCACCGCGCCAAAGCTGCGCCACAGCTCCAGCGCATGCGGGCCGCGGTCCAGGGGCCAGCGCGCCACCAGCCCCAGCGCCAGCCGGCCCAGCGACCAGTCGCCCAGCCGCACGTGCAGCCCCGCCAGCGTGGCCAGCAGCCCCAGCAGCCAGACGGTGAGCGTGAGCGCGTGCAGCCCCAGCAGGCTGACGAAGGCCGCCACGGCGTTGATGCTGCGGTCGGGCGCCAGCACGCTGCGCCCCGCGGCCAGGCCCGCCAGCGCGACCAACACCGCCAGCGCCAGCGCCACCCAGCCGCCCCACAGGCGCCAGCGCGCCAGCTCCTGCGGCAGGCCCAGGCGCTGGCCCAGCAGCCAGGCGCGCGCCTGCACCTGCGCGGCGCGCGTGGGCTGGGCGGCGAAGGCCTGGCGCAACTCGGCCGCATCATCGAGCGCACCGGCCGTCTCGATGCGCTGCACGGCCGCGGTCACCAGCGCCCGCGCCAGCGGGCTGGCGTGCTCGAATGCGGAGGGCGGGTCGGTCGGCATCATGGGTCGCGGCTCATTATCCTTGCCCGATCGCCGCGCTTGGGCGCCGACCTCCCACCGCGCACCGACTATTGTTTCGATAGCTGCTTGCGCTTGATCACCGCCGGCTGCACCGCGATTTGACTTGAACCTAGAAACGACAGTTGACCGCTTTCGACCTTCGCGCGCGCCGCATGGACATTGACTTCGATGGCTTCGTTGCCCCTCACCCGTGGGGTGACAGCGCTACGCACTCGCCAGCGCCGCGCTGCTACCCTCGACGCCATGCCCGCGCCGCCCGCCTCGTCCACCCTGCCCTCGACAGCCGCATGGCGCGCGTGGCTCGACCGCCAGCCGGCGCTGCTGCTCATCTTCACCACGCTGGTCTGGGGCAGCAACGTGGTGGCGGCGCGCCTGGCCGTGGGCCACGTGTCGCCCATGATGCTGACCACCGCGCGCTGGTCGGTGGCCTGCATCGCGCTGTGGCTGGTGGCGCGGCGGCAGGTACTGGCCGCCTGGCCGCTGCTGCGCCCGCGCTGGCGCTACCTGACGGCGATGGGCGTGGCCGGCTTCACGGGCTTCAACGCGCTGTACTACACCGCCGCGCACCACACCAGCGCGGTCAACCTGGCCATCATCCAGGGCGTGGTGCTGGTGCTGCTGGGCGCGGCCGCGGTGCTTCGCCTGCGGGTCGGCGCGCTGCAGGCGCTGGGCGTTCTGCTGACGCTGGCGGGGGTGGTGGTGGTGGCCGCGCGCGGGCAGTGGTCGGTGCTGCGCGCGCTGGACCTGAACGTGGGCGACCTCGGCGTGCTGCTGGCCTGCGTGCTGTACGCGGGCTACACGCTGGGGCTGCGCGCCAAGCCGGCGGTGTCGCCGCTGGCGTTTTTTGCCGTCGTCGCGGCCGTGGCGGCGCTGGCCTCGCTGCCGCTGCTGGCCTGGGAGGTGGCGGCGGGCGACTTCTTCTGGCCCACGCCGCGCGGCTGGTGGATCATCGTGTACGTGGGGCTGCTGCCCTCGTTTGTGTCGCAGATCACCTACATCCGCGCGGTCGAGCTGATCGGCCCGGCGCGCGCCGGCGTGTTCTACAACCTCACCCCCGTGTTCGGCCCCGCGCTGGCGGTGCTGCTGCTGGGCGAGCCGCTGCGGCCCTACCACGTGCTGGGCCTGGCCATGGTGCTGGGCGGCATTGCGGTGGCCGAGCGGCTGGGCGGGCGCCGCTCTGACGGCTGAAACGCCTTACTTCTTGTAGGCGGCGATGCCGTCGATGATTTCCTTGTGGGCGGCTTCCACGCCCTCCCAGCCCAGCACCTTGACCCACTTGCCGGCTTCCAGGTCCTTGTAGTGCTCGAAGAAGTGGCTGATGGCCTGCAGGCGCATGGGGTTGATGTCGTCCACCTTCTTCCAGTGGCTGTAGATGGGCAGGATCTTGTCGATGGGCACGGCCAGCACCTTGCCGTCGATGCCGGCTTCGTCTTCCATCTTCAAAATCCCCAGCGGCCGGCAGGTGACGCCCACGCCCGGCTGCAGCGGATAGGGCGTGATGACCAGCACATCCACCGGGTCGCCGTCGCCCGACAGGGTTTGCGGCACGTAGCCGTAGTTGGCCGGGTAGTACATGGCCGTGGTCATGAAGCGGTCGACGAACAAGGTGCCGGTGGCCTTGTCCACCTCGTACTTGATGGGGTCGGAGTTCATCGGGATTTCGATGATCACGTTGAATTCGGCGGGGGCGTTTTTGCCGGGGGAGACGCTATCGAGGGACATGATGTGGCTTTTTTGCAAAAAAATGCCCTTGCGGGGCAGGCTGAAATCGGACTCGATTTTACGGTTTGGGCGGCGGCGCGCCCGGTTTCGCGCTAAATTTGGGGGGTTGGCCAATCGGCGTTCGCAACGAACGCGAGGAAGCAACGCGGTGGAGAAGCCAGCTGCGTTGACCTTCCCAGCACGTGGCCGGCTCCTCCGATGCGCAATGGCGACTTTCGAGGAGATGCTTTCATGACAGGAAATGCAGCGCTGGTTCTGGCGCTTGTCTGCGGCTTGATTGCCGTGATCTACGGGTTCTGGGCGCGCGGCTGGATCCTGGCGCAAGACGCCGGCAACGCCCGCATGCAGGAGATATCGGCGGCCATCCAGACTGGCGCGGCCGCCTACCTGGCGCGGCAATACCGCACCATCGCCATCGTGGGCGTGGTGCTGGCCATCCTGATCGGCGTCTTTCTGGACGTGAAGACGGCCGTTGGCTTCATCGTCGGCGCGGTGCTCTCGGGCGCCTGCGGCTTCATCGGCATGAACGTGTCGGTGCGCGCCAACGTGCGCACGGCGCAGGCGGCCACCCGGGGCATCGGCCCGGCGCTGGACGTGGCCTTCAGGGGCGGCGCCATCACCGGCATGCTGGTGGTGGGCCTGGGCCTGCTGGGCGTGACGGGCTTTTACTGGTTTCTGGGTGGCACGGCGGCCGATGCGCACGCGCTCAACCCGCTGATCGGCTTTGCCTTCGGCTCGTCGCTGATCTCCATCTTTGCCCGGCTGGGCGGCGGCATCTTCACCAAGGGCGCCGACGTGGGCGCTGACCTGGTGGGCAAGGTCGAGGCCGGCATCCCCGAGGACGACCCGCGCAACCCGGCGGTGATCGC
>JAFEEB010000041.1:8492-23011 GCA_018241325.1 Pseudomonadota bacterium | reverse complement strand
GACTGCGCCGGCATGGCGGCCGACTTGTTCGAGACCTACGCCGTCACGCTGATCGCCACCATGGTGCTGGGCGGGCTGATGGTCAAGGACGCGGCCACGCAGGCCGTGCTGTACCCGCTGGCGCTGGGCGCGGTGTCCATCGTGGCCTCCATCATCGGCACCTTCTTCGTCAAGGCCAGCCCCGGCATGAAGAACGTGATGCCCGCGCTGTACAAGGGCCTGGCGATTGCCGGCGTGCTGTCGCTGATCGCGTTTTACTTCGTCACGGCTTGGATCGTGCCCGACAACGCCCTGGGCGGCAGCGGCGCGGTGATGCGCCTGTTCGGCGCCTGCGTGGTCGGCCTGGTGCTCACGGGCGCACTGGTGTGGATCACCGAGTACTACACCGGCACGCAGTACAAGCCGGTGCAGCACGTGGCGCAGTCCAGCACCACGGGCCACGCCACCAACATCATCGCCGGCATCGGCATCTCGATGAAGTCCACCGCCTGGCCGGTGATCTGCGTGTGCATCGCCATCCTGGTGTCCTACGCGCTGGGCGGCCTGTACGGCGTGGCCGTGGCCGCCACCTCGATGCTGAGCATGGCCGGCATCGTGGTGGCGCTGGACGCCTACGGCCCCATCACCGACAACGCCGGCGGCATTGCCGAGATGGCCGAGCTGCCCCCCAGCGTGCGCGACATCACCGACCCGCTGGACGCCGTGGGCAACACCACCAAGGCCGTCACCAAGGGCTACGCCATCGGCTCGGCCGGCCTGGCGGCGCTGGTGCTGTTTGCCGACTACACGCACAAGCTGGAGACCTTCGGCCAGAGCGTGCGCTTCGACCTGAGCGACCCGATGGTGATCGTGGGTCTCATCATCGGCGGGCTGATCCCCTACCTGTTCGGCGCCATGGCCATGGAGGCCGTGGGCCGCGCGGCCGGCGCCGTGGTGGAAGAAGTGCGCCGCCAGTTCCGCGAGATCAAGGGCATCATGGAAGGCACGGCCAAGCCCGAGTACGGCCGGGCGGTGGACATGCTCACGGGCGCGGCCATCAAGGAAATGATGATCCCCAGCCTGCTGCCCGTGGTGGTGCCGATCGCGGTCGGCCTGATCCTGGGGCCCAAGGCGCTGGGGGGCCTCTTGATGGGCACCATCGTCACCGGCCTGTTCGTGGCCATCAGCATGTGCACCGGCGGCGGCGCCTGGGACAACGCCAAGAAGTACATCGAGGACGGCCACTTCGGCGGCAAGGGCTCCGATGCGCACAAGGCCGCCGTCACCGGCGACACCGTGGGTGACCCCTACAAGGACACCGCCGGCCCGGCCGTCAACCCGCTGATCAAGATCATCAACATCGTGGCGCTCTTGATCGTGCCGCTGGTGGTGGGCCTGCATGGTGGCGCCCCGGTGGCGGCCGAAGCGCCCGCCGCCGCGGTGACCGCGCCGGCCAGCACGACGGCAGCCGTCCCGGCCGCCGACGCCGCCTCGGTCGTGGTCGAGGGCGACAAGGTGATCTTCTACTTCGCCACCGGCAAGGCCGATCCGCACCCCGACGGCGCGGGCGCGCTGGCGCGCATCGTGGACGGCGTCAAGGCCGGCAAGAAGGCCGTCGTCAGCGGCTACGTGGACAGCACGGGCAGCGCCGCCGCCAACGCCGAAATCGCCAAGCAGCGCGCCATGGCGGTGCGCGATCTGCTCAAGGGCCTGGGCGTTGCCGACGAGCAGATCGAGCTGCAAAAGCCGGCCGACATCCAGGGCGGCTCGGGCCCGCAGGCGCGCCGGGTGGAAGTGACGCTGCAATAAGCCTCGCCTCTCGCTCTGTGCCAAACCCGCTTCGTGCGGGTTTTCTTGTTCCGCTGCGGCAACAATGACGTCGGAAACCGACCACGAAGAAGTCGCACAATCACGCTCCTTCCGCCGTCATCGCCCTCTTGTCTGTCCCACCATGTTCGACGCCTTGGCCATGCTGCGCGCGCTCGCGCGCCCCGACCGATGCCTGCGCGCGGCGCCAGCCGGAGCCTGGGCCCTGGCCCTGTTGCTGGCGCCCGGCGCGTGGGCGCAGGACACCACCGCCCTGAGCTTCGACGCCGCCCGCACCCGTCTGCTGGAGCACTCCGACCAACTGGCCGCCAGCCGCGCCGGCGAGCAGGCGGCGCAGCTGCAAACCCAGGCACTCCGACACCTGGGCGGCCCCTCGGTGGCGCTCACCGGCATGGCCTACGCCTACAACGCCAACCTCGGCCTCGATCTGGACCCGCTCAACCAGAGCCTGGGGCAAATCAACGCCGCCCTGCCCAACTGGGCCCAGAACCTGGTCGGGCGCGTGCCCATCCCGCAACTGCCGGGCAGCTACACGCTCAACCGCCACAGCAGCGGCACGCAAGCGGCCGTGGCCGCCGTGTGGCCCCTGTACACCGGCGGCGCCACCGAGGCGGCGCGCGGCCTGTTTGCCGCCCGCCAGCGCGAGGCCGAGGCCGACAGCCAGCTCACCGGGCAGCAGCAGGACACGCTGCTGGTGCAACGCTATTTCGGCGCGCAACTGGCGCGGCGCGCGGCCGACCTGCGCGCGCAGGCCGAGCGCACCACGGCCGAGCACGACCAGGCCGCCGCCCGGATGCTGGCCGAAGGCGTGATTGCGCGCGTCGAGCGCCTGCAGGCCAGCGCGGCGCTGGAGGAGGCGCGGCGCAACGCCCGCAAGGCCGAAAGCGATGCCGACCTGGCCGCCGCGGCGCTGGCGCGCACCGTGGGCGTGGCGGGGCGCGTGGCGCCGCAAACGCCGCTGTTCGTCATCAGCCAGCCGGTCGAGCCGCTGCCCTACTTCATCGACGCCGCCCTCACGCGCCACCCCGGCATCGGCAAGGTGGCCGCCAAGAAGGCCCAGGCCGAGCGCCTGCACGAAGGCGAAGCGGCGCTGCGCCGCCCGCAGGTGGTGGCCTTCGGCAGCCGCCAGCTGAAAACCGGCAACGCCGACTGGACGGCGGGCGTGGGCGTGCGCTGGACCCTGTATGACGCGCTCGACCGCGATGCGCTGGAGGCTGCCTCGCTCAAGAAAGTCGAGCAGGCCGAGCGCGCCGACGCCCAGTTGCGCAGCGACCTGAGCCTGCTGGTGGAGCGCCACTGGCGCGCCGTGGACAACGCGCGCCGCCAGTACCTGGACATGGACGGCGCCGTGGTGCTGGCGCGCGAGGTGCTGCGCCTGCGCGCCGCCGGCCTGCGCGAAGGCACCAGCACGACGCTGGAGCTGATCGACGCGCAGACCAACCTGACCAAGGTGCAGACCGAGCGCGCCCAGGCCGCCAACGACTATGTGCAGGCGCTGGCCCAGTTGCTGGAAAGCGCCGGTCTGTCGGACCAGTTTTCCGCCTACATCGCCCGCGCCGACATCCGCGTACCCGCCCCTGACACACCGGCCCAAAAATGAAAACCTCCCTGCGCAAACCCGTCGCCCTGCTCGTGTTGCTGGGCGTGCTGGCCGTGCTGGCCTGGGGCCTGTGGCAGGCCACCCGCCCCGCCCCCGAGCTGCTTCAAGGCCAGATGGAAGCGCGCGAGACCGACATCGCCGGCAAGGTGACGGCGCGCGTGCTCGATGTGGCCGTGCGCGAGGGCGAGCGCATCGAGCGCGGTGCGCTGCTGGTGCGCCTGGACAGCCCCGAGGTGCGCGCCAAGCTGCAGCAGGCGACCGCGGCCGAGCAGGCCGCGCAGGCCGTGGCCCACAAGGCCGAGCACGGCGCGCGCCCGCAGGAAGTCGAGATGGCGCGCATGCAGTGGCAACGCGCCGAAACCGCCGCTCAGCTGGCCCACACCTCCTACCAGCGCGTGGCCAATCTGGCGCGCGACGGTCTGGTGGCCGAGCAAAAGCGCGACGAGGCCGAGGCCAACTGGAAGGCCTCGCGCGACGCCGCCAGCGCCGCCAAGGCGCAATACGACATGGCCCGCGCCGGCGCCCGGCCCGAAGACCGCCTGGCCGCCGACGCGCAGGCCCGCCAGGTGGCCGGCGTGGTGGCCGAGGCCCAGGCCGCCCAGGCCGAGACCGAACTGCGCACCCCGGTGGGCGGCGAAGTGGCCAAGGTGCTGGCCAAGCCCGGCGAGCTGTGGCCGCAGGGCGTGGCCGTGGTCACCGTGGTCGACCTGCAGGACCAGTGGGTGGTGCTGAACGTGCGCGAGGACCGGCTGGCGCGCTTTGCGCCGGGGCAGACATTCGACGCCACGCTGCCCGCGCTGGCCGACACCGCGCACCCGGCGGGGCGCACGGCCCGCTTCACCGTGTTCTACAACGCCGTGCTGCCCGACTTCGCCACCTGGCGCGCCACGCGCGGCGGTGCCGGCTTCGACGTGCGCACGTTCGAAGTGCGCGCACGGCCGGCCGAGCCCATCGCCGGCGCGCGCCCCGGCATGAGCGTGCTGGTGCCCCAGGGCTGAGCCCCACCACGCGATGCCCGACGAACCCGGCTTCATCCAGAGCCTGCGGCGCGAAGGGGCGCGGCTGGCGGCGCGGCCGTGGGACCTGGCCTTCATCACCTGGCTGCCGCTGCTCGCCTGCGCGCTGATGTGGTGGGTCTTGTCGGCCGGCCTGCCCGAGCGCCTGGCGATCGGCGTGCTCGACCAGGACCAGTCGGCCATCTCGCGGCAGATCGCGCGCTGGCTCGACGCCACGCCCGGCCTGCACGTGATCGAGCGCTACGCCGACGAAGGCCAGATGGACCGTGCCCTCACCAACGGCCGCGTGCATGCCGCCGTGCTTTTGCCGCACGGGCTGGCCGCGCGCGTCAAGCAGGGCCGCTCGGCCAGCGTCGTGCTGCTGCACAACGCCCAGCTGGGCACGCACTCGGGCCTGATCCAGCGCGACGTGCGCACCGTCATCGCCACCGTCTCCGCCGGCATCGAACTCACGGCGCGCAACAAGCGCGGCGAGCCCATGGCCGGGGCCCGCGCCAGCATGGAGCCGATCCGCACCACGCTGGTCAGCCTGTTCAACACGGCGGGCAACTACGAGCAGTTCCTCACCGTCGCCCTCATTGCGGCGCTGCTGCACATCATGGCCATGGCCGCCGGCGCCTGGGTCGTGGGCTGCGAGCTGCGCGACCGCAGTCTGGGCGGCTGGCTGGGCCCGGCCCCCGGCGCACGCGTCACGCTGGCCGCCCTGCTGGGCAAGCTGCTGCCCGCGTGGCTGGGCCTGAGCGGGGTCGGCGGCGCATGGCTGGCGTGGCTCGCGCTGGGGCGCGGCTGGAGTCCGGCCGGCTCGCTGGCCTGGACGCTGCTGGCGTTTGCCGTCTTCACCGCGCTGTCCATCGCCCTGGGCGCTTTTTTTGCGGCCCTCACGCGCTCGCTGCGCACGGCACTGTCGGCCACCGGCTTCATCAGTGCGCCGGCCTTTGCCTTTGGCGGCGTGGGCTTTCCGCTGGCGGCCATGCCGGCGCCGGCGCGCGCCTGGGCGCTGGCGCTGCCCTACACGCACTACGCGCGGGTGCAGGCGGCGCAGCTGCAGATCGGCGCGCCGCTGGCCGACTCACTGGCCGCGCCGCTGGCGATGGCACTGGCCGGCGCGCTGTTGCTGGGCGCCAGTGCGGCGCTGTTGGCGCGCACCGCACGGCAGCCCGAGAGCTGGGGCGCACGCTGAACATGTCCGCGCGGCGCCACCCCCGCAGCGCCGATGCGGCGCGCGCGCGCTTTGGCGCCGCCTGGCGCGCCACCCTGCTGGCCGTGCTGCGCGACAAGGGGGTGCTGCTCATCCTGCTGGCGGCGCCGGTGGTGTATGGCTTTTTCTACCCGTGGCCTTACAGCACCCAGGCCGTCACGCGCGTGCCGGTGGCGCTGGTCGACCAGGACAACAGCGGCCTGTCGCGCCAGATCGCCCGCTTTGCCGCGGCCGATCCGCACCTGCAGCTGGTGCGCATCACCGCCAACGAGCTCGAGGCACGCCAGCTGCTGTGGCAGGGCCGCATCGAGGGCTATGCGCTGCTGCCGCCCGACCTCAGGCGCCACGTGCTGCGCGGCGAGCCGGCGGTGGTGCCGATCGAGGGCAACGGCGCCTACACCCTGCTCAACAAGGCGGTGCTGACCGGCTTTTCCCAGGCCTTGGGCACCGTCTCGGCCGGTGTCGAGATCCGCAAGCTGCAGGCCCGTGGCCTGGGGCCCACGCAGGCCGCCGCGGCGCGCAGCCCGCTCAACCTGCAGGCGGCCGCTTTGTTCAACCCCACCGAAGGCTATGGCAGCTATGTGGTGCCCGCCGTGGCGCTATTGATATTGCAGCAAACCCTGCTGATGGGTGCGGCCATGCTGGTGGGCGGCTGGGCCGAGTCGCGCCAGCTGCGCGCCACGCCCGCGGCCTGGCTGGGGCGCGTGGTCGGCCTGTCGTGCATCGGCCTGGCCAGTGGCGCGTTTTATTTCGGCTGGGTGTTCTTCCTGCAGGATGACCCGCGCGGCGGCAACCCGCCCGCGGCCGCCCTGCTCCTGCTGCTGTACGTGCCGGCCGTGTGCGCGCTGGGCCTGGTCATCGGGCTGCTGGTGCGCGACCGCGAGCGTGCGCTGCAGGTGCTGCTGTTCACGGCCTTGCCCATGTTCTTTCTCTCGGGCGTGCCCTGGCCGGACGAGGCCCTGCCCCCGCTGCTGCAGGCGCTGCGCTGGCTGATTCCCAGTACGCTGGGCATTCAGGCCTCGCTGCGCGTCAACCAGATGGGCGCGCCGCTGGCCGACGTCTGGATCTATCTGGCGGCGCTGGCGGTGCAATGGGGCGTGAGCGTGGGAGTGCTCGTCATCCTGGCGCGGCGCCCCGCACCCAGGTCGCCAGGCCCAGCAGTGCCAGTGCGCTGAAGACCGCGCCGGCGCCAAAGGTCCACGCCGGGCCCAGCCCTTCCCACAGCAGCCCCGCCACCACGCTGGCGGCCAGCATGGCCGCGCCGCTCAGCAGGTTGAAAAAACCGAACGCCGTGCCGCGCAGATCCGCCGGCGCGCTGGCCGCCACCATGGCCGCCAGCACGCCCTGCGTCATGCCCATGTGCAGGCCCCACAATGCCACCCCCAGCAGCAAGCCGCTCCAGTGCCCGGTCACCGCCAGCACGCCGTCGGCGGCGATCAGCACCACCAGGCCGCCCGCCAGCAGCGCGCGCGGCGGCACCCGGTCGGCCAGCTTGCCGAATGGGTAGGCCGCCGCCGCATACACCGCGTTCATGGCCACCATCACCAGCGGCACCAGCGCCAGCGCCACGCCCGTCTGCTGCGCGCGCAGCACCAAAAAGGCTTCGGAAAAACGCGCCAGCGTGAACACCGCGCCCACGCCCACCACCCACCAGTAGGTCGCGGGCAGGCGTCGCAGGCTGGCCCTGGAAATCGGGTTGACCCGGCGCTCGCCGCGCGGCTGCTCCGGCTCCTGCACGCCCAGCGCCAGCAGCAGCACGCACAGCAGCGCCGGGACGAGCGCCACGATGAACACGGCGCGAAAGTTGTCGGCCCACAGCAGCATCAGCGCGGTGGCCAGCAAGGGGCCGAGAAAAGCGCCCACCGTATCCAGCGCCTGGCGCAGGCCAAAGGCGGCCCCGCGCTGCGCCGGCGGCGCCAGGTCGGCGACCAGCGCGTCGCGCGGTGCGCCGCGAATGCCCTTGCCCACGCGGTCCAGCAGCCGCGCCGTGAACACCAGCCCCGGTCCGGTGGCCAGGGCAAACAGCGGCTTGCACGCCGCGCTCAGGCCGTAGCCCAGCAGCGCCAGCGGCTTGCGCCGGCCGAACCAGTCGCTGATGACGCCCGAGAACACCTTCAGCAGCAGCGCCGTGGCCTCGGCCAGGCCCTCCAGCAGGCCCACCAAGGCCACGCTCATGCCCAGCGCATCGACCATGAACAGCGGCAGCAGCGCGTGGATCATCTCGGACGAGACATCCATCAGCAGGCTGACGAAGCCCAGCGCCCAGATGGCGGTGGGCAGGCGGGGACGTGGCGGCTTGGGCATGTCGGGTGTCGAAGGCGGCGGCCCGTCATTCTGGCGCGGCTGGCCGTGCGCCAACGCCAGCGCCGCGTATCGCACAATGCCGGCATGCAGCTGAACTTCATCGCCAACCGCCCCGTCGCATCGGCCACCGGCCAGACCCTCGCGGTGCTCGATCCGTCCGACGGCCAGCCCTTCGACGCCATCCAGCGCAGCGACGCGCGCGACATCGACGCCGCCGTGCGCGCCGCTCGATCGTGCTTTGACGGCCCCTGGAGCCTACTGTCGGCGGCCGAGCGCGGGCGCCTGCTGATGAAGCTGTCCAGCGCCGTGACCGAGCACGCCGAAGAACTCGCCCTGCTGGAGCAGCGCGACTGCGGCAAACCCACCAAGCAGGCCGCGGCCGACGCTGCGGCGCTGGCGCGCTACTTCGAGTTCTACGCCGGCGCCTGCGACAAGCTGCACGGCGAAACGCTGCCCTACCAGAGCGGCTACAGCGTCTTCACCTGGCGCGAGCCGCATGGCGTGACGGGCCACGTCATTCCCTGGAACTACCCGATGCAGATCTTCGGGCGCAGCGTGGGCGGCGCGCTGGCGGCGGGCAACTGCTGCGTGGTCAAGCCGGCCGAGGACGCCTGCCTGTCGCTGATCCGCGTGGCACAGTTGGCCGCCGAGGTGGGCTTTCCACCCGGCGCCATCAACATCGTCACCGGCTACGGGCACGAGGTCGGCGACGCGCTGGCGCGCCATGCGGGCATCGACCACATCAGCTTCACCGGCAGCCCCAGGGTGGGCACGCTGATCCAGCAGGCAGCCGCCGAGCGCCACTGCCCCGTCACGCTGGAGCTGGGCGGCAAGAGCCCGCAGATCATCTTTGCCGACGCCGACCTGGACGCGGCGCTGCCGGTGGTCATCAACGCCATCGCGCAGAACGCCGGCCAAACCTGCTCGGCCGGCTCGCGCGTGCTGATCGAGCAGGCCATTTACCCCGCCATGTTGGAGCGCCTGGGCGCGGCCTTCGAGGCCTTGCGCGTGGGCCCGGCCGCGCTGGACCTGGACGTGGGCCCGCTGATCCGCGCCAGCCAGCAGCAGCGCGTGTGGGATTTTTTGAGCGACGCCCAGGCCGCCGGCATTGCCACGGTGGCGCAAGGCCGTGTGGTGGACGAGGCGCCCGAGACCGGCTTTTACCAGGCCCCGGTGCTGCTGGCCGACGTGCCGGTGGCGCACCGCGTGGCGCAGGAGGAGGTGTTTGGCCCGGTGCTGTCGGCCATGCCCTTCCGGGACGAAGACCACGCGGTGGAGCTGGCCAACGCCACCGCCTTCGGCCTGGTGGCCGGCGTGTGGACGCGCGACGGCGCACGGCAGTTCCGCATGGCGCGGCGCGTGAAAAGCGGCCAGGTCTTCATCAACAACTACGGCGCGGGCGGCGGGGTGGAGCTGCCCTTTGGCGGCTACAAGTCCAGCGGCTACGGACGCGAGAAAGGCTTCGAGGCGCTGTACGGCTTTACGGTGCTCAAGACGGTGGCCGTGCGGCACGGCTGAGACCCGTTCGACGAGCGGGCCGATGGGCCCGAAAAAGAGTTGCAATGAGATTAATTCTCATTTAACATTGGGGTTCGCTGATTGCATTTTGTGAGTCCCGCCATGATCGTCTGTGTCTGCAACCGCATTTCCGACCGCGAAATCACCCGCCATGCCCACGCAGGCATGGGCTTTGACGACATCCAGCTCGAGCTCGGCGTGGCCACCTGCTGCGGCTCGTGCGAAAGCTGCGCGCGCGAACTGGTGGCGCAATGCTGCAGCGCGCAACCCGTGGCGGCGCTCAACACCGCACAGGCCACCGACGGCAGCGCCTGGGCGCGTGCTTGATCGGAGTCAAGGCACGCCATGCACATCGAGGTCATCATGAGCACGCTGGGCGCCTTGGTGCTGGTGGTGGGTGCCTTGGCGTGGGTCTTGCACCGCTGATCTGACCGTTGCCGACCCGCCCGGCCGCGCGCCAATAGCGCCGCCGGATACGAACCTGCCCACCCGCACCGTGACTGCCGCCCCCGCCCAACCCATGCCCCCCATCGGTCGCAACGCCTTGATCGTCGCGGCCGTGGTCGCGCTGCACGGCGCGGCGCTGTGGGCCTTGCAGGCCGGGCTGCTGCAACGCCCGCCCGAGTTGCTGGTGCCCGCGCAGCTGCTGGCCGAGATGGTGGCGCCCCCGCCGCCACCGGCCGCGCCGCCCCAGCCCGCGCCAGCGCCCGTGCCGCCCCCTCCCACCCCACCCCCGCCGAAGCCGGTGGTACACAAGCCCGTGGTCATGCCCAAGCCGCGGCCCACACCGCAGCCGGCACCCCAACCCCTGGCGGTGCCGCAGGCCGAGCCCACGGCGCCCGTCGTGGCGGCGGCGCCCGCCCCCGTGGCCGCACCTGCACCGGCGCCGGCCCCTGCCGCGCCGCCCGCCCCGCCCGCGCCCGCACCCGCTGTCGTGGTGCAGCCTTCATCCAGCGCGGCCTACCTGAACAACCCGCCACCCGCCTATCCCGCCATGAGCCGGCGCCTGGGCGAGTCGGGCCGCGTGGTGGTGCGCGTGCTGATCGGCCCGGACGGCCGCGCGCAAGAGGCGCGCATTCAAAAGTCCAGCGGCTATGAGCGGCTGGACCAGGTGGCGCTGGAGACCGCGCGCGACCGCTGGCGCTACGTGCCCGGCACGCGCGGCGGTGTGCCCGAAGCCATGTGGTTCAACGTCCCCATCAATTTCGTCCTGGAGTAGCTCTCAATGAACAATGAATTCGGCCTGTCCCACGTCTGGACCCAGGGTGACATGGTCAGTCGCGCCGTGTTTGCCACGCTGATCGTGATGTCGCTGGCCTCGTGGGTGGTCATCCTCATCAAGGCGCTCGACGTGGTGCGCGCCAAGCGCCAGGCGGCGCGGGTGGAGAGCTTCTGGCACTCCAGCGACATGGCCGAGGGCCTGTCCAAGCTGGGGCTGGACGAGGCCAACCCGTTTCGCCAGCTCGCGCTGGAGGGGCGCGAGGCCGCCGCCCACCACCGCGCCACGCAGGCGCAGCTGCATGACTCGCTGGACGTCAGCGACTGGATCTCGCGCGCGCTGCAAGGCAGCATCGACAGCACCACCGCCAAGCTGCAGCAAGGCCTGGCCATCCTGGCCTCGGTGGGTTCCACCGCGCCCTTCGTCGGCTTGTTCGGCACCGTGTGGGGCATCTATCACGCGCTGATGCGCATCAGCGGCGCGGGCCAGGCCAGCATCGACCAGGTGGCCGGCCCCATTGGCGAGGCGCTGATCATGACCGCGCTGGGCTTGGCCGTGGCGATACCGGCGGTGCTGGGCTACAACGCGCTGGTGCGCGGCAACAAGCACATCCTGGGCAAGCTCGGGCGCTTTGCGCACGACCTGCACGCCTACTACGTCACCGGCGCGCGCGTGATCGTCGGCGCGATCGACCCGAAAGTGGTCACCATGAAGAAGGGCTGAAGCCATGGCCGGGTTCATCGCTGACGAGCACGATGACGTGATGAGCGAGATCAACATGGTCCCGTTCATCGACGTGATGCTGGTGCTGCTCATCATCTTCATCATCACGGTGCCGGTGATGAAGCACGCCGTCAACGTGGAGTTGCCGCGCGCCAGCAACGAGAAGGAAGTGGTGCAGCCGCAAACGCTGCGCCTGTCGGTCAAGGCCGACGGCACGTATTGGCTGGACGACCAGCCCGTGAGCGATGAGCAGCTGGCCGCGCGCCTGCAGGCCGCCGGGCAGGACAGTCCGCAGCCCGACCTGCACATCCGCGGCGACCGCGACGTGCGCTACGAGCGCGTGGCCCAGGCCATGGCGGCAGCGCAGCAGGCGGGCCTGAAGAAGATCGGCTTCATCACCGAGCCGGTGCACCCGTGAACCCGCGCGCGCTGCCCCCGCATCCACCGCCCGCCACCGAGGCGCTGCCGCTGGCGCGCGCCCCGGCGACCGCCGGCGCGACCCCCCTGCCCAGCGACACCCTGCTGCAGGGCCGCAAGAGCATCGAGATCAGCCACAACGGCGCGGTTTATCGACTGCAATCCACCCGCCAGGGCAAGCTGATCCTGACCAAATGAGTTTCATCGTGGGAGACGCCGCTGGGCGTCGCTTGATCGAGTCAGCCAGGCCCGACCCAGCCAGCTCGTTTTTTCCTGCCTTTTAACCAAAACAGCTTGAATCGCTTGCTTATCAAGCGCGAGCAGCTATTATTTTTATAGTTTGTCAAACACCTGGAGATCAGTAGGTCTCCAGATGCAGGCGCCCTTCTTTCTTCAGGCGCTCGCCCACTTCATCCCAGTTCAGGCCCGCGCCCTGCGCCACGTCACGCAGCGCCTGCATCACGCCGTCTTCCATGGCCTTCAAGCCGCACACGTAGAAAAAGCAGTTGCCGTCTTGCAGCAGCGGCGCCAGGTCGGCGGCGCGCTCGCGCAGGCGGTCCTGCACGTAGGTCTTGGGTTGGCCGGGCGTGCGGCTGAAGGCGAAGTGGATGTCGATGAAGTCGCGCGGCAGGCTTTGCAGGGGGCCGAAATACGGCAGCTCTTCCTTGGACCGCGCGCCGAAGAACAACAGCAGCTTGCCGCCCTCGAACTTGCCGCTCTTGCGCAGGCGCCGGCGCCACTCGGTCATGGCGCGCATGGGCGCGCTGCCGGTGCCGGTGCAGATCATCACGATGTGGCTCTTGGGGTGGTTGGGCATCAAAAAGGTGGCGCCGAAGGGCCCGATCACCTCGACTTTGTCACCCACCTTCAGGTCGCACATGAAGTTGCTGGCCACGCCGCGCACCGGGTTGCCCTCGTAGTCCTCGAGCACCCGCTTGATGGTGAGCGAGACGTTGTTGTAGCCCGGCCGCTCGCCGTTGCGCGCGCTGGCCACGCTGTACTGGCGCGCAAAGTGCGGCTGGCCGCGCGCATCCAGGCCGGGCGCGATGACGCCGATGGACTGGCCCTCCAGCATCGGGAAGGGCATGGCGCCGAAGTCCAGGATGACGTGGTGCGTGTCGTAGTCCTTGCCCACTTCGGTGACGCGCACATTGCCCGTGCAGGTGGCGGTCACCGTCTTTTGTGCCGCGCGCGCGCCGTACAGGTTGACGTAGGCGTGCGCGGCCGACCAGGGCGGCGTGCGCGCCGTGTGGCCGCCGGCGGGGCTCGCGGGCACGCCGCCCTCGGTCGGCTCGACCGCCAGCGCGGCCTTGGACTGGGCCAGGGTCTGCGGCGCCTCGGCGACGCCGGCGTCCTCGTCCGGGCTCGCGACGCCGAACTCGGCCAGCTGCGCCGGCGTCAGCTCCTCCGGCAAGTCGAACCAGCCGAACTGTTCATCGAGCGCATAGGCACGGGCCTTGGGCACCATGCGCCAGTTGTCGATGGCGCCCGTGGGGCAGCCGGGAATGCAGGCCAGGCACTGCTCGCAAATCGACGGATCGACGACGTAGTTGTTGGCGTCGTGCGAGATCGCCTGGATGGGACACGCGGCCTCGCAGGCGCCGCAGCGGATGCAGATGGCCGGGTCGATCAGGTGCTGCTTGAGCAGCGTGGGGTTGGTTCGGGTGTCCATGATTCTTCCAAGGCCCATCGATTCAAATACCGGACGCAATACCGGACGCAGAGGACGCAAAGGATTCGCAGAGGACGCAAAAGGAAGATCAAAAAATGTCTTTGAATTCTTTTGCGTCCTTTGCGTCCGGCTGTTCCGCAGCGCTCGTTGAGTACCGTCAATTAAAGCGCACGTACTCGAAGTCCACCGGCTGGCGGTTGATGCCCATCACCGGCGGGGCGATCCAGCCCGCGAACTTGCCGGGCTCGACCACGCGGCCCATCAGGCTGGTGACGTAGGCGCGGTCTTCGACGGTGGGCAGCCAGTCCTTGGCCTTGGCGTTCCATTCGGCCTCGCTCACCACCTGGCCCTCAGGACTGACGCGCACGCCGGCCAGCGCGCCGATGCGGCGGTTGAAGGCCTTGTGCGGCACCGTCAGGCGGAAGGGAATGCCGGCCTTCTCGATCACGCGGTTCCAGCGCGTCACGCCGCCCACCGAGTCCTTGATGTAGTCGTCGCGCAGCACCTCGTTCAGGGCGTTGAGCATGGGCACGTCCTTTTCGAGCAGCTTGCCGTCCACCACGTTCAGCACCTTGTAGTGCTGGCCCTTGAGGATGTGGTCGTCGCTGCGCTTGCCTTCCTCGTAGCGGCCCTTCAGGCCCGTGCTGTAGAAGGTGGCGGCGTTGCTGGATTCGTCGGCGCCAAACAGGTCGATGGTGACGCTGAAGTGGAAGTTAAGGTAGCGCTGCAGTGTGGGCAGGTCGATCACGCCGGCGTTGCGCAGCTTTTGCACGTCGTCGGTCTTGAGCTGGTTCATCACGTCCACCGTGCGCTGGATCACGCGGCTGACGCCCGACTCGCCCACGAACATGTGGTGCGCCTCCTCGGTCAGCATGAACTTGGTGGTGCGCGCCAGCGGGTCGAAGCTGCTTTCGGCCAGCGCGCACAGCTGGAACTTGCCGTCGCGGTCGGTGAAGTAGGTGAACATGAAGAAGGACAGCCAGTCGGGCGTCTTCTCGTTGAAGGCCTGCAGGATGCGCGGGTTGTCCTCCTGGCCGCTGCGGCGC
>JAFEEB010000041.1:0-8446 GCA_018241325.1 Pseudomonadota bacterium | reverse complement strand
ACCATGGCCCACAGGTGGCGGCCTTCCTCGACGTTGACCTGGAACAGGTTGCGCAGGTCGTACATGCTGGGCGCCGTCAGGCCCAGGTGGCGCTGCTGCTCGACGCTGGCCGGCTCGGTGTCACCCTGGGTGACGATGATGCGGCGCAGGTTGGCGCGGTGCTCGCCGGGCACGTCCTGCCAGGCCGCTTCGCCCAGATGGTCGCCGAAGTGGATCTTGCGGTCTTGTTCCGCCGGGTTCAAGAAGATGCCCCAGCGGTAGTCGGGCATCTTGACGTAGTCGAAGTGCGCCCAGCCTTGCGGATCGACGCTGGTGGCCGTGCGCAAATACACGTCGAAGCCGTGCGAGCCGTCGGGGCCCATCTCCTGCCACCACTTCAGGTAGTCGGGCTGCCAGCTTTCCAGCGCGCGCTGCAGCGTGCGGTCTTCGGAGAGGTTGACGTTGTTGGGAATCTTCTGGCTGTAATCGATGCTGCTCATGAGAGGCTCCTGGATGAATCGATTGACGAAATGGAAACTATGAAATGCATAGCTGCTTGCGCTTGATGCATGCCGGTTATAGGCACTTTTTTCTTGAAACCGGCATCATCGGGGCGTTCAGACACGGTTCCAGTCGAACTGGGCCTTGTCGCCCTTGCCGTAGACCTTGAGCGCACCGTGTTCGCCCACGGCGTTGGGGCGCTGGAAGATCCAGTTCTGCCAGGCCGTCAGGCGCCCGAAGATGCGGGTCAGCATGTTCTCTTTCTGGGCGAAGCGCAGGTTGGCTTCCAGGCCCGTCAGCGCATCGGGGCTCATGGCGGCGCGCTCTTCCAGCGCGATGCGCACTTCGTCGTCCCAGTCGATGTCGTCGGGCGCGGCGGTGACGAGGCCCAGCTGCTCGGCCTGCGCGCCGTCCAGCGCCTGGCCGATGGCGGCGCGGGCGGCGGCCAGGGGTGCTTCTTCCTCGTAAAAGCGCCGCGCCAGGCGCGACTGGCCATTGACCATGGGGTAGGTGCCGAAGTTGCATTCGCCCAGCGTCAGGCGCGGCGCCTTGGCCGGGTCGTCCGGCAGCGCCAGCATGTAGCTGCGGTCGGCGCAGAAGGCCAGCTCGGCGAGCAGGCCGGCAAAGCACGAGCCCGGCTCGATCAACGCGAACAGGCTGCGCGAGGACACGTCCAGCCGCGCCAGCGTGCGGCGCAGCATGCCCAGGGTCTCGCGCACGAACCAATGGTCGGCGTGGGCCTGCATCAGGGCGTCGTTGGCCAGCACGGCCGCGGCGTCGCCCTCGGTCAAGAGCCGCCAGGTGCCGATGTCCAGCTCGTTGGTGCGCAGGTGCAGGATGGCGTCGTCCAACTCGCGCGCCATGGCCAGCGGCCACCAGGCGGCGCCGGCGGCCTCGATGCCGGCGATGTCGGTGGGTTGCGCCCCGGCCGGACTCTTGACTGTCAAGGTGGCCACGCGCCCCGCGCGGTCGATGGCCACGCCGACGTGGCCGTAGGCCAGAGCATCGGCGGATTCCGTGCGCTCCACTTTCGGGAGCTGCACGCCCTTGCCCGACGCAGGCCGGTCACTGGATGCGGCCCACTTGGCGGCACGCTCGGCGACGAAGCCGGCGAACTGCGCCGGCTTGGCGATGGCGTCCACCAGGCGCCAGTCCACCGCCTTCTGGCCACGCACGCCCTCGCTGGTGGTGCAGAAGATGTCGGCCCGGTCGTGGCGCACGTGGCGCTTGTCGGTCACGCGCGTGAGGCCGCCGGTGCCGGGCAGCACGCCCAGCAGCGGCACCTCGGGCAGGCTGACGCTGCTGGAGCGGTCATCGACCAACACGATGTCGTCGCAGGCCAGCGCCAGCTCGTAGCCGCCGCCGGCGCAGGCGCCGTTGAGCGCGGCAATGAACTTCAGCCCGCTGTGCCGGCTGCTGTCTTCGATGCCGTTGCGCGTCTCGTTGGTGAACTTGCAGAAGTTGACCTTCCAGGCGTGACTGGACAGGCCCAGCATGAAGATGTTGGCGCCCGAGCAGAACACGCGGTCCTTGCCGCTGGTGACGATGACGCTGCGCACCTCGGGGTGCTCGAAGCGGATGCGCTGCAGCGCGTCGTGCAGCTCGATGTCCACGCCCAGGTCGTAGCTGTTGAGCTTGAGCTTGTAGCCGGGGCGGATGCCCGCGTCCTCGTCGATGTCGATCGCCAGCGTGGCGACGGCGCCGTCGAAGGACAGCTTGACGTGGTGATAGTGGCTGGGGTCGGTGCGGTAGTCGACCTTGGGGTTGGGCATGGGGGCGTTCACGGCGAGGGCTCCTGGATAAAGTGGGACTGCGGCCTGAGAGCGTGTTGACGTTCCCAGAAGCCCGGGTTTGGCTGACCGATCTTCGCCCGAGCAATGCATGCATCATATTGCATGTTTTGGTTCATGTCAATGCAATTTAATGCATATTTCAAACCCGTTGGCCAATGGCCTCGCGCGCCAGCCGGCGCAGGCGCGCAAACACCTCATCCTCGCTGCCTTCGCTGGTGTCCAGGCGCAAATCCGCCTTGGCATAGAAGGCCGCGCGCCCGGCCAGGATGCGCTTGAGGTCTTCCATCGCCTCGCCGCTGGCTGCCATCGGGCGCAAGTCGCCCTGGGCGCGCACCCGCGCCATGTGGTCCAGCGGGTCGGCCTGCAGCCAGATCGTCAGGCAGTGCTCCAGCAGCAGGTTGAA
Organism: Pseudomonadota bacterium; assembly: GCA_018241325.1. Taxonomy (GTDB): domain Bacteria; phylum Pseudomonadota; class Gammaproteobacteria; order Burkholderiales; family Burkholderiaceae_C; genus Ottowia. The sequence continues at coordinate 5,770 of JAFEEB010000041.1, read as the reverse complement.
GTTGGCCGCGTCCGACACCAGCCCGCCGGGCGTGGCGATCACCACCTCGGGGTAGATCTGCAACGCCTCCTCCAGCGCGCGACGCTCGTAACGGCGGTAGGCGTGCGTGCCGTACAGGTTGTGGATTTCGTGGATGCCGCAGCCGGCGAACTGCTCGATCTCGCGGCTCAGCTCGATAAAGGCGTAGCCCAGGTCCTCGGCCAAGCGGCGGCCCAGGGTGGACTTGCCGGCGCCGCGCAGGCCGATCAGGGCGATGCGCGTGCCGCGTGCGCGCCGCGCCGCGCCGGGGTCCTGAAACAGCTCGCCCAGCGCCTGCCGGGCCTGGCGCAAGTCCGCCTCGCTGCGACCGGCCAGCAGCTCGCGGATCAGCAGCCACTCGGGCGAGGAGGTGGTGACGTCGCCCAGCAGCTCGCTCAGCTCGCACTGCAAGGCCCGCGCCACCTGCAGCAGCACCAGGATCGAGGCATTGCCCGTGCCGTATTCCAGGTTGGCCAGGTGGCGCTCGGACACATCGGCCGCCAGCGCCACCGCCTTGCGCGTCATGCCACGACGCGCACGCAACTCGCGCACGCGCTCGCCCAGGGCCAGCAGGAAGGGATGGCGGGTCTCGGGCTCTGGCGCGGAGGCAACCGCGAGGCCGGTCGTCGTGGTGTTCATGCGAGATTCCCGGTGCAGACTTGCAGCAGGTCGATTCTTGACATGCATTTTATTGCATGTAAGATGACTGGAACAATAATTCATTGTGCACCGCGGGGCAAGCAACGCAACCGACGTCGGCCTCGCCCGGAGACTTTCAGATGACCACCCCTGCCGTCGCGCCGCCGCCCGAGCGCTTCAATTTCGCCGCCCATCTGCTGGCCGCCAATGCCCAGCGCCCCGACAAAACCGCCTTTGCCGACGACACGGGCACCCTCGGCTACGGCCAGCTGGACGAACGCGTGCGCGGCCTGGCCGCCGGCCTGCTCGGCCTGCTGCTGCGCCGCGAAGAGCGCGTGCTGCTGCTGATGCACGACGGCCTGGACTGGCCGGTGGCCTTTTTGGGCAGTCTGTACGCCGGCCTGGTGCCGGTGGCCGTCAACACCTTGCTCACGGCCGACGACTACGCCTACATGCTGGAGCACTCGCGCGCCCAGGCGGTGCTGGTGTCGGGCGCGCTGCTGCCCACGCTCACGGCGGCCATGGTCAAGTGCGACCACGAGGTGCAGCGCGTGATCGTCTCGCACCCGCTGGCACCGCTGCAGCCGGGGCAAATCGACTTTTCCGCCTTTGTCGCCGCGCATGCGCCACTGGCCAAGCCCGCCGCCACCCAGGCCGACGACCCGGCCTTCTGGCTGTACTCCAGCGGCTCCACCGGGCGGCCCAAGGGCACGGTGCACTCGCACGCCAACCCCTACTGGACCTGCGAGCTGTATGGCAAGGGTGTGCTGGACCTGCAGGAAAGCGACGTTTGCTTTTCGGCCGCCAAGCTGTTCTTTGCCTACGGCCTGGGCAATGCCCTCACCTTCCCGATCAGCGTGGGCGCCACCACGCTGCTGATGGCCGAGCGCGCCACACCCGAGGCCACCTTCAAGCGCCTGACCGGTGGCGTGGCGGGCCTCAAGCCCACGGTGTTCTACGGTGCCCCCACCGGCTTTGCCGGCATGCTGGCCGACGCCGCCCTGCCGGCGCGCGAGCAGGTGGCGCTGCGCCGGGTGTCATCGGCTGGCGAGGCGCTGCCCGCCGAGCTGGGCGAGCGCTTTTTGGCGCACTTCGGCGTCGACATCATCGACGGCATCGGCTCCACCGAGATGCTGCACATCTTCCTGTCCAACCGGCCGGGCCAGGTGCGCTACGGCAGCACGGGCTGGCCGGTGCCGGGCTACACCGTGGAGCTGCGCGGCGACAACGGCCAGAGCGTGCCCGACGGCGAGCCGGGCGACCTGTACATCCAGGGCCCCAGCGCGGCGATGATGTACTGGGGCAACCGCGCCAAGACACGCGAGACCTTCCAGGGCGGCTGGACCAAGAGCGGCGACAAGTACGTGCGCAACGAAGATGGCAGCTACACCTACGGCGGGCGCAGCGACGACATGCTGAAAGTCAGCGGCGTGTACGTCAGCCCCTTCGAGGTCGAGGCCACGCTGGTGCAGCACCCGGCGGTGCTGGAGGCCGCGGTGATCGGCATCGCCGACGCCGACGGCCTGACCAAGACCAAGGCCTTCGTCACGCTCAAGCCCGGCGCCAGCGCCACCGAAGACGAACTGAAGGCCTTCGTCAAGACGCGCCTGGCGCCCTACAAATACCCGCGCCAGATCGAATTCATCAGCGAACTGCCCAAGACCGCCACCGGCAAGATCCAGCGCTTTCGGCTGCGCGAGCGCGAGCAGGCGCAGCCAGGCACCCGCTGAGCGCACTTCAAATTCAGGAGCGCTTTCGCACGCCTTGCCAAGGGTTTTCCTGGTTGGCCGGCTCCAGGCCCGCCAGATCGGTCAGGCTCAGCACGCTCGCGGGGGCGCCCGCCGCACGCCCGCGTGGCGACCCCTCGAACCCGGATGGCGTGAAGCCCGACGGCGCAAAACCCGAGGGTTCGTAGCCCGAGCGGGCAAAGCCGGAGGTGGCGTAACCACTGGCGCCAAAACCCGTGGGCGCGGGTCGGGCGGCGGTGAGCACGCGCTCGCGCAGCACATCGGGCTGCGGCCAGCTGGCCAGAGCCCCCTTGAAGCGGATCAGGCGGATGCCCGCGCTGCGCAGCGCGTGGTTTTTTTCGGCCAGGCGGCGTTGCGCCAGCGGGTCATCGCGCGTGCGCAGCAAATCGACCTCGAAGGCGTACAGCGGCTTGCCCTCGTCGTCGCACAGCAGAAAATCCACGCGGGCGCGATCCAGCCACTGACGCGCTGCCGTGCGGTCGTGCCCGGCGCGCACCGTGAGAAAGCGCCCCAGCAGCGGGCGAAACAGCACGGCACCCTCGGGAAAGGCCTGGTACAGATACCGCAGCAGCGCGACCTGCTCCTCGTTGATGGGCGCCATGGCGGCAAAGCGGGTGGACGCGCTCACGTGCTGCTCGGCGGCCGCGCGCGGCTTGCGCCGCCACCACAGCCAGGCCAGTGCCAGCAGCACGGCCGCCAGCGCCGCCGTCACCACGGAACCGTTCACGGTCACCGGGCCGGTCCAGTCCGCGAGGGATCTGAGGTCGAGCGAGTTCATGTCGTAGGGCTCCCATCCGAAACATCGACCCTACGCCAAATCGCGCACGCAAACAATTACACTTTTGCACTAAAAATGACGTTTTGCCGGCGGCCCGCGCCGACGCGACGTGCTTGCGGGGTTGTGGCGACTGCCCGCCGCTCAGGTGTCGCGCGAGAGGGTGATCGTCGGCAGCTTGCCCGACTGATCGCTCGCGCGCCGCGCCAGCTTGGCCGCCATCTGGCGCGCCATGTGCCGGTAGGTGGCGGCCACGTCGCCATCGGGCTCGGCCACCACCGTGGGCGTGCCCGAATCGGCCTGCTCGCGGATCGACAGCGCCAGCGGCAAGGCCCCCAGGTAGTCGATGCCCTTTTCGGCGGCATAGCGCTTGCCGCCGTCCAGGCCGAAGATGTGCTCGGCGTGGCCGCAGTGGGTGCAGATGTGCACGGCCATGTTCTCCACCAGCCCCAGGATCGGCACGCCCACCTTCTCGAACATCGTCACGCCCTTGCGCGCGTCGGCCAGCGCGATGTCCTGCGGGGTGGTGACGATGACGGCACCCGACAGCGGCACGCGCTGGCTCAGCGACAGCTGGATGTCGCCGGTGCCCGGGGGCATGTCCACGATCAGGTAGTCCAGCTCGCGCCAGTGGGTTTGGCGCAGCAGCTGATCGAGCGCCTGCGTGGCCATGGGCCCGCGCCACACCATGGCCTGGTCGGCGCCGACCAGAAAGCCGATGGAGATGACCTGCAGGCCGTGGCCCATCAGCGGCTCCATGCTCTTGCCGTCGCGGCTTTCGGGGCGGCCGTGCACGCCCAGCATGATGGGCATGCTGGGGCCGTAGATGTCGGCGTCCAGCACCCCCACCTGCGCGCCCTCGGCCGCCAGCGCCAGCGCCAGGTTGGCGGCCGTGGTGCTCTTGCCCACGCCGCCCTTGCCCGAGGCCACGGCAATGATGTTCTTGACCTGCGGCAGCAGCGCCAGCCCGTGCTGCGCGGCATGCGCGCTCACCTTCGTCGCGATCTGGACCGACACGTTGCCCACCCCGGGCAGGGCCCGCACCGCCGCCACCAGGGCCTGGCGCAGCGCCGGATGCTGGCTTTGGGCGGGGTAGCCCATCTCGATGTCGAAGGACACGTCGGCGCCGCTGATCAGCACGTTCTTCATCTGCGCCAGCTCCAGCAGGCCCTGGCCGGTAGCGGGATCGACCACGGCTTGCACGGCCTGCTGCACGTCCTGTTGTTGAATGCTCATGGATTGACCTTTTTTGAAAGCAACTGATAGTCTATTTGCCATCGCGCCCCGATCGCTGCGGCCGGCGCCCCATGACCCTATGCAATCCACGAATATGCCCCACGCCGCGACCGCCCCGGGAACGGCCCTGCTGCTGACCGGCGGCGGCGCGCGCGCGGCCTATCAGGTCGGGGTGCTGCAGGGCATTGCGGCGCTGCGCCAACGCCACCACCCTGGCGTGCAGGACACGCCCTTCGACATCATCGTCGGCACCTCGGCCGGCGCCATCAACGCCGCGGCGCTGGCCTGTGCGGCCGACCGCTTTCACGGCGGCGTGGCCTTGCTGGCACGCATCTGGGGCCGCATCCAGGCGCAGCAGGTGTACAAGGTGGACACCAGCGACGCGCTGCGCGCGGGCACGCATTGGCTGGGCATGCTGGCGGCGGGCTGGTGGTCGCACGCGCATGGCGGCGGCTTTCAGCCCCATTCGCTGCTGGACAACGCCCCGCTGCGCACGCTGCTGGCCACGCACCTGCCGCTGCACCGCCTGCCCGGCCTGGTGGCAAGCGGTCGCCTGCGCGCGGTGGCCCTGACCACGTCCTGCTACAGCACCGACGAGCACGTCATCTTCTACGACGGTGCCGGCCTGCAGGACTGGAGCCGCGTGCGCCGGCGCGCCCTGTGCACGCCGATCACGGTCGATCACATCATGGCCTCGGCGGCCATCCCCTTCGTCTTTCCCGCCACGCGGGTGGTCGCCGCAGGCCGCGCCGGCTACTACGGCGACGGCGCCATGCGCCAGATCATGCCGCTGGCGCCCGCCGTCCACCTGGGCGCCCAGCGCATCCTGGCGATCGGTGTGGGCGGCTACGCCGAGGCCGAGGGCAGCGGCGCCGCGGGCGATCCGGATCCGGGCTACCCCTCGCTGGCCCAAGTGGCCAGCCACGTGCTCTCCAGCATCTTCCTGGACACCCTGGCGGGCGACGCCGAGCACCTGCAGCGCATCAACCAGTCGCTGTCGCTGATCGATCCGGTCGTGCGCGTCAACACCGGCTTGCGCCCCATCGAGCTGCTGGTGATCACGCCCTCGCAGCGCCTGGACACGCTGGCCGCCCGCCATGCCGACAGCCTGCCGCACTCCGTGCGCACCCTGCTGTCGATGCTGGGCATGCGCCCGAGCGGCGACGCGGCGCGCAGCGCGGCGCTGGCCACCTACCTGCTGTTCGAGGCCGGCTATACCCGCGAGCTGATGCGCCTGGGCCGCGCCGACGCGCTGGCGCAAGCCGAGACGATCGACCGCTTCTTCGGCTGGCCTGGCCCACCCGCGCGCCCGTAAAGGCATCGCCACGCATGTCAACCCCAAATAGAAATGTCC
>JAFEEB010000040.1:22002-75911 GCA_018241325.1 Pseudomonadota bacterium | reverse complement strand
TCACTAACATTCGCAAGAAGAGCCTGGCATCACCCGCAACGCCGAGAACCCAAGGAGCCACGTGGCCGCGGAGCAGGCCGAATCAGCGATCGCCGTGGCCGGGGTCTCCCCGGTCGCAGGCGATGCCCCCGCGAGGGGGCTGAGGTCTGCGGCTCCAGACCTGCCTGCGCAGGTCTGGACAGACCGAAGGGCCGCCGCCTCTGGCGGCGAGCACCGGGCGGTACATCGCGCAGCGAGTGGAGACTGGGGGCGATCCCCATTACCGCGCGTGGTCGGTGCGCGCGCCCACGCCCACGGCCGCATAGACCGAGACCATCAGCAGGCCCGCGGCAACGATCATGGTGGTCGCATAGGCGCCGCGATCCATGAACACGCCATAGATCATGGGGGCGATGGCAAAGCCCAAATCCAGTCCCGAATACACCGTACCGTACACGCGCCCCGTGGCCCCTTGGGGCGCCGCCTTCTTGATCATCATGTCGCGGCTGGGGCCGCCCACGCCCACGGCAAAGCCCGTGCCCGCCAGCACGGCCATGGAGCCGAAACCACCCAGCCAGCCCGTGCCGGCCAGCGCCATCAACACGGCGCCCACCGCCATGCACCAGGCCACCACGCGGTCACTGTGCAGCGGCACACGCGCGGCCACCACGCCACCGATGAACACGCCCACCGCCCCGCACAGCATGTAGGCCGTGAGCATGGTGGTGGCCGATTCGAAACTGACGTGGTGCATGGCCTGCATGATGGAGACGCTGAAGTTCTGCACCACCGCCAGCGTCATGGTGGACAGCAGAAAGAAGGCAAAGCACCACCACACCACCGGCAGGCGCAAAAAGTTGACGCCGCTGCCTGCACTGCCGTGCTGCACGTGCCTGACCACACGGGTGTGCAAGTGCCGCCGCTGCGCCACCAGCAAGGCCAGGATCGCGCCATACATCAGCGCCGCCGCCAGATACCCGGTGCGCCAGTCCGCCCACGCCGTGAACCCCATCAAGAAGACGGGCGCCAGCGCCCAGCCCAGATTGCCCGACAGGCCGTGCATGCTGTAGGCATAGCCCAGCCGGTGCGCCGATACGCGCTGGTTGAGAATGCTGAAGTCCACCGGGTGAAACGGCGCGTTGCCCAGCCCGGCAAACACCGCCACCGCCATCAGGCCCCCGTAGCCCTGGGCGAAATAGCCCGACAGGCAAGCGGCGATGAAGCAGCCCAGCGAGGCAAACAGCACCGGCCGCGCACCCACGCGATCGACCAGAAAACCGGCCAGCGCCTGCCCGGTGCCCGAGATGAAGAAAAACACCGTGGACAACAAGCCCAATTCGGCAAAGTTCAGGCCGAAGGCCTTCATGAACACCGGAAACAGCGCCGGCAGCAGCAGGTGGCTGAAGTGCGAGCTGGCATGCGCCAGGCCCACCAGGCTGATGACCGCCGCGTCTTCGCGCAGCGAGCCGGGCGGCGGTGCGGCGGTGGCCTGGTCGATGGGCAGTGCAGTGGCGGTGGCGGTGTTCATGGGCGGGGCCGGGCAACGAAGGCAAAAGCGTTCGATGGTAGCGGCCCGGCCCGATCAGCGCAGCAAGCGCCGGATCAGCCCCATCACCCGATCGAAGCGCGCGCCGAACGGCGGGTACAGCAAGTCGCCGCGACCGAAGCGCGACTGCACGAACACCGCCTTCTCGTGCGTGAAGCGCAGAAAGCCCGTCTCGCCGTGATAGGCGCCCAGGCCGCTCTCGCCCACACCGCCGAAGGGCAGGCCGTCGTGCGCGATGTGCATCAGGGTGTCGTTGACCGTGACGCCGCCGCTCACCGTGCCGGCCAACACGCGATCGCGCGCCGCCTCGTCCTCGCCAAACCAGTACAGCGCCAGCGGGCGCGGGCGCGCATTGATGTGGACGATGACGGTGTCGAGCCGGTCATAGGGCAGCACCGGCAGGATGGGGCCGAAGATCTCGTCTTGCAGCAGGCGCGCCTGCGCCGGCAAATCGAACACCAGCAGCGGGCGCATCTGGCGAGCCTCGGCCTCGCTGCCCGGCGTGTCCATGGCCGGCGGGCCGACGTCGTCCACGCGCGCGCCCAGCGCCCGCGCTTCATCGAGCAGGCCCTGCAGCCGCGCGTGCTGGCGCGCGTTGACGATGGCCGCGTAGTCGGGGTTGCCCACCACCCGCGGGTACAGGCGCGTGACGGCCTTTTGGTAGGCATCGGCAAAGGCCGCTTCGCGCCCACGCGGCAGCAGCAGGTAGTCGGGCGCGATGCAGGTCTGGCCGGCGTTCAGCAGCTTGCCCATGGCGATCTTCAGCGCCGCGCCCTCCAGGTCGGTGCACGAGGCGTCGATGATGCAGGGCGACTTGCCGCCCAGCTCCAGCGTCACCGGCGTCAGGTTGCGCGCCGCGGCCTCGGCCACCTGGCGGCCCACGGCAGTCGAGCCGGTGAAGAACAGGTGGTCGAAGGGCAGCTCCGAGAACGCGCGCGCCACCTCGACGCCGCCGGTGACGACGGCAAACTCATCGGGCGCGAACTGCTCGGCCACCAGCTTGGCCAGCAACTGCGCGGTATGCGGGGTGAATTCGCTGGGCTTGAGCAGCACCCGGTTGCCGGCGGCCAGTGCGGTCGCGCTGGGGCCCAGGGCCAGCTGCAACGGGTAGTTCCAGGGGCTGATGATGCCCACCACGCCCAGCGGCTGGCGCTGCACATGGGCGCGCGCGGGCAGCAGGTGCAGGGGCGTGCGCACGCGGCGCGGGCCGCTCCAGCGCGCCAGGTTGCGCCGCAGGTCGGACAGCAGGCTGGCCAGCACCAGGCCGTCGGCCACCTGCGTCAGGCGCTCGCCGCGCAGGCCGAAGTCCTGGCCCACGGCATCGGCCAGCGCGCGCTCGTGGGTTTGCCACAGCGCGGCCACGCGGCGCAGGCGGTCGCGCCGCAGCGCCAGCGGCACATCCACCTGGCGGCGTGAGGCTTGATGCTGGCGCTCGAACAACTCGGCCAGGCCCGAGGTGGCGGCAACGGCGACGAGGGCGGTGGTGTTGGCGTTCATGTCGTCTTCACAAGAGTGGCTTGCGCTTGATTGATTGCCCCTGGAATTTTAGTCAAATCACCCTTTGGCGCCCATCCACCGTGCGCGAACAGCTATCGCATTGATAGCGAAACGCGACGGACTACGAAGCGCCCTTGGGAGCCGGATAGCTCGCCCCCATGCCCGCGCGCACGTCCTGCTGAATGCCGTACTGCGCAAACGGATAGCGCAGCCCGTTCTTGCTGAGGGCCTGCATGCCCGCCAGCGCCTTGGCGATGTCGGCGGGCTGCAGGGCCATCAGCATCTCATCGTCCAGCACGCCGCCGTAGCGACGCTCGGCAAAGCAGGGGATCGACAGGCTGGGCTCGCGCGTCTTCAGCGCCCGGCCCCACGAATCGGCGCACGATGATTCGCCCACCATGCTCCAGTCGAACCGCTTGTAGCCCGACCACTGCAGGCCGTTGATGAAGTAGATCATGGCGCCCGGCGTGGCATAAAACAGCGCGATGTCGGGCTGGTCCAGGCCCGCGCCAAAGCCGGCCCACTTGGCCAGCGGCGCAACGACCAGTGCCTTGTATTTGCCCTTGGGCACCACCTCCATCGCCGCCTGGTGGCGGGCCGAATCCTCGACGGTGGCAAACCACACGCCGGCCATCTGCTGGCCCGAGTACCACTCCTCGTCCTGCCCACCCAGCCCGATCACCGCCTTGCACTGTGCGCCCACCAAATCATCGGCGGTGATGCCCACCGTCCAGCCCAGCCGGCAGGCCTGCGCGACGATCTGGTCGGTGGTGTGAACGGCCTGCGGGCGGCGCAGCTTGGGGATGGCCGTCAGCACATCGTTTGATTCGAACAGGCGCATGCCGATGGGCGGCACGCGCAGCTTGAGCACCTGCTCGAGTTGCTGCCCCAAGGAGGCCAAGTCGGCGGGATCGTTGTTGGCGCTTGCAGTCATCGTCGGGCCTCGGGTGGGAATCGGAACGCTGCAGTCCATTGTGGCGCAAATGGATGCGGGAGCGGCCCTGGCCGCGATGACGATTCATCGCAGCCAAGGCCGCTCCCGCGAGCCTGGCGACCGCGCTCAGGCGGGCACGGCGTCGAAGTGAAACACCCCCGGGTCCTTGATCGGATCGACCCCCACGCGGATCGTCGTCTTGGGCGCAAACTTGCCCTGCAGAATCTGCGTGGACAGCGGGTTCTCGATGCGCTGCTGGATCGCCCGCTTGAGCGGCCGCGCGCCGAACACCGGGTCGAACCCGACCTTGGCCAGCTCGGCCAGCGCCTGGTCGGACACGTCCAGCGACAGCTCCATGCGCGCCAGCCGCTCGGCCAGCACCTTCAGCTGAATCTTGGCGATCGCGCCGATTTGGCTCGCATCCAGGCCGTGAAAGACCACGATCTCGTCGATGCGGTTGAGGAACTCGGGGCGGAAGTGGTTCTTCAGCTCGCCGAACACGGCGTCCTTCACGTCCTCGTACGGCTGCCCCGCCATGCTCTGGATCATGGGCGAGCCGATGTTGCTGGTCATGATGATGACGGTGTTCTTGAAGTCCACCGTGCGCCCCTGCCCGTCCGTCAGGCGGCCGTCGTCCAGCACCTGCAAGAGCACGTTGAACACGTCCGGGTGCGCTTTTTCGATCTCGTCGAACAGCACCACGCTGTAGGGCTTGCGCCGCACGGCCTCGGTGAGATACCCACCCTCGTCATAGCCCACATAGCCGGGCGGCGCGCCGATCAGACGCGCGACGCTGTGCTTTTCCATGAACTCGCTCATGTCGATGCGCACCATCTGCTGGTCGCTGTCGAACAAGAAGCCCGCCAGCGCCTTGGTCAGCTCGGTCTTGCCCACGCCCGTGGGGCCGAGGAACAGGAAGCTGCCCAGCGGCCGGTTGGGGTCGCTCAAACCCGAGCGCGAGCGGCGGATGGCGTTGGCCACCGCCTCGATGGCCTCGTTTTGCCCCACCACGCGCTGGTGCAGGGCGTCCTCCATGCGCAGCAGCTTGTCGCGCTCGCCCTGCATCATCTTGCTGACGGGAATGCCGGTGGCGCGGCTGACGACTTCGGCAATCTCTTCGGCGCCCACCTGCGTGCGCAGCAGCTTGTGCGCCTTGGCCTGCGCGTCGGCGTTCTGCTCGCTGGCCTGGGCTTCCTTCAACTGCTTTTCCAGCGCGGGCAGCTTGCCGTATTGCAGCTCGGCCACGTGGTTGAAGTCGCCCTTGCGCGTGGCCTCCTGAATCTGGAACTTGATCTGCTCCAGCTCCTTGCGCACCTGCTCGCTGCCTTGCGCGCTGGCCTTCTCGGCCTTCCAGATTTCGTCGAGATCGGCGTATTCCTTTTCCAGCCGGGTCAGGTCTTCCTCGATCAGCGCCAGCCGTTTTTGCGAGGCCTCGTCCTTTTCCTTCTTGACGGCCTCGCGCTCGATCTTGAGCTGGATCATGCGGCGGTCCAGCTTGTCCATCACCTCGGGTTTGGAGTCGATCTCGATCTTGATCTTGGCCGCCGCCTCGTCGATCAGGTCGATCGCCTTGTCGGGCAAAAAGCGGTCGGTGATGTAGCGGTGGCTCAGCTCGGCCGCGGCGACGATGGCCGGGTCGGTGATGTCCACGCCGTGGTGGGCCTCGTAGCGCTCTTGCAGGCCGCGCAGGATGGCGATGGTGTCCTCCACGCTGGGCTCGCCCACCAGCACCTTCTGAAAGCGCCGCTCCAGCGCCGCGTCCTTCTCGATGTACTTGCGGTATTCATTGAGCGTGGTGGCGCCGATGCAATGCAGCTCGCCGCGTGCCAGCGCGGGCTTGAGCATGTTGCCGGCGTCGATCGCACCCTCGGCCTTGCCGGCGCCCACCATGGTGTGCAGCTCGTCGATGAACAGGATGATGCGGCCCTCTTCGTGCGCCACTTCCTTCAACACGGCCTTCAGGCGCTCTTCGAACTCGCCGCGGTACTTGGCGCCCGCCAGCAGGCCCGCCATGTCCAGCACCAGCACCTGCTTGTTTTTCAGCGTGTCGGGCACCTCGCCGGCCACGATGCGCTGCGCCAGCCCTTCGACGATGGCGGTCTTGCCCACGCCCGGCTCGCCGATCAGCACCGGGTTGTTCTTGCTGCGCCGCTGCAAGACCTGGATGGTGCGGCGGATCTCGTCGTCGCGGCCGATCACCGGGTCCAGCTTGCCCTGGCGCGCGCGCTCGGTCAGGTCGAGCGTGTACTTCTTCAGCGCCTCGCGCTGGCCTTCGGCCTCGGCCGAATCCACGCCCTGCCCGCCGCGCACGGCCTCGATCGCGGCCTCCAGCGCCTTGCGGCTCAGGCCCGCCTCCTTGGCGATGCGGCCGGCCTCGCCCTTGGCATCAGCCAAGGCCAGCAAGAACATCTCGCTGGCGATGAACTGGTCGCCGCGCTGGATGCTTTCCTTCTCGGTGGCCTGCAAGAGCTTCATCAGGTCGGGGCCGGGCTGCACCTGCTCCTGCCCCTGCACACTGGGTAGCCGCCCGATGGCCGCGTTGGTCGCTTGCGCCAGCGCCGCGGTGTTGACCCCGGCGCGCGCCAGCAGGGCCTTGGGCCCGTCGTCCTGCTGCAGCATGGCCGCCAGCAGGTGCTCGGGCTGGATGTAGGCGTTGTCGTGCCCCAGGGCCAGCGACTGCGCGTCGGCCAGGGCTTCCTGAAATTTGGTGGTGAGTTTGTCGAGTCGCATGAATAAGCTCCGAATTGCCCATCAGGTGAGGCGGGTTCCGATGGTTTCAAGATACTGCAGGCGCCATGGACCCGACAAGCCCGCTGGGGCCGCTCCCGTCGTGGCCGGAGAGGGTCCATGCGGACACGCGCCGTGCCGCCGCCGAAAGTCGGCCGGCCGCTCGGGCGCGCTGGCCGCAAACACGCCGCTTCGGCTCGCACGTGCGGCGTCCTCCTCCCGCCCGTAGCGGCCCCGGCGCCAGCCGTTCGAATCGGACCAGGCCCAGCCGTCTTGCACCATCCGGGCCGCCACGTCCAACCCGTCGCGCTCGCGCCGAACGCTTGCAATGGCGCGGCCGTAGCGGTCGTGCGCGCGCACGCTCACGCGCAGGGGCTCGCCCCGCACCAGCGCCAGCAGGGCCGCGCGCGCGGGGGCGCCGCCGGCCTGGCAAATCTCGGGCGCGTCGATGCCGTCGATGCGCAGCCGGACACGGACGCCGCCGCCCGCCGGGAGCACCCAGATCGAGTCGCCGTCAACCACGTAGCCGACCCGCGCCGACCAACTGCCGCCGTTGCCGGCAGCGCGGGCGCTTTCCTGCGCGTGGGCAGCAGACAGCAGCACGCCCGCAAGCACGGCAGCGCAAAGCAGCCGGTGTGGGACCCGGGGCTTGCGGTCGCGGGGATTTTGATGGCGATTCATGTGCATGCCCGGCATCGTAGAAGACCGCGGGCGCTTGCGCGATGCGCCGCCAAGCCCGCCGGGCTGTCGCCCACCCAACAACACCCGGCGCCACCCAACCCTACACTGCGTCCCGGCTCGGCCCAACGCGCTTGAACACACCAAGGAGACCCGATCATGCACCCCCAACACCTGCCCATCGCCGCCGCACTGGCCGGCACCCTGCTGCTGGCCGCCTGCGCCGGCGCACCACAGGCGCCGACATCCGCTGCCGAGGTCGGCGAACTGCGCCCCGGCTCGGGCTACCTCAAGGGCTATCTCGGCCGCGACGAGTTGCCCGACAGCCTGGCGCTGGTGCCCCCGCCACCCGCCAAGGGCTCCGCTGCCCAGGCCGACGACGACGCGGCCTATCGCGCGCTGACGGCCTTGCAAGCCGGCCCGCGAGGGGTGCAGGCTGCGAAGGACGCCAATCTGAAGTTTCCGGCGGCGGCCAGCCACTTCGCCTGCGCGCTGGGCGTGCAGATATCCGAGCAAGCCACGCCCAACCTGAACATGCTGCTGCGCCGCACGCTGGCCGATGCCGGCTTTTCCACCTACAAGGCCAAGGACCACTATCAGCGCACGCGGCCCTTCGTGGCCTTCGATGCGCCCAGTTGCACGCCGGCGGACGAGCCGAGTCTGCGCAAGGACGGCTCCTACCCCTCCGGGCATTCAGCCCTGGGCTGGGCCTGGGCACTGGTGCTGACCCAAGCGGCACCCGATCGCGCCGACGCCCTGCTGCAGCGCGGGCGCGCCTTTGGCCAAAGCCGCGGGGTGTGCGGCGTGCACTGGAAGAGCGACATTCTGGCCGGCCGGATGATGGGCGCAGCCGCCGTGGCGCGTTTGCAAGGCAACGCCGTCTATCAGGCGCAGTTGACGGCGGCCAAGGTCGAAATTGCCAGGCAGCGCGCCAGTGGACACGTGCCCCCCGCCGCCGATTGCACCGCCGAGGCGCAGGCTCTGGGCCTGTCGAGCGCCCTGGCGCCTTGAGGCGCCGGCTTGCAGGCAGGCCCTCGCTGCACCGCATCGGGAGCCAGCGAGCGTTGGCCCTCAAGCATTGCCCAGCACCAGCCCCCAGCGGGCCAGCGCCGCATCGTCGCTGATGCGCGCGTCCACCCAGCGTGCGCCTTCAGGCGTGGTTTCCTTCTTCCAGAACGGCGCCTGGGTCTTGAGGTAGTCCATCAGGAATTCGCAGGCCTGAAAGCTCTCGCGGCGGTTCATCGAGGTGACCGCCACCAGCACGATCTGCTCGAGCGGCTGCAACAGGCCGATGCGGTGCACCACGCGCGCGGCGATGATGTCGAAGCGCCGGTGGGCTTCGTCGATCATCGCTTCGATGGCCTGCTCGGTCATGCCGGGGTAGTGCTCCAGCTCGACCGCGCTCACGCTGCCCGCCGCCGCGCCGGCGTGACGATCCCGCACGGTGCCGACAAAGGCGCACACGGCGCCGACACGGGCGTCGCCGTCCCGCAACCGGGCCACTTCCTGCGCCAGCTCGAAGTCCGCCCCCTGAATGCTCACGCGGGGGCTGCGCCCCGCCTTGATCTCTTGCATGAAGACGATTGTGGCACCGGACCGGCGTTAAGCTGAATGCCTTCTCAACCATCGATCAGGACTTCACCATGCCCAAGCTCAAGCACCTGCTGTCTGCCCTTCTCGTCGCCGCCTGCGCGCTCGGCCCTGCCGCCGGCGCGGCCGAGCGCCTGGACAAGATCATGGACGCCAAGGTGCTGCGCGTGGGCACGCCGGGCGACTACCGGCCCTTTGCCATCCGGCAGGGCGATGGCTACAGCGGCCATGACATCGACACCATCGAGGCGCTGGCCAAGGAACTGGGCGTGACGGTGCAATACGTGCCCACCAGCTGGCCCAACCTGCTGAAGGACTTGCAGTCCAACCAGTTCGACGTCGCGGTGGGCGGCATCACGCGCAACGCCGCGCGCCTGCGCGTGGCGGCCATGCTGCCGGGCTACGCACCCTTCGGCAAGGTGGCGCTGGTGCGTGCCGCGGACAAGGACAAGTTCAAGAGCGTGCAAGACCTCAACCAGCCCGGCGTGCGCGTGATCAAGAACCCCGGCGGCACCAACGAGGCCTTCGTGCTGCAAAACCTGGGCGCGGCACAGGTGAGCACGCACGACAAGAACGCCGAAATCCCGGCCCTGATCGCCGAAGGCAAGGGCGACGTGATGATCACCGAGACCTACGAAGCCCTGCACTACGCCAAGACCGACCCGCGCCTGGCCGCCGTGTTCATCGACGCACCACTTACGCCCACCAACTACCTGGGCTTTCTGCTGCCCGCCGACGACGCGGACTACCTGCGCGAAATGAGCTTTGCGTGGGACTTGCTGGACAAGCGCGGCACGCTCAAGGCGATCGACGACAAATGGCTGAAATGAGGCGCCCCCAGTCTCCACGCGCTGCGCGATGTTGCGCCTGGTGCTCGCCACCAGAGGCGGCGGCCCTTCGGTCTGTCCAGACCTGCGCAGGCAGGTCTGGAGCCGCAGACCTCAGCCCCCTTGCAGGGAGCATCGCCGTGGCCGCGGATGCCCCGGCCACGGCGATCGCGGGCATGGCCTGCTTCGCGGCCTTCAGGCACTTCGGGTTTCATGCGCTGCGGGTGATGCGCAGCGCCATGGACCACTGAAACGATCGAGTGCGAATGACGGTTGCGACCAATTCAGCTAAATTGGCGATCAGTCCAACACAAGGAGACGGGCATGGCGATCGAGGGTTACAGCTTGAGGACGGTGTCCGACTTTGTCGGCAAGGAACTGGGGGTGTCGAACTGGGTGCAGGTGGAGCAGCCGCGCATCGACCAGTTCGCCGAGTGCACGGGCGACCACCAGTGGATTCACGTGGACCCCAGGCGCGCCAGCGCCGAAAGCCCATACGGCGGCACCATCGCGCACGGCTTTCTGACGCTCTCGATGGTGGCCACGATGGCGATGGAGGTGGGCATCATGCCTCCCGACGCACGCGCCGGGCTCAACTACGGCATGGACAAGCTGCGCTTCATGGCGCCCGTCAAGGCTGGCGCGCGCGTTCGTTGCCGTATCGAACTGGTTTCGGCCGAGGACAAAGGGGGCGGCAATACCCTGATCAAGACACGCAACACGTTGGAAATCGAAGGGCAGAACAAGCCGGCCCTGGTGGCCGAGATGCTGACCATGCTGATCCCGTGAGCGGCCGGACAACGCTTTTTTTCGCACAACGAGGAGACAAGACATGGCCAGGAAGAAGGCAAGCGCGACGGCGACCGCCGTCGAAACCCACACCGACACCCACACCGATACCGACGCCGCGCAGTCGGTCGGCGGTCTGAACGCCTTGGGCGATATGCGGCTGGAAGACCTGCGCGACAGTGCCGTCAACCTGTGGATGCAGGCCTTGCGCCATCCGGCGGTGCTGGCCAAGGAAAGCGCCGCGTTCTACGCGCAACTGGCCAAGATCATCGTGCGCGGCGATGGGGAGCAAGAAGAGACGCCCAGCACCGATGCGCGATTCAGCGATTCGGCCTGGCAAAAAAACGGCCTGTACCGACGGCTGTTGCCCGCGTATCAGGCATGGGCGCAGTCCTTGCAGAATTTTGTCGACCAGGCGGGTCTCGACCCGAAGGAAACGGGCCGCGCCAAATTTCTGGTGTCGCAGGTGACCGAGGCCCTCGCGCCCACCAATTTTTTGCTGGGCAATCCGGCCGCGCTCAAGCGCGCGATTGACAGCGGCGGCAAGAGCCTGCTCAGCGGCTACCAGAACTGGCTGAGCGACGTGACGGCGCGCCGCCCCGTACCCTCGCAGGTGGACACGCGCCCCTTCAAGGTCGGCGACAACCTGGCGGCCACGCCCGGCGACGTGGTGATGCGCACCGAACTGTTCGAGTTGCTGCAATACGCGCCGCAGACCGACAAAGTCCATGAGCGGCCGATCCTGGTGATTCCGTCGATCATCAACAAATACTATGCGTTCGATCTGGCGCCCGGGCGCAGCGTGATCGAGTACCTGGTGCAAAACGGCTTCACGGTGTTCATCATGGTGTATCGCAACCCCGGCAAGGAGCACGACTCATGGGGCATGGACACCTACATGAACGGCATGGACGAAGCGCTGCAGGCCGTGCAAGACATCTCCGGCTGCCCCGACCCGAACGTGCTGGCCGTGTGTGGCGCGGCGCCGCTGGCCGTGACCGTGGCCGGCTATCACGAGGCCATCCGGCCCAAAAGCATCGGCTCGATGACGCTGTTCGTGGCGCCCCTGGATTGCGCTGCCATGAACGAAACGCCGGTGCTGGGCGACTTCAACGACCCCAAGCTGAGCAAGTTGTCCAAGCTCTTGCCGAAAAAAAGCGACCGCATCAGCGCCGACGAATTCACCTTGCTGTTTGCCATGCTGCGGCCCAACGACCTGATCTGGAACTACTGGGTCAACAACTACCTGATGGGTGACGGCCCGGCTGCCTTCGACGTCCTGGCCTGGAACTCGGACGCCACCGGCATGACCGCCCAGTACAACCGCGACTTTCAGGACTTCAGCACGCGCAACCCACTGGTCACGCCGGGCGCCATGCGCTTTCGCGACACGCCCATTGCCGACGTCTCCAAGTTCGGCTTCGACAGCCTGGTCATCGCCGCTCGAACGGACCACATCTGCCCCTGGCCGTCGGTGTACCGCTCCGCCCAGATGCTGGGAGACCGCTGCGAATTCCTGCTGGGCGGGCGCGGCCATATCCAGACCATCGTGGCGCCACCCGGCGGCAAGAAGGACTATTATTTCCTCAACCCGGACAACGCCAAGGACGCCGCCGGCTGGCTGGCCGACGCACAGCGGATCGAAGGCAGTTGGTGGCCGTACTACGTCAAGTGGTGCGCCCAGCGATCCGGCAAGCAGGTCGCCGCGCCCAAGAAGCCCGGCAACAAGACCCACCCGTCCCTGGGCAAGGCGCCGGGCACTTACGTCCACGTCAAGGCATCCGCCTGATCGGCCACGACGTGGACCTTGCCCGGTCATGGGCACACCAGGCCTCGCAACGCACGCAGCATCTCACCTTGAACAACACAATGGACTCTTCAGACACCGAAACCGCCAACAGGATCGAACCGCGATTCGAACGCAGGACCGTTGACGGCC
Organism: Pseudomonadota bacterium; assembly: GCA_018241325.1. GTDB lineage: Bacteria > Pseudomonadota > Gammaproteobacteria > Burkholderiales > Burkholderiaceae_C > Ottowia. Next base: position 63,405 of record JAFEEB010000040.1, on the reverse strand, counting down.
AGGAACTGCGAATCGCGGTGTGGACTGGCTTGTCCTCGGACAAGCCGCCGCTCTTGCTGTTCAACGGCATCGGTTCGCGCATCGAATTGCTGGCGCCATTTGTCGAGCACCTGGACCCCGAGCGCGAAATCATCGCGCTGGACATTCCGGGCACCGGCGAATCGCCGGCCACCCCATTTCCCTATCGCCTCTGGATGATGGCCCGCCTGGTGGGGCGCTTGCTCGAGCAGTTGAAGATCGAGCGGGTGGACATCCTGGGTGTCTCGTGGGGTGGCACCCTGGCCCAGCAGTTCGCCCTGCAAAACCCGCGTCGCTGTCGCCGGCTGGTGCTGGCGGCCACGGCCACGGGCGGGATGCTGGTTCCCGGTGACCTGAGCGTCCTGGCGAAGATGACCACGCCTCGGCGGTTCAAGGACCCCAACTTCATGAAGGAAAACCTGGGCGCCCTGTACGGCGGCCTCGCGCGCACCGACCCGGAGTTGCTGGCGGAGTTCGCGCGCCTGAGCCGCTCGCCCAGCCGGCGCGGCTATCTCTATCAACAGATGGCGCTGGCGGGCTGGGTCAGCGCGCCCTTGTTGCCCCTGCTGAGACAGCCGACCCTGATCCTGGCGGGCAACGACGACCCGCTCGTTCCCATGGTGAATGCACGCATCATGGCGCGACTGATTCCGCACAGCACGCTGGTCGAGCTGGACGATGGGCATCTGTTCCTGTTTACCAAGGCGCGCGAGTCCGCCGCGTCGGTCGATCGGTTTCTGGATTCCAGCGAGCAGTAAGCACCCGAATCGCCATCGCGCAGGCACTGCGTGCCTGGCGTTCGCGTGCGGCGGATAGTGTCGTTTGACGAGTCGAGGAGCCGTCGCCTGCTCAGATCACCAGCCCGCCGTTCGGGCTGATCACCTGCCCCACCAGGTAATGCTCGTCCGACGCAAGGTAGACGGCGAGCGAGGCGTATTCCTCGGGCCGGCCGATGCGCCCGAGCGGCACCATCTGGAAGAACTGGTTCTTCTGCTCGTCGCTGACGCGATCGAGGTAGTCCTGAAACGGCGGTGTCAGCACGCCGCCGCAGGCGATGGCGTTGACGTAGATATTGGCGCCGGCCACGTCCAGCGCGGTGGTCTTGGTCAGGCTGATCACGCCGGCCTTGGTCGCCGAATAGCCGGGGCTGTGCGTGCTGCCGGTGCCCAGGCCGGCGATCGACGCGATGTTGATGATCTTGCCCGCGCGCCGCGGCGTCATCAGCCGCAGCGCGGCGCGCGTGCAGTAGAAAACGCCGTGCATGTTCACGCCCCACCACTTGAGCCAGTCCTCGTTCGACAGCGATGCGACGATCCCGAGCGCCTGGCGCGGCATCGGCGTGGTCATGTACTCGTAGTGCCGATTGCGCCGGGCTTCCTCGGTGGGCGAGGTCGGCACCCGCGCCGCGTTGTTCACCAGGATGTCGACCGTGCCGAAGCGCTCGGCGGCGGTGGCGAACATCGCATCCACCGCGGCGCTGTCGGAGACGTCGCAGCGCACGCCAAGCGATTCGGCGCCGAGCGCCGCGAGCCGCATCTGCGTCGAGTCCAGCGCGTCCGGCGCAATGTCGCAGATCACCAGCTTCGCGCCCTCGGCGGCCATCGCGGTGGCGATTGCGCCGCCCAGCCCCGGCCCGGCGCCGGTCACGAGGGCGACCTTGCCCCGCAGGCGTCCGCGTATGACTTCGTTTTGATTCGTCATGGCTCGACTCCAGTTCAATGCGCGACGACGCCCGTGGGCGCCGCGGCGATGCGCGGACCGCGCGCGGCCAGCGCGTAGAACACCGCGCCGACGATCACCAGCACGTCGGTGGCGATCAGCACCTGGGTCAGCGCATGCTGTGAGCCGGCCGCGACCAGGCGGTCACTGACCGCGCCGGCCACCAGGTTGCCGATGGCGATCGCGAACACGTTGATCAGCAGCATCGTGATGCCGGTGATGGTCGCGCGCATCGCGTCCGGGGTCAGCCCCTGAATCAGCGCGATCGAAGGGCCGTAGGCCGCCAGTGGCAGGAAAAAACTCGCGCACAGGCCGACGTACAGCAGGGCCGAGCCCGCGCCCGCAAAGCGCGAGGCGATCATCAACGGGCCGCAGATCAGCACCAGAAGCACGATGAAGCCGGCATGGCCGCCGGGCAGGCGCCGCGCCAGCCGGTCGCTGAGCACGCCGCCGATCAAGGTGCCGAGCACGCCGAACACGATGCCCAGCAGGCCGACGGTGCGCGCCGCGACGGCGGCATCCACACCGCGCTCGCGCACCAGCCACAACTGCGCAAAGGTGATGCCGACGAAGGCCAGGTGCAGAAACACGAAACCGATCACCGTCATCGCCACCGTCGAGTTGCCCCGCAGCAGGACGAGGACGTTGCGCAGCTGGTGCAGCAGCGGCGCGCCGCGCTCCGCCTCCGCACGTTCGACACGGTGGTCCTTGAACCACAACGCCGCCACGCCGACGCCGACGCCGACCACGCCCAGCGCGTGAAAGCTGCCGCGCCAACCCAGCGCCGCACCCAGCAGGCCGGCCAGCGCAAACGCCAGGCCCAGGCCGAGCGGAATGCCCATGAAGAACACGCCCATCGCGCCGCCGCGCCGCCGCTCGTCGAACAGCTCCGTCAAGAGGGACACGGCGGCCGGCACCAGCGCCGCCTCGCCGCTGGCGACGAAGAAGCGCGCCGCGGCCATCTGCTCGAAGTTGTGCGCCCAGCCCGACGCGGCGGTGCAGGCGCTCCAGATCAGGATGCCGGCGGCCATCACCCGCGTGCGGCTGAAGCGGTCGGCGATGGAGCCCAGCAGCACCGCCATCACGCCGAAGCTGAGCACCCACACGGCGCCGGTCAGGAACCCGTACTGTGCGTTGTTCAGCGCCAGGTCCCGGGTGATCTGCGGCGCGAAACCGAGCAGCATGTTGCGGTCGATGTGCGCCAGCACATGCGTGGCCAGCAGGGCCAGCAGCACGGTGCGCGGGTGGTTCTTCCAGCCCATCGATGTCTCCTTTGTTGTTGTGCTGCCTGCCGCGCTCAGGCCACCCGGCGCAGCGGCTCACCGCGCTCACCGGCGCGGCGGTTGGGTGCGTAGCCCAGCGCGAGCAGCGTCTCGTCGGCGTTCGCGTATTGCGTGCCGATCTGGTAGATGCGGCGCCCTTCCTCTCCGCTGGCCACCTCGCGGTGCAGTTCGCGCGCGATGCGCACCGTCTGCTCGATCTGCTGCACGCTGGTCATGCGCTCGCCCTTGCGGCCCCAGAGGTTGTCCTCGATGCCGACGCGCACATGCAGCCCCATCGCCATGGCCATGGTGTTCAGCGGCAGCACGTTGCGCATGATGCTCTCGATGGTCAGCACGGCGCCGGCCGGCACGCGGCGGATGAACTCCATCATGTTGTACGGGCTGGGCCCATCGGCGCCGCCACCGATCGCGACCCAGTTCAGCACCAGCGGGCCGGTGTAAACGCCGCGGCGAATCAGCCGTTCCACCGATTCCAGCTGCCCGACATCGCCCAGCATGAAGTGCGGCTGGATGCCGTTGGCCTGCAGGCGCTTGAGGTGCTCGGCAACAAAATCCGGGCCCGAGGGAATCCACATCTCGCGATACGCCGCCTGGTACGCCGGCAGCGCGAGCGACGTGCCGGCCACGTCGTCTTCGCGCAGCACTTCGTACAAGTTCATCTGGTTGGTGTTGATCGCGATCGTGACCTGATCGGGCTTGGGGTCGAGCTCGGCCAGCATATGGCGCGTATCGTCGTTCAGCCATTTCGCGTCGGCGCCCTCGCCTTCGGGCGCGAACGAGATCGAGCCACCGACCTGCAGCAGCATCTTGGGCACCGCCTCGCGCAGCCGCGCCAGCATTTCGTTGAACATCGACAGTCGCTTGCTGCCCTTGCCGTCGGCCTCGCGGCAATGCACGTGCAGCACCGTCGCACCGGCGTTCCAGCAGTCCACCGCCTTCTGCACCTGTTCGGCCATGGTCACCGGAATGTCGTCCGAATCGCCGGGCAAAAACTCGGGACCGTAGGGCGCGACCTGGATCACCAGCGGCGGCTGGTTTTCGGGCAAGAGAGAATCGTCGAGGAATTGCATGGTGGTCTCCTTCAGGGTTGGGGGATCGGGTCGCGGCGGCGCTGGGCCGCCAGTTCTTCGAGCAGGATCGGCGCGCCCAGGCTCATCGTGTGGATGCCGAGCACCGACACGCACTGCAGCACGGCGGTGATTTCCTCCTGGGTCGCACCGAGCGCGAGCGCCTGGCGGATGTGGCGGCGCACGCCGGGGTCGTACAGGTGCGTGCAGGACGCATCCACCGCGATCGCGATGAATTCGATGGTCTTCGCGTCGAGCACGCCGCTCTGCATGGGCGCCAGGCCCATGGTCATGAATTTCTCGGTCCAGGCCGGGTCCAGTTCATAGAACGGGTCCCATGCGGCATTCCATTGGCCGATTTTGCGCAACTGGTCGCACATCGGTGTGGCGGGCTTCGTTTCGGTGCTTGTCTCGGTCATGGCGATCTTCTGCGGCTGTCGTTTTGATGGATCGAATTGTTGGCCTGGCCCAGCGCATTTGTTTGACTTTTCGAGACGGTGATTTACCATTTCGGGACATTGGATGGATTGGCCATGACCGCCCTCGTTCGCAGCGCCAGCCTCACCGGCTTTGCCGCCTTGGCCGCCGAATGCGGCGTCGATGCGCGCGCGCTGGCGGCGCATGCCGGCCTGCCGCGCAACTGCCTGGACGAACCGGATTTGATGATCCCGGTGCTGGCGGTCGGGCGCCTGCTGGAGCTGGCGGCCGCGCGGGGGCGCGAGCCCGCCTTCGGGCTGCGCATGGCCGAGGCGCGCCGGCTGTCCAACCTCGGGCCGCTGGGCCTGCTGGTGCGCGACGCGCCCACCCTGCGCCATGCGCTGGAGACGCTGGTCACCCACATCCGCGCGCACAACGAGGCGCTGTCGGTACGCATCGAGCAGGTCGGCAACCTGGTCTCGATCCGGGCCGTGCTGGACACCACCAACGGCCCTTACCGGCAGGCGACCGAGCTGGTGATCGGCGTCACGTTCCGGGTGCTCAGCGTGTTTCTGGGCGCCGGGTGGCGGCCGCGCCTGGTGTGCTTTGCGCACCGGGCGCCGACCAGCGTGGCGGTGCACCGGCGCGTGTTCGGCGGCGCGGTCGAGTTCGGCCACGGGTTCGACGGCATCGTCTGCAATGCGGCCGATCTCGATGCGCCCAACCCCGGCGCCGACCCGGTGATGGCGCGCTACACGCGCCGCCTGCTCGAGCAGGCACCGGGCAGCCGGCCCACCGTGAGCGTGCGGGTGCGCGAATTCATCGCCGTGCTGCTGCCGCGCGGGCATTGCCGTGCCGACACGGTCGCGCAGCATCTGGGCGTGGATCGCCGCACGCTGGCCCGGCATCTGGCGGCCGAAGAGCTGAGCTTCAGCCTGCTGATGAACAAGGTGCGCAGCGAGTTGCTCGCCATCTATCTCGACGACGGCGCGCGCGCCCTGTCGGAGGTGTCGGACCTGCTCGGCTTCGCTGCGCCGAGCGCGTTCTCACGCTGGCATCGCGCCCGGTTCGGCGTTGCCGCGCGCAGCCGGATGAGCGCGCGCGCGCCGAAGTGGCTGCGGTGACCGGCCCCCGGCAAGCCGCCTACCCGCCCGTGACCGGCGGGAAAAACGCCACCTCGGCATCCGCCGTGAGCGCCTCGTCGTCGCCCGCCATCACCTGGTTCTGCGCCGCACGCACCGCCTTGCCTGGGGCCAGGGCTTCGGCATAGCGGCCGCCGCGCGCAGCCAGCTCGCGGCGCAGCGCACCGAGGGTGGGGGCTTGCGTGCTCAGCGCTTCGGCATCCATGCCCAAGGCTTCGCGCAGCGAGGCAAAGTAGCGCACGGTGATCTGCAACGTCATGCCATCAGCTCCGCCAGCGGGATGAAGCGCACCGTGTCGCCCGCTGCGATGGTGGCGCCGGCCGGATGATCGACCACGCCGTCGGCCCAGTGCATGGAGGTGAGAACGCCCGAGCTCTGGTTGGCAAACAGCTCCAGCCCGCCCTGCGCATTGCGCCGCACGCGCAGGAATTCGCGGCGCTTGTCGGCCTTGGGCAGGGCAAAGTCGGCCCGCAACGCAATGGCCGGCACGTCCAGCTTCGCGGCGCCTTGCAGCGCCAGCACGAAGGGCCGCACCAGCAACAAAAACGTGACGAAGCTGGACACCGGGTTGCCCGGCAGGCCGATGAAGTGCGCCGCGCCGCCATCCGCGCGCCGGACGTGGCCATACGCGAACGGCTTGCCGGGCTTGATGGCGATTTGCCACAAGTCAAGTGCGCCCAGGCGCGTGACGGCGGGCTTGACGTGGTCTTCCTCGCCCACCGACACACCGCCGCTGGTCAAAATCACGTCGTGCTCGGCGGCCGCGCCGCGCAGGGCATCGACCGTGGCGTCCAGGCTGTCGGGCACGATGCCCAGGTCGGTCACCTCGCAGCCCAGGCGCTGCAGCAGGGCGCGCAGGAAATAGCGGTTGCTGTTGTAGATGGCGCCGAGCGGCATGGCCTCCGGCGCCACGGTGCCGGGCGTGACCAGCTCGTCGCCGGTGGAGAACATGGCCACGCGCGGGCGGCGCGATACGCTCAGGCGATCCAGACCGATACCGGCTGCCAGCCCGGTGCTGGCGGGAGTCAGACGCTCTCCTTTTGCGAGTACCACGGCGCCGTGCGCGACGTCCTCGCCGGCCCGGCGGATGGACAGGCCGACCGCGGGCGCGATGCGGATGCGCACTTGCGTGCGGCCTGCCAGCGCCTCGGTGTCCTCTTGCATGACCACCGCGTCGGCCCCCGCGGGCACGGGCGCGCCGGTGAAAATGCGTGCGGCCGTGCCGGGTGCCAGTGGCTGACCGACCTGGCCGGCGGCGATGCGCTGCGACACGGGCAGCACGGCGCCCGCGGCCTGGCAATCGGCGCTGCGCACGGCATAGCCGTCCATGGCGCTGTTGTCCAGCGGCGGCACGGTCATTTGCGCCACCACGTCCTGCGCCAGCACGCGGCCGTCGGCGTCGAAGGTGGAGACGGATTCGACGCCCAGGTTGGCCACGGCTTGCGCCAGCAGACGCTCGAGCGCCTCGTCCAAAGGCATCAGGGGCGCACGCGCGGGGGCTGGCGTTGGGGTGGCGCGATCAGGGTTGGGGGCGTTCATGCAAACACGTCGGAGACATAGCGGCCGGATTCACGCTCGATCTTATCGGCCCAGGCCTCAGCCTGCTCGCGCGTGACGCCGACGGCCTCCTGGTAGATGCGCAGAAAGGTGTCGCGCACGGCGGGCGCCATGTGCTTGCCGTCGCCGCACACGTACACGTGCGCACCGCGCTGAAACAGCTCGGCCACGTCGGCGCGGTCCTGCCACAGGCGGTGCTGCACAAACGTGACATCGCCCTGCGGCGCCTTGTAGAAGGCCGGGCGCACGCTGACAACGCCGGCTTGTTCCCACGCCGCCAGTTCGTCGCGGTACAGGTAGTCCACGTCGGGATGGTCGCAGCCGAAGAACAGCAGCGCGGGCCCCACGCTGCGGCCGTTTTGCGCCTGGATGGCGCGCTCTTGCACGAAGCCGTGAAACGGTGCCAGGCCGGTGCCGGCGCAGACCATGATGATGGGCGTCTCGGGCGACGCCGGCGGGTGAAAGTGGTCGTTGGACGAGCGCACCGCCACCGCCACGCGGGTGCCCGGCTTGCACGCGGCCAGATAGCTGGAGGCCATGCCCTGGTAGCGGCCCTGGCCCGACAACGCCGGCGCATCCACCACCGCCACGGTGACGGTGCAGCGCTCGGCGTTCCACAGCGGCGATGACGAGATCGAGTACTGGCGCGCCCGCGCCGGCGGCAGCATCTCCAGAAAGGCCGCCAGATCCAGCTCGCACGAGGCGTAGCGCTCCAGCAGCTCCAGCACCGACAGGCGCTTGGCCAGCACGTCGCGCTGGTAGGCCGCGTCTTCGGCCAGGGCTGTCAGCTCGGCCTGCTCGGGCGGGCAGCGCGTGGCGGCGGCCAGCTGCCCCACCTGCGCGCGCGTGGCGGGCTGCGCCAGTTCGACGTAGTGAAACAGCACCTCGCTGGCCGTCACCGGGTGATCGACCGGCAGCGAGGTGATGCTGCCCGCGGCCTTGCGGATCACGATCTGGCTGTCGGCCGCCAGGTTGAAGCGCTTGAGCGCGCGCATCACCACGCCAATCGGGTTGTGCGCCAGCACGCTCAGGTAGTCGCCGGCGCGGTAGCTCATGCCTTCGGGCAGGCGGATGTCGATGTGGCGCTTGGAGCGCGCACCGGGCGCGTCCATGTTCACCAGCTCGCGGTTTTCCACCACCTCGCCGTATTGCAGCTCGCCCAAGCGAAGGATGCTGGAGCGCCCGTCCTGCACGCGCTCGATCTGCAGTTGCGCGCCGCTGGGCTTGTCCTGCACCTGCTTGCCCAGGGCCTGGCCCAGCGCGGGCCACAGGCCGCCATACCACTCGTCGAACGCGCCGAAGAAGTCGCCGCCCGAATCGGTCTCGCCGCGCTCGGCCACGCGCGTGGCGCCCGCCGCGTGCAGGGCGTCGTCGAGCCGCTTGGGCACGGCCTGCCAGGTACGCGCCCACTGGCGGTTGCCGCAACCGAACACGGTGTAGTGCGCGCCCTTGAGCGCGCCGGCCGACAGCCCTTCGGCCCAGGCGGTGAACTGCTTGGCGTTGTCGGGCGGCTGGCCTTCATACGAGGCGGTGACGATGACCACCGCGCCCTCGGTCGGCAGCGCGCCGGCGTGCTCGTCCAGCGGCGCGGTGCGCGCGGCGTAGCCCTGGCCTTGCGCCTCGCTGGCGATGCGCTGGGCAAAGGCCTCGGACGAGCCGGTGTTGGAGCCGTACAGCACCAGCAGCGGCGTGCCCGCCTCGCCCGGCGCCAGCGCCACAGCGGGCGCCGCGGGCGCGGCCTTGGCGGCCTGGCGCGGCACGGCGCTGCGCGCCTTGAAGGCCCCGCCTCCACGGCGCTTGACGCGGATGTGAAAGCCCTCGGGCTTGAGCGTGAGCGTTTCCTTGACCTTGAGCTGGTACGCCGGGTCGTCCTCGATCAAATCGAAGCGCTGCAAGATCATGGAGATGAGCAGCATGGCCTCTTGCATGGCAAAGGGCCGGCCGATGCAGGCGCGCTGGCCGTTGCCAAAGGGCTTCCAGGCGTTGGGCGGCATTTTCTCCATCAGGCCGGGATCGAAGCGCTCGGGACGGAACTCCTCCACGTCATCGCCCCACACCGAGGTGTCGCGGTGCAGCATGGGGGTGAGCACCATCACCGTATCGCGCTTTGTCACCGCGTACTTGCCGCCGATGATGGTGTCTTGCAGCGGCTTGAGTGCAAAGGCCGGCGCGGTGGGCCAGATGCGCAGCGACTCCATCAGGATCTGCTCGATGTAGCGCAGCTTGCCCAAGTCTTCCACGCGCGGCAGCTCGCCCGCCAGCACCTCATCGACCAGCGCGCGCGCCTTGGCCAGCACGCGCGGGTTCTTGCACAAAAAGTACATCACGAAGGACAGCAGGCCGCTGGTGGTCTCGTGCCCGGCGATCAGGAAGGTGACCATCTGATAGCGGATGTTCTCGTCCGACAGGCCCTCGCCCGTGGCCGGGTCGCGCCCTTGCAGCATCAGGCCCAGCAGGTCCTTCTTGCTGGCGGCGTCGGGGTCGCGCCGGCGTTCGGCGATCAGGCTCTCGGCCACCTCGCGCATCAGGCGCAAATCGTCCTCATAGCGGCGGCGCGTGCCCAGCATCAGCTTGCTGGCAATCTCGGGGCGGCGCTCGCGCGCGCCGGCCTCGGCCAGCGCATCGACCATGGCACCGACGAAGGGGTGCATCTCGTGCTGATAAAAGCTGTTGAAGCGGTAGTCGAAGGCGCACAGGGCGATGGTGTCCAAGGTGAGGCGCGTCATGTCCTCCGTGACCTCGATCACGTGGTCGGGCCCGAAGCGCTCCCAGCGCAGCAGCATCTGGTCGGCGATGTCCAGCATTTCATCGAACATGCCGCGCATGCCCAGCGGGCCGAAGGCCGGCATCAGGATGTGGTGCGCCTTGGCCCAGTTGGGCTCCTCGGTCTTGGCGGTGAACAGGCCGTCGCCGGCAAAGTCGCGGATGTTCTTGAGCGTGGCGTGCACGCGCTTGTCGAAGCGCTTTTCGTCACTGAGCTCGTTGATCAGCGCCTGCGAGCTGACGAGGGTGAGCATCTTGCCGAACAGCTCGAGCTGAAAGATCGGGCCCATGATGCGCGCCTGGCGCATCAGGCCCTGCACGGGCGCGTCGCCGTCGATCGAGCGCAGGTTGCCGATCAGCGGGTCGCCCTTGGGGCGCGGGATGGCGGTGGTCTGGGTCACGCGATGTCTCCTTGGTGTGCGGCGATGCGCCCGGCCGCCCGGGCGACACCGGCAAGACGCGCATCGTAATGGATGGCGCAGGCGCCGCCATGGGGCAGCGCCGATCCGCAGGTCGGGTGGAGGAACGAAAACCCGATGACCGCGACTGACCCCGAATCGCTATGCCCCGTAGCGCTCGGCCACGTATTCAAAGCGCGCGCCCTGCTCCAGCAGCCAGTCGGCCACGGCGGCCGGCCGGTTCAGATCGAGCACGGGGCGGCGGGTTTCGGCCGGCAGTCGGGCGGCATCGTCGGTGGCGATGGCCACCATGAATTCATCGTCGGGGTACAGCACCGGGTGCCCGGCTTCGGCACGCCAGACCTCGATCTTGTGCAGGTCGCTGCCGCGAAAGCCCTCCACCAGCACCCAGTCCACGCCGCGCTGCAGCTGGGCAAGCAGCTGGTGCACCGTCAGCTCGGTGTCCCGCTCGAACTCGCGCATCAGCGCCAGGCGGTGGCGCGAGGCAATCAGCACCTCGAACGCGCCTGCCTCACGGTGGCGATAGCTGTCCTTGCCCGGGCGGTCGATGTCGAAGCGGTGGTGCGCGTGCTTGATGACCGACACCCGCAGCCCGCGTGCCCTGAAGGCGGCGATGACCTGCTCGATCAGCGTCGTCTTGCCCGCGCCGGAAAAGCCGGCAAAGCCCACCACTTTCATCCCGCCGACCTCGTAACTATCAATTCAATAGCTGCCCGCGCCCTTGCGGAGCGCGCCAGAGGCCGATTTCATTGACATTCTTCGGTCATCAGGCGCTTGACCTGCGCAACGTCGGCCGGCAGCACGCGCACCCGCCGCGGCAACTGCTCGATGCCTTCGAACGCCGCGGGGCGCTCGGGCGGGTGCCCCAGCGCCTCTTCGATGGTGACCGCAAACTTGATCGGCAGGGCCGTCTCCAGCGCGACCATGGGCACGCCGGCTTGCCGATGCTCGCGCGCGACCTTCACCGCGTCGGCGGTGTGCGGATCGATCGTCACACCCCGCTCGGCGTGCACGGCGCGAATGGTGGCCAGGCGATCGGCGTGCGTGCTCTTGCCGCTCTCGAAACCGTAGCGCTCGCGCGCCTGCCTGAACGCCGCATCGCCGCTCAGGTCGAAGCGGCCGTGTTGGCGCAGCGCATCGTCGAACAGCGCGCGGGTCGCTGCGCCGTCGCGCCCCAGCAGGTCGAACACGAAGCGCTCGAAGTTGCTGGCCTTGCTGATGTCCATGCTGGGGCTGCTGGTCTCGTGCGTGTCGCTGCTCGCGCGCACGCGGTAGATGCCGGTGCGGAAGAACTCGTCGAGCACGTCGTTCTCGTTGGTGGCCACCACCAGCCGCTCGATCGGCAGCCCCATCATGCGCGCCACGTGGCCAGCGCACACGTTGCCGAAGTTGCCGCTGGGCACGGTGAAGTCGACGCGCTCGTCGTTGGAGCGCGTTGCGCTGAAGTAGCCGGCAAAGTAGTACACCACCTGCGCCAGCAGTCGCGCCCAGTTGATCGAATTGACGGTGCCGATGCGGTACTTGCGCTTGAATTCCAGGTCGTTGCTCACGGCCTTGACGATGTCCTGGCAGTCGTCGAACACGCCCTCGATGGCAATGTTGTGGATGTTGGCATCCTGCAGGCTGAACATCTGCGCCTGCTGAAACGCGCTCATGCGCCCATGGGGGCTGAGCATGAACACGCGGATGCCCTGCTTGCCGCGCATGGCGTACTCGGCCGCGCTGCCGGTGTCGCCGCTGGTGGCGCCCAGGATGTTGAGCGTTTCGCCGCGCCGCGCCAATTCGTATTCGAACAGGTGGCCCAGCAGCTGCATGGCCATGTCCTTGAAGGCCAGCGTGGGGCCATTGGACAGCGCCTCCAGCCACAGGCCCGGCTCCAGGGGCTTGAGCGGCACGATGGCCGCCGTGCCGAACGCCTGGGCGGTGTAGGTCTTCTCGCAGATCGCCTTCAGGTCGGCGGCGGGGATGTCGTCGATGTAGAGACTGAGAATCTCGAAGGCCAGCGCGGCATAGCCTTGGCTGGCATGCACGCGGCGCAGGCGCTGCAATTCGGATGCGGTGACCTGCGGATAGTGCACCGGCAGATACAGCCCGCCGTCGGGCGCCAGGCCCTCCAGCAGGATGTCGCAGAAGCGGCGGGGGGTGGCGTCGCCACGGGTGGAGAGGTATTGCATGGAATATTCAATCCTGAGAATCGGAGCCCCAGGGGTTGACGAGCGTGAGACCCGTATCCTGAAAGTGACGGGTATTGCGAGTGACCAGGGCCAGTCGGTGCGTCACCGCCGTGGCCGCGATCAACAAATCCAGATCGGCTTGCGGGCGGCCGATGGCCTGACAGGACACCCGCAATTGGCTCCAGGTGCGCCAGACGGACTCATCCGTGGCCACTATCTTGCCTTCGAAATCATGGCATAGCTGTTCGAACCACAGTTGCAGCCTGCTGCGCCTGGCACTGGGGGCCATGCGTTCGATGCCAAACAAAATCTCGCCGACGCTCACCGCAGGCATCAGGCATTGGTCCCTGTGCGCATGCAACCATTGCCGCACGGCAGCATCGGGGATTGATTTGAAGGACTCGGAGACAACGCAAGTATCCAGCAGCCAAGCCATGACGTTCACTCGCCCAGAGGCTCCAGGGGCTTGATGCTGGTGCGCTCTGGCAGCTCAAAGTCATCGGCCTTGGGCGCATTGAGCAGAAACTCGATGAATCCATCATCGCTGCGCAATGCAGTGCCCTCGCCCTCCACCGCCACCACCCGCACCACCGGCTTGCCATGGCGCGTGACAGTCTGCGGCCCTTCGCGCAGGGCGCGGTCGATCACTTCGCTGAAGTGATTCTTGGCTTCCTGCACTTGCCAGACTGCGGACATGGCGATCTCCTGGAAAAGACAATCTGGCCAGAATTTTAAATCTTCTGGCCAGAACGAATGGATTGAGCCTTCATGCCTGCCTGTGCAACAGCGGCGCCACCACCGTCGCCAGCGCGAGGCCCAGCCTGGCGTGCTGGGGTGCGTCCAGGTGCACGCCATCCACCGCGCTGGTGGGCGTGACGCTGGCGGCGTCGAAGAAAGCGCAGTCCTCGGCCTCGCACACGGCGCGCAGGGCATCGGCCAGGCCGGCGCACTTGATGTCGGCGCCTTCAAACTTGGGAGCGATGGGGCCGCGCGCAGCCTGCGCGGGCGGCGGGGCGACCACCAGAACGGGCGGCACGGGCATGCCGGGTTCGATGGGCGCACTGCGGACGGCCCGGATCAGCGCGGCGGTGCCCTGCGCGCTCATCCAGGCGTTGTGGGGGTGCATGACCTGGAAGTCGTTGGTGCCCAGCATCAGCACCACCAGGGCCAGCGGCGAATGGATTTCGATACGCTGCGCCAAGCCGACGAGGCCGTTGCGCCCCGGCTTGAAGGGGTCGTCCCACACGGTGCGGCGGCCATTGAGGCAGTCTTCGATCACGCGCACTTGGCGACCGTCCGCGTTCAACTTGCCTTCCATCACGCCGGGCCAACGCGCATCAAACGGCAGGCGCTGGCGTGTGCCGGGCACGATGCCCCAGGACAGGGAGTCGGCGTAGACCAGGACGTGCTGCATGGCGACGCGCCCCGTTCAGTTCAGCTCTTCCTTGCGAATGCGCACGATCGGCGCCAGCACCGTGGGCAAGGCCTGCAGCTCGGCCAGCGCGGCGTTCATGTCGCCCTCGCGCGCCTCGTGGGTGAGGATGATCAGGTCGGTCTGCGTGCTGCCCTCGCCGCCCACCTCGTCGGCCTCGCGCTGCAAGAGCGCGTCGATGCTGATGCCGGCATCGGCCAGGATGGTGGCCACGCGCGCCAGCACGCCGGCCTCGTCGGCCACGCGCAGGCGCAGGTAGTAGCTGGTGACGACCTCCTCCATCGGCAGCACGCTCACGTCGCGCATGGCGCCGGGCTGAAAGGCCAGGTGCGGCACGCGGTGCTGCGGGTCGCTGGTGGCCAGGCGCGCCACGTCCACCAGGTCGGCGATCACCGCGCTGGCCGTGGGCTCGCTGCCGGCGCCCTTGCCGTAGTACAGCGTGGTGCCCACCGCGTCGCCGTTGACGACCACCGCGTTCATGGCGCCCTCGACGTTGGCGATCAGGCGCTTGGCCGGCACCAGCGTGGGGTGCACGCGCAATTCCACCCCCAGCCCTTCGCGCCGCTTGGTAAAGCCCAGCAGCTTGATGCGGTAGCCCAGTTGCTCGGCGTACTTGATGTCGGTCGCGGCCAGCCGGGTGATGCCCTCGACATGGGCCTTGTCGAACTGCACCGGGATGCCGAAGGCGATGGCGCTCATCAGCGTGGCCTTGTGCGCGGCATCCACGCCCTCGATGTCGAAGGTGGGGTCGGCCTCGGCATAGCCCAGGCGCTGCGCGTCCTTCAGGGCGGCGGCAAAGTCCAGGCCCTTGTCGCGCATCTCCGAGAGGATGAAGTTGGTCGTGCCGTTGATGATGCCGGCGATCCACTGGATGCGGTTGGCCGTCAGGCCCTCGCGCAGCGCCTTGATGATGGGGATGCCGCCGGCCACCGCGGCCTCGAAGGCAACCATCACGCCGCGCTGCTGCGCCGCATTGAAAATCTCGGTGCCATGCACCGCCAGCAGCGCCTTGTTGGCCGTGACCACGTGCTTGCCAGCGGCAATGGCCTCCAGCACCAGTTCACGCGCCAGGTCATAGCCGCCAATCAGCTCGATCACGATGTCGATGTCGGGATTGCGAATGATGTCCCGCGGATCGGCCGTGACGGCCACCGCATCGCCCACGATGGCACGTGCCTTGGCCAGGTCGCGGCGCGACGCCATGGTCAACTCGATGCCTCGCCCGGCACGACGGAAAATCTCCTCCCGATTGCGGCGCAGCACCTCGAACACCCCGGCTCCGACTGTCCCCAGCCCCATCAGGCCGACTTGGATTGGCTTCATCTCAAATACCTAAAATCCAAACAAAACCCATTCTGGCCAGCGCCAATCAAGCGCGAGCAGCTTCTTTTTTTGCAGCAATGGCATGCACGCTGGCGGGCTTGGCGCGGCGCTGGCGGTACTGCTCCAGAAACTTCGCCAGCCGCCCGATCGCCTCGCGCAGGTCCGATTTGTGCGGCAGAAACACGATGCGAAAGTGCTGGTGGTCCGGGTAGTTGAAGCCCGAACCTTGCACCAGCATCACGCGCGTGGCGCGCAGCACCTCCATGAAGAACTGGCGGTCATCCGCGATCGGGTACATCTGCGGATCGAGCCGTGGAAACATGTACAGCGCCGCCTGCGGCTTGACGCAGGTGATGCCCGGAATCTGCGTGATCAGCTCGTAGGCCAAATCGCGCTGAATGCGCAGGCGTCCGTGCTCGCCCACCAGGTCCCTGATGCTCTGGTAGCCGCCCAGCGCGGTCTGGATGGCCCACTGACCCGGCACGTTGGAGCCCAACTTGAGGTTGGCCAGCATGTTCAGCCCCTCGATGTAGTCGCGCGCCGCCGCCTTGTCGCCCGACACCACCAGCCAGCCCGCCCGGTAGCCGCAGGAGCGGTAGGCCTTGGACAGGGAGTTGAAGGTGAGTGTCAGCACGTCGGTGGACAGCGAGGCCATCGCCGTGTGCGTCACGCCGTCGTACAGCACCTTGTCGTACACCTCGTCCACCAGCAGCACCAGGCCGTGCTCGCGCGCCAGTTGCACGATGGACTTGAGCGTCTCATCGCTGTAGAGCGCCCCCGTGGGGTTGTTCGGGTTGATGACGACGATGCCGCGCGTGCGCGGCGTGATCTTGGCGCGCATGTCGGCCAAATCGGGCCTCCAGCCGTCGTCCTCGCGGCACATGTAGTGCACCGGCTTGCCACCGGCCAGGCTGGTCACCGCCGTCCACAGCGGGTAATCGGGCGAAGGCACCAGCAGTTCGTCGCCGTCGTTGAGCAGCGCGTTGGTGGCCATCTGGATCAGCTCGCTGGCGCCATTGCCCAAATAGATGTCGTCCAGCGTCACGCCCTCGATGCCCTGCTGCTGGGTGTAGTGCATCACCGCCTTGCGCGCGGCAAAAATGCCCTTGCTGTCGGAGTAGCCCGCCGAATCCGGCAGGTTGCGGATCATGTCCTGCATCACCTCCTCGGGGGGATCGAAGCCGAAGGGCGCCATGTTGCCGATGTTCAGCTTGATGATCTTCTGGCCCTCGTCCTCCATCTGCCGTGCGGCGTCCACGATGGGTCCGCGCACGTCGTACAGCACGTTGGCCAGCTTGCTGGATTTGGTGATCGTCTTCATGGGCAAACCTCGGACAGGCGGCAGGGTGCGCCGGCAAAACGTAGAATTTGACCACATCCGGCGCGCCAGCGGCCTTTGCATGAAATTTCAGTCCGATCTCTTTGAAACCGCCATCACCGGCTACGGCCCCGGCTGGGTGAGCGTGCGCGGGCAGCGCATCGAGCACAGCCTGCTGCTGCACAGCAGCGGCGAGCGCAGCCAGTGGCAGTGCGCGCGCTTCGAAGACCTCGGCAGCGCCCATTTCGAGCCCCTGGCCGCCGCCGGCCCCGAACTGGTCGTTTTCGGCAGCGGCGCACGGCTGCGATTTCCGCAAGCTGCCTGGATTCGCCCCCTGATCGAGGCCGGCATCGGCATCGAGACCATGGACACGGCCGCCGCCTGCCGCACCTACAACATCCTGGCAGGGGAAGGCCGCCGCGTCATTGCGGCCCTGCTGCTGGAGGCCGGCGCTCTCGCGCCGGATCGGTTAAAATAGCCGTTTCGGCAACCGTTGCCCGTGACCCGATTGACTGCACGCGGCGGCATACCGCCGCAGCAGCATGGGTGAGCGCGACAGAGGTTGCCCGTCCACAGCCAAAAATACGTCCGGAGATTCAGATTCATATGGCGATTGTTGTCAACAAACCCCTGCCCGAATTCGAAGCAAACGCCACCGGCGGCATCAAAGTCACCAACACCTCGCACACCGGGCAGGCCCTCATCCTTTATTTCTATCCCAAGGACAACACGCCCGGTTGCACCACCGAGGCGATGCAGTTTCGGGACAAGTACAAGGACTTCGTCAAGGCCGGCGCGATCGTGTTTGGCGTGAGCCGCGACAACATGAAGTCACATGACGACTTCAAGGCCAAGCTGGAGCTGCCCTTCGAGCTGATTGCCGACACCGAAGAAAAAATGTGCCACATGTTCGGCGTGGTCAAGAACAAGATCATGTACGGCAAGAAGGTCAAGGGCATCGAGCGCAGCACCTTCCTGCTCAACGCCGATGGCATTTTGGTGCAGGAGTGGCGCGGCCTGAAGGTACCCGGCCACGTGGAAGAGGTTTTGAAAGCCGTCAAAATCCTCAAGAAGGCCGCCTGATCCAACGCGGGTTTCGCTTGCCGCTCATGCATAATGAGCCGAGATGCAGAAGCCGATTCACCGCTTTGACCTCACGACAAAAGCCGCCCGGTTTTTCCCGGCGGCTTTTTCTTTGACCTTTTCCGATCGTTGAGCCCGCCTGGAGTTCCATGCCCCTGCCCCCGCCCCCCGCCAAGCGTGGCGCCCGCCTGTCCACCGACGTCATCGAGCTGGCCGCCCGCCGGCCCTCGAGCGCAAGCCCAAGCCCCAGCCCCAGCCCCAGGGAGCCTGCACGCAAGCCAGCGGACCCCACGCCCGCCATCCTGCGCGCAGCGCCCGCCGTCGTGGCGCGCGCGCCCGCGCCGATGCCGGAGCACGTGCCGGCGGCGCCCAGTGCGCCGGTTCGGCCCGTTGCCAGGGCGCGCGCGCCCATCAGGGCGCGTGCCACGGGAGCGTCGCGCCTGTTTGTGCTCGACACCAACGTGCTGTTGCACGACCCGAGCGCCCTGTTCCGTTTTGAAGAGCACGACATCTTTCTGCCCATGGTCGTGCTTGAGGAGCTGGACGCCCACAAAAAGGGCATGACCGAAGTTGCCCGCAACGGCCGCCAGACCAGCCGCCTGCTGGATGCGCTGGCCGGCGTCAAGGGCGCCGACATGGCCCAGGGCCTGCTGCTGGACGCCACGGGCAACATCGACGCCCGCGGCAAACTGCACTTCCAGACCGGCCCGCTGGACGCCGACGTGCTGGCTTCGCTGCCCCAGAGCAAGGCCGACAACCAGATCCTGACGGTGGTCGCCGCGCTCAAGAAGCGCGAGGCACCGCGCGAAGTGGTGCTGGTGTCCAAGGACATCAACATGCGCGTCAAGGCGCGCGCGCTCGGCCTGGCGGCCGAGGACTACCAAAACGACAAGACGCTGGACGACGGCGACCTGCTGTACTCCGGCACTCTGCAGCTGCCGCCCGACTTCTGGACCCGCCAGAGCAAGACCGTCGAGAGCTGGCAAAGCGGCAGCGCCACGTACTACCGCATCAGTGGCCCCATCGTGCCCAGCCTGCAGATCAACCAGTTCGTCTTCTTCGAGTCGCCCGGCGAGCCCAGCCTGTACGCCCGCGTGACCGAAATCCAGGGCAAGACGGCGGTGCTGCGCACGCTCAAGGACTTCACCCACCTGAAAAACGGCGTGTGGGGTGTGACGGCGCGCAACCGCGAGCAAAACTTTGCCCTCAACCTGCTGATGGACCCGGAGATCGACTTTGTCACCCTGGCGGGCACGGCCGGCACCGGCAAGACCCTGCTGGCCCTGGCTTCGGGCCTCACGCAGGTGCTGGACGATCGGCGCTACACCGAGATCATCATGACCCGCGCCACCGTCAGCGTGGGCGAGGACATCGGTTTTCTGCCTGGCACCGAGGAAGAAAAAATGGGCCCCTGGATGGGCGCGCTGGACGACAACCTGGAATTTCTGGCCAAGGGCGACGGCGGCAACGCCGGCGAATGGGGGCGCGCCGCCACCAACGAGCTGATCCGCAGCCGCATCAAGATCAAGAGCATGAACTTCATGCGCGGGCGCACCTTCATGAACAAGTGGATCATCATCGACGAGGCGCAAAACCTCACGCCCAAGCAGATGAAGACCTTGATCACACGCGCCGGCCCGGGCACCAAGATCATCTGCATGGGCAACCTGGCGCAGATCGACACGCCCTACCTGACCGAGGGCTCGTCGGGCATGACCTTTGCGGTGGACCGCTTCAAGGGATGGGGGCACGGCGGCCACGTGACGCTGGCGCGCGGCGAGCGCTCGCGCTTGGCCGATTTCGCCAGCGAAGTGCTGTAAGCCCGGCGATCCGGTGCGGACGCGCCGGGCCGCAAGTCAGACGGACAAGTAGCGCTGCAGCAGCTCGGGCTGCTGCTTCAGCGCGGCCGCCGGCCCCTCATGCACGATGTGGCCGTTGTTGAGGATGTACACGCGCGTGGCCAGCGCCAGGGTGGCGGCGATGTTCTGCTCGATCAGGACGATGGTCTGCCCCGACTTGGCCAGCTCGCGGCACACGCGCACCAGGTTCTGCACGATCACCGGCGCCAGGCCTTCAAAGGGTTCGTCCAGCAGGATGATCTTGGGGTCGCGCACCAGCGCCCGGGCAATCGCCAGCATCTGCTGCTCGCCGCCCGACAGGTCGGTGCCGCGGCTGGTGCGGCGCTCCTTCAGGCGTGGAAACAGCTCGTAGATGCGTTCGAGCGGCCATTTGTTGGGGGCGGTCAGGCCGGCCAGGACGATGTTTTCCTCGACGTTGAGGCTGCCGAAGATGCGCCGCTCCTCGTGCACCAGCTGCATGCCCACGCGGGCGATCTCGTGCGCCTTCTTGCCGGCCAGCTCCTGCCCGTCCAGCTTGACGCTGCCCTTGCGCGGCGTGACCACGCCCATCAGGCTCTTGAAGGTGGTGGACTTGCCCGCGCCGTTGCGTCCCAGCAGGGCCACGACCTCGTTTTTTTCGACATGCAGCGACACGTCGAACAGAATGTGGCTGTCGCCGTAGTAGCTGTTCAGGTCCTTGACTTCGAGCAGGCTCATCAAATTTCCTCCATGACGCCGCCGAGATAGGCCTCTTGAACCTGGGCGTTGCTCTTGATTTCATCCGGCGTGCCTTCGACCAACAGGCGTCCTTCCTGCAGCACCGTGACCTTGCTGACCAGCTCGAACAGCGAATCCATGTCGTGGTCGATGATGACCAGCGTGCGACCTTGCGCGATGGATTTGAGCAGCGCCACCGTCTCGATGCGCTCCTCCGCGCTCATGCCGGCCAGCGGTTCGTCGAGCAACAGCAGGCTGGGGGTCGTGGCCAGCGCCAGGCCGATTTCCAGCCGACGTTTTTCACCGTAGGCCAGTTCCGAGACATGCGTGTCCAGGCGCCCCGTCAGACGCACCAGCGCCGCCGTGCCGGCCACGTGTGCATCCAGCTTGCGCACCTTGTGCAGGTTCTTGAACAGGTCGAGCTTGAACTTGCCGCGCAGTTCGCCGAGCGCGGCGATCTCCAGGTTCTGGCGCACCGTGAGCTTCTCGAACAACTGGTTGATCTGGTAGCTCTTGGTCAGGCCTTGCTGGCAGGCTTCGATCACGCCCATGCCGGTGATCTCGCGGCCATCGAACACGATCTTGCCGCTGGTGGGCGGCACCTCGCAGGTCAGCATCTTGAAGAAAGTGCTCTTGCCGGCGCCGTTCGGGCCGATGATGCCGCGAATCTCGCCGTGATCGACGCTGAAGTCGATGTCGCTGTTGGCCATCAGGCCGCCGTAGCGCTTGGTCAGCCCGGTCACCTGCAGAATCGGGCCTTCGTGCGTCCGCGTGCTCTTGCGGGCCACCTGCATCTCGGCCGTTTCGGCACCGCTTGCCGGGGCCGGCGCAGGGGCGGCGGCCACCTTGGCCGGCTTGGGCCGGATCAATTGCCACAGGTCGATGATGCCGCCCGCCAGGCCGCGGCGCAGGAATACCACCAGCAGCACGAACACCAGGCCCAGGATCAGCTTCCAGGTGGCCCCCAATTTCAGGGTGACCTGGAAAAAGTCGCTCAGATAAAGCCACACCGCGGCGCCCAGCAGCGGACCGAACAGCGTGCCGGCACCGCCAATGGCCGTCTGCATGACGATCTCGCCCGACGTGGCGAACATGAAGGCATCCGGCGGCATGAAGCCCTGCATCATGCCCAGCAGCCCGCCGGCAAAACCAGCGTACATGGCAGCGACGACGAACACCGCCAGCTTGTACTTCCGGATGTCGTGCCCCAGCGCCTGCGCCCGCAGCGGATTTTCGCGGATCGCACGCAACACCAAGCCAAAGGGCGAGCGCACGATGCGCAAGGCCAGCGCCAGGGCGACGAAGTACCAGAAGGCGAAGAACGCGTACATCGACAGGTTGCTGTCGAACTCCAGCGTCGTGAAACCCAGACTGACGCTGGGCGATGGCACGCCAGCCAGACCGTTCTCGCCGCCGGTGAAGTCCGACAGCGGGTTGAACTCGAGGTAGAAGAACACCTCGGCGATGGCCACGGTGATCATGGCAAAGTAGATGCCGGTGCGCCGCAGCGCCACCAGGCCCACCAAGTAGCCCAGCACGCCGGCGGCGACGGTGCCGATCAGCAGCGCGAGCAGCGTGTTCTGCATCGACGTCTGCGTCAGCAGGTAGGCGGCGAACATGCCGCCCGAGCCGAAGAACGCCGACTGGCCGAACGACAGCAGCCCGGTGTAGCCGAACAGCAGGTCGAAGCCAATGCCGACCATGCCCCAGATCAGGATCCGGTTGATGGTGGATGGCGTGAAACCCAGGTGCGGCAGGATGAACGGCGCCGCGATCAGGGCCACAAGCGTCAGCGCCTCTGCAAGATATGGAAATGGTCTGCGCATCAAAAATCCACCCTGTTCTTATTCGCGACCCACCGCGCCCAGCAGCCCGCGGGGACGGAACATCAGCACCAGCGTCATCACCACGAACAGCACGACGTAGGAATACGCGGGGTTGACCATCGAGGTCAGGCTGATCAACTCGCCGGCGATCAAGCCACCCAGCACCGCGCCAGGGAACGAGCCAACGCCGCCGATCACCACCACGACGAAGGTCTGCACCAGGATCGCTTCGCCCACGTCAGGCGCCAGCGACACCACCGGTGCATTCACGATGCCGGCAAAGCCCGCGGCCATGGCCCCGATGCCGAACACCAGCATGAACACGCGGTAGACGTTGATGCCCAGCGAATCGACCATCACCGCGTCCTCGATGCCGGCACGCACGATCATGCCGATGCGCGTGCGGTAGAGCACGAAATAGAGCGCCAGCAAGGCCACGGTGACAATGGCCAGCAGGCCGATGCGGTAGGTCGGGTAGACCATGAAGCCCAGGTTCGTGATGCCCATCAACGGCCCCGGTGGCGGCACCGCCTTCGACAGGCTGCCGAAGGCAAAGCGCACCAGCTCCACCATGACGATGCTCAGACCGAACGTCACCAGCAACTGGTCTTCCGGCGGACGGGAGTAGAAGTGGCGGATGATGACGCGTTCGATCACGATCCCGACCACCATCACGAACAGCGCGCCGCAGATCACGGCAACGATGAAGGAGTTCGTGTAGGTATACGCCATCCAGCCGGCGTAGCCACCCAGCATGAACATCGCGCCATGCGCGAGGTTGAGCACGCCCAGCGTGCCGTAGATGATCGTCAGGCCAGAGGAAATCAGCGCCAACAGGGCGCCGAGCACCAGCCCGTTGAACAGTTGTGAAATGAAATTGGCCCAGTTAAGCACGCGCGACCGTCCTGATGCTGGTTGGTGAAATGAATGTCATGCAAGTGTCGAATGGGGAGCGGCGATCGGCCCAACAGCGACCGATCACGCACAGCCCTGCCGCCTGGCAAGACGGGCCGACACAGCCAAGCCCATCGCCCGCGCCGGTGCGGACGATGAGATCCGGCTGAAGATCAGGTGTAGCTGCCGAGCTTGCAGCCGAAGGCCGTGGGCGACTGGATCACGTCCTCGCCCTTCTGCATGTCGACCACCGTCCAGAAGTCCTCGGGGTTCTTCATGTCCTTCTTGGCCTTGCCGCGAACGACGAACACCGGGCGCACGCACTGGTGATCCTCGGGCCGGTAATAGACGTCGCCAAACAGCGACGGCATCTTCTCGCCCTTCTCCCACTGCTTGATGACGTCGGGCGGATAAAAGCTCCCCGCCTCGGTCACCATCCGCGCCCAGTGGGCAAAACTGACGTAGGCATTTTCAGCCCCCCACTCCGGGGCGTAGCCGTACTTCTTGCGGAAGGCGTCGACGAACTCCTTGACCATCGGATACTTGTCTTCCAGTTCCCACCAGAATTCGGTGGCGGCAAACACGCCTTCGCTGATGTCGACCCCGGCTTCCTTGGCGAAGAACGGGATCTGGTAGGGCAGCACCAGGGTCATCTTGGGCAGCAGGCCGAACTGCTTGGCCTGCTGGCTCGACAGGATGGCGTCGCGGCCCCAGTTGACGTTCATCAGAAACTCGGCGCCTGAGTTGGCGATGTTGGTCAGGTACTGGCTGAAATCCTGCGTGCCCAGCGGCGAGACCTGGTTGGTCACCGTCGTCCAGCCGCCCTTTTCCTTCAGATACTTTTCGGTCGACGCCGTCGTCGTGTGACCGTAGGTGTAGTCCGGCGTCATGAACGCCATCTTGCGGTTCTTGCCAAAAGTCTTGACCAGGATCGGGCCGATGGAATTGGCTGCCATCTCGCCGAAATACCCCTGACGAAAGCCGTAGCGCACGCAGTCCTTGCCGGTGGTGTCGTTCGAGCCCGAGATGCCGGGCATGTACATGAGTTTTTCGCGGTCGCAGAACTTGTTCAGCGCCACGGCCACGGCCGACGAGGTCGAGCCGGTGGCCAGGATGATCTTGTTTTGGTTGATGAAGGTCTGGATCGATTGCACCGCCTGGTTGGGCTTGGCCGCCGAGTCGGCCGAAACCAGCGCCACCTTCTTGCCGAGCACGCCCTTGCTGATCTTGGGCGCGATCTTTTTCATCAACGGGTGATCCGTGTTCATGTGCTCCACGGCCAGTTCCCAGCCCTTCAGCTCGTCGGCGCCTTGCACCGCATAGGTGCCGGTCAACGGCACCGCCGCGCCGATGTACACCGTGTCACCCTGCGAGCCCGCAGGCCAGGTACCCATGGCGGGCTTGTCAGCGGCAAACGCCCACTGCACCCCACCCACGCTGGCCAGCACGGAGGCGCCGGCTGCCTGCGCCCCCCGTTTCAGTGCACCGCGACGGGACAGCGCAAACGCGCTCTGTTGTTCGAACTCTGATTTGGACATATTGACAGTCTCCTTTCGTGACTTCGTGAACCGGTTGCGATGCAGCGCCCAACGCTGCCCCGTATGCCTGGCGTGCCAAACAAGGCTGCCAAGCCAACCGAAACCGCACCATTGCAGCAACCCATTCGAGGCGGATCGGGCACCCGCCCATCAGGTCAAGTCATGATGTATTGCTGAATGTACGCCTGCGCAAGTCCACAACGAAAGCTCGAAAACCCTGAACAAAATCAGCTGTTTGCCCAACGATTTGTCAGGCGTGTGTAAGGCTTGGCGCGCCCGGGGTCATCCAACCCGACGCCGATTTCACGCTCACTTCGGCGCCAGCCGAATGGCGCCATCCAGGCGAATCACCTCGCCATTGAGCATGTCGTTCTCAAGGATGTGGCGCACCAGCTTCGCATAGTCCTCGGGGGTTCCCAGGCGGCTCGGGAAGGGCACGCCAGCGGCCAGCGCGTCCTGCACCTCCTTGGGCATGCCGAACAGCATCGGCGTGCCAAAGATGCCGGGCGCGATGGTCATGTTGCGGATGCCGCTGCGTGCCAGGTCGCGCGCAATGGGCAAGGTCATTCCCACCACCCCACCCTTGCTGGCCGCATACGCCGCCTGTCCGATCTGTCCGTCGTAGGCTGCGATGCTGGCCGTCGAGATCAGCACGCCGCGCTCGCCCGTGGCCTCCGGCTCGTTGCGGCTCATCGCGTCGGCGGCCAGCCGGATCATGTTGAACGAGCCCACCAGGTTGACCATGATGGTGCGCGTGTAAACGTCCAGCTTGTGCGGACCGCTCTTGCCCACGGTCTTTTCCGCCGGAGCGATGCCGGCGCAGTTGACGAGGCCCGCGAGCCTGCCCAGCGACGTCGCCTTGGCCACGACGGCTAGGCCGTCCGCTTCGCTGCTCACGTCGCATTGGACGAAAGCGCCGCCCAGTTCGCGCGCCACCGTTTCGCCCTTGTCGGCCTGCATGTCGGCAATCACGACCTTGCCCCCGGCGCTCGCCAGCATGCGGGCGGTTCCCTCGCCCAAGCCGGATGCGCCACCCGTGACGATGAATACATTGCCTTTGATCTGCATTTCAAGCTCCTTGCTGCTCGATTCTTCGGGGTCTGCATTATTGACGCGCGCGCCAACGCTCCTCGGGTATGCGCTGCATCAAGCGAGACGCT
Source organism: Pseudomonadota bacterium (assembly GCA_018241325.1). Classification (GTDB taxonomy): domain Bacteria; phylum Pseudomonadota; class Gammaproteobacteria; order Burkholderiales; family Burkholderiaceae_C; genus Ottowia. The sequence goes on along the minus strand of JAFEEB010000040.1, from coordinate 37,717 downwards.
CACAATGCCTGCACGACCGTTCGCTTCAGGGTTTACCTGAGTCACCGACCCTCGAGCTGGGTCTAGACTGTGGCGCAATGCATCCGACGGGAGGCGCACGTCGGGCTTCGCGCGGTGCATGGCAACGAGGAGACCGTCCATGGACATGAACCGACGCCAGTTTTTCCGCGTGAGCGGGGCTGGCTTGGCCGCATCGAGCCTGGTGGCGCTGGGCTTTTCGCCCACGGCCGCGCTGGCCGAGACGCGCGCATTCAAGCTCACCCACGCCACCGTTTCGCACAGCATCTGTCCGTATTGCTCGGTCAGTTGCGGCATGCTCATCTACAAGCTGGGCGACGAGGCCAAAAATGTGCACGAGCGGGTCATCCACATCGAGGGCGACCCGGACAACCCCGTCAGCCGCGGCTCGCTGTGTCCCAAGGGCTCGGGGGTCATGGACATGATCAACTCGCCCGGCCGGGTCAAGTACCCCGCCGTGCGCGAGCCCGGCAGCAAGGACTGGAAGCGCATCAGCTGGGACGAGGCCATCACGCGCATCGCCAAGCGGATGAAGGCCGACCGCGACGCCAACTTCCAGACCAAGAACGCCGCAGGCACCACCGTCAACCGCTGGACGACCACCGGCTTTCTGATGTGCAGTTCGTCCTCCAACGAGTCCAGCTACCTCACGGTGAAGGTGGCGCGCGGCTTGGGGATGGTGGGGATCGATACACAAGCACGCGTCTGACACGCGCCGACGGTGTCCAGTCTGGGCCCGACTTTCGGTCGCGGAGCGATGACCAACTCGTGGACCGACATCCGCAACACGGATCTCGTTCTCGTCATGGGCGGCAATGCCGCCGAAGCCCACCCCGTCGGCTTCAAGTGGGTGGTGGAGGCGATGGAAAAGCGCAAGGCCAAGCTGATCTCGGTCGATCCGCGCTTCAATCGCACCTCGGCGGTGGCCGACTTCTACGCGCCGATTCGCAACGGCACCGACATCGCCTTCTTGGGTGGGGTCATCAACTGGCTTTTGTCCAACGACAAAATCCACCACGACTACGTCAAGTTCAACACCGACGCGACGTTCCTGACCAAGCCCGGCTACGGCATCGAGAACGGCCTGTTCAGCGGCTACGACGAAGCCAAGCGCAAGTACGACAAGTCCACCTGGGGCTACCAGCTGGACGAGAACGGCTACGTTCTGGTCGACGACACCATGCAGGATCCGGCCTGCGTCATGCAGCAGCTCAAGAAGCACTACAGCCGCTACACGCCGGAGATGGTCAGCAAGATCTGCGGCACGCCCAAGGACAAGTTCCTGAAGGTGTGCGAGATGCTGGGCGAGATGTCCGCGCCCGACAAGACCAGCACCATCCTGTATGCGCTGGGCTGGACGCAGCACACCGTGGGCAGCCAGAACATCCGTACCATGGCCATGATCCAGCTTTTGCTGGGCAACATCGGCCGGCCGGGCGGCGGTGTCAACGCGCTGCGCGGGCACTCCAACGTGCAGGGCGTGACCGACATGAACGCCTACGCCGAGGTGTTCTCGGGCTATCTCAGCGCCCCGATGGACGGCGACGACACGTACGAAAAGTACCTGAAGCGCTGCACGCCCAAGCCCATGCGGCCCAATCAGTTCAATTACTGGAGCAATTTCCCGCGCTTTTTCAACAGCCTGATGAAGTCCTACTTCGGCAAGGCGGCCACGCCGGAGAACAACTTCTGCTACGACTGGGTGCCCAAACTGGAAGGCGGCTTCGACGCCATGCACCTGTTCGAGCTGATGCACCAGGGCAAGATGACCGGCTTTTTATCGCAGGGCTTCAACCCCCTGGCCACGGTGCCCAACAAGAACAAGCTGTCGGCGGCGCTGGCCAAGCTGAAGTATCTGGTCGTCATCGATCCGCTCGAGACCGAGACGGCCGATTTCTGGCAGAACTTCGGGCCCTTCAACGACGCCAAGCCCGAGACCATCCAGACCGAGGTGTTCCGCCTGCCGAGCAACTGCTTTGCCGAGGAAGAAGGCAGCCTGACCAACTCCAGCCGCGTGGCGATCTGGAAGGAAGCGTCCATCGCCCTGCCGGGCGAGGCCAAGGTCGACTCGGAGATCATGGCGCTGCTGTTCGTCAAGCTGCGCGAGATGTACGCCAAGGAGGGCGGCGCGTTTCCGGATGCGATCGCCAACCTGGCCTGGGACTACGTGCAGCCCAAGGAACCCTCCTCGACCGAGCTGCTGCGCGAGATCAACGGCAAGGCCCTGGCCGACGTGCTGGCCCCGGCCGACCCCGCCAACCCCACGGCCCCACGGGCGGTGCTGGTCAAGGCCGGCCAGCAGTTGCCCGGCTTTGCGATGCTGCGCGACGACGGCTCCACCGCCTGCGGCAACTGGCTTTACTCCGGCGCCTGGACCGAGGCCGGCAACATGACCGCGCGGCGCAGCCTGAACGACCCGACGGGCCTGGGCGTGTACCAGAACTTCGGCTTTTCGTGGCCGGCCAACCGGCGCATCCTGTACAACCGCGCCAGCGCCGACCCCAGCGGCAAGCCCTGGGCGCCCAACAAGAAGTACGAGTACTGGAACGGCAAGACCTGGACCGGCGCCGACATCCCCGACATGATGCCGACGGCCGCGCCCGAAATGGGCATGGGCTCCTTCATCATGAACCCCGAGGGCGTGGCGCGACTGCATGCCATCGGCATGGCCGAGGGCCCCTTCCCCGAGCACTACGAACCCTTCGAGACGCCCATCGGCGTGAACCCGCTGCACCCGGACAACCCCAAGGCGCTGAGCAACCCCTGCGCCCGGGTGTTCAAGAGCGACATGGACGCCTTCGGCAAGAAGGAGGAGTTCCCCTACTCGGCCACCACCTACCGCCTGACCGAGCACTTCCACACCTGGACCAAGCACGCGCGGCTCAACGCCATCATCCAGCCCGAGTCCTTCGTCGAGATCAGCGAGGAGCTGGCCAAGGAAAAGGGCATCCGGCACGGCGACAGCGTCAAGGTCAGCAGCAACCGCGGGCACATCGTCACCAAGGCGGTGGTCACCAAGCGCATCAAGCCCTGGGACGTCAACGACCAGAAGGTGCACCTGGTGGGCATTCCCTTCCACTGGGGCTTCAAGGGGCAGACCAAGAACGGCTATCTCGCCAACACGCTGACGCCCTTCGTGGGAGACGCCAACTCGCAGACGCCGGAGTTCAAGGCGTTCCTCGTCAACATCGAGAAGGTGTAAACATGATGCCCCCACGCTCACTTCGTTCGCTGCCCCCCGAGGGGGCGCAGGCCCGCCTTGGGGCGGCCCGGCGGGAGGCCTGACCATGTCCAGTCTGCAAACCCAAGACGTGCTCGCCCGCTCGGCCACCACCACCCCGCCCCCGCAGGCACGCTCGCACGTGCCCGAGGTCGCCAAGCTCATCGACGTGTCCAAGTGCATCGGCTGCAAGGCCTGCCAGGTGGCGTGCATGGAGTGGAACGACCTGCGCGACGAGGTGGGCACCAACGTCGGCGTGTACACCAACCCGATGGACCTGACAGCGCAGTCGTGGACGCTGATGCGCTTCTACGAGGTCGAGCCCGAACCCAACCACCTCGAATGGCTGATCCGCAAAGACGGCTGCATGCACTGCGCCGACCCGGGTTGCCTCAAGGCCTGCCCTTCGCCCGGCGCCATCGTCAAGTACGCCAACGGCATCGTGGATTTCATCAGCGAGCACTGCATCGGCTGCGGCTATTGCATCAAGGGCTGCCCCTTCGACATCCCGCGCATGAACCCGGTGGACAACAAGGTCTACAAGTGCACGCTGTGCTCCGACCGCGTGGGCGTGGGCCTGGAGCCCTCCTGCGTCAAGGCCTGCCCCACCGGCGCCATCACCTTCGGCCCCAAAGACGACATGGTGACCTACGCCGAGCAGCGTGCGGCCGACCTGCAGGAGCGCGGCTTCAAGAACGCGGGCCTGTACAACCCGGCCGGCGTGGGCGGCACGCACGTCATGTACGTCCTCAAGCACGCCGACCAGCCGGCGCTGACGGGCCTGCCCGCCAACCCCAGCATCAGCCCCTGGGTGTCGCTGTGGAAAGGCGTGTCCAAGCCCGTCGGCCTGGCCGTCATGGCCGGTGCCGCGTTTGCCGGGTGGTTCCATTACTTGCGCAAGGGCCCGCTGGAAGTGTCGGACGAGGACGAAGCCGCGGCCGCGGCCGAGGCGCAAGACAGCACCCAAGGAGAGCCGCGATGAAAAAGCTCCAACTGCAGCGCTACAGCGCCGGCCAGCGGTCCAACCATTGGGCCGTGGTCACCTGCTTCGTGCTGGCGGCCGTCTCGGGCTTCGCGCTGTTTCACCCGGCGCTGTTCTGGCTGACGGCGCTGGTCGGTGGCCCGCAATGGGCGCGCATCCTGCACCCCTACCTGGGCATTGCCATGTTCGTGCTGTTCCTGGGCCTGTTCCTTGCCTTTGTGGGCGCCAACATCTGGCGCAAGGAAGACTCCGCCTGGCTGGGCTCGGCGGGCAAGCTGGTGTCCGAGGGCAATGCCGCGCACATGCCGCCCGTCGGCAAGTACAACGGCGGGCAGAAGCTGGTGTTCTGGCTGTTCGCCCTGTGCCTGATCGTGCTGCTGGTCACCGGCGCGCTGTTCTGGCAGGCCTGGTTCGCGCCCAGCGTGCCGATCTGGCTGCAACGCATCGCCGTGGTGCTGCACGCGCTGGCGGCTTTTGGCCTGGTGCTCACGGTCGTCGTGCACGCCTATGCCGCCATCTGGGTCAAGGGCACCGTGCAGGCCATGACGCGCGGCACCGTCAGCGCCGGCTGGGCGCGCCACCACCACCCGCTGTGGTACCGTGACCAGATGCAGGGCCGCTCGGCCAAGGCACAACCCAAGTGATGCTGTATTAACCCTCGTTCCACGGCCGGCCGGTGCCCGCATCGGCGGCCGTTTCTCTTGCCTTGACCACTCAATCCAAATCTTCCGAGCTGCCCTCGCCCGAGCAAATCGTCTTGCGCGCGGGCCTCGATACCCCATCCTTCATTGCCCCCAAGCCGGCCACGCTGTTTGCCGAGCGTGCGCTGCGCCTGCGCCAATTGGCCGCCGGCCACGCGCTGCGCGACTATCTGCTGCTGATGGCGCTGGTGTGCGAGGCCCTGCACGAACGCGCGCAGGCCAGTCCCGCCGTCACGCCACTGGGTGCCGACGCCCTCGCCGGCGCCCTTGAAAGCGGCCAGCCGCCCCTGGCCCCCCACGCGCTGGCGCGCGCGGCCTCCTGGCGCACCGAGTGGCGCGCGGCCCTGGCGCAGGTGTTGCAGCGCCTGCCCGCCGACAGCCCCGCGCGCGCCACCGTTGAAGCGGTCATCGCCCTGCCCGACGCAGCGCTGGAGCAACAGGCCGACCGTTTGCTGGCCGGCATCACGCTGGGACTGGACATGGCCGCAGCGCCGCTGATTGCCGCCGGCCTGCAGCTGTACTGGACGCAGTGGCTGGCGGCCACCGCCGCGGCCCATCCCGACGCCTTCAAGGCCCTTGCGCCGCCGGCCTCGCCCGCGCAGCACTGCCCCTGCTGCGGCAGCCTGCCCACCGCCAGCATCACGCGGTCGGGCCAGGGCTTCAAGGGCCAGCGCTTCCTGCACTGCGCGCTGTGCAACGCCCAGTGGCGCGCGCCGATGGTGTGTTGCAGCCACTGCGGCAGCGCCCAGGGCATTCAATACCAGGCGCTGCAAGCCGCCGGCGACGCCCAGGCGCCCAGCACCCCCGCCGCCGTCGAGGCCGAGACCTGCGAGGCCTGCCGCCACTACCTCAAGATCGTGCACATGGAGCGCGACGCGCACGTCGAGCCCATGGCCGACGACCTGGCCACGCTCACGCTCGATCTGCTGGTGTCCGACGCCGGCTACCAGCGCCACGGCACCAACCTGCTGCTGCTGTTCGGCGACAGCGAACCGCCGCAACCGGAGCCCGTCTGATGAAGCGGCCCGAAGAATCCGTGGTTCACGGTTCGCCGGCCCAGCCCACCGATCGGCCCGCCGCGACACCGGATCAACTGCCCGCCGTCGACCGCCTGCTGCGCGCGCCATCAGTCCAGGCCCTGACGACCGCGCACGGCCACACCCTGATCGCCGCCGAAGCACGGGCCCTGCTGGCCGACCTGCGCCAGCAAGCGCGGGCCGGCATGCTGGCCGCGGACGACGTGGCGCTGGAGCGCCTGGCAAGCACCCTGGAGCGGCGCGTCGAGCAGCGCCTGGCGCCGCGCCTGCGCGCCGTCATCAACCTCACGGGCACGGTCATCCACACCAACCTGGGCCGCGCGCTGCTGCCCGATGCCGCGCTGGCGCAGGTGCAGGCCCTGATGGCCAGCCCCAACAACCTCGAATACGACCTGGCCACCGGCGGACGCGGCGACCGCGACAGCCTGATCGAAGCCCTGCTGTGCGAGCTGACCGGCGCCGAGGCCGCCACCGTGGTCAACAACAACGCCGCGGCCGTACTGCTGACGCTGGCGGCGCTGGCCGCGCGCAAGGAGGTCATCGTCTCGCGCGGCGAGCTGGTCGAGATCGGCGGCGCCTTTCGCATGCCCGACGTGATGAAGAGCGCCAGCGCGCGCCTGGTCGAAGTCGGCACCACCAACCGCACCCATCCCCAGGACTACGAGCGCGCCATCACCGCCCGCACCGCGCTGCTGATGAAGGTGCATGCCAGCAACTACGCCGTGCAGGGCTTTACCGCGGCGGCCTCCGAGGCCGAGCTCGCTCCCATCGCCCGCACACATGGCCTGCCCCTGGTCACCGACCTGGGCAGCGGCGCGCTGATCGACATGACGGCCTGGGGCTTGCCGGCCGAGCCCACGCCACGGCAGATGCTCGCCGCCGGTTGCGACGTGGTCAGCTTCAGCGGCGACAAGCTGCTGGGCGGCCCGCAGGCCGGGCTCATCGTCGGGCGCAAGGACCTGATCGCGCGCATCCGCAAGCACCCGCTCAAGCGCGCCCTGCGCCTGAGCAAGCTGCCGCTGGCCGCGCTGGAGGCCACGCTGCGCCTGTACCTGCGCCCCGAGCGCCTGGCGCAGGAGCTGCCCACGCTGCGCCTGCTCACGCGCCCGCTGGCCGACATCGAGGCCACGGCACACGCGCTGCGGCCCATCGTGCAGACGGCGCTCGCACCCCGCTTCGGCGTCGAGGTGGTGGCCTTGCACGGCCAGATCGGCTCCGGCTCGCTGCCCGTCGAGCGCCTGCCCTCGGCGGGGCTGGCCATGGCACCGGCCGAAAAAAGGGGCGCCGGCCGTGCGCTGCAAGAACTGGCCACGGCCCTGCGCGAGCTGCCGCGGCCCGTCATCGGCCGCATCCAGGACGAGCGCCTGCTGCTGGACGTGCGCTGCCTGGAGGACGCTGCCGCGTTTTCAAACCAAATTGGGCTCTTGCGCTTGTCAAACAAGCGCAAGCAGCTTCCAATTTGATAGTGACATGATCATCGGCACATGATTGTCGGAACATCGGGCCACATCGACCACGGCAAGACCACGCTGGTGCGCGCGCTGACCGGCGTGGACACCGACCGCCTGCCCGAGGAGAAAAAGCGCGGCATCAGCATCGAGCTGGGCTACGCCTTTCTCGACACACCGCAAGGCCAGCGCATTGGCTTCATCGACGTGCCGGGCCACGAGCGCCTGGTGCACACCATGGTGGCCGGCGCCAGCGGCATCGACTTTGCGCTGCTGCTGGTGGCCGCCGACGACGGGCCCATGCCGCAAACGCGCGAGCACCTGGCCGTGCTGTCGCTGCTGGGCATTGCGCGCGGCGCCGTGGTCATCACCAAGTGCGACCGCGCCGGCGCGGACCGCGTGCAGGCCGTGCGCGCTGAAATGGCGGCGCTGCTGCACGGCACCCCACTGGGCGGCGCGCCCATCCTGGCGGTGTCGGCCCAGACCGGCGAGGGCATCGACGCCTTGCGCGCTCTTCTTTTTGAAGCTGCTTGCGCCGACCGGGAAAGCGCCAGCGGCCCATCCGACACGCAAGCCTTCCGCCTCGCGATCGACCGCGCCTTCACCCTGCCCGGCGCCGGTACCGTGGTGACGGGCACCATTCACGCCGGCAGCGTGCGGGTGGGCGACGAACTCGCCGTCTCGCCCGCTCTGCACGAGCGCCCCCTGCTCGCCCGCGTGCGCAGCCTGCACGCGCAAAACCAGGCGGTGGAGCAGGCCCACGCCGGCCAGCGCTGCGCCGTGGCGCTGGCCGGCGTGGCGCGTGACGACGTCACGCGCGGCCAGTGGCTCACCCACCCCGCCGTGGCGCTGGCCACCCCGCGCCTCGATGTCCAGCTCACGCTCTGGCGTGGCGAGGGCCAGGCCCTGCGCTCGGGCGCGCATGTGCAGGCACACATCGGCGCTGCGCACACCAACGCCACGGTGGCCCTGCTGGACACCGACCGCCTGGCCCCCGGCGACACGGCGCTGGCGCAGCTGGTGCTGCACGCTCCCCTGGGCGCCTGGCATGGCGAGCGCGTGCTGCTGCGCGATGCCGCGGCCAGCCGCACCCTGGCCGGCGGCCGGGTGCTCGACCCGTTCGGCCCCACGCGCTACCGCCGCACGCCGCAGCGCCTGGCCCAGCTGCAGGCGCTGTGCCAGCACACCGTGACCGAGCGGGTGCAGGCCCTGCTCGCGGTGGCCCCCCATGGCGCCGATCTGGCGCACCTTGCCGTGGCCCAGGGCCTTGCATCGCTGCCCCACGTCGCGGCGGACGGCGAGACGCTGGCGCAAGGCGGTTTTGCGCTGGGCGCCGCGCAGGTCCAGGCGAACGAAGCCGCCACACTGCAAGCGCTGCACGGCTTTCATGACAAGCACCCCGACGAACTGGGCCCCGACACCGCGCGCCTGCGCCGGCTGGCCGCCCCCCGGCTGCCCGCCCCGCTGTGGCAGGCGCTGGTGGCGCGGCTGACCGCGCAAGGTCGGATCGCGCTGCAGGGCCCGGTGGCGCACCTGCCCACGCACGGCGCCGAGCTGTCGGCCACCGAAACGCGCATCTCGCAAAAAGTCGGCCCCAGCTTGCAGGCCGCCGGCTTTGAAGGCGCCTGGGCGCGCGATCTGGCGCGCGGCGCGCGCGAGCCCGAGCCCATGGTGCGCACCACGCTGGCCCGGCTGGCGCGGCGCGGCGAGTTGCACCAGATCGTCAAGGACCTGTTTTACCCACCGGACGCCATGGCGCGCCTGGCGGCACTGGCGCGAGAGGTCGGCGCCCAGCACGCGGGCGAAGTGCAGGCGGGCACCTTCCGCGATGCCACCGGCCTGGGCCGCAAGCGGGCCATTCAAATTCTGGAATACTTCGACCGCATCGGTCTGACCCGGCGCGTGGGCGACACGCACCGCCTGCGCACCGACAGCGCGCTGCTGCAATGATCAAAACGGAAAGGCAACCATCCTGGTGGGTGGGCCGGGCTTCAAACCCGGTGGGTGGCGCCAAGCGTCGCCGGGTGGGTTCGACTCCCATGCCTTTCCGCCAACAAACGCCCGCCCCCAGTCTCCACTCGCTGCGCGATGTTGCGCCTTCCCCCTCACGGGGGCATCGCCCCTGGCCGGGGAAACCCCGGCCACGGCGATCGCTGGCACGGCTTGCTCCGCAGCCCCGTGGCTCTTTGGGTTTTTTGCACTGCCGACGATGGATGCGCCGTGGAGCACGGGTTTGCATGGCCTGCGCGCGGCCTTCTGGCTCTCTGTGTTTGCCAGCTGCCGACGATCGACTCGTTTTTGGTGTCCGCCATGGGTGATGCTTCGTTCCCGTCACTCACAACGCTGCCCGCCGATTTGCACGTGCTGATCGAGCATCAGGTGTGGGCGCGGGTGCATGGCGATGGCACGGCCACGGTGGGCATCACGCCACTGGGGATCGCGCTGTCGGGCGAGATTTACATGTGCCGGCCCAAGCGGGTGGGCAGTGTGGTGGCGCAAGCGGGCACGGTGGCAGTGGTGGAGCTGTCCAAGTCCATCGTGGCGGTCAAGTCGCCCGTCTCCGGCACGGTCATTGAAGTGAACCCCGCCCTGGACGATCGCCCCGACTGGGTGCACCGTGATCCCTGTGGCGCGGGCTGGATCGCGCGCTTGCACCTCGCCGACTTCGCAGCCGATGAGGCCTTGTTGCTGCATGGCGCTGTGGCCGAGCAGGCGATGGTCGAACATGCACGAGCGCACGCCGCCGTGCTCGCGTCCTCGGCCACCGGCCGGCCGGAAGGGTCGCCATGAGCTTTGCCGAGCACAGCGTCGCCGGCGTTGCCATCCTGCTGTGGGCAGCCGACCCCACCGCGCCGGAACGCCTGGCCACGCCGTTCTTTCATGCCGCCGCCGCGGCCGCAATGGAAGTGCCGGTCGAGATCTACTTCACCGCCGCCAGCGTGCACCTGCTGCTGCCCGGCGTGGCCGCCGGCCTGCGCGCCAGCCCGCGCGTGGACAAGACCATCGCCGACAACCTGCGCGAGGCCGTGGACATGGGCGTGCAACTGTTTGCCTGCAGCGATGCCCTGCAGGCGCAGGGCATCGCCGCTGCCGAGTTGATGCCCGGCGTGCAGCGCGGCGGTGCCGTGCAGTTCATGGCCCGCGCCATCGAGCGCGACTGGCGCACCCTGGTGTTTTAGCCCAGGCGCTCGACCACGCAAAAGCTCACGGCGTAATCGCTCTCGTCGCTCAGGGTGATGTGCGCCGTCAAGTGCTGGGCTTCAAACCAGGTCTTCAACTCGCCATGCAGCACGATGCATGGGGCGCCACCCGGTGCGTTGCCAATCTCGCAGCGCCGCCAATGCATGGGCAGGCGCATGCCCAGGCCCACGGCCTTGCTGAAGGCCTCCTTGGCCGAAAAGCGCGTGGCCAGGTAGCGCACGCCGCGCTCGGGCCAGCGCACGCTGCGGCGACGCCAGACCCCAAGCTCGGCTTCACTCAGGATTTTTTCGGCAAAGCGCTCGCCGTGGCGCTCAAAGCTGGCGCGGATGCGACGGATGTCGCAGATGTCGGTGCCGATGCCGTGGACCATGTGTTCCGTTTCAAAGAGGTCAGCACTGCAACCCCGGGGCGACCCGCCCCCCTGATCTGCTTGCAAGACCAAACAAGCCGCTCATCCTATTCGAACAGGGTATGAAACGCGGCGTCTGACGGTCATGTGTCGACGGCGGGAACCGATTTGTCAATTGAAATTGATTTTTCGATAGCTATCGAAACCCCTAGGTTCAAATTTGACTTTTTTGCATACCATACTTGTATCCAAGATATGGATGCAAGCCACATCCCGTGGTCAACCTCTGGAGAATTTCATGTCAAGGTTCGTGAAATCACTTTTCGGACAAGTTCTGATCGCCCTGGCCGTCGGGGTTCTTGTCGGCATGTTCTGGCCCGAGTTCGCGGTCAAGCTCAAGCCTCTGGGAGACGGTTTCATCAAGCTGATCAAGATGTTGATTCCGATTTTGGTGTTCTGCGTCGTCGTGCACGGTATCGCCGGAACAGGCGATCTGAGACGGGTCGGTCGTGTGGGCGTCAAGGCCCTGATCTACTTTGAGGTGGTGACCACCATCGCGCTGGCCTTGGGTCTGGTGTTGGCACTCGTGTTCCAGCCCGGCGCTGGCATGAACATCGATCCGAGCAAGCTCGATCCGTCGGCACTGAGTGCCTACACCGACAACGCGCAGAAGCTCTCAAGCGGGGGCGTCGTTGATTTCCTGATGCGGCTGATCCCCTCCACCGTCGGTGGCGCATTCGCCACCGGGGATGTGCTGCAGGTGCTGATGTTCGCCATTCTGTTCGGCTGCGCATTGGCTCTTCTGGGAGATCGCGGCGCCCCCATCAGCAACTTCATTGAATCGCTGTCGCACGTGATCTTCAAGATCATGGGCATCATCATCCGCGTGGCGCCGCTGGGCGTTCTGGGTGCCATTGCCTACACCGTGGGAGCGTATGGCGTGGGATCCCTCAAGCAGTTGGGCGCATTGGTGGCGTTGTTTTACGTCTCGGTCCTCATCTTCGTGGTGGTGGTTCTTGGGCTGATCCTGCGCGTAGCCGGCTTCAACATCTTCAAGCTGATGCGCTACCTGCGTGAGGAACTGATGGTCGTGCTGGCAACCACCTCGTCGGATGCCGTGCTGCCCCAAGTCATGTCCAAGCTCAAGCGCATGGGCATCAAGGATTCCACGGTCGGCCTGGTCATTCCGACAGGTTATTCCTTCAACCTCGACGCCTTTTCAATCTACATCACGTTGGCGGCGGTCTTCATCGCTCAGGCCACCAACACCGACATCACGATGGGCCACCTGCTCACCATCCTCCTGGTTGCGCTGGTCACCTCCAAGGGTGCACATGGTGTTCCCGGCTCGGCCATCGTGGTGCTGGCCGCTACGTTGCAGGTGATACCGGATATTCCGGCGATTGGCCTGGTGATGGTGCTGTCGGTCGATTGGTTCATGGGTATTGCCCGCGCGCTGGGCAACTTCACCGGCAATGCCGTCGCCACGGTGGTCATCGGCTCCTGGGAGGGTGACATCGACCGCGAGCGCGCCCATGCGGTGCTCAACGGGCAACACGTGACCGAAACCCCGGACGACGAAGACGCGGAACTGACGGGTGAGCCCGCCAAGGCCTAAACTCAACGCCAGTTCAAGCCTTCCACAAAGCAGTGCCGTGACCACCAGCCAGTCCGCGATCACCCAACGGGTGATCGAATCCATCCTCAGCCAAAAACTCAGCCCGGGTGAGCGGCTCGGCGAGCAGGAGCTCGCCGATCTTTTCGGGGTCAGCCGGACGCTGATTCGCGAGGCCCTGATGCAGTTGCAAACACGGGGGTTCGTGGAGGTGCGTTCGCGCCGCGGCTGGTATGTGGTGCAGCCCACTTTCGATGAGGCGCGGGATGCGTTTGCCGCACGCCGGGTCGTCGAGGCAGGCATCCTGTCCAACTGGGTCGATGCCAACGACGAAGGACGGCCGCTGCAATCCGTCGTGCGCACACTGCGTGAGCACGTGGCGCTGGAGCAAGAAGCCTTGCGCGGCCAGGACGTGGCCCGCAGAACGTTTTTGCTTGCAGATTTCCATGTCTGCCTGGCCGAGGCGATGGGCCATCACACGCTGCGCAAAATCTTGCGCGATCTGACGGCCCACACGTCGCTGGTCGCAGCCCTTTTCCAGTCCGATCACGATGCCCAGCAGTCCTGCCGTGAGCACGCCCTCATCGTCGACGCGCTGGAGGCTGGGGATCTGACCAAGGCGCGAACCTTGATGCTCGATCACATCGGCAACGTCGAATCGGCGCTGAAATCCACCGCCAAGCCACCTGCACCCAATCGCCTGCGTGCGGCGCTGGAGTCGCCGAACCCTCCACGCGCAAACCCTTGATGAAGCGAAAAACTTCTGATCAGGAGTTTCCGGCCACACAGCGCAAATAGGCCTGCGTGGTGGCCGCGTAACCCAGCTCCAGCGCATCGGCGATGAAGGCGTGGCCGATGGAGACCTCGGCCAGGCCGGGCACGGCGCGCACGAAGGCGGGCAGGTTGCTCAGGTTCAAGTCATGACCCGCATTGACACCCAGGCCCGCATCCAGCGCGGCCTGCGCGGCAACGGCATAGCGCTGCAATTGTGCGGCCTGACCGGGCGTGCCCCAAGCCGCGGCGTAGGGTTCGGTATAGAGCTCCACCCGATCGGCGCCCACGGCGCGCGCGGCGGCCATCTGCTCCGGGACGGGGTCCATGAACAGGCTCACGCGCACGCCCAGCCCACGGCATTCGGCAATCAGGGGCTTCAGCCGCTCGGCGTCCCTGGACAAGCTCCAGCCGTGGTCGCTGGTGAACTGGTCTTCGCTGTCGGGCACGAAGGTGGCTTGGATAGGAAGCACGCGGCGGATGAACGCCAGCAGGTTTTGCGTGGGGTTGCCCTCGATATTGAACTCGGCACGGGGCCATTGCTTCATCAACTCGGCCAGTTCGTACACGTCTTGCGGGCGGATGTGGCGCTCATCGGGCCGCGGGTGCACGGTGATGCCGTGCGCTCCGGCCTGCAGGCACTGCGTGGCGGCGCGCGTGACGCTGGGGATGCCCAGGTGGCGCGTGTTGCGCACCAGGGCGACCTTGTTGACGTTGATGGAGAGCTGGACGGTCATGGCGATTTCAGGGGCGATCGGTAGCGTTGCAGGTCCTGCATGAGCTGGCGCGTGCGCAAGGGGTTGCCGCCGCCATGGTAGTGCAGCAATTCGCGCAACTGCTGGCGCAGCCGCGCCTGCTCGCCCGCCGGCCAGCCGGCCACCACTTGCAGGGTGGCAGTGAAGGCGGCGTCGTCATCCATCGCCGCCGCCAAGGCACGCCAGGCCGCGCCCGCCAGCCACGCGCCGTCGTCGCCGTGGGCCGCGCGCAAGCCGCCTTCAACCACCAGGCGATAGGGGGCATCGTCCGACACCGGCGCCAGCGTCAAGGTCTGCCTGTCGAGCGCGGGCAGATGCCCTGTCTGGCGCAGCAGCAGCAACTCGAATGCGCGCAAGGCCGCCGCGCCCAGGGCGTCGGCATCGGGCGAGGCCAGCACGTGCACCAGGGCCGCATAGGCGTCGAACAGGCGCGGGTGCGCGTCCTCGCGCGCCAGCAGGCGCAGCAGCAGTTCGTTGGCGTAATAGCCCGACAGCAGCGCATCGCCCGTGGGCATCACCAGGCCACCGCCCCACTCGGCGCCTTTGAGCGTGCGGATCTCGCCCTCGCCGCCCCAGGACAGCAACAGCGGCTGCAGGGGCAGCAGCACAGGTCGGAAATTGGACGAAGGCTTCTTGGCGCCCTTGGCCACCAGCGCGATGCGCCCATGCGCGCGCGTGAAAGCCTCCACGATCAGGCTGGACTCGCTCCAGTCGTAGTGGTGCAGGACGTAGGCGGGTTCGTGGGTGACGCGCGTCAAAGCCGCTCCCAGTCGGCCACGGCACCCGGCTCGAGGCGAAACAGCGGGTGTAGGCGCGGCAAGTCCACCGCGTCCCAACGGCCGTTCCACGACGCGCTGCGCGCCGCCAGCTTGGCGCGCAGGTGCCGCCATTCATGGTCGCGTTGCCCGGTGCTGGCGGCAATCAGCAGCACGGGTCCATGCACCAAAGGCAGCTTGGCGGCATCGAAGCGGTAGCCCCGGCGTTGCGACTCGGCCAGCACTTCACGCAGATAGGCGTTGACGGCCGCCAGCGCATCGGGGTGGGCGGCAAAGCGCTGCAATTGCGGGTGGTGCCTGTAGCCCTGCGTGCGCCCGGCCAAAACGGCTTGCGCCAGCAGGGCTTCGCGCCAGAGCGCCACCAAGCCCTGGGGATCGAGATAGCAGGGATGCAGCGTCCACAGGCGCATCGGATCGCGCTGGCGCTACTCGTAGCCAAAGCTGCGCACGCGCGCCTCGTCGTCGGCCCAACCCGAGCGCACCTTCACCCACAGCTCCAGGAACAGCTTGCAGTCCATCAGCTTTTCCAGCTCTTGCCGGGCCTCGGTGCCGATGCGCTTCAGGCGCTCGCCCTTGTCGCCGATGATCATGGCCTTGTGGCCGTCGCGTTCGACCACGATGGTGGCGGCGATGCGCACCATGCGGCCGTGGGCACGGCTTTTTTCCTCGGCAAACTGGTCGATCACCACGGTGGAGGTGTAGGGCAGCTCGTCGCCCGTCAGGCGAAACAGCTTTTCGCGCACCACCTCGGCGGCCAGAAACTTTTCGCTGCGGTCGGTCAGCTCGTCCTCGCCGTACCACCAGGGCTGCTCGGGCAGGTAGCGCGCGCACACGTCCAGCAG
>JAFEEB010000040.1:0-21847 GCA_018241325.1 Pseudomonadota bacterium | reverse complement strand
CCGTCGATGGCGCCCAGCACGGTCTTGTTGAGCGACTTGTTGAGCGCGCTGCTGTGGCGCGTCTGAAAGCCGGGCGTGTCGACAAACACGTACTGCGTGCCGCCGCCGTGCTCGCCCGCCCGCGTGCGGATGCCGGTGATGCGGTGGCGTGTGGTCTGCGCCTTGCGGCTGGTGATGCTGATTTTTTGCCCCACCAGGGCATTAAGCAGCGTGGACTTGCCCACGTTGGGGCGGCCCACGATGGCGATCAGGCCGCAGCGCTGCGCTGGCGTGGAATTTTGGTCAGATGGGCTTGCAGCGCCCGTTGGTGCTGCGTCGTCAGCTATGGTTTCAGAAGCGATCATGATGATGAAGTATCCAGCAGGCGCAGCATGGCGGCGGCGGCGTCCTGCTCGGCGGCGCGCCGCGACGCGCCCTGCCCCGTGGCTTGAAGCGCCAGTTGCGCCACGCTGCACCGCACCTCGAAGGTCTGGCGATGCGCCGCGCCCAGCACCTGCGCAACCTCGTACTGCGGCAGCGCCATCTTGCGGCCTTGCAGCCATTCCTGCAAGCGGGTCTTGGCGTCCTTGGCGGCGGCCGACATGGCCGGGGAGATCTCGACCTGCTCGAACAGCCGCCGGATCAGCGTGTCGGCGGCGCCGTGGCCGCCGTCCAGATAGACCGCGCCGATGAGCGCCTCCAGCGCGTCGGCCAGGATGGACGGGCGGCGTTGGCCACCCGAGTGCAGCTCGCCCTCGCCCAGGCGCAGCAGCGGCGGCACGCCCAGCCTGAGCGCCAGTTGATGCAGACTGTCCTGGCGCACCAGCTGGGCACGCAGGCGCGACAAGTCGCCTTCGGCCCCCTCGCCCAGCGCCTCGTACAGCATGTGGGCCACGCCCAAGCCCAGCACCGAGTCGCCCAGAAATTCGAGACGCTCGTTGTGGTCGGCGCTGAAGCTGCGGTGCGTCAGCGCGCGTTGCAGCAGGGCCGGGTTGGCAAAGCGGTGTTGCAGACGGTGTTCGAGCGCCTGCAGTTCGGGCGACAGCGCCGGCTTGGCGGGACGCCGTGACTTAGTCGTAACCACCCGCGGAAGAGCCCCGGTATTTGATCAGCAGGTAGGCCGGGCCGAACAAGGGGATTTCCTTGTCGTAGGCAAAGCGCACCACGATCTTGTCGTTGACCTTGGTGACCTCCAGGTCTTTGCCGCTGATCGAGTCGATGTAGTCCACCGACGCCGTGCGGTCGAACGACGCGCGCACGGCCGGCACCGTGTCGCCATCGCCGGCGGCCTTCTTGACCGCCTTGGTGATCGACATGTACTCACTGGCCGTGGGCACCACCTTGGCGCCGACGATGGCCAGAAAGGCCAGCACCACGCCCAGAAACAGCAACCCGATGAAGGAAATGCCGCGTTGGCGCGCAGCGTTGGAATGCTTCATGTGAACTCCCTCAAAACCATCAATGGAACGAACCGATGCGCCCCAGGTTGCCGAAGTTCATCCAGACGAAGAACGCCCGTCCGATGATGTTGCCTTCGGGCACGAAGCCCCAGTAGCGCGAATCCAGCGAATTGTCGCGGTTGTCACCCATCATGAAGAAATGCCCTTCGGGCACCTTGCAGGTCACGCCCTCGATGCTGTAGCGGCAATTATCGCGATACGGGAAGGCGTCCGGGTTGCCGATGAAGGCCGCGCGGCGCGTATCGACGATGATGTTGTGACGAACGTCACCCAGTTGCTCGTTGAACTGCTTGAAGTACTCCATCGTGGACTCGTCGAAGAAGTCCGACACGGCGGTTTCGGGCACTTCCTTGCCGTTGATGGTCAGGCGCTTGTTCAGGTACGACACCTCATCGCCCGGCAGGCCGATCACGCGCTTGATGTAGTCCACGCTGGGCTTGGGCGGGTAGCGGAACACCACCACGTCGCCGCGCTGCACCGCATGGCCTTCGGTCAGCCGCGTGTTGGCCACCGGCAGGCGCAGGCCGTAGGTGAATTTGTTCACCAGGATCAAATCGCCGATCAGCAAAGTCGGGATCATCGAGCCGGAGGGAATCTTGAAGGGCTCGAACACGAACGAGCGCAGCAAAAAGACGATCAGGATCACCGGGAACAGGCCCGCCGTCCAGTCCAGCCACCAGGGCTGCGCCAGCAGGCGGTCGGTGGTGGTCCTGGCATCGATCGGGTCCACCTGCGTGATGCCTTGCGCGGCCAGCTCGGAGCGCCGGCGCTCCAGCTGGTCCTGTGCGGCTTGTGCGGCCGCCCGCCGGCGCGGCAGGAAGATGAAGCGGTCGGCCAGCCAATAGATGCCGGTGACGACGGTGGCCAGCAGCAGCAGCAGGGCGAAGTTGCCCTCGATGCTGCCCGTGTACCACGCAGCGCCATAGGCCACGAAGGCCGCCAGGATGATTGCGGTGAGGATCGGCATCATTCCTCCACTTGCAAGATGGCCAGAAAGGCCTCCTGCGGCACCTCGACCGAACCGATCTGCTTCATTCGCTTCTTGCCTGCTTTTTGTTTTTCCAACAATTTGCGCTTTCGGGTGATGTCGCCGCCGTAGCATTTTGCCAGCACGTTCTTGCGCAAGGCCTTGATGTTCTCGCGCGCGATGATGTTGGCGCCGATGGCCGCCTGGATCGCCACGTCGAACTGCTGGCGGCTGATGATCTCGCGCATCTTGGCGGCCACGGCCCGGCCGCGGTACTGCGCCTGGCTGCGGTGCACGATGATGGACAGCGCATCGACGCGCTCGCCGTTGAGCAGGATGTCCACCTTCACCACGTCCGAGGCGCGGTACTCCTTGAACTCGTAGTCCATCGACGCGTAGCCGCGCGAGACCGACTTGAGCTTGTCGAAAAAGTCCAGCACGATCTCGCCCAGCGGCAGCTCGTAGGTCAGCATGACCTGGCGGCCGTGGTATTGCATGTTGAGCTGCACGCCGCGCTTTTGGTTGCACAGCGTCATCACCGGGCCCACGTAATCCTGCGGCATGAACAGGTGCACCGTGACGATGGGCTCGCGGATTTCCTGGATGCGCGCCTGATCGGGCATCTTGGAGGGGTTCTCCACCAGGATGACCTCGCCATCGCCCTTCTCCACCTGATAGACCACGCTGGGCGCGGTGGTGATCAGGTCCTGGTCGAACTCGCGCTCTAGGCGCTCCTGCACGATCTCCATGTGCAAGAGGCCCAGAAAGCCGCAGCGAAAGCCGAAGCCCAGCG
Organism: Pseudomonadota bacterium; assembly: GCA_018241325.1. GTDB lineage: Bacteria > Pseudomonadota > Gammaproteobacteria > Burkholderiales > Burkholderiaceae_C > Ottowia. The sequence goes on along the minus strand of JAFEEB010000040.1, from coordinate 18,648 downwards.
CCTGGCTGACCTCGGGCTCGAAGCGCAGCGACGAGTCGTTGAGTTGCAGCTTCTCCAGGCTGTCGCGCAGCTGGTCGTACTGGTTGGCCTCGGTCGGGTACAGGCCCGCGAACACCTGCGGCTGCACTTCCTTGAAGCCGGGCAGCGCCTGGCTGGCGGGCCCCAGGTTGTTGGGCAGCTTTTTGTCGAGCGTGATGGTGTCGCCCACCTTGGCCGCCTTCAGCTCCTTGATGCCGGCAATGATGTAGCCCACCTCGCCGGCCTTCAGCTGTTCGCGCTGCACGTTGGCGGGGGTGAACACGCCCAGCTGATTGGCCTCGTAGGCCGCGCCGGTGGCCATCATGCGAAAACGCTCGCCCTTGCTCAGTTCGCCATCGACCACGCGCACCAGCATCACCACGCCCACGTAGGCGTCGAACCAGCTGTCGATGATCATGGCACGCAAGGGCGCATCCCGCTTGCCGCGCGGCGCCGGCACCTTGGCGACGATCTGCTCGAGCACCTCGTCGATGCCCATGCCGGTCTTGGCCGAGATGGCGAGCGCCTCGCTGGCGTCGATGCCGATCACATCCTCAATCTCGGCCTTGGCCGTCTCGGGGTCGGCCTGCGGCAAGTCCATCTTGTTGAGCACCGGCAGCACCTCGACGCCCAGCTCGAGCGCGGTGTAGCAGTTGGCCACCGTCTGCGCCTCGACCCCTTGCGAGGCATCGACCACCAGCAGCGCGCCCTCGCAGGCCGACAGCGAACGCGAGACCTCATACGAGAAGTCCACATGGCCCGGCGTGTCGATCAAATTGAGGTTGTAGACGCGGCCATCGCGCGCCGTGTAGTGCAGCGCAGCGGTCTGTGCCTTGATGGTTATCCCCCGCTCCTTCTCGATGTCCATCGAGTCGAGCACCTGCGATTGCATCTCGCGCTCGGCGAGCCCGCCGCAGCGCTGAATCAGGCGATCGGCCAGCGTCGACTTGCCGTGATCGATGTGCGCAATGATTGAAAAATTTCTGATGTGATCCATCAAGGAACGAAGGCAAGTGATTGATTGCGCTTTGATCACGCATGAAAAAAGGGCGCGCCCTGAATGTGACGCGCCCTCAACCAACAATCTATGGCAACTGCGATAGTTGGAGCTTCATTGTAGGCAGAAATCGGCAGTGCCAAGATCAAAAATCCAAATATCAGCGGCGTTGCGACGTCACAACGAATAATTTATCAACACGTTATCAACAGACACTCACGAACAAGTCCGTGAACAAGCTGTGATTTGGCGGTTTGTTTGCTGTGGACACCAACCCGCTTTCGCATGGTGGACGTCCCGAGGGCTGGCATATTCCGAAATCAGCACAATGAGGCCGGCAATTTTAGCCGATTCGATCTGAAAACCCGTCCAGTCATCCACACGGCAGCCGGATCGTCGCGGGTCAAAAGAACGACACCGACCCCTCGTGCTCACCCGGAAACCCCAAAGACCCCTTGATTTGATCGGGATTCTCGCGGACCCCTGCGATCGTTCAGCGCGACGCGCGGATCAGCACAAACTGCACCATGTCCCCGCGCTGAACCAGCATGTTGACGGGCTTGGAGCGATCGACCTTGGCTACCGCAGCCTCGAACTCGCGCACGTTGGCGATCTCGGTGTTGCCCACCGCCAGGATCACGTCGCCCTCGCGCAGGCCGGCGCGCGCAGCCGCGTCGCCGGCGGCCTCCACACGCACGCCGTGCTTGGCCTTGAGCTCCTTGCGCTGCGTCGCCGTCAGGTCGGCCACCGTCAGCCCCAGCGCCTGGGCCGTGTTGGGCGCCTTGGCGGCATCGCTGCTCGAGGCGCCCGACTTGCGCGCGGCCGCCGTCTGCTCGGGCTCCAGCTCGGCGATGGTGATGGCCAGGTCACGGCTTTGCCCGCGCCGAAACACGCTCACCGTGCTGCGCGCGCCCGGCTTGGTGTTGCCCACCATGCGCGGCAGGTCGCTGGCCTTGTCGATCACCTTGCCGTCAAAGCGCGTGATGATGTCGCCCGCCTCGATGCCGGCTTTTTCGGCCGGCGAGCCGCTCTCCACGTTGCGCACCAGCGCGCCCTGCGGCTTGCCCAGACCGATCGATTCGGCCACCTCGCGCGTGACCTGGTCGATGCGCACGCCGATGCGCCCGCGCGTGACGTGGCCGCTGGTGCGCAGCTGGTCGCTCACGCGCATGGCCTCGTCGATCGGGATGGCAAAGGAGATGCCCATGAAGCCGCCCGAGCGCGAATAAATCTGGCTGTTGATGCCCACCACCTCGCCGCGCATGTTGATCAGCGGGCCTCCCGAGTTGCCGGGGTTGACGGCCACGTCGGTCTGGATGAAGGGCAGGTAGTCGCCCGTGTCGCGTTGCTTGGCGCTGACGATACCGGCCGTCACGGTGTTCTCAAGGCCGAAGGGCGAGCCGATGGCCATCACCCATTCGCCCACGCGCAGCCGGCCCACGTCGCCCGTCCTCACGAAGGGCAGGCCCGTGGCGTCGATCTTGACCAGGGCCACGTCCGTGCGCTTGTCCGCGCCCACGATGCGGGCCTTGAACTCGCGCTTGTCGGTCAGCGTGACGATGACCTCGTCGGCGCCGTCCACCACATGCGCATTAGTCATCACGTAGCCGTCGGCCGACAGGATGAAGCCCGAGCCGACGCCGCGCGGCACTTCCTCGTCGGGCGCTTGCGGCGCCGGGCGGCGCGGACCGGGGCGCGGCAGGTTGGGCATGGGCACGCCGAAGAAGCGCCGGAAGAACTCCTGCATGTCCTTGTCGGCCTGGGCATCGCCGTCGCCGCCGGCGCGCACCCGCTCCAGGGTGCGGATATTGACCACCGCCGGGCTGACCTGATCGACCAGGTCGGTGAAGTCCGGCAGCGTGCGCACCGCCGGCGCGGGCTGGGCCTGCACCAGCGCGGGCAGCGACAGCGCCCCCGCGCTCAGCAACAGCGGCAGCAACAGGCCCGCCAGGTGGGCGCGACGAAAAGCGACAGATTTCATGAGGGCAAGGTCCTTGCTCGAAATGGTTTTGGGGATACGGGAGGTCGGGCGGCCCGCCCATCAGGCACGGAGCCGCGTCATTTGTCGTGGCGCAAATTGTCCAGCAGGCGCTGCAGCGTCGGCAGCGGGACTTCGCCGATCAGCGTCACCCACCAAGTGCCGCGGGCGTCGGGCCAGCGGTGACTCATGGCATGCGTGGCGCCCAGGGTGGAGACGCCTTGGCGCACGTGGCGCTTGGCGTCAAAGGGCTCGATGAACATCGACACCGTGGCCAGGCCATCGGAAAACACCCATTGCAGCGTGGGGCCTGCGGCCGTCATCTGCCGGCGCCAGCAGCCCTGCGGCTCGAAACCCGGCACGCCCTGCTGCAGGCGCCAGCCTTCTTGCGCGGCATCGGTGCGCTGGCGCTCGATGCGCTCGCTGCGATAGCCCTCGATCCCGGTCATCTTCAGCTGCGCCTGCACCAGCGGCTGCGGCGGGTTGATCTGCACCTCGGAAAACGCCGACTGCTCCAGCACCTTGCCGCCATCGTCCAGCGTCTGCATCTTCAGCACCAGGCCGGTGCGCCGCTCGCTCCAGATGCGGTAGCCGTAGCGCAGCGCATCGACGGGCTTGAGCCGCACGATGTCGGTCTCCTGTCCGGCCACGCGATCGGGCCCCTCCTCGCGCGCCGTGTAGAAAGCCGCCGCCGCTTGATCGGCGCCCGGGCGCAGCAAATTGGGAAAACGCCCGCCGGGCTCGCGCTGCTCGGTGCGCACCACATGCGCCTCGGGCAGCACCAGGCTGACCTCGTCGTTGCGCCGAAAGCTCGAGCGCGGCGGACCCGACAGCGCGTCGATCCGCTCGAATTGGTTATTGGCTTCGCACAGGTGCCAGATGCGCGCACTGGCCATGGCGCCCGAAGACGCCGTCACCACGAAGGTGCCGACAAAAGCCGGCACGCTGGAGGCCTGCTGCAAGCGCACCAGCCACTCGTCCACGCTGCGCGGCTGCGGACCGACCGGTACCGCACCGCCGCCGAACGAACCCTGCGCCAAGGCCACGCCCAGCGCGCCGCCGGCGCACCACAGCAGCGCGGCGCCGCCCAAGCGGCGCAGCAGCGTGCGGCGACGGCGCACCGCCAGCCGTGCCAAGCCGCGCAGGGCCCCAGGCTCGCGCGCAGCGGCCTTCAACGCGCCGGTCCTTCGAAGGTTGCCGTGCGCATGAACGCCGCCGAATCGCCAAAGGCCGACACGCCAGCGGCCTGGCGGTGCGCGGCCAGAAGCTGGTCGAGTTCGGGGTCGCGCAGCATGACCGCCGTGCTGGCGGGCGCCGCTGCCTGCGCGCTGGGTTGCGCCGCCGCGAGCACGGCATTGGCGGCCGGTGCCAAACTGGCGTTGGAGGCCATCTGCGGCCCGGCGACCGGTGCTCCGGGGCCAACACTGCCCAGGCTGCCCCAGGCCATGGCGGCGACCGCCGCCACCGAGGCCAGGCCGGCGGCCATCTTCCAGCGGAACACGCTGTCATTGGCGGCCGCGCGTGCGGCGGCCGGCGCCACCACGGACACCTGCGGCGGCAGGCGCTCGCGCAGGCGCGACACGAATGCAGCGTCGTGCCGGGCGTCGCCGAGGTCCGGCGCGCGCAGCACGTCGCCGATCAGGTGATAGAGGTGCCAGCACTCGCGCGCCGCGCTGGCGTCCATCGCATCCAGAACGCGCGCGGCGTCCCCGCTGCCCAACTCGCCGTCGGCCAAGGCAGAAATGTTCGCGCGCTCGCGGTTGATGTCGGTTTGTGCATTCATGATCACCACCGTTTTCCCGATTGATGGCTGAGCAGGGGCTTGACCCTGGCTGATATGGCCTCGCGGGCCCGAAAAATCCGGCTGCGGACGGTTCCAATGGGGCAGTTCATGGTTTCGGCAATCTCTTCGTAGCTGAGCCCTTCGATCTCGCGCAAGGTGATGGCTTGGCGCAAATCGTCCGGCAAGGCTTCCATCGCGGCATTGACGGCGGCGGCGATTTCGCGGGCCGCCAACTCCGTTTCCGGTGTGGATTCTGAAATTAGTTCGTTCTCGCGGCGGGAAGTTTCATCATCCTCGTCGGACGAGCGCAGCGCCGCCTCCGTGACGGTGGGATCGCGCTTGAGCTCCAGCAGCGCCTTCTTGGCGGTGTTGACGGCAATCCGGTACAGCCAGGTGTAGAACTGGGCGTCGCCGCGAAACTGCGGCAGCGCCCGCCAGGCGCGAATGAAGGTCTCCTGCGCAATGTCTTCCACCAGGTCCACGTCGCGCACCAGGCGTCCGATCAGGCGCTGGATGCGCCGCTGGTACTTGATGACCAGCAATTCATACGCCCGGTGATCGCCCGCGGCGGCGCGCTGCACCAGCACGGCTTCGCTGTCGGCGGGTCGGGGAGTGTTGGGCTCAGACACGGTGGGGCGGCCCATTCAAACCGGGGCGGCATCGGCCGGGGTACCCGCGGACTGGGGCGGCATCGCCCACAGGGCGCAGCGCAGCAGGTGCCAGCGGCCGGCGTCCGCGCCTTTTTGCGCCCACAACCAGGAGCGGCGTCCGGTTTCCAGGTCTTGGGCGCACAGCAGCAGCGCGGCTTGCAGATCCAGCCGCACCTGCACCTGCACCACGGCGCCTTCGGCCGGCGCCACATCGTGCCCGGACAAGCGCCACTGCGCCCCGTCCCAGGCAAGTTGGTGAGGGCGCTGCGCGCGCCAGAAGATCCACAAACCGCCCAGCGCCAAGGCACAAGCCGCCAGCAGGGCGATGGCCTGCCACGCGGCCAGGGCCTGGGCCCGACCGGAGACCGCCACGGCGACGGCCCCGAGCAGCCCCAGCGCGCCCAGCGTTGCCAGCCCCAGCGCGAGCTGCGCCGTGCGGCCGGTGGGATGCGTGACGGCGGGCGCGCTGTGCATGGAGGTCCGCCGAGGACAGGGATGACGGGATGCCGGCGGCCCGCGCCGGCGCCCGGTCAAACCCGCTTGAACACCAGGGTTCCGTTGGTGCCGCCGAAACCGAAGTTGTTCTTCATGGCCACCTCGATCTTCATGTCGCGCGCGGTGTTGGCGCAGTAGTCCAGGTCGCACTCGGGGTCCTGGTTGAAGATGTTGATGGTGGGCGGACTCTTCTGGTGGTGAAGGGCTAGCACGGTGAACACGCTCTCGATGCCACCGGCGCCACCCAGCAGATGGCCGGTCATGGACTTGGTGGAGTTGACCACCGTGCGGCGCGCCGCATCGCCCAGCGCCGCCTTGATGGCGTTGGTCTCGTTCACGTCGCCCAGCGGGGTGCTGGTGCCGTGGGCGTTGAGGTAGTTCACCTGGTCGGCGTTGACACCGGCATCGCGCAGGGCGTTGACCATGGAGCGGCGCGGGCCGTCCACGTCGGGCGCGGTCATGTGGAAGGCGTCGCCGCTCATGCCGAAGCCGATCAGCTCGGCGTAGATGCGGGCGCCGCGCGCCTTGGCGTATTCGTACTCTTCGAGCACCACCACACCGCCGCCCTCGCCCAGCACGAAGCCGTCGCGGTCCTTGTCCCAGGGGCGGGACGCGGTCTTGGGGTCGTCGTTGCGGGTGGACAGCGCGCGCGCCGCGGCAAAGCCGCCCACGCCCAGCGGGGACACGGTGGACTCGGCGCCGCCGGCCACCATCACGTCGGCGTCGCCGTGCTGGATCATGCGTGCCGACACGCCGATGGCATGCAGGCCGGTGGTGCAGGCCGTCACGGTGGCGATGTTGGGGCCCTTGAAGCCAAAGCGGATCGAGGCGTGCCCGGAGATCATGTTGATGATCGAGGCCGGCACGAAAAACGGCGAGATGCGCCGGGGCCCGCGGCTGGCGTATTCGCCATGCGTGGCCTCGATCAGCGGCAAGCCGCCGATGCCCGAGCCGATGTTGCAGCCGATGCGCACGGCCAGTTCGGGATCGAGCGCCTCGCCCGTGGGCAGGCCGGCGTCGCGCACCGCCTGGTCGGCTGCGGCCAAGCCCAGATGGATGAAGCGGTCCATGTGGCGGGCTTCTTTTTCGGGCATGTAGTCCCCGATATTGAAACCCTTGACCTCGCCGGCAAAACGGCAGGCAAACGCACTGGCATCAAACTGCGTGATCGCGTCGATGCCCGAGCGCCCGGCCAGCAGGCTGGCCCAGGATTCGGCCACCGTGTTGCCCACGGGGCTGACGCAACCCAGTCCGGTGACGACGACTCGGCGCCGGCTCATGGGCGCTCAGGCCTTCTTGCTGTTGGCGTAATCGATCGCGGCTTGCACCGTGGTGATCTTCTCGGCGTCCTCGTCGGGGATCTCGATGCCGAACTCATCCTCCAGCGCCATCACCAATTCGACGGTGTCCAGCGAGTCGGCGCCCAGATCGGCCACGAAGGCTTTCTCGTTGGTCACCTGGGACTCTTCCACGCCGAGTTGCTCGGCGATGATTTTCTTGACACGTGCTTCGATATCGCTCATGGGTTCCCTCTGAGGGTAGTAAAAAATGTGGATTTTACCCGGGCTTACACGCCGAACCGCGCGGTCGCCAAGGTAACAAAGAAGATCGTTCAGGCCATGTACATGCCGCCGTTGACGTGCAGCTCCTGCCCGGTGACGTAGCCCGCCTGCGGGCTGGCCAGGTAGGCCACGGCGCTCGCGATGTCGCCTGGCTGGCCCAGGCGCCCCAGCGGAATCTGCCCCGTCAGCGCGTTTTTCTGCTCGTCGGACAGCGCCGCCGTCATGTCGGTGGCGATGAAGCCCGGCGCCACGCAGTTGACGGTGATGCCGCGGCTGCCCAGCTCGCGCGCCAGCGCCCGCGTCATGCCCGCCACGCCGGCCTTGGCCGCCGCGTAGTTGGCCTGCCCCGGGTTGCCCGAGGCGCCGACCACGCTGGTGATGTTGACGATGCGCCCGTAGCGCTGCTTCATCATCGGGCGCATGACGGCGCGGCTCATGCGAAACACCGCCTTCAGGTTGGTGTCGATCACCGCGTCCCAGTCCTCGTCCTTCAGGCGCATGGCCAGCATGTCGCGCGTGATGCCGGCGTTGTTGACCAGTACGTGCAGGGCGCCGTGCTCCTTGACGATGCCCTCGATCAACGCCTCGGCGGCGCCCAGGTCGTTGACGTCGAGCGCCGCGCCGCGGCAGCCGGCAAAGCCCGCCAGCGCCGTGCCGATGCGCGCCGCGCCCTCGGGGGTGGTGGCCGTGCCGATCACCTTCAGGCCGCGCGCGGCCAGCTCGCGGGCCACCGCCGCGCCAATGCCGCGCGAGGCGCCCGTCACCAGGGCGACTTGGCCTGCCATGGAGGTGTCAGACATTCGAATTTCCTTTCAGCATTGGCGTTGACCCGGCCGCCCGACACGGTCATCCGGGTTGAACGAAGTCTTCAGGCTGTACCAGCGCAGCCAAGCGGCTTGAAGACGCGCTGCGCCGACGGTGGGTTCTGTGCGAGCTTAGCAGCCGGACGGCGCGGCCTTGGCACCAACTCACCACCACAGTTCGGGCAGACGCCACCAAGCCTTGTTTCAGCGCACGAAGCGCAGAACGTGCATTCAAAAGAGCAGATGCGCGCTTGCGCTGATTCGGGCGGAAGATCCCGATCACAACACTCGCAGCCTGGACGGATTTCGAGCATCCTGCACGCCCCTCTCTTCCTCAATGACCCAATCGATAGTTCAGCCTACCAGCGCCTTGACTTCAGCCAGTGTCGCCGGATCGTACAGGCTGGCGCCCACCAGCTCCGCATCGATGCGCTTGGTCATGCCCGCCAGCGCCTTGCCGGGGCCGCATTCGATCACGTGGGTGATGCCGCGCGCGCGCAGCGCCTGCACGCATTCGACCCAGCGCACGGGGCCCGCCGCCTGGCGCACCAGGGCATCGCGGATGCGCTCCGGGTCGGACTCGAGCGCCACATCCACGTTGTTGACCACCGGGATGCGCGGGGCAGCCAGCTCGATGCCGGCGAGCGCCGCCTTCAGCCGCTCGGCCGCCGGCCTCATCAGGCTGGAATGGAACGGCGCCGACACCGGCAGCGGCAGCGCGCGCTTGGCGCCCAGGCCCTTGAGCACCTCGCAGGCCTTGTCCACCGCGGCCTTGCTGCCGGCGATCACGGTCTGCATCGGATCGTTGAAGTTGACGGCCTCCACCACTTCAGAACCATTTTGGCCCATGGCGCGCGTCACATCGGCGCAACCCGCTATCACTTTCTGAGCATCCAGGCCCAAAATCGCGGCCATGGCGCCGGTGCCCACGGGCACGGCGTCCTGCATGGCCGCGGCACGCAGGCGCACCAGCGGCACGGCCTGCGCCAGGGTCAAGACTTCGGCCGCCACCAAGGCCGAATACTCGCCCAGCGAATGGCCGGCCACCGCCTGCGGCAGCGCCCCGCCCTCGGCGCGCCAGGCGCGCCAGCAGGCCACGCCGGCCACCAGCATCACCGGCTGGGTGTTGGTGGTCAGCGCCAGCGCCTCCTTGGGGCCGGTGGCGATCAGCGCGCCCAGGTCCTCGCCCAGCGCGGCCGAGGCCTCGGCCAGCGTCTGGCGCACGGCGGGGTGCTCGCCCCAGGCGTCCAGCATGCCCACGGACTGCGAGCCCTGGCCGGGAAAGACAAAAGCAAAGGAAGTCATGGCTTCGAATACGAAATATGAGTCAAATCGACTTGCAGCGCCCATCAATCAAGCGCAAGCAGCTACATTTTCAGGAGTACCGCACCCCAGGTGAAGCCGCCGCCCACGCCTTCCAGCAGCACGGTCTGGCCGAGCTTGACTTGCCCCGCGCGCACGCCGTGGTCCAGTGCCAGCGGGATGGAGGCAGCCGAGGTGTTGCCGTGGTCCTGCACGGTGACCACCACTTTTTCGGGCGGCAGGTGCAGCTTCCTGGCGGTGCTGAGCATGATGCGGATGTTGGCCTGGTGCGGAATCAGCCAGTCGATGCTGGATGCTTCCATCTCGGCCTTGGCCAGCACCGCGCGCGCGGCCTTGTCGAGCACCCCCACGGCCAGCTTGAACACGGCCTGGCCATCCATCTTGAGCAAGGGATCGCCCAGGATTTGCCCGCCCGACACGTGGCCGGGCACGCACAGGATATCGACGTGCTTGCCGTCGGCGTGCAGGTCGGTGGCCAGGATGCCGGGGGTGTCGCTGGCCTCCAGCACCACGGCGCCCGCGCCGTCGCCGAACAGCACGCAGGTGGTGCGGTCCTTGAAGTCGAGCAGGCGCGAGAACACCTCGGCGCCGATCACCAGCGCCCGGTGCGCCGTGCCGTTGGCGATCAGCGCGTCGGCCACGGCGAGCGCATAGACGAAGCCGCTGCACACGGCCTGCACGTCGAACACCGGGCAGCCGCTGATGCCGAGCTTGTGCTGCACGATGGCGGCCGTCGATGGGAACACCATGTCCGGCGTGGACGTGGCGACGATGATCAGATCGATGTCGGCCGGCTGCACGCCCGCGGCCTGCATGGCCGCTTGCGCGGCCGGCACGGCCAGGTCGCTGGCGCCCATGTCGGGCGCGGTAAAGTGGCGCGCGCGAATGCCGGTGCGCTCCACGATCCATTCGTCGGAGGTCTCGACCCCTTGCAGCGCCAGTTCGGCCACTAGGTCGTTGTTGGTCACGCGGCGCGGGGGCAGGTAGCTGCCGGTGCCCGTGATGCGGGAATAGCGTCGCGTCATCGGTATCGATTCTTGGTCAAGTCAGTTTGCCGCGCCGCCGGCCTGAGGCTGCAGCAGGGGCAGGGCATGGGCGATGCGGCTTTGCACGCGCGCCAGCAACTGGTGGTGCGCGGCATCATACGCGCGGGCAATGGCCTGCTCGAAGGCCAACGCGTCGGCCGAGCCGTGGCTCTTGAACACCAGGCCGCGCAGCCCCAGCAGCGCCGCGCCGTTGTAGCGCCGGTGGTCCATGCGCCGCTTGAGCGCCGAGAGCACCGGATAAGCGACCAGGGCCGCCGCCTTGGTGAGCAAGTTGCGCGAGAACTCCTCCTTCATGAAGCCGCCGATCATCGTGGCCAGGCCCTCGATGGTCTTGAGCGCCACGTTGCCCACGAAGCCGTCGCACACCACGATGTCGGCCACGCCCTTGAAGATGTCGTTGCCTTCGACGTTGCCGACGAAGTTGAGGTCGCCCGTGGCGGCCGCCGCGCGCAACAGCTCGCCGGCGCGCTTGATTTCCTCGCTGCCCTTGATGGCTTCTTCGCCCACGTTGAGCAGGCCCACGGTGGGCTGCGGGTCGTTGTTGAGCACCGACACCAGCGCCGACCCCATCACCGCGAATTGCAGCAGGTGCTCGGCCGTGCAATCGACGTTGGCCCCCAGGTCGAGCACTGTGGTGGCGCCGCCCTTGGCGTTGGGAATCTGGGTGGCGATGGCGGGCCGGTCGATGCCCTCCAGCGTCTTGAGCAGGTAGCGCGCCACGGCCATCAGCGCGCCGGTGTTGCCGGCCGACACCGCCGCCTGCGCCGCGCCGTCCTTCACCTGCTGGATCGCCACGCGGGTGGACGAATCCTTCTTCTTGCGCAGCGCCACCTCGATGGCGTCGTCCATGCCGATGACCTCGCTGGCCGCGACGACTTGCGCGCGCTCGTGCGCGAAGCCCTGCAGCGCCTCGGGCCGGCCCACCAGCAGCAGGCGGGCCTCGGCATGGCTGTCGAGAAACCGTCGGCAAGCCGGCAGGATCACTTGCGGCCCATGGTCACCGCCCATGCAATCGACAGCCACAACGGTCATGCAAGCTCCAGCAGGCGCCGGCAGGCCCCCGCACTGTCAGTCAAAGGAAACACCCAAAAAACGACGCAGGCCCGAGGCTACGACACGTAGCACCGGGCCTGAAAAGTATAAAAGAGCTGCGTGAGGCAAGCGAGCGCTGGCGCCCACCACCCCCGGGATCAGGCTTCGGCCTTGGCCTTGATGACCTGACGGCCGCGGTAGTAGCCGTTGGGGCTGATGTGGTGGCGCAGGTGCGTCTCGCCCGTGGTCGGCTCGACCGCAATGCCCGGCGTGGCCAGGGCGTTGTGCGAGCGGTGCATGCCGCGCTTGGACGGCGATTTCTTGTTTTGCTGAACGGCCATGATGGCTCCTTGGAAGTCAAAAGGTTCCGCCACAAAACGCCCGGGAGCGCCGCAAGCGAAACAAACGCTGGTTTGAACACATCACGCAAGGCCAACAGCATCAGCGTCGCGCGAAAAGCCTTTGATTATAGTGCGAAATCCAAAACGACCCAAGCTCCGCCGCTTTGTTTTTGAACGGGCACGCTCCGGGGATCAGTGCGGTTTTCCCGCCTTGAGCGCCGCCAGACCCGCAAACGGATGCGGCCGCTCATCGCCCGCCGCATCGAAATCCGCATCCTGCGCCGACAGCCTGACAGCGCCCGGACACACGTCGTGGCGCGGCACCAAGGGCAACGCCAGCAACAACTCGTCTTCGACCAATTCGCGCACATCCAACTCGCCCGAGAGGGCCAGGACGTCGTCTTCGCTCGCGTCGTCCAGCGCGGCGGCGCTGTCTTCGTCCCGCGCGAACACGATGTGGCGATCCACTTCCAGCGGCACCCGCAGTTCGCCCAGACAGCGTTGGCAGGCCAGCGGCACCACGCAGCGGGCCCGCAGATGCAGCGCCGGACGCGGCACGCCGTCGGCCGCGCTGCGCTGCTCGCCCTGCACGCTCCAGTCCACCGCCATATCGGGCGTCGGCCCAATGGATTCCTGCGTCAATCGCTCGTAAATTGATAGCGAATCGCGCGCCGACAGGGATGCCCTCGCCTGCGCGAACGCCGCCACATCGAGCCGCTCGGGCTGAAACGGGAAAGTCATGCCCGCAGTGTAAGAGAATCCCCCGGATGAGCGCCCTCCCCGCCACGCCCGACACAGCGCGCCCGCTGGTGCTCGGCTCCACCTCCCGCTACCGCCGCGAATTGCTGTCCCGCCTGCGCCTGGCCTTTGACGTGGCCGCCCCCGACGTGGACGAAACCCCCCAACCCGGCGAGGCGCCGCGCGCGCTGGCCTTGCGCCTGGCGCTGGCCAAGGCGCGCGACGTGGCCGCGCGCCACCCGGGGGCGATCGTGATCGGCTCCGACCAGGTGGCCGACCTGGCGGGCCGGCCGCTGGGCAAACCCGGCACGCACGAACGTGCGCTCGCGCAGTTGCGCGCCATGAGCGGGCAAACCGTGGTGTTTCAGACCGCGCTCAGCGTGGTGTGTGTGGCCAGCGGCTTCGAGCAAACCGATCTGGCCGCCGTGGAGGTGCGCTTTCGCACCTTGAACGAGGGCGAGATCGAGCGCTATCTGCGCGCCGAGCAGCCCTACGACTGCGCTGGCAGTGCCAAGAGCGAAGGCCTGGGCATCGCCCTGCTCGAGGCCATTCACAGCGACGATCCGACCGCCCTGGTGGGCCTGCCGCTGATCCGCACCGCGCGCATGCTGCGCGCCGCCGGCTGCGTGCTGCCATGACCGCGCCCTCGCCGCCGGGCCGGCTGCTGCTGGTGCCCACGCCGCTGGACCACGGCTGCACGCCGCAAGCCCCCATCACCGACGTGTTGCCGCTGGGCACGCTGCAGGCGGCCGCGCGCATCACGCACTGGATCAGCGAAAACGCCAAGTCCACCCGCGCCTTCCTCAAGCGCGTGGACGCCGTGGCGCCGCTGGCGCAGCCGGTGCAGGCGCACACCATCACCGAGCTGCCACGCGCGGTGCACAAAAAAGGCGATCACGACCCCACGTCTTCCCTCGCCGACGTCCGCCCGCTGCTGGCGGCCGCCATGCAAGGCCAGGACGTCGGCCTGGTGAGCGAAGCCGGCATGCCCGCCGTGGCCGACCCCGGCAGCTCGGTCGTGCGCGCCGCGCACGAGCTGGGCCTTGCCGTGGTGCCGCTGGTGGGGCCCGTGTCGATCCCGCTGGCCCTGGCCGCCAGCGGGCTGAACGGCCAGAACTTCGCCTTCGTCGGCTACCTGCCGCACGAGGCGGTGGCCCGCGCCGCGCGGATTCGCGAACTGGAAGCCCTGGCACGCAAGACAGGCCAAAGCCAGCTCTTCATCGAAACGCCCTACCGCAACGCCGCGCTGGTGCAGGCCCTGCTGCATGAATTGCAGCCGACCACGCGCCTGGCCGTTTGCCACGGCTTGACGCTGGAGCACGCGCGCTGCATCAGCCAAAGCGTGGCCGCCTGGCGGCACGCCGCGCCAGCGCTGCCCTCCCTTGCGCTGCCGGCGGTGTTCGCCATCGGCCGGTGAGTGGCCCCGGCGGGCGGCCTATCCGGGTTGATGGCAGACGGCTTCGATGTTGTTGCCTTCCGGGTCGATGACGAAGGCGCCGTAGTAGTGCGGGTGATAGACGGGACGCAGACCGGGCGCGCCGTTGTCCTTGCCACCGGCTGCGATGGCGGCGCGATGAAACGCATCGACTTGCGCCCGCGTTTGCGCCCGCCACGCCAGATGGCAGCCCGTCGTCGCCGGCACGCCGCCATGGGGCGAGGGGCCGTCGATGAACCACACATCGGTCTTCTTGCCCTCGGGCTCGTTGGCGTCGGGGTGCGCAAAACCCACGATGTTCGCGCCGTGGTTGCCCTCGAAGGACAGGCTGTAGCCCAGCGGCGCCAGCGCCTGGCTGTAGAAGGCCTTGGCGCGATGGATGTCCGTCACGCGAAATGTCATGTGGTCGAGCATGGGTGAAACTCTTGACTTCAAGTGGCTGCGCGCCGGCTGCACACGCGAACGAGGGCCTTGCGGCTCTCCTCACGCGTCGCGAGCGGGCGGGCCGCTCAGCGCAGCGCCGGCAGCGCCCGCAGCGCGTTGACGGCGCCTTGGCCCACCTCGGCCCCGAAGCGCTTCGCAAAGCGTTCGGCAAAATTGACCTTGTTGGTGTAGTCCACCAGCTTTTCGGCCTTGACCACGTCGCGCGCCACCGAGTCCAGGCTGCCCGTGGCGTCGGCCAGGCCCATGCCGATGGCCTGCTCGCCCGTCCAGAACAGGCCGCTGAAGGTCTCCGGTGTGGCCTTCAGGCGATCACCGCGGCCCTGCTTGACCACGTCGATGAACTGCTGGTGGATCTGGTTGAGCATGGTCTGGGCAAATTGCTTTTGCGTGTCGGACTGGGGGCTGAACGGGTCGAGAAAGCCCTTGTTGGCGCCGGCCGTGAGCAGGCGCCGCTCCACGCCCAGCTTGTCCATGGTGCCGACAAAGCCGAAGCCGTCCATCAGCACGCCGATGCTGCCGACGATGCTGGCCTTGTTGACGTAGATGTTGTCGGCGGCCGAGGCGATGTAATACGCCGCCGAGGCACAGGTCTCCTCGACCACGGCGTAGATCGGCTTGTCGTACAGCTTGCGCAGGCGGCGAATCTCGTCGTTGATCAAGCCGGCCTGCACCGGGCTGCCACCGGGCGAGTTGATCAGCAGCACCAGCGCCTTGGAACCGGGGTCTTCCAGCGCGCTGCGCATGGCCGGCATGATGAGTTCGGCGCTGGCCTCGCCGCGGTCGGCGATCTCGCCGCGAATCGACACCATCGCGGTGTGCGGCCCGCTCACGCTGGCACTGCCGGGCCACTGGTTGCCCCAAAGCATCACCCAGATCAAGCCGCCAATCAGCGCCATCCACAGCAGGGTGCGCAGCATGCGCCAGCGGCGCGCGGCGCGGCGCTCGCGCACCTCGGCCATCAGCAGCCTCTCGATGGCTTCGCGCTCCCAGTGAATGGTCTTGGCATCCAGCGTGACTTCATTTTCCATGACATGCGGCGCAACGTGCGCGATCCTTGATTGGCGTCGATTGTCCATCAAACCGTGGCCGCCGATGCCGCCACCGCGGTGTCAGAATGAAAGCGGCTGCAAGTGCTGGGTGGGGTGCCACCAAACCACGCCGTCGGCCTCGGTCAGCTCGATCTTGAGCAAGCCGCCCTGGCAGGGTCCGGCCACGCCTTCGCCGGTGTCGGGCGCATAGACCGCGCCATGCGATGCGCACAACAGCCATTGGCCGGTGTCGTCGAAAAACCGGTTGGGCTGCCAGTCCAGCTCCATCGCCACGTGGGTGCAGCGGTTCAGGTAGGCGTGCGCGCGGCCCTCGAAACGGATGGCGAAGGCACGGCAGTGCTCGCCCTCGATCACCACGTCAAAGGGCACGGCCAGGCCGCCTTCGGCCAGCTCGCCCGATGCGCACAACTCGATGGCGGCGGATGCGTTTTCAGCACTCACGCGTGATCCTCCAGCCAGCGGTGCAGTTCGGCCACCGAATGCGCGATGAAGTGCGGGCCCAAGGCGTCGAACCCGGCCACCTCGTGCGCGCCATAGCTCACGCCCACGCTGGCACAGCCGGCGTTGACCGCCATTTGCAGGTCATGCGTGGTGTCGCCGATCATCAGGGTGCGTTCGGGCTCGGCGCCGAACTGGCGCATCAACTCGCCCAGCATGCGCGGATCGGGCTTGCCCGCGGTTTCATCGGCCGTGCGCGAGCCGTCGAACACGCCGCGCAGTTGGCGCGTGGCCAGCACATCGTCCAGGCCGCGCCGGCTTTTGCCGGTGGCCACCGTGAGCCAATGGTGGCGCCCGCGCAGCGCGGCCAGCATGGGCAGCACGCCGTCGAACAGGCTGATGTCGCCCTGGTGCCTGAGGTAGTGGTGGCGGTAGCGCGCGGCCAGATCGGGGTATTTTTCAGGCGGCACGTCGGGCGCGGCCTTGGCCAGGGCCGGCACCAGGGCCATGCCGATCACGAACGAGGCCGCCTGATCGGTGGGCCGCGCGCCGCCCACATCCACCACGGCCTGCTGGATGCAGCGGGTGATGATGGCGGTGGAGTCGAACAGGGTGCCGTCCCAATCAAAGCAGATCAGGTCGAACAGGCGGGGGCGGTTCATGCGGGCGTGACAGCTGGGGAGGGCCAGGACAGATCGGCGGGCAACGCAGACAGCAATTGCATGCGCTCGCCGCTGGCCGGGTGCTCGAACTGTAACCGCCACGCATGCAAAAACATGCGCTTGAGGCCGCGCTTTTGCAAGCGACGGTTCCAGTCGAAGTCGCCATACTTGTCATCGCCCGCGATCGGATGGCCCTGCGCCGCCAGGTGCACGCGAATCTGGTGCGTGCGGCCGGTCTTGATGGTGACCTCCAGCAGGCTGCAGCCGTCCCGCCGCTCGCGCACCTTGACGAGGGTGACGGCGCGCATGGCGTCCGGATGCGCCGCATCCACCACCCGGACGCGGCGCTCCCCATCGCCTTGCAGGTATTTGTGCAGCGGCGTGTCGATCACCTTCAGGCGCTCGGGCCAATCGCCTGCCACCAGTGCCAGATAGGTCTTGCCGGTGCTGCGCTCGCGAAACTGCTCCTGCAGGTGTTTCAGCGCACTGCGCTTCTTGGCGATCAGCAGCACGCCGCTGGTTTCGCGGTCCAGCCGGTGCACCAGCTCCAGCAGGCGCGCGTCGGGCCTGGCGCGGCGCAGTTGCTCGATCACGCCAAAGGCCAGGCCCGAACCGCCGTGCACGGCCACGCCGGCGGGCTTGTCGATGGCCAGCAAATGATCGTCCTCGAACAGCACGGCAAACTCGCGCGCCGGCACGGGCTTTTCGGTCCGCACGGCCTGGCGCACCGGCGGCACGCGCACCGCGTCGCCCGTCTGTACACGGGTATCGGCCGCGGCGCGCCCCTTGTTCACCCGCACCTCGCCCGAGCGAATGATGCGGTAGACATGCGTCTTGGGCACGCCCTTGAGCTGGCGGATCAGGTAGTTGTCCAGGCGCTGCCCGGCGCTTTCTGCATCCACCGTCAGGTGCACCACCTGCGGCTTGGCCGCGTCGCCCGGGAGCGCGGGCTGCGCCTCTATAATGGTTGCTGCTGGCATCCGGTTGTGCTCGCGCTTGAATTTGAACCGGAATGGACATCCCGATCACGGCAAGTCTAATTCCATCAGGCACGCACCGCCCGGCCCGCAAACGTTCGACGTCGCGTCCGCACAAGAAAGCGCAGGGCCCCATCACCGGGCAGCCCGGCCCAAAAAAGCGCGGACACGGATGGCGCAATGAAACCCTGACGACGAAACACCCGAGATTGGCGGCAGCGCTGCAACAAGCGGCTGCCGCGAGTCGGCTCCAACGAGAACACAACGTGCTGATGACCTGGTTTGCGATCTGCTGGCGCTGGCTGATGCCCGTGCCCCGCATGTCTGCGTCCCAGCGCATCGCCTGCACGCCCACGCCGCTGCCGGCTGCGGCCAAGGCCGTCGCCTTTGCCGCGGTCGCACCCGCGCACGTTGCCGCTCCTGCCCCTCCCCTGGCCTCTGCCCCCGATCCGGGTCTGGCAGCGGCCTGAGCGCGCTCTCGGTCCTTCGTTTCGTCTTTGCGTTTTCTGCGCGCCGTCCCGGCGTCGAGTGCCCCTTGGATGGGGCCATGCTTTTTGACGCAAAGGAACACGCATCATGAAACGGATGCTGATCAACGCCACGCAGGCCGAAGAGCGCCGCCTGGCGATTGTCGATGGACAAAAACTGCTCGACTACGAGATCGAGATCGAGGGGCGCGAACAGCGCAAGGGCAACATCTACAAGGCCGTCGTCACGCGCGTCGAGCCCAGCCTGGAAGCCTGCTTCGTCGACTATGGCGAGGAGCGCCACGGCTTTCTGCCCTTCAAGGAAATTTCCCGCCAGTATTTCGCCGAGGGCGTTTCGCCCAGCCAGGCACGCATCCAGGACGCCATCAAGGAAGGCCAGGAGCTGCTGG
>JAFEEB010000003.1:49144-51285 GCA_018241325.1 Pseudomonadota bacterium | reverse complement strand
CCCAGAAGCGGATCGGCTGCGAGGTGTCGTCCAGATACGGCACCTGGACGGCCGAGGTGGAGTAAAAGCCGTCCATGGCCTTGCCGCCCAGCTTGTGGATCAGGTCGGTGTAGGAGGCGGTGGTGCCCATGAAGGTGGGGTTGTAGCCGGTCTTGCGCGCCTCGCCGATGGTGCCGATGGTTTCGCGGATCACGGTGCCCAGCACGACCAGGTCGCAGCCGGCGGCCTTCATCTTGGCGACCTGCGAGGAAAAGTCGGTGGCGCCGCGCTTGTAGGTGGTTTTCTCGGCCAGCGTCATGCCGATGGTTTTCAGGCCGTCCTCGGCGCCGCGCATGACCTCCAGGCCGAATTCATCGTCCTGGTACAGCGAGCAGACCGTCTTGGCGCCCTTTTCCTTGACCAGGCGTGGCGTGCCGGTGCGCGTCTGGTCGTAGTAGGGCACGCTGAAGGCGAACTTGAGGTTCTGGTTGGGTGCCTCGAACATTTCGCGCGCGCCGGTGAGCGGGTAGAAGTTGATCACCTTCTTGGGGAACAGCACCGGAAAGGTGGCCATGTTGGCCGCGGTGCCGATGTGGCCGATCATGGCGAAAATCTTGTCCTGGTTGACCAGCTTTTGCGCCGCCAGCACGGCGCGCTTGGGGTCATAGCCCGAGTCCTCGACCTTGAACACCAGCTTGCGGCCGTTGATGCCGCCCTGCTCGTTGATCTCGTCCACGCGCAGCTGCATGCCGTTGCGCGCCTGCTTGCCAAAGCCGGCCAGCGGCCCCGACAAGTCCTGGATGGTGGCGACGGTGATCTCCGTCTTGCTCACGCCCTGGGTCTGGGCAAGGGCTGGTCCGGCAGCGACGGCCAGGGCGCAGGCGAAGGAAAAAAGGGTGCGTCTCATGGGCGGGAACCTCCTTGGAATGGGTGAACGGATTGTGTGCAGATGTGTGCGTCGATGGCGGCGGTGATTACCCTGATGCGGCGCGCGTCAGGCGCCGTACATGGCCTCGATCTGCGGCGCGTACTTGGTCTGCACCAGCTTGCGCTTGAGCTTCATGGTGGGGGTCAGCTCCTCGTCTTCGGCCGTGAGTTGCGTGTCGAGCAAAAAGAACTTCTTGATCTGCTCGACGCGGGCGAACTTGCGGTTCACCTCATCGATCACGCCCTGGATCAGGGCCTGCACCTCGGGGGCGCGCGTCAGGCTGGCGTAGTTGGAGAACGGCACGTCGTGGTCTTGCGCGTATTTCTCGACGTTCTCCTGGTCGATCATGATGATCACCGTCAGGTAGGGCCGCGCGTCGCCGATGACGACGGCGTCGGTCACGTAGGGGCTGAACTTGAGCTCGTTTTCCAGCTCGCTGGGCGTGATGTTCTTGCCGCCCGCGGTGATGATGATGTCCTTCATGCGGTCGGTGATGCGGTAGAAGCCATCGGCATCCACCGTGCCCACGTCGCCGGTGCGCAGCCAGCCGTCCGCGGTGAAGGTCTCAGCCGTCTTCTCGGGCAGGTTCAGGTAGCCGGCGAACACGTTGGGGCCCTTGACCTGGATCTCGCCCGTGGCCGCATCCAGCCGCACCTGGTTGAAGCCGGCCGCCGGCCCGATGGAGCCGGGCTTGATGCGCGTGGCCGGCACGCCGGTGGAGGCGCCGCAGGTCTCGGTCATGCCCCACACCTCCAGCATCGGCACGCCCAGCGACAAATACCACTTGACCAGCTCGGGCGAGATCGGCGCCGCGCCCGTGACCAGGTAGCGCGCGCGGTGGATGCCGATCATCTTGCGCACGTTGTCCAGCACCAGCCAGCGCGCCAGCGTGAAACGCGCCTTGAGCGAGCCCGGCACCGGCTGGCCGGCCAGCACGCGCTCGGCAATCTGGCGGCCCACGCCGATGGCCCAGGCGTAGGCGGCCTGTTGCAGGCGCGTGCTTTCCTTCAGCGCGATGGTCACGCCCGAATAGAACTTCTCCCACACGCGCGGCACGGCGGTGAACACCGTGGGGGCGATCTCGCGCACGTTCTCGGGCACGGTGTCGGGGTTCTCGACGAAGTTGAGCTTGGCCCCCGTGTACAGCGAGTAGTACTCGCCGCCCATGCGCTCGGCGATGTGGCACAGCGGCAGAAAGCACATGCACTCGTCCTGCTCGCTGCGCGCGATCAGC